>JBBAUR010000010.1:0-87853 GCA_040398075.1 Bdellovibrionota bacterium | reverse complement strand
CCGATTGCAGCCATCCGAAGCAGAGGAGCATTTTTGTTACGCACTCTAAGTCTTCGGTGAAGCTTCGATTAGTCCCTGCGCATGGAGAAGGCCAAATCAATTGCTTCCCGATGGTCGTTATAAATAGAAGCTTGGGTCGGACAAGGGAGATTGAGTTTGGGGTGTTCCTCTTTAAAAACGTCTATACAAACTCGCACAAGCTCTCCAATTACGTGAAACTTGGCAGCAGTACTTCCCTGCTTATAGTCCTTCAAATAATTGTAACTGGCCGCAACATGAAATAAACCTGGCAGTTTCGCATTTTCGAATGCGTCTGGTTGCTGCTCTTCCCAGTATTTCTTTGCTACCGGGTTTCTGTTGTGTTCGATGTTTACGGGTTGGATATCTCGCTCGGACTGAGTGATGAAGTGAACAATCAAGCCCTTGATGATGCGATGTAGTTCGCTTTGCGGCTTTCTTCGGCCAAGCTCGGGGTCGTGCGCATCGTGAGCAGCGATAAGGGTACTCAAAAAAGTGAATTTTCGCCGCTGTTGCGCTATTGTAGGAGCGGATATCCCAGGAGCTGGGTCACTTTCAAAGTTACTGATCCTCTCCTTGAGCCGAGACACGACCGTCCCAACTAGTTGAGTGGCCCACACATCCAAATCCAGATACTGCTTGTTGTCATGAGAGAGCATCGGGAAGATAATACCCTCACATCGTGTCTTAAGGAAGCTAGGCGCCGCTCTTCAAAAGCAGCATGCCGTGGAACGTATAGCTCTGTACCGCTCAAGGTCCCGAGAGTGACCTTGAACAGCTCCTCACCCATCACCAAAACCTCGAATTTCTCGCTGTGAAGCCATTTTTCCGCAGCCTGTTAAAGAGAAATCTGGCTAAGATTAGGCACATAGGAAGGTTTGTGATTGGAGCACTAACCGTTTCGCTCTTTTCATCGACTTGTATCGAATGCACACTACTGGTGACCATCGGAGGGATCCATGAATGTATTGAAGACCTGCAAGTTGTATTTCGTCGCGCTTTTATTACCAGGATTACTCTCGAACGCAGTGGCTCAAACCTCGAAGTATGACGGGGTAACGGCTGTATTCGGACTTTTAGACGAGGTGGCAACGTTCGATCCACAGTCGGGAAGGCTCTCGATAATGACAGTTGCTCGAAACTCGTTGCAAGAGCGGGCTAGCACGATTGTAAAGGGAAATGTATGGCAGGTTACGGCCTCTCCCACGCAGTACGTTATTGCAACGGGAATGGGGCGCGCGGCACTCGATGCGCCGATACGGGTGATTTCCGTTACGAGAGATCTCAAAAATCAACGCGAGGTCTTCTCTTTTTCGAGTGAGCGAGCGGAGATACCCTTCTTAAAGTGGCTCGATACAAAGGGTGCTCAATCGAGGGTTGGTATCGCTTTTTTTGAATCTAAGTACATCACAAAGGTTGGCTTTCTCACCCCCTCGGCAGATGTCCCTTGGGCTTTTGCGGAGACCTCATCGTTGCGGATGGGTAGTGCTGTCGACGTGCTTGGAGAAACCGTCGCTGTCGGCCGTCCATACGGTGATATTCAGGGACAAGACGGAGACCTTTCGCTCTTGAAGGACGGGGTGCGTGAGCTCCTTCCGAGTTATCGTGGAGTTCGTGCTGTTCGGCTGGTTGGTGAGCCAGATGATCCATCGATATTGATAGCGGATGGCTGGCATCAAAATTACGGGCAGCTGGCGCAAGGGCGTGTCAGTCTTCTGCGTAGAGATACACGGACCCGAAAATACGCTCTCCAGATCGTCGACAAGGACGATACTCAGTACGGCTTTTCGAAATTAATAGATTTTATGATTAATGAAAAACGGTACGTGGCTGCGCTCGGACCGACGCAGGTAGTCGTGTACGGCCCGGAGGATACCTGGAACCGAAGCGTCCTCTACTCTCGTAGCCGTGAGGATTCAGTCATGGATATAGCGTTTGTGAAGAACGATGCAGGTCGCGCTTGGTTTGCTATCGTCGATAAAGGATTACAACTAGTTTCTTTTCCTTAGCAACAGCCTGCTATTGCGAAAGCAAGGAAGTGAGTTAGCTCGATTTATTCTGGTAACCTCTCCCCAGTTTCGATAAAAACATCCACTAACTGCCCAACGTAGATCGGTAGGCCCTTACCATCAAAGGAGTACACAGCTTGCAACACGCGGGTATCTACGCGCTCGGAACTTTCCCCCGTCAGGGAGCGTTTCGGTACCACGTACGGCTCAAACTTAACGAACGTGAGTGGGAAGGTTATCGAGGTGTTTCCGCGCAGCACCCCTGATGCGCGGCTCCCGGCCTTCACCCGCCATGCGTCGTTCTCGTCGACATCGACCCGCACAGCGAGAGGTGATGTTGTTCCGACTATCATGAGAGGCGACGAGAGGGACTGGGCCGGAGCGAATTCACCGACGCGAATCTTGGATTGGAGCAGAGTCCCATTGATCGGAGAGCGAACGACTATTCTATCCAAGGTCGTTTCAGTCGCTTTGACGAGAAACTCGGCTTCTGAGAGACCAGCTTTCGCTATCTCGACCGCGCTCTGACGCTTGAGCAGCTCTCCGCGGGTAATTGCGCGACTGTCTCCTACGGTCTTGTAGATAGAAAGCTGAGTCTGTGCATCCACCAGCTGAGCCTTGGCTCGCTCGACCTGTGCCTTTCGAACTGACAGCTCTGCCAATAGTTCGCGATCATCGAGTGAAAAAAGAGGCTGGTTCACCGAAACCGGATCGCCTGCCGTGGCAAACACCGCTTTTACGACTCCCGGTAGAGCCGAGGCTATCGCGATGTTCTCAGAGATCGATTCAATGATACCGGACCCTGCAACAAAGGTGTCAAAGGGTGCTTTTGCCGGTTCCACTACAGGTGCAGCCACCGGTGCTGGCACACTCCCGGCGACTACTGTGCGAATCACAAAAAGTATCCCTACGAGCGCTAGAACTGGGAGGATGTAGAATCGAATCATAGTTCCCCGATAAACACTTCGTTATATTTAGATTGCGAACTCGGTCGGCGAATTTGCTACTCTGGTTATCCTTCCATCGTCCATAGCTCCAATCCTGTCTGCAAATCTGAAAATGCGAGCATCATGGGTTACGATGACGAGAGTTCGCTGCCCTTGCAAGGCATCCGCCCGAAAGAGCTCCATGATCTCTTCTCCAGTGGTATGATCGAGGGCGCTTGTTGGTTCGTCGCACACGATCAGCTTGGGGTTGTGTGCAAGTGCTCTCGCAATAGCTACCCGCTGTTGTTGACCACCCGAGAGCTCGGTGGGGAGCGTTTTCAACTTCTCCTTCAGGCCGACCTCGACCAAAACCTCTTCTGCTCGACGACGAGCATCGGCTCGAGACATTCCATTCAAGAGTAATGGAATGCTCACATTTTCCGTCGTTGTGAGTACTGGTATAAGGTTGTACGACTGAAAAACAAACCCCACGTTTCTGCCACGATACGATGTGCGCTCGGTATCTATCATGGCTTTCATGTCGTGATCGAAAACACGACAAGCTCCGCCATCCTGCGTGAGGATTCCTGCAATGATAGAGATGAGAGTGGTCTTGCCGCATCCAGAGGGGCCGACGAGCATAAAGAGCTCGCCTACCCGGACCTCGAGGTCGATACCACGTAGAGCTGGGGTAACGCTGGTCTTGGTCACGTAGCTCTTGGTAATACCTGTACAGGATATCGCAGTGCTCATCTCATCCTCGAAAAACGATTGCTGGTTCGAGACGAAGAACCTTCCCGAGGCTCAGGATGATGGTTAGCAAAGTGATGAGAGCTGTTGCGAGCGCCGTCACGACTGGGATCTGCCATGGCATCCAGAAAGCCAATTCGGAGTTCTTTGCCAAAATGCTGGTCAATGATGCTATGCCCATTCCCAGCCCACATCCGAGGAACCCTACGAGCACTGTTTGAAGTCCGATCATCATGAACAAGGTTCCGTTCGAAGCTCCCATAGCTTTCAGGATACCGAGGTAACGTATGTTGTCGAGAATGAAGCTGTAGAAGGTTTGTCCTACTATCGCTACACCGACCAGAAAGCCAAGACCAACCGCCATACCAAAGTTTATCGGAATGCCCGTATTTCGCATGAAGTAGCGGATCGTGATACCTTTGAATTGTTGAGGTGTGTACGCTGCGAGCCCGGTTTGCTGCGCAATCCTCTTGATGATGATCTGTGGATCAACACCATCGCGCACCTTTGCAAGAACAAACGAGAGCAGCTTGCGCTCTCGCGGTGCAAAACGCATGGCGCGCGAATATGTCGTGTAAACGATCGGCTGAGATTGGAAGGTTCGCGTTGTGCGCGCTATCCCTACTACGACAGCACGGTTGTCGTTGAGCTCGAGAGTGTCCCCGACCTTGAGTGGAACGGGTTGAGCCCCAGGGATTGGGCTACGCTTCGCAAGTTTCCCGTTTGCTCCAGCCTCGTCGACGATAACTCCATCCGCTCGACGCAGGTCAGCGAGGTGGCCCTCAATCATAGTTGGAGGCCCGCCAACGAGGGTCGCATCGTCGAGTCCGATCACATTGCAGGTTTGGAATGTTCCATTTGCCAATCGTGCGCGGAGGGATCCCTTGTACAGAGGAACGGCCCATGCAACACCCTCTACACCACGCACTTGCAGAAGCTTGGTGTCTTGAAGGGGTTTGAGATCGTCTACGAATTGCGCTTTGGGATCGACGATCCACAGATCGGGTTGCGAGGTATCCCAAATGAATCCGACCGTACGCGACATGAGCCCGACGAAGATGGAGGCTTGCTGCGTAATGATGAGCGAGGTAAGTGCGACGCCAAAGAGCATGGCGAAGAACTTCCCGCGATTTCCGACCAGCATTTTGAGGGCAATCGTCAGCACGAGCCTATGGTACTTCTTCTGCCCGCAAGGGGAAACAGGGACGAAGATGCAAAGCTCATGCTGAGCCGGGCCGGATCATACCGTGAGCAAGTAGATCTTGTATGTCAACCAACCCTACGGGTGCTTGAGCTTCGTCAACGACGATCAACTGATCGACCTTTCTCTCTTGTATGATGCGGGATGCCTCCTGTGCAAGTTGAGTCGGCATGACCGTCAGTGGATTCCGGCTACAGGTCTCACCGATCGGTTTATCGAGGAAGGATGTGTCTTGTTCGAGGTGACGGCGTAAATTGCCGTCAGTGAATATACCGATGAGCATACCATTGTCATCCACGATCGCGGCGGCTCCCGGACGCCCTCGCGTCTCTGTAATGGAGTGTAATCCTTTGCGGGTAATCGTAGCGAAGTGAAGAACGCAGTGAGCATCGCCCGTCCGCATGATCTCGGATATGAGCATCAGCGATCGGCCGAGGTCTCCACCGGGATGAAACGCGGCGAACTCCTCTCGTGTGAAGCCCTTTCGATAGACGAGTGTCATAGCTAGAGCATCACCTAGAGCCAGCATAGCTGTGGTGCTTGTGGTCGGGGCTAGGCCGAGAGGACCCGCTTCCGGGAACTTGCCCATCTCGAGCACCAGATCGCTGTGTCTACCAAGCGTCGAGGTGGCACAACTTGTCATGGAGATGATGTAGCTACCGGTTTGCTTCAGAGCCGGAAGCAGGCGCAGAACCTCACTTGTTTCCCCTGAATTAGAGAGTAGTAAGGCGATGTCGTGTTTCGTAAAACGTCCGAGGTCTCCGTGAACGGCATCTGCGGGATGCAGGTAGAAGCTCGGAAAGCCGATACTTGCGAGGGTTCCCGAGAGCTTCATGGCGATGAATCCTGCCTTCCCGATGCCTGATA
Organism: Bdellovibrionota bacterium; assembly: GCA_040398075.1. Taxonomy (GTDB): domain Bacteria; phylum Bdellovibrionota_C; class UBA2361; order UBA2361; family OMII01; genus OMII01. The sequence continues at coordinate 82,082 of JBBAUR010000010.1, read as the reverse complement.
CAACGATACGCGACCCAGGTTGGAGCTCCAGTATTGTGTCTACCGCTCTGAGGAATCGAGCGTCGAGCATCTCTGCTACGCAGGAGAGGGCAGTAATCTCCTCACGGATTATTGACCGGCCGTACTCGAGATAGTCTATCTTCTTAGCTTCATCCATCTTAGGGTTCCTCAAGGCCCGTTTTAGTATACTAGCTTGGTCCGGAATAATCCAACCAAGCCCCTCGAGGAGCGCACCATACCACGCAGCCTAGAGCCCAAAAAACCCGAGAAAACACGGGTTTGTGGCGATCTCGCGGATCAACCCGGTGTTTCTGACGGCGTGGGTGATTGAGGAGGAGCAACAACGCTCGCTGGTGCCTGCTCGTTTGCGATGGAGAGCATCTCCTTGGCACCGAAAATCATTCCAACCATAACGAACAGGTTAGTAGTCGCAACGATGAGCAGGGTACGACTCACGCGGTTAGAGAGCATGCCACGCACCGATGACATGTCGTCCATTATTGTCTCCAGATCGCACACCCGGGGCTTTCTCACCAGTGCTTCCACGAGCCCAGAGATCCAACCGGTTGCCAGAAGCGGATGAAGCGCCGCGACCGGGGCAGCTATGAACGAGGCTGCTACCGTGAGGGGGTGCGCCCGCACTACTGCAGCACCTAACGCTCCTGCGACTCCAGTAATCCAAAACCAGGTCGTGAGCATCCGGGTGAATGTGCCGGCTCCGGAGGTAGCTAGTCCGTATACGAGCCCCGCCACGATAAGAAGTGGAATCGACCATCCTATTGCTCGCAGGGTGAGGCTCTTTGGTGGCACGATAGTGAGAGGTCCGAGATCAGATGGCGTATTGATGTGCCTTTTGATACCAGGGACATGTGCTGCGCCAACCACAGCCACAATACGTTTCCCATTTACCTCCCTAATTTTTTGAGCAAGATACACGTCCCGCTCGTCGATCAGAGTTCTGCGTAGGTTGGGCAATAGCGCCCCGAACTCCCGGAGAACCTCCTCGAGGGCGTCGGTGCTCTTGAGTCGTTCTATCTCTTCTTCCGTGACCTCTTGGGGTTTCTGCAGCATTCCTGCAAGTCCGGAATATAAAACTTTGAATAGACCGACCACCCCGAGCGAGGCCATAGCTCGACGCAGAGTGATGCCTATATCCCTGTCCGCGAGAAAGAATGGAACACCGAGTTGCTCGGCAGCATGAACCGCCGCTGACATCTCCGCCCCAGGTTTGATTTTGAGTTTCAACCCGAGTTTTCTTTGGTAGGACGCGAGCATAAGTTGGGCGAGGAGAACGTGGGAGCGACCCTCTCTGACCACAGTGACTATGTTGGTATTCTTCCAACGATCCGGGTCCCGCATCGAGCGAAACCTACCTTCACAGAGCTCGACAGCCACCGCATCTGGCGACACTTGCGAGATGATATTTTCCACCAGCTCGACGCTCTGGGCACTTACATGAGCCGTTCCAACCAAGTAGATCACTCGATCGTCCAGACAGATCTTGTCTACATTCTGCGAGAGAGGGGCGGGAATATCTGTCATTTTTATGTTACTGACTTTACGGCACGCAGCACGCTTATGCAATCGACCACAAGAGTACCCGCATGGTACTTCGAACCAAGGGCGAAGGCCTCCTGAGCGGCCGTTGTTCCAAGATCTCCGCAGAGAGCAGGCGGCACATGCAAATGGGTAGCTGGTAGGGTGCGAGCTCTTCCTTGCTCGAGGGCTGAACCCTGGAGTGTTGTCTCATGGATTCATCGCGGTACTGTAAACCTGTATGCCGAACGAGCGGTGGCTGGGTTCGAATTAGAAGTTGGTGCGTAGTGCGCCCGTGCTCTTTGATTTCTTGGCTACACTACGATACCGCTCGAGTCTACGTCTGAGAGTCGAGGGAACGATACCGTATTCTCAAGGAGTTTCCTACGATAACAACATCTGAGAAGGTCATTAGCAGCGCCGCTGCGAGTGGTGAGATGTAACCCAGAGCGGCCAAGGGAATGGCGGCAACGTTGTAAAACAACGCCCAGAAGAGGTTCTGCTTGATTGTCCTTACTGTCAAACGTCCTAATCGGATCGCTTTGGGAAGCGCCGAAATCGTTGCACCGGTCAAGAGCACCTGTGCTGACTTCATTGCGACATCAGAGGCAGAACCCAGAGAGACACCTACAGTAGCTTCTGCTAGCGCAGGGGCATCATTGACGCCATCACCTACGTATGCAATCGGGAACATTGCCTGTGTTTGCCGCAGGATCGACAATTTTTGTTCTGGAAGCTGCTCCCCATGTACTTCTCGGATTCCGACCTGCTTGGCGATTTCCGCGCATTTTTCGAGGGTATCTCCACTGATTATAGAGGTCGAGAGTCCTAAGCGCTCGAGGGCCGAAACGACCTGCGGCGCTTCAGGTCTCAGCTCATCTCGAAGCTTGAGTGAAGAAACCAAAAAACCATCCTTGATCAGCACTAGATCATCGGTTGTTTTGATTCCGAAGCGAGCTGACATAGCACGCCCGCCACACAGGTAGCGCGAACCATCCCCTGAAACACCTTCGATTCCAAGACCCTTTGTTTCGGTAATCGCCTGAAGCCCAATCCCATTCGAGTAGCTTGCCCCGTATGTATCGATGATAGCGCGTGCGATCGGGTGCGAAGATGCTCGCTGCAGAGAAACCAGGATGGCTTTTGCAGCAGAAGAATCGAACCCCTCGTAGAGAGACAGCTCTCCTACATGGAGAGAGCCTTTCGTGAGAGTGCCCGTTTTATCGAAAGCCACATGAGTTATGCTTGCGAGTCTTTCGAGGGTATCGCCGCCCCGCATCAGTATGCCGTTTTTGGCCGCACGTCCGAGAGCCACCATGATTGCTGTGGGAGTTGCTAATCCCATCGCGCAGGGACATGCAACGACCACGATCGCCAAGGACCGCACTATAGCCTGTGAAAGTGGTACGTCAAAGAGAGCGACACTCACCAGCAATGCGAGAGTTGAAATGAGTAACACGGAGGGTACGAACCAGGCGCTCACGGCGTCTCCGATGCGTTGAATAGAGGGCTTTCGCTGCTGAGCGTCACGCACCATCCGAACGATCGCGGCAAGCTCGGTGTCATCTCCAACCGCGGTTGCGCGAACGGCAACTGAACCGGCGATCAAAAGTGTCCCACCGATAATGTGATCGCCTATACCGCGATCAACCGGAACAGACTCTCCAGTCAGCATCGATTCATCGAGAGAGCAGGCCCCACGTTCGATGGTCCCATCAGTCGGAACCTTATCCCCGGTGTTAACCTGCAAAAGGTTACCAACTCGTATATCCCGTGCAGCAATTCTTTCGAGACGCTCCCTTCCGCCCTCCTCTATCAGTATTTGTTGTGCGTCGCTGGGTTGAAGGTTCGAAAGCTCTTTGATTGCTGACGTTGTCTTCTGTACTGCGCGCTCTTCGAGTAGGTGTCCGACGAGAATAAAGGTTGTTATGGACGCGACTGCTTCGAAGAAGATCAGATCGTGCCCCAGCCCGAGAGCTAACGTGAGGATGCTGGCAACGTATCCTGCTAAAATGCCAGAGGCGGTAAGGACATCCATATTGGCTACGCCGGCTCGCAACGAGCGCAGGCCGCTGGTGCCAAAATGCGTAATACCAATTACGAAAACCGGTGTTGTCAGCATGAGCTGAATCCACGGATTATGCAGGGCGGGGATGTGCAGAAACATCCCCACCAGCATTGGCAGGGTTAAGGCCGTGCACAGAGCAGCCTTCACATACAGCGTGATCTGTCGACTAGAGGTCGGCTGCTCCGAGATATCCGACACTGCGTACCCTAAGCGCTGGATGCTTCCTTTGATATCCTGAAGTTGCTGCGGGTCTCCCACTAAAAAGGTAGTACGACCACTCGCAAAATCCACGGATGGGGAATCTGCCCCTACTCGAGCGAGATGGCGCTCGAGAGAGAGGGCGCAGTTGGTACAGTTGAGGCCCGTGACGCGCAGGGCAACCTCTTGCGGAGGTCGCCGGGGATCAATAAAAGAGCTACTCATGGAAAGATGATAGCACGACGGGTAATCCACCGCACCCCGACTTACCAGGCGCACGTTTCAGAAAAGCCGAGAGTAAAAAGGGCGCTTCAGGAAATCGAGTGGGTAGTGTGGCTGAAACCCTTGGCCGGATTATGTAAACAAAAAGGGGGAAATAAAAAGAGAGTGGGAGCACAACGAGGGTGAAGGGCATAAGAAAATCGGTATGATACCCCCTCGCTGACCTCTTGTTCACCTGAAGGTGCTCTAGCTAGCGCAAACTCGTCGTTGAAAGGGCCAATCAGTGGACTCCTTGTGCAATACTCCTCGGTGTTACCCACTCAAAACCCGCAAGCGCCGTAAAAAGTAAGTTGAGATCTCCTCGTAAGGGGATAAAAAACCAGCTTACGCTCACTCAGCGATGCTTGAAGAGCGGCGGTAGAGCAGGATGTCGTTTGGGCTGGGTTTCCTCGAATCCCTCCATGGACCACAGCCCGCGCCGAGCTGAACGCCCGTCCGCGAAAGCTGCTCTCAATCGATCGGAGTGAAGGGTGTTGGGTGGCACCGTCAAGAGCTTACCGTATCCCATCGAGAGGATCTTCTCGTTGAGCATGCTTCCGTCGGGAAGGTACACATACCCAAGAAGACGCCCGTAGTGATCCCTTCGCTCTACATCAAACTCCACCGTAATCCTGGTACCAACGGGTACCAGCCCGCTCACCGCTGAGCGCGCTCGCTCGCCTAGTTTGATTATCGTATCGGTATCAGTGAGGCTACGCTCGGCCTGCTTTTCTGCTCGCTTGTTTATGCGACTCTCTGGAGTATCGATTCCGATCAATCTGAGCAGTTCGCGGTCTCTACCAACCCGTAATCGAAGAGTATCTCCATCCACGACTGCAACTACATCGGCCTCCGTCCTTGTCTGAGCCAGGGAGTCCCTGGATAATCTCGGTAGGTAGAGAACGATGCAGGTAGATACAAAAAGGAGGATAAGGAAGCGGAGTTGTGTGAACCTCATGATAATGAGCTATCTACTACACCTGCTCTGAGTCCGCTAGTTTATACCCGTGGTAGCAATCTCGGCGAATTGGCCAAGTAGGGTGGTATGGGTTTTCTCGTTACGATCTTCAGTGCGCTGTGTTCTACGGCGAAAGATATCGTGAGCAAAGGACTTGCGAGTCGAGTACACAGCGATGTATCGACTTTTGCATCCTTCCTGTTTGCTCTGCCGTTTTATGCTTTGATAGTGATTTCGGCTACACTCCTGGGATTAAAGCCCCTTTCGATTTCAGGGCCATTTATATGGCTTGTTCTAGCGCGTAGTGTCACCGATGTTTTTGCCGAAAGTTTGAAAATGAAGGCATTTGCCGCAGGGGATCTCTCGCTTGTTTCCACCTTCCTCTCCCTGTCTCCGGTCCTTCTTGCGCTGATATCGCCCTTCATTACGGGTGATAACGTCACGCTAGTAGACCTCGTAGCTCTTGGATTGATCGTTGCGGGAAGTCTGGTCCTGATTCAACGTGATGCCAAGGCTGGGGGGGTGTTACAATTCAAAGCAATTATGCTCGCACTCGCCGCTTCCGTGGCTTTTGCGCTCAACAGTTGCTTTGATCGATTGGCAGTAATCGAGAGTGGGGCGATAGTTTCGGGCGCAGCGATGACCTCACTCGCAGCGCTGTTCACCCTCCCATTGGCGTTTCGGCACCGTGGAGCGGGCAGGTCTTTGACCGCTCATTCCACATCTTTTTTCGTACGCGGTGCCTTCGAGGCCCTTTTTATGGTCAGTAAATTATTCGCGCTTACGATGCTACCTGCTCATGTGGTAGTCGGTGGTACCCGAACCTCGCTCATCGTCTCCGTGATTGCGGGGAGAATCTGGTTCGGAGAGCGCAACACCCTACGACGGTTAGCGGCTGCCTTGCTCGTATATGTGGGTTTGGTGATCCTCGTTTTCGAGCATGCCTAACTCATCGGATTATGGTGGTGTATTAGACCCTCGAGGCGAGGGTATAGCGTGCATTAGGAGATAGCGCACAGACGAAGGTTTTCTAGGCTCTTTCGAATCCACGGCACGCGGGCACAGTCTGCGTCACCAAGTATAGTGTGTTGAAGGAGTGCTCGATACAGTGGAACACGATTCGACCAGTCGTGTTGGGCTTCAATGGCATTCCGTACTAAGGACCGGTAAGCTGTGCCATCTTGAATGGTTTGTAGGCCCCACTGAACGGTAGCAGCGAAAGCTGTCGGTGTGAAGTCATTGCAGAGAAAACCATTACCAGTTCCTCTCTCCGGACAATAACTCTCTATGGTCGCAGCTATGCCTCCGACCCTCCTCCCTACTACTAACGTGCCCGCAGCGAGAGCCTCGAGTTGAGTGATCCCGCCTGGTTCAAATCGAGAAGGCATGAGGAAGAAGGTACTACCAAAAATTATTTCAAGAGCCTGTGCATGGGTTACGTAATCGAGGTGAGCGGCAATCCGCCCCGGATAACGTGGAATTAAATAAGAGAGGCAGTCTCTCAAGTGTCGTACCTCTCTGTCACCCTCGGTGATGGGACCGGCTATCAGGATCTGGACATCGGGGTCGCTCAGGAGGATCTCCTCGAGTACAGAGCGTCCCGTGTGCGACACGATTCCCGACAAGAGTGCTAGTCCTTTCTGTTCGGCTAAGCGACCAACGAAGCTCATGATACGTCCAGTTGATTGGATACTGAGCCCGAATACACGCTGGATCTCGGTTTGAACCGTGCGCTTGGCAGCGAGTAACTCCTCGAGCGTCTCAAATGATCGCTTGACGTGGCCAGTAAGCGCGCAGAAGAAATGCTCTATCTCCGAGCGATTGATTCCGTTACTTATCCCAAAAACGCGCCCCTGCTTCTCGAGCAGATTCCACTCCAGGCCATCGCCACATCCAGGTGTCGCAAGCTGTGCCGCGTAGGTTTGACTAACTGTCAGAACGGCTCCGCGTACGTGCTTTGTAGCCGCCATGGTGAGGTTCAAAAGGTCTCCGTTGTGCGGATCGCAAAATCCAAAGAAGTGCTCAGGGCCAAGGCCAAACAGAGGCCAGAGGTCTTCGTTGTTGAAGTGAGTGGGGAGACGACCGTGATAATCCGCACCACCGTTGTGGATCATGTGAATTGTCTTACACGAGCGTAGCCATGGTGCCACCTGATAGCGTGAATCGAGTGCAAGGATAGGTGGAATGCAGGCGGTCATCCAGTCGTTGGAAACGATTGCAGTAGGGCGGATCCCGAACTGTGGATCCATAATTAATTCCAATACGCCGCGAGAAAGGACAATCGAGCGTCTTAACTGCTCATCCGAGAAGACTGGCTGGTACAGGCGGTCAAAAACCGACGAGTTGGACAGTAAAAACAACCTCAGAGCGCCCCGTTGTGCCAAGTATACTTTCAAAGGGATCGTGGCTGGTTGTCGTCGAAGTGAGTTCGTACCTCTGTGATACGTCGGACCCAACGGTACGGAGACGGTTCCGAGCAAGGTTGGACGAATCCTCTCTCCGCCCAATTTGACTCCCTGCCGAAGAAGTTGTTGCGCAGAGGGGTGTCGATTACCGTTCTCCCTGCAGTAGAGTGGTGCAACTATCGTAACTGGAATACCCGCTCGACACAGTTCGGGAGGCAAACCCGAGATTACCTGCGCAAGTCCACCTGCGGCTGCGTGAGGCCCTTCAGGAGTAGCGAATACGATCTCGCCGATACCAAAATTGAGTAATGCTGTTTTCAGGGCGCTGGAGTGGTTTTCGAGAAAGAGTCTATTGGCAATGGTGGAGAGGCGTTGTCGGTTCTCTTCGGATTCCGATGCGCGAGAGATGAGAGCTCCTAGGCCTAGGTAGGGAGCATCGGCAGCAATCATTTCGCAGCGCGACGATAGATCCTGTGGAGAAGCTATACAGCGAGCGAGTTCTGTCGATGCGACAGCTTCAATCTGCTCGAATGCTTCTATTCTTTCTCGAGTTACTCGAAGGTCGTCCGAAACTATCGAGACTTTTGCATCGTCAAGCCAAGGCCTACCCAACCAGACGGGATTGGTTGTGCCCCTGACCTGGGCAAAGAGGCTAACGCCGTAGCTACCTCTAGTGGGGATATGAAGTCGATGAAGGAAGGTATATCGAGACTGTAAGGGCTCAGCTCGAAGGACCACCAGCTCATCTTGCCAAGGCGGCGAGGACTCCTCGTAACTTCCCCAGTGGAGGAAGACCTCTGCCTCTGAGCAGATCTCGAGTGGTAGTCGTAGGGTAGCAGAGATCTCTACCAGATTCCCGCTAACGGCTACGTTTAAAGGGGCTATGAGTTCTATCGATCCCTTCAGGCGTTGAGCTGCATCTTCGAGCTGAGATTGCTCAATCTCAGGGAGTACGAGGGTTGGTATGTCGTCAATATCGAGTGATATTTCTGTCGAGATATCGTCGATTACGAGAACCTTGCGGGCAACGGCGTCCATCGCCAAAAAACTCTTCGGTTCTTGAATCTGAATATCTTCTCGGAAGAGTTTCAAGGCATCTGCTTGAATTTCGGGGGTCGATTCGATAATGCCCTGCAGCAGGTACGATATGGTGTGTGCGGTGTCTGCTGAGAGGTGCGATGCGAGGTAGTTGGTGAGGTTAGAGTGGGTGCGGCTTCCTGGCTCCACCCGTAGACCCTTGGGGAGCTTGTGTCGTCCGAGAGTACTGAGAGAGTACTGCTTGGATTGAAGGTCGAGCTCTATCTCAGCTTTGACCGCCTTCCGCGGAGGGGTGCGGGGTCTACCCGAGGGATCGGCGGATCGCAGCCCGTCTACGAGGGTTCTATACGAGGCGCCGTCTACCACGACATCGAAGCGTAGTACTGTTTGGTCCTGAGTATCCGTACTCATCTGAAAAAAAATCCTTCCGAGATGGTGGATGATCTAACTGTCGAAAAAGATTCAGACTTACCTTGGAAAAGCCGAGCAACCCGTCATTCCACAGAAAGGTTCGACTTCGGGTGGCCAGAGAGGTTAGGCCTCATGCCGGCGTCTAGTGTAGGGCCGGTGTTGTTTCATGGGCTATAAGATTGTGAAGTTGCGAGCTTATTTTGCTTGCTTACCAGTGCGGGTCGCTTTTCAGTAGGTGCTGAGACACGTAGTCCTCAATGCCCTCCTCGAGTGAACGGAAAGATTTTGTGAACCCTATGTTTTTCAGCTTCGACATCGAAGCTTCGGTGAAATACTGGTACTGATCTCGTAGTTGAGGTGGCATCTCTATGTATTCAATCCGGGGGCTGCGCCCCAAGGACCTGAACACAGCTCCCACGAGATCGTTCCAAGAGCGGGCCTTACTCGAACCGACATTCAGTAGTCCATTGGCTGCGCGGTTATTCAGGAGCCACCACATCACGTCGCAGCAGTCCTTGACGTAGACGAAGTCGCGCATCTGCTCACCATCCTTGTACTCGGGCCGGTAGGACTTGAACAGTGAAAACGAGCCTGACTCCTGAATCTTGTTGAACGCCTTCCACGCGACGCTCGCCATCTCATCTTTGTAGTACTCGTTGGGGCCATACACGTTGAAGAACTTAAGCCCTACAATGTGGGAGAAGAGCCCCTGCTTACGGGCCCAGAGGTCAAAGAGGTGCTTTGAGTATCCATAAGGATTCAAAGGTGCCAATTCTCCCAAGCGAGATTCGTCGTCGTCGTATCCGAGGGCCCCATCACCGTAGGTGGCAGCGCTGCTGGCGTATACAAAACGGATAGCGTTGTGAATCGAGTATTCCGCCAAGGTTTTTGTGTACTCGTAGTTGTTCTGGAGCAGATATTCAACGTTGCGCTCAGTCGTGCTGGAGCATGCACCGAGGTGTACAATCCCCTCTACTGACGCGGGTAGGCAATTACCACGCACCATTTCTATGAAACGGTCCTTGTGAACATATTCACGGAAGGACTTGCGTACGAGGTTCTTCCACCGTGAGGAGCTTCCGAGCTCGTCTACGACCAAGATGTCCTTGAAGCCCTCTGAGTTGAGCTTCGCTATGAAAGCACTTCCGATGAACCCAGCGCCGCCTGTAACTATGAACATGAGCTCTAGAATACCCGTCTATCCCGCTTGATGTCCATGCAGATGAAGACTCGCTCGAGAGGAGAGACGGTCAGCGCCACACGTTCTTTGATTGTAACTCATTGACACCACGTACAAACCGCCTCAACAGGGAGCCTGCCCCCAAGCGCCTCCCCCAAAACGGTACCACCTTTGAATCTCTGCGCTGATCACGTTACGATGACAGGCTATGCATAAGCAGCCTGCTCCGTTTCTCACTGCAGCATGGAGATCTCTGGTGATGCTCAACTGGGAGGTCCCAGAGTGCTTGCTGTTGCCCTACCTTCCCCGAGGCGTAGAGCTTGATCGCTGGGAGGCGAAATTGTACGCAAGTATCGTGGCCTTTCGGTTTCTCGAGACGAAAGTGTTGGGGGTACCTGTACCGTGGCATCGTGATTTTGAAGAGGTCAATCTTCGGTTTTATGTATGCCGCGAAGCCGATGGAGAGCTTCGTCGCGGAGTCGTCTTTATCCGCGAGTTTGTGCCCCGTTTCTGGGTGGCTGCGTTGGCACGTATCCTCTACAACGAACGCTACAGGTCTATTCCGATGACGCACGAGGTAGTTAGTACTCAGCGTGGGATACGCGCTAGGTATGGTTGGAGAGAGATGGGGTTCGATCACTTTGTGAGTGCAGCGGCTGAGGGTATGCCGCACCCGGTTTCGAGCGGCTCGCGTGAAATGTTCATAGCTGAGCATTACTGGGGGTACTCGCGTCTTCGGGACGGTTCAACTATGGAGTATCGCGTTGAGCATCCCACCTGGAAATTGTGGACAGAGTGCGAGGTAGATCTTTCCCCCCATATAGCGCAGTCATATGGTGCAGAGTGGCGCGAAGTTCTCGGCCGAAAACCGGACTTCTCCTTCATCGGTGAAGGCTCCCCTGTTGCAGTATTTCCCGGCGGTCGACTCGTGTAGCCCTCCGTAGAGCAACTCCCAACCTTCTCGAATCTTTGCTCAAGCTACGCGAGGAAGGAGAGGAGATTCGTGTCACCTTCATTCTAAGAGGCAGGTCACTAGGTCCCAGATCGGGTGGGGTCTCAATTTCGAGAGTGCTCCACGTTCCGGGGGAGTGGAGAGCGAGCGTTGCTATCTCTCGTCCTTGACCTGTGACAACAGAGAGTACTTGGTTCGCCCATGGACTCATTGCTTCGAGCACGAGGAGACGCGGAAGAGAATTTTGTGCAGAGACCTCGAGATCTGTAATGCGACTCGAAAGCCAGCAATAGGATTCAGGGGAGTTCGGGCACAACGGAGTAAGTTCGTTGTCGGCTCCTGTGAGTGTTAGTGTAGCGGGGGCCTCGATTGCGAGAGCTCGAATCGCGTCAGGTGCTACGCGGAATATAGTAATCGCCGGATTATCAGGCACTCGTTGAGTGAACTCTACACCAGAAATCGTAGCTTCTATCGGAAAAAGTTGCTTAAGACCCTTGGATATCTCGATGTTATCCGGAGCAACGATGTAGTCGTATCCATATTGTGTTAGTTGCGCTGGGGAGGCCCGCTGTGGGTCGAAAGAATCAACGCCAGGAAGCGAGAAGAGATGGAATGGGAGTTGAAGTGGTCCAGCGACGGCTATCTCGTAATTCCGTAGGTGTTCCTGCTCGAGCCAATTGGCGAGGGTATCGCGTGAGTCCTTGTGCTGTACAGCCGCTGCTGTCGTACTCATCGATGTAAGTGTTATCTGAACGAGCGCAAGGGTTGCTAAAGAGAGATACATGGCGATACGGAGCCCCCACCGCGGGATACGAGATACGAGAACCTGCAGCCCAACAGCAGCAAGTAAGGCGATGTAAGGAACCAGCACTACCATGTTGCGGGTGAAGTTTGTCTTTTGCATGATCATCAATGCAGCATAGGCAAACGGGAATATTATGAGGATGAGGGACACGCTATCTCGTTGCTTCCAGATAGCGAGCAGCCCAATCAAAGCAAGAAGCGCAGGGCCAAGGCCCACACCATCACTGAGTAACCATCGTCCGTAGAAGATAGCTTGGGGGATGCCGCGAGAGGTTGCGTTTCCCTCGTGTCCCGCCACGCCATAGTGCCATACTTCGTAGGTCATATCTCTCCAAAACTCCGGAAAGGAGACAACGATATAGGGGCTTCCGAGTACTAGTCCGACAACGGGAAGGAGTAGCGGGATGATTACTGATGCTCGATTGGGAGCTTTCAGATACCAAACTACGAGCGGTACGAGTGCTATTGGTGCGGCGTTGTACTTTGCCGATCCAGCAAGCCCTGCAACCAGAGCACATAGCGCAAGTTTGATGGGGGAGTATCTCTTGTATGTCCATACGCCTGACACAGAGCATGCTACACAGAGAAGAGCCATGAGTACGTCTACCCCGATAATGTGCGAGTTTCTGAGTACCTCGTTGGAAATGGTGGTCGTGAGTGCCGCAAAAGCGCTTGATGTGACGGAGGAAGAGATCTGATAGGTAAGGATAAATGTGAGAGCGATCAAGAACATGGAAGATACAACGCTTCCGTAGCGACTCCAGCGTACGACAGTAGGGTGTGAAGCTGTGTAGGCATATCGTCCAAGCCCATACGGATCTCTTGTCCGAATCTCCTTGACACTCTGCAGCTCTCCATGTCGCTTGGCCCATGCAACACTTGCGGCGATTATCGGTATGCGCAGATAAAAATGGAGTGATGGTTTTTTGAAGTAGTGGGGGTTCAAATCTCTGCTCTTGGTCATCTCCACTGTGTGATTGAAGTGATGACCATCATCTTCATGCGTAAAGTAACGGGTGTTCGATTCAACCAGCGGTCGATACAAAGCAAACGCCAAACCAAGGATGGCCAAGAGAACACAGAGGCAACCGAGCAAGCGTGAGTGCATAATCACTACGGTATAGTGGCAATGCTCAACGACGCAAGAAGAGCTCTTCTTGGGGAATGCGAACCTTCTTTAACTGGGCAGAGTGGTCCTGATCAGAGCGGTATCCCAATGCGCATGCTACCTTGGTATGAAGTCCCCTGCTGCTAAGACCGAGGATTTCGTCGTATGCCTTGGGCTCAATCCCTTCGAGAGGGCATGCATCGATCTGAAGCATCGCTGAGGTAGAGAGAAGGATACCGAGCGCTAGGTAGGCCTGATGAGTACACCATTCCTCGAGAACCCCCCGAGCTTTGAGGTCATCGAGGAACGAGATAATCAAACCGCGATACGAAGAGAGACTTTCGGGGGTAAGCCCACGCACCTCGCAGATGCGGCGCATGGCCCTGTCTACATCCGACTCCCCCATCGAGGTTTGGGCAGCAAGCACTATGAAGTGTGAGCTCTCGACGACTTGTGACTGATTCCAGGACACCTTACGAAGCTTCTCCCGTACGGTTGCGTCCCGGACCGTGATAACCCTCCACGGCTGAAGGCCGAAGGACGAGGGTGCTTGGAGAAGTGACAGCTCCAGGGTTTCCCAGTTGCGGTCGGAGATAGTCTTGGTCGAATCAAACCTCTTTGTGGCGTAACGCCATGAGAGCAGATGTTCGACCGTTTCGTTCATTGCATAAACCATAGCTTCTCCTGTGTGACTAAGATTACTTCCAACCATCCTGAGCATGAGCGAGTACTATAAGGGACCCTGCCGGCAGGAGTCGAGGGCTGTTACTTTCCATTAACGAGAGGGATTCGATGGAGGTTTCTACATCTCGATCCTGAAAATGATCCAACATGATGTTACGAGCGACATCAGAGGTGCTCGCGGTCGAGTGGTTTGAGAAGAAAATGACTCCGGCGGCTGGCTCGAGCACTTTGAGGCATAGAGTCACGATCTCCGGAGCTTTTTCCTCGAGCGTCCACGTGTTGTTCTTCGAGACTCGACTGAAGGATGGGGGGTCTATGATAACAACATCATAGGAATTCTCTTTCCGGCTCTCTCGTGCCATGAATCCGAGCGCGTCGTCCGTGATCCAACGAATCCTGTCCATACCAATTTCGTTGGCTGCGACGTTCTTCTTGGCCCAATCAATAGCGCGCTTGGCCAGATCTACGTGCGTAACGAAAGTATCTGGAAGTTTTGCGCAAAACACGCTGGCGAGTCCGGTATAGGCAAACAGGTTGAGGATTTTCAGAGGGCGTTGGGCTTTGCGGTGCAGCTTTTCGAGATACGCTCGTAAAAGGGGTAAGTATAGGGCGTGCTCGGGGAAGATGCCGAGCTGCCCGTTCGACATCAGCTCGAGCTCAAGGTTTACCCCAGCTATAGTGGCCCCCCAGGTCGTGAAGGGTTTGCCTCGAAACTCCCAACGGTCAGGGGGCAGGTATGTAGCGTCGGCTCGTTCCCACATAGCTGCGGGTAGACGTCTTCTCCAGGCGCTCAAGGAGGAGGGGCGATTGATCGTCATGGAGCCAAACCGCTCGAGCTTTCGCTGATCACCGGAATCGAGAAGGGCGTAGCCATGTATGTGCTCGTTCATGGCCGAAGTATGGCACGGATAGCGAGGCATTCAAAAGTCAGAGTGAGTTACCGAATCATCTTTGGTCCGACCCTGTTTGTGCCGATAGCTGTATCATTGGTAGTTTGAGCCCTAATAATCGTAGTCAGAAGTTTAAGAGGTGTGTCTGTGCAAAGTCGTTCCAAAGAACAAGAGGTGCAGTTTTACCTCGATCGAAGTCAAGAAGCTCTCGTCACGGTACTCAGAAGCATAATCGGAAATCCTCGTATATCGGGAGATGAGCAGTTCCATATTTTGGGCATGCTCGAGCAGCATCATCGGCAGATAGCGGAGCTCATCGGCCAACGTCTCAGGGATGGCGAGAGAAGGGGTTACGAATTGGCAGGCGTGCCCGTTCCGCCGCACTTGGCTGGCTCCCTCACGGAGCGCTCGTAGCATTCCCTGAGTGCTCGAAGGCTAGAAAGCTCTGAGGGCCTACTCCTCTGTGCATTACACGGAAGCGAAAAACATCCCTGAACATCGAAAGGGCGTCGGTGATCAGATTGACCTTCGAGCCTGCAATATTCGTCCAGTTAATCGCTACCTCCGCTATCTTGAGCTCCGCTTTACGTGCCAGGAATAGAATCTCAACGTCGAAGCTGAATCTGTCGGAACGTTGATGCTTGAAGAGAAACATCGCGCTCTGTCGAGAAAACATCTTGAATCCACATTGAGTATCGGCGATCTCCGGAAGCAGGATGGCGTTGACGCACCAGTTGAAAACCCGACCCAGGCAACGGCGATGAACTGATGTTTCTACCTTGGTATCAGACGACGAGAGAGCGCGCGAGCCGATAGCGATATCTGCACCGCGGTCGAGTGCCGCAGAGAGACGCGAGATCTCTTGGATGGGTGTCGATCCATCTGCGTCTGCGAAAAGGATACGGGTGCCCCTGCTGTTGAGCACTCCCAGGCGAACTGCATGCCCCTTGCCATAGTTTCTGGGAAGCTGAATGAGCTTGATACATGACCGCACGCGTTCAAATTTCCTAACCACATCCGAAGTTCTATCGGTACTACCGTCGTCTACTACGATTATTTCGTATTCGATATTGGCTCTGTCGAAGTAGTCCACCATGTCGATTAGTGTTGGAGGCAGGCGACGTTCTTCGTTGAAGGCAGGCACGACTATACTCAGTGCAATCGGAGAATTCGTCTCCGTTTGGCGTGCAATCCAAGTGGTGTAATGCTCCGGTTTCTCTGCCATGGGTTCAGTACGACTAATCTGTTTCGACTGCTAAGATGTCTTGGAGAAGCTTGTTCGAAAGGGAATCGATAGCATCGCTCGGCAAAGTACCCTCGAGGTCTGCTGGTAGATCCTGTGAGTTTCTGCCGAGAGATACATCATTGGGAGACAGTTGCTCAGGTTTGAGGAATAGTTGAGGCATAGTCTCTGGCGTGATGTCGCCTCTGCTGCGCAGGAACCACGCGGCTATAGTCGAGGTTTCAAATTTGGATGAGGCGGCGAAAATGGCTTGGCGCTCTTCGGGCCCTAAGTAGAATTGCGGAGGAAGCGGTATAGCCGGCGTCGTACGCTTCTTGGCGAGGCATTGGTACCAGATGTCTACCGTTCGGCAGGCACGTTCGAACGGTTCGTCAGGAAGTATTGGAGAGCGTGTGCCGATTGCTTTCATGAGTTGCGAAAGTCTGTCGGCACCTAAGCCGGCGCGCTGCAGTATCATTATGGCAACCTGGAGGCTGTTGCATTGCCATCTGGCGAATTCAAATGACCAATCGCTCGAAAGCTCCTTAGATCTTAGATGTCGGGTGTATTTCAGGAATCCATCTGGGTCGTGGCGCATGAAGGCAAAGAACCCGAGGTAGCGAAAACCGCCACAGAGAAGCCCTGTCCCCAAACCGATGACAGGAAGAAGTTTCCCTATCATTCCGCCGATGTTGAGCCCCCGTTGCATCTGGTTCGTGGTGCTTTCGAAGAGAGCTCGATCACAGTACTTTTTGGCTTGCCGGTGGAAAAAGATGAAAGCAAGGAGGTATGCATGCTCCTCTCCCGAGAATGCCTTGAGGAGTTCGTGCTCACGCAGTGGTTCGGTTGGTGGCGGCAGGATCTCAGGTCTAAAATGGCGGCACACATCGTAGTAGACCGCTTGCAAGGTCTTGCTCTTCAAGAAGCGACCTACAAAGAACCGACCATACTCCGAGAGCGCCGAGGGATCCTTCTGATGATCAGACAATAATAGTCGAACGACGCTCGTAACGGACGCCGGTAGAGTACCTAGAGACATGGCAAAGGCCGTGGCGTATTCCCAACTTTCATCCGTAAAGCCGCCATCGAAGTGTAGGTCCGCGCTCATGTAATATGCTTGTTTCAGTCTTAAAGGGTATCGGCTAGATTCTCACAAAGCTTAGGTACCCCGTAATGGTCGGTACGCATGGCCCTCCCCCGCAGGGAGAGCGGAGGAGTTAACTATTTGGAAACTATACCCTGCCTTTCTAGGTCTTAAAACAGGGATTCCGAAAGCGATGAAACCTGGTTTGGTCTTGGAGGGTAGGTCAGCAAGGGGTGGCCTTCAGGAGCTTCTTAAGTGGCGATGAGCAGGAAAATGGGGCAGAGAGGTCTCCTATTCGGTATAACGACCATTTTCATAGTTGGTTTGTCAGTCCAGGCGGAGCTACCTCAGTCAGACCCGCAGCCGAAAGGTTCCATGTCAGGGATGTTTCAGTGTCCCGAAGTGGCACGACAAACCCTCAATGCAGTGCTATCGACCGGTTGTGATGATGTGAGTGCTGAGAATGCCGCCCGGTTGCTGTTGGCCGAGGAGGAGCTCGGGGCGGAGCAACCGTATGCCGTTCTCATCGGCGATGACGGCGACCGGGGCACTGAAGATCTATGGAGAGTCATGTTGTCGAAGCTCCCGGCCTCTGTTCGTAGGGAAAGATTCACGAGTGCGGATGCCGCGAGACGGGGTGCAAAGATAAATTATCCGCAACTATCGAGGCCCGCAGCTTTTTTGTGCGTCAAAAAGAGATGCTCCGTGCCACTTTTTACCACGGCAGAATTAAGTGAACGAATTGCCTCGATGATTACCGATAGGAGAGAAAGCAGTTATGAAGATCATTAGCTCTGAAGTGCTATACGAAGGAAGGCTGAGGGCGGTTAGCGAGGTGGTCGAAAATGCCGACGGAAAGGTGTTTCGGCACGAAACTATTGAACATCCAGGGGCGGTAGTAGTGCTTCCTATAGATGCTGAAGGGAGGTTTATTTTTGTGGAGCAGTATCGCCATTCGATTCGCGAGGTTCTTCTGGAGCTACCAGCAGGAACCCTCGAAGTAGGGGAGAAGCCCGTCGATTGTGCGCGTCGAGAGTTAGCTGAAGAGATCGGAATGGCATCGGATGACCTATTGACCCTTGGTGACCTGATACCCACACCCGGTTTTTGTAACGAACGACAGTATCTTTTTTGT
This sequence comes from Bdellovibrionota bacterium, assembly GCA_040398075.1. Classification (GTDB taxonomy): domain Bacteria; phylum Bdellovibrionota_C; class UBA2361; order UBA2361; family OMII01; genus OMII01. The sequence goes on along the minus strand of JBBAUR010000010.1, from coordinate 64,148 downwards.
GCACGAGCTCTGAGGCCGGAGCAGGCAGCTCCTGACGAAGACGAGAATATCGTAACAGTACCGCTGTCGACAGATGAAACATTAGAGGCAATTCGAACTGGCCGATTACGCGACTCAAAGTCGCTTGCATTGCTGATGCGGGCGATGGTGTGGGGTGTCTGCAAAGGATTGAGTAGATGAAAAAAATCAAAGATTTTGGACGTAAGACGAATTCAATCTTAGGAGCCGTCACCGTTATCTGCGGGTTCGTGATGATGTGGGCCAGTAGTCTAGGCGGCTCGACGACGCAATCGTCTCTCACGACGACCTTGGAGGCAGCAGTAGACATCGATGCAACGCGGCCGAGCCTCGGAAACAGTAATAAACTCGTCGTAGCGTCCGGAAATCTCCGAGGTGATGCTCTTTTGGAGGATGATTTTTTGGTTCCTCAATCCGTGGTCCGTCTCGTGCGACGTGTCGAGATGTTTCAGTGGGTCGAGGATATCGAAGACGAGAGCAATCCCTCCAGCGCAGTGAACTACTCGTTGAAGTGGGCTCCAAAAGAGGTTGATTTCTTTCGATTTCGGGAGCCGACCGGGCACGAAAATCCGGTCATGAAGGTACAGCCTCTCGAAAAGAGACCGGAGACGGTTTTTTTCGGGAGCTTCGACGGGGCTCGAATTCTCGATGCTATCGAGGTTTTGTCCCCTTTGCAGCTCGGGCCGGACATGCTCAAGGACCGGTCGTATGCAATCGAAAATAACAAACTGTTGATTAAAAGGGAGTCGGGTACTACTGGACCCTCATTGGGAGATATCCGTGTGTGGTACGAGGTCATTTCAGCAGGCGATTACACCGTGCTCGCGCGACAAGTGGACGAAAGGTTCCTGATAGCCTCAGAGCCTTCAGAGGAGGTGTTCATACAGCGTGGTAGGTACACAGCAGAGGAATTATTCGGACTAATATCTCAAGATGCCAAAGAGGCGTATACGGGGATGCTCTTCATAGGGGCAGTCTTGACGGCATTTGGGTTGTTCTCTGTCCTTAAGCCTTATGCTGCGAACTTCGACCTAAATCCCAAAATCGATATCAGAGGTGTACCGGCAGTAGCCCTCGTTAGTGCCGGTATCTCTTGTGCTTTGATGGGTATCTTCATGGTTTTATCGTTGGTTGGGTAGGTTCTGGAAGCTCAAAAAGAAAAGCACGAGTGAAGATGAGAAGCCGAGTTACTCGAATTGTTTTGGGGCTCATTGGGTTTCGAGTGGGCAACATGACGCGGGGTTATGTTCTCTCAGTGCTCGCCACCTCGCCTTTGATTTTACGATGAGCCTGTTTCGTTTTAAGCCGGTTCCTGGTGAAGCGCCAAAGGAACGTCAGGAGTGTTAGCCACACGTAAGCACCGATGAGGGCGAGGCTCTTGGGTAATATGGCCAAGTGCTCTGACGCGAGCGGCCAGTATTGCTGTCGGACTCGAATCCCCTCGTTGCATCTCTGAGTATCTGAGAGTAGGTCTCCGGGCAGATTCAAATAGCTAACGCTTTCTCAGCTTTCTACCCACCCTTGTACGATTACCTCAATGTATGTGCGGCCCCGGTTCCTGATCGTTATCGGTTTTCTTTCCTTTGACAAGCCGTAGACCTTTCTTGCTCTTCAGGCGCGACAGCTTCCAATTGTAGTACGAGAGCTCTATGCGACGCCGTATGTCCGGAAGATCTCCTCTGTACATGAAAGCGTAGCACAGCCCGGCGGTAATCAACTCCGGAAGAACTGTCATCAATCCGTTGAAAACAGCACCCAGAAGGACGAAGCCGAGTCCAATCAGAGCGAAGGTGCTACCTTGGAGGGGGGTGCCCCAGAAATTCAGGCGCTGCCCCTGAAAGTGAGACGTGAGTCCGAATAGTATCCAGATGGTGGTGATGATTTGGCGGGCTCCCGCATAGGCAGATGTACTGAAAAGCGCCGGGAACAGAAGCGCGATACCAAGCACGATTATTTCAGCGGCTAGTGGTATACCCAGCACGATACGGAGAAATTTCCTCTTCCCCCACCAGCTCTCGAGATTACCTCCAACGCTATATACAATGAGTCCGCCGAAGATAATCTCCATCGGATTCGGGGCGAGGAAGAGCGAAGTAAAGGGCCGCCACACATGCAGATCGTAAATGACTGCTAGGGGAATAAAAAAGAAAGTATAGGCACCTCGCTGCATCAAGAGTCCTTGGACGATCGAGAGCACGATGATCCCTACCGTCAACACGTGAGCAGAGTGGTGAAATGAGAAATAGGGAATTTTGAATGTTCGGGCCATGCTTCCGGCTGTTTTGGGTTGCTATTGAAATGAGCATAGCAACAGAGAGCGCTTCGCGCACCCTGTCTCACCAACTCTCCCTGAGGAGTCTCATGTATTCATTTTGAATGTCAAAACCAGAGATCTGGAATAAGAGGTTAGCCCAAACTCGTAGGTGCGGTAGCCTATCAAAGGGGTCCTCTATTTTTCTTGAGTCTGATTCGACTGCTATACGCATGCGCAGGGTGTTCGAGCTGCAGTCGAGCAGGAGGGACTCTGTGATTTGGGGAGTGTATCCCAGAGAAGCAAAGGTTCTCCGGCTGTGAAAATGTTCAAGGCCGAACCGAAAGTATCGTAGTCTAATCGGTGCGGCAGAACCAAGTAGGTGAGGTGGGAGCCAAGCAGGGAGAGCGCCAGTTCTGGCTATCTCCAAAGAGTGAACGATATGGTGAGTGCCTTGGAAGCGAGCGAAAGGGGAGTAGCCGCAGACCTCGAAGCAATCCCATGAGAAGCCCTGGTTCTCCTCCTCGACCGCACAATCGCCGCCGATTCTGAACAGTTCGTCCTTGTGAGCCGTGGGAAGCCCCGGGAGGAGCTCGTCGAAGGGATTTCGCCCCTTGAAATCGACCAGCTCTGTATAGGCATTCCCGGAGCATACGCCCGGGAGTAGGGTCCTGAGACAACCGTCCACGAGATCGCACACCGCCGGGTCTGTGAGCTGTGACGTTGAGTCAAAGGTGCACGAATATCCCCCCAATATCCAATTTTTTCGAAGCTCTAGGGTTCCCATGGTGAGTGCAATCTTGCTCTTACGGTACATCGGGTGCAATCGGGGGATTCCTGCCCCTGTTTCGCACTAACAGGCTGCGGAAAAATGCTCTTCTGCTGCGAAATCCGATCTTTCGGCAATAGCCGAAGATGAGAGCGCGAAAAAACCGCAGGTATATCCACTGCGATACATTGAGGATTTTTTCGCGCTCTCATCTTCGGCCATCACCAAAACCTCGAATTTCTCGCTACGAAGCCATTTTTCCGCAGCCTGCTAAGCCAGAAGCAGCCAAGAGGTAAGTCAACTGGCCAGCTAGGCAAATGACCCATAGAGAGCCTCCGAGGAGATGTTTCTTTCTGTTCACACCTAGGCGTAAATATCCCGATCGTAAACGATATGCAAAAAATTGTGACATAACTCGAGAGTGACGTGCTAGAGTCCGCCTCCGGCAAGTTCAGTACTCGTGTGGCGCATGTGCCAGTCATGAGTAAAGCGGCAGTTCATGGAGCGGAATGATCGAGCTTGGATTGATCGACCTGAGTGCAGAAGGGCGTAGAAGACTAGCTCAGCTTGTTGAACGCTGGACATGGTCGCAGCCCGAGGCACGTCACTTCTCACTCCCCCGGGTTTCTCTTCACCTTCTTGCGCCGCAAGAGGTTCGCTTTCACGGGGGCTTGGATGTCTGTCTCATAGGTCCGGAACTGATCTCGGCCGATGCTGCATACGTCAATCTGATTCGGCAGCAGTTGCCGGGAAAGGTGGTGTTATGCGTGCTCGATAGCACTGCTTTTTCCTTCGGTATGATTGAGCAGCTCGGGCGGCTTGGGGTTGATGATGTTCTCATGGATACTGCCTCGAGTGAGGAGTTCTTCCGACGCTTGGTGCTGTTGAAGCGAAGAGTTTCTTCCTCGGAGAAAGGGAGGCTCGTCGTAGTGGATGCTGCTCGAGGTGGGGTCGGAGCTACCCTGGTTTCAGCGGCTCTTGCCGAGGGGTGGCTCGATGCTGGAAAGAGCGTTTGTGTGATAGACGGAGATATCTTCTCCCAAGATCTTACCCGATTCCTGCAGGTCCGTCCGTATGTCAACGAACCTCTGCGACTTCTGCTCGATTGCCAGAGAACGATTACAGCTGAGACTGTTGCTGAAAGTGCTTTCCCAGTTTGGGAGGATGAGCCTCGTTTCAAGTGTATGCCCCCGCCAGTCGCGACAGATGAGGCGCTTCTTTCATCTTCGCAGGCCTGTCGTACCTTTGTTGCTGTTTTAGAGGTCCTCCAAGCCCAATTCCAGGTAGTGGTCGTAGACGCTGCTCCGCTTGTAGCTGGTTGTCGCCAGGCTCTGTATCAAAGTGCCGATGAGGTGGTGTTAGTAGCGAATAGAGACCCCGCTGGGGCATTTGCGAATAAGCAAGCAATCGCTCTGATCGGTGGTTATCTGCGACCCGGTGCGCAGTTTACCACGATCATAAACCAGAATAGCAAAATTCAAGCATCCCTATCTGTCGTTCGTCATCAGGTTTTGGTGCACAATGATATCCCGGCTCGCACCTTCGTGATCCCTTATTCGCCTCGAGCCGCGCGTTGGGCCTGTAGTGGGCATTCTGCATTTCCCTGGCTCAAGCGCAGTATCAAGCCGATGTTAGCGGATAGTGAGGTAACGGCGCGGAATTGGGTCGGCTCGGCGTTCGCGCTTGTTTCCTCGTCGGTTCAGCGCTTGATCTCCCGGAGAAGAGCTTCGGCACAAATCGCGGCTCGAACGTATTCCCTCGAGCGAAATCTAGCTTCGGGAGCGCTCCAACCAGCAGTAACAGGCCAGCATGCTTTAGATCAAGGAGATGCCGAGGATGCGCTCGTATCCAAGGCCGTAGTGGGTAGTTAATGAATGACAGGAGGGTCGCTATGAACAGGAAAAATCTGAGGGATCAAAAGGGCTATACTCTTTTGGAATACTGCGCAGGAGCGGCGATTATAGCTGGCATTCTATGGACGGCACTCAACGCTCTGGGGGGTAATTTGAGTGATTTGCTCGACGCAGTAGGTCGATGGGCGCAGCGACGTTCGGCAGGTATAACAGACTAGTGGGGAGTACGTGGTAGTTCGAACATCGACAGTGAGGCCTCGTCGTATTCCGCTCGGAGCGCGCCCCTTGGGGCTCGTTTCGCTGTGTGTGGCGCTGTCGCTCGGGGCGTATCAGCTGGGCAGGGGGTACGTTGCCCCACCCGTTATCGAGCGACAGCGCGCTTTCGTGCCTGAGTTCAACGTCGTACAGGTACCGGTCCCTCTTGGTCCGGTATCTGCGGGCACGAACGTGAAGGATATCCCAGTCCGAATGGAGCCCTTCCCCGAGCATCAATTGCCCGAGGCGGCTATTCGCGATCTAGAGGCGTGGCACGAAGCAATCGCTCTGGTGGCACTCCCTGGAGGATTGCCAATAGTTGCAACTAATTTAGGCGCTCCGGACGAGATCTCGAATCCGATCGTAGGCAAGATCCCCCCTGGGATGCGTGCGATGACAGTGCGGGTAGATGCAACTGCAGCGGTGGAAGGATGGGTTCGAAGTGGATCGGTAGTCGATGTGCTTCTTGTTCAGCCCTCGCGAACCACTGTTGTGGCAGAGCAGGTCAAAGTGATATCAGCTGAACGATCCCTCTCGTCAGGTGGCGAAGCAGCGCAAGCTCCGATTCCGAGTACCGTGACTTTGCTTGTGACCCAAGACCAGTGTCTTGCCATCAATACCGCGGTTGCGCTGGGGAAGATAGCTTTCGCTCTGCGCAGTGCGCGTGATCCAGACACCTGGAGAACCACCCAATTCTCGGCTGATTCATTATCCTACGATCGTAAGCCCTCCAGCAGCTCCCGCGTCAATGGGGTGGTTTCTGTCGGGAGAGGAGAGGAGAAAAAGAGCTTCGCATTAGTCGATGGAATCTGGATTCCGACAGACAGTGTTCCAGCGGGATTTTTGTTGGGGGAAAGTGGTCATGAGCGAGGCGCTAATCAAAGATAGAGCAGTTTGCTCGCGGGAGACGCCGATGCTACCTCCGGTTCTCGCGCATGTGCTCGAGGAGGCGCGCCGTCAGAATTCCAAGGCTTCCCAGCAGCAAAATTTTTCCGGCGGATACCGTGATGCAGGTGCGCTCGTTTCGGAGGCGGCTACCCGACTCGGTGTCGAGCTCTCGAGTCTTGAGCGCGATGAGATACTTACTCACCTTGAAGGGGACTGGTTCTCGTTCGGAGTTTTGCAGCCCCTCATAGACGACCCACGTATTTCAGATATCATCATCTCGAGTTTCGGGAAGGTTTCCATCCAGCAGGGAAGGCGAAATATCCGTACGCAGGTAAGATTTGCGGATCAACGCTCGTATGAGGCCTTCGTTGAGCGGCTACTCCATCGTGCTGGAACCTCTTATTCGACTAAACAGCCGATAGCGGATGGAATGATCGGCGCGCTCGTGCGCGTGCATGCCGTTCACAAGGCGTTATGCGACGAAGGCCCATACTTGACCATTCGTATTAATCGCTACACTTCGGTTTCTCTAGAAGATCTGGTGGGGGTAGGGCTGGCTCCAAAACCGATCTTTGATTATCTGCGGGGACTCGTCAGTATAGGTCGCACACTGCTGGTAGTGGGCGAGGTAGGTACGGGCAAAACTACTCTGGCGCGAGCTCTTGCGGGAGCCATTCCTCATGATGAATCGGTCTTGGTCATCGAGGATACGCCCGAAATCCGCCTCGATCATCCACACGTACGGTATGTAACGACGCGAGAGGCAAATCTCGAAGGAGCAGGGCGTGTATCTCCGGCGCAATGTATTCGAGCTGGAATGCGTATGGCGATGAATCGGATCATCTTCGGGGAGATTCGTGATGCCGAAGCAGCAGAAGCCTTCGTTGATGTATGTGCGTCGGGTCATCCTGGGCTCTCGACACTTCATGGCCGGAGCGCTCTCGATGCAGTTACTCGTCTCGAGCTTTTTCTCGCTCGGGCACAACGAAATGCAGACAAAACTCTCCTGTGTGCTCAGGTAGTAACAGCGGTGCAGGTTGTAGTTGTAGTCGACCTCTGTAAGGTAACTGGCGTTCGGAGGATTATGGAGGTACGGGAACTTGGCCCGGTTGCTGACGGAGTCCTACGTCAGCGTGAGATATTTACCTATAAATCAGCACATGGAACGCCCCAGTGGAGCGTCGTAAATCGGGTCAGCGCCTTCCGTGACAAATTGGAGAAAGAGTGCGCTCCCTTCTCGTTTTCTAAGATACCCGACCTACTCGAGCTTCCTTTGGAGGTTTCCTACCGAGAAGCTGCGCAATCTCTTGGGAGGTAATCGGAGGTGTTGGCTTTGTTGCGAGGAAGAAGGGATAGAATCATCGAGCAGCTGGTACGGCCTATGGCTGACACAAACGTCGGGGCAGCTGCCGGAGGCTCTTGCGACCAACCTGCTACCCGGGAAGCGCGAGGAGTTTTTTTCTCGGTGTTTCGACGTAGGCTTGCCTTGGCTCTGCTCGTGTTGACCAGCTCAGGAACGGTGGTTTGGTTCGGGATTTTTTCAGGTGTTCTCTTTTTTCTCGGAGGTGTGACGATCCTCGTCTTCAAGGAGAGGCGAGCCATTCGGCAGAGAGTGCAAAGTGTGGAGCGCGATTTACCAGCGCTTTTGACATCCGTTGCTTCATCAGTTCGAGCGGGAATCGACCCTCTGGTAGCATTGGCAGAGGCCCGAGAGTTTCTACCCTCAGATTCGGCTCTTACGCCGGAGCTCGAGCTATTTCATCGCAGTCTTATGGCCGGTGGTAATGAAGACGAGGTTATCGATAGTTTATTTCGCGATGTAACGACAGCTGATATCGAACTATTCAAAGGCTGCCTCCGATTGTCGCGAAAGCACGGAAGCTCACTGGCTGAACCGCTTCATCGCGTTACACGTGTTGTGCGCCAGCGACAGTCGTTCAGACGTAAGACACGAGCGGCTCTGGCGATGCACCGTATGTCGGCGGTAGGGATATCTCTGTGCGCGGCGCTGATCGCTATTATGCAGATCTTTACGAATAGGACCGGAATTCAATTAGTTTTTGAACATTCGCTCGGAAGTAAGCTCTTGATTGCTGGCGGAACGTTCATCGTGATCGGTGTGGTATGGATGATGTCCCTGGGGCGAGAGACCTCGGTGTGAGCAAGATATGATGTGGAGCTTTCTCATCTTTGTGATCGGTTTGGTGCTCTTCGTAGTGAGCTCCGAGAGGGCTCAATCCAGCGGGGTGGTCGCCACGCTACTCTCGGACGACGACGCTACCCTGCAACCGCCAACCAGAGGGAATTCGAGCAGGGAGCGCTATGAGCGTCCCAGGGTAGTGGCCTGGATTGTGGGAGCGGTCTTCATGCTTCTGCTGCGCCGAATGCTCGGCGTAGTAATTGGCCCCCAGGAGGTACTCTTCGGTCTTTTGGGGGGTCTAGCCGGAGAGCTTTGGTATCGACGTCTCAAGGAGCGACGTGCGGCGCGCCTGGTGAAAAGTATGGAATTGAACCTGCCGATGACTATGGAGCGTATCGTCATGGCCGTTGGGTCGGGGCTCGACGTCGTACCTGCCCTGCGTGAAGCGTCTTCACGCGTGACCGACCCGGTCTCGAGTTTGCTATCCGAGGTAGTTGATTTGGCCGAGGCGGGGCTTCCAGTAGCCGACTCTCTTCGTTCGGTATCTCGAGCGGTGCCGTGCCCAGCGGTGAAGCACTGCTTTGTTCATCTGGCGCTGGCCTATCAGCAAGGCGGTGAACTGGTACGCCCTCTGAAAGAGCTCAGTGATGCTACGCAGACGCATTATCAGGAGAGTGTGGACGAGGAGATAGCAAAGCTTCCGGTCAAAGCCGTCCTTCCCCTGGTACTCACCTTCGCTGGTTTGATTGTGTGCTTTCTCACGATACCTCTCATTCAAGTCGGCTCTCTAACGTCAAAGGTCTCCAATGCTGCAATCGATCAATGAAGAGGCAGAGCTGGGGGGCTGTCCAGCATCAGGTGTGCTCGTGAGGTCTGCCGAGCGTGGCGCAGCTTCGCTTATTTTTACAATTCTGTTCCTTCCCCTGCTTCTGATCTTGTTAGTGATATCAATCGATATAGCCACATTTTTCAGTGTGCGCGAGGAAGTTCGAGCACTTCTCGATGACCAGGCTCAGTGGGCGCTCGCTCGCAGCTACACGTCGTCCCAGGCGCGAGAGTCCACCAAGAAAAAATTGGGCAGGCTGGCCTCCTTCCTCGAATCACCGGCCGTTGAAGCCACGGTGCAACGACAGGCAAGCTCGCTTTCCGTGAAAGCTAATTACCACGGGGTGCTGATAGACCTATGCGGATCTCTCTTCCGTAGGCAGCTTCCGGTCATGCCAATTGATGTAGAGGTACGCTCGCGAAGATTTTCCTCTTCGGTGGTGATCGTATTCGACAGAACGGTAACCAGCGTGGGGCAGGAGTGCACGGATTCGGAGCTGCAAGGTGTGAAAAATTTTGTCAGCACCCTGGTATCTATGCTCGAATCTAACGGTGTAGACTCGGTCAGTGTTGGTTTCTCACCTGGCTCTCGGAGTGCTATGGATGTGCTCGGAGTTACTCCAGATCTACAAGGGTGTGATGGGCAGCCTGTGGTTTCGGCCCGTCAGGTTCAAAATGTCCAAGGTACGGCGAGAGCACTGCCTCAATCAACAGACCTCGGTGCTGGCATCGAAGAGTTGGTCTTGGCTCGGCATGCTGTGTCTCCAAGTGAGAAGATTGGAATCGTGACGGTAGTTCGCGGACAGCGAGCGGGTGACGGATACATCCACTCTACGATTGATGTGCTGGATTCCATGAGCCGGCAACACGAGCTCTTCCTGAATATGGTGCATTTCGGAATCAATCCGATTGGTAGCTATCAGAGACCACCATACAGGCCAAGTTTCTATGGCGTTCGCTGGAAAGAGGCCCTCCTTCGCTCAGATCAGCTTATTGATCCGAGGTTATTGGCCGCATCCCTCGGGCACCTTGGCAACGATGTACATATATCGAAGTAGCACATGGTAACGGTGAGTACACAACGCGCAGAGAGTTTGATGGAGCAAGGGTTTGCCTATCTGGAGATCTCTGTATGGTCGCTAGTCATGTTACCTGTAGTACTGCTTGCCGCAGGAGTAGTCGGGATCGTTCACGATCGGATCCGAATGCAACACATACCGGTGTCTGCCGTGCGTGAGCATTCTGTCCCGGCGCTACGCTTCCAGGTAGAAGGGGCGGATACACGGCTCGACGTAAACAGCGAGGCGCTGCGATTGGTGGTTCGCTCGATCCGAGATCGGATAGTTATCGATGGCGAAAAAGCCCTTGTAGGGGGGATTACAGACATTTCAGCGGTAGCCTGTTTCTGGGTTTTCAAGGTCAACCAGACGACCGGTAAGCTTGCGTCGCGTGAAGGCCAAGTGTGTGAGAGTAAAGGGATCCTGGCTGATAGGATCTCGCTCGAGAAGGAGCTCTCTCAGTACCAAGCTGATGCTTTCGGATATCCGCTCTTCCCTATCGGGAGCGCTCCCCACTACTTGGAATATGCTGTTCTGATAGGTGGAGCGGTAGCGGGGAGGATGCGAGGCATCCCGAGCGTCAAGGAGAAATCCATGATCCAGTTCGTTCATATCTCTCTACCGAGAGAGGAGGTGTCGTTATGATAGCGCTAAAAAGAATCATGCGTGACTTTATGAATAGGTATCGGAGGGGAAAGGGCGCCACGGTGGCTCCTTCTCTGGTTAGGGCTTTGGATCGCTTGGTTCCACGCTCCGTTCTGCGCGAAGTGATAGCGTCCAGTAATGACAGGCGTCAGTGGGGAGTGCTAGCGGCTGCTTGGGTGGGCGTTAGTGAGAAGGAATTTACCCTCGCCGCAGCGCAAGAGCTCAGAGTCGATTATCACGAGCGAGTTCCAGTGCCCGACTTGCCGCAGCAGCCCGCAGAAGCACGCAGGCTGTTGGCAGATCTCCGTAAGGTTGGAGTGGTTCCGGTGATTGAAAGCGGGGCGGTCGTTCGCTTCATAGCGGTAGATCCGGCCGAGGCTCGGTCGCTATCAAGTTACGACGGATGCACACCAATCGGACTCGGAGCTTGGTCGGATATTGTACGTGCTCTCGATGCCGCAGAGCGACGAATCGTCGAAGATGAAGCTTTGCAGGATCAAAGCGCACTTGAACGGAAAATCAAGCTGAGTGAATCGCTTGTCGAGACGATTGTTCATGAAGCTGCTACCCACGGCGCGCACAGTGTCGAAATTGTTTCGTCAGAGGGGAAAGCCCGGTATCAATTCACCACTAGAGACGGAAGGTGTGGTGTAGGTAATATTCGTCGGGATGTTATTGGGGACATTACCGAGTTCCTAGAGCGCTTTCAGGGGTCTTGTTACATCTCACCGAAGCGAGGAGAGGTTCTGGTTCGCTCTCTCGGGGCGACCGGTAATGTAAGGCTTTCTTGGCGAGATCCCGAGACATCAGCGACCATGCCTGTTTCGCAGACTCTTCTAATCCCCGCCCCTCAATTGGCAAATGCAGAGCTGCCGAGCCCTGAAGCTCGCGATATCTCGCCCGTGCCGGTAAGTAGTGGAGATGCATTCGCTGTGCCATCAGCAGCAGTAGGGGTGTCCGAAAGCCCAAAGGGAGCGCGCACGCCCATCCTGGTAGTTGATGACAACCGAATGTTCTGTCGGGTTTTGGAGCGACTCCTGGAGCGCGATGGCTTCGAGCCTCATTTTGCAGCCAACGGTAGTGCTGCTTGGGAGCGACTTTCGAGCGCCAGCGAGTTCAAACCTCGAGCTATCGTATGTGATCTTCATATGCCTCTCATGAACGGCCAAGAGCTTCTGGACAAAGTCAGAAGCCAGGTTTTGTTCAGTGGGGTACCGTTTATCATGTTAACTTCGGATGATGATGTCGATGCGGAGCTCGCGCTCCTAGCTCGAGGTGCTGACGCCTTCGTTTCAAAGGCCAAAGATCCTCGCGTCCTGTGCGCACATATTCGACGCTTGACTCAACGGGTAGCTCTTCAAGAGGCAGCATGAGCAAGGGTTGTGCGGTTGCATGTGCTCGTGCTCTCGCCTTTTTTGCAGCTCAGCGAGAGCCATCTGTATTGATGCTCTTGCGTCGTATCGCTTGGGAGCTTCTATATCTTGCCCCTGAAGGTACTGCAGATTTAGCGCTCGTAGTCCGCTCGTCCGATGATCGTTTGGTGGTCGGAAATGCGCGTGAGCATATGGCTTTGCCTCCGGATACCCTCAAAGGGCTCGTACTGGAGCATGAGCGGCGAGAGAGCGTTCTGATGGTCAAAGACCATGCACTAGACGGAGCACGTTTCATCGATGCCGCCCCGCGGAGCTCAGTTTTATGCCGAGTGCCCGTTCCTGTCGGGATATCGGCACGTAGAGAGTGCTTTCTGTGGGTGGGGCTTTACGCTGTAGCTCATTCACGAATCGTGGAGGAAGTTCGAGAGATGTCGAGTGAGTTGGCGGCTTGGTTCGAGCACTACGAAGGAGTCGTATCAGCTATTATTGGAGCTTCGACAAGGGTTGTTACTCTCGAAGAGAGCGAGCGAGAGCTATCTACAGTTTTACATGACGTACGAGCCCCAATTGGCGGACTCAAATACCTGCTTACGCAACTACCGGACGGCATGGAGACCGATACAGGTATTCTTACGAGCGTGTCTCAAGAGCTTTCGTACATGGAGAGCCTTCTGGCCTCCCTCTCGCCGGCGCGGGCGGAGCGGTCTCGTTTTCACCTCGGTGTGTGTAATTCAGATGAGGTGGTACGTCGAGTGGCAGCACGATGTAGATCGGAGGGCATGCGAGCGGGAGTTTCAATTGTAGTGGATAGTGTGTGTCAGGGAGTTGGTGCGCGTATTCCGGATATCGAGTTGGAGCGCGTCCTGTCTAATATCCTCCTGAATGCCATTCGATACTCCCACGCTGGAGACGTGAGCGTCACGGTGCGTTGCGACTCGAACCGAGTTGTCGTAGTGGTTAGTGACACAGGTCCGGGAATTGATCCGCAGATCTTGGCGGAGCTGCGAGAACCTCTGTGTAGGACGGTTGCGAGTTCATCAGGATGGGGGCTGGGGCTGGTCTCGAGTAAGCGTCGTATCGAGCGATATGCAGGAGAGCTGACTGTAGCGTCCTCGAGCGAGCGTGGAACAACTATTGAGATAGTTGTTCCACGAGGCCCTGATCTTACCTCACCGCCCCCTCACAACGATGATCGGGCGGACATAGGCGTTATTACCGAGTCGATCGATCTGATAATCGTAGACGATGACGAGCAACAGGTAGCGTCGCTCCAAAGGGTACTTGGAGCGAGTGGTCTCACCGTTCGAGGAGCAACCTCGATTACAGAGGCTGCTACGATGGCAGAGTCAGTAAAGACTACCGCTGTCTTGTGTGACGCAACGATGCCTGATGGAGGTGTGTTGAAGTTAATTGAGCTCTTCAAGGAGCGAGGGATCGCGACACGAGTTGCTGTTGCAAGTGGAGACGGCTCTGAGGATCTATTGTATCGCTGCGCAGCTCATGGAGCGCGTGAGTTTTTCTGTAAACCAGTTGAGATCGCACCGGTCTTGTCGTGGGTTCGTTCTGAGGAGTCAGAGGTTAGGCGCGTTACACCGGTTTCGTGAGTCTCGTATCGATCGGCTCCCCAAGAAGAGGAGGGAGATCGGGATGATACTGTTTGCCGCCTTGGGATGGGACTATCTGCTGACGCGAACGCTGAATGTCGCTCTGTAGTTTCATGAGGGCATCCAGGACCGTTTCTGGGCGCGGAGGGCAGCCCGGAATGTACATGTCTACTGGGATAATTTTGTCTATGCCTGCGACTGTGGTGTAGTTGTCGTAGAAGCCGCCGGACGAAGCGCATGCCCCGAACGCCACTACCCACTTCGGCTCAGCCATCTGCTCGTACACTCGTAGGAGAACAGGCGCAAGTTTGTGGTTAACGGTTCCTACCACCCACAAGAGATCCGATTGCCTGGGTGTGAACCGTGGAAGCGCTGCTCCAAACCGGTCCGTATCGTAGTGGGAGCAGTTCACAGACATGAACTCCATACCGCAACAGGCAGTGACGAAGGGATAGGAGAAAAGAGAATACTTGCGAGCCCAGGCAAGGGCGCTTTCGAGCTTGGTGGTAAGAAAACCGGATTGGTCAGGACTCTGCATCATAAAACACTCGTTTGAAGTACTCCCCTATTATGATAGCCGGTTAGTTAGGAAATGACCATGAGTGAAGCAGGGCAAAGCTTCTACTTTTCCAACACAGAGCTGTTTAGTTTGTTAAGAATGTTCTACTGGTGGGCAGGGGGGATGCTTTAAAGTAGGGGTAATTTATTGAAATAACGTGAAACGTTTTTCGAGAGTTGAAGGAAAGTGCCCGTCGGTGGACTATGCGGAGGGCCACAGAGAAAGAGCGGTAGTAGTTGCTGTAAACCGTCTCGACTCCGTGTGCAGGTGTTAAGGCAACGATAGAGGAAGATATGAAGAGGTATCTGACAGCAGCGTTAGTGGTCGGGCTCGCTATGGTAGGGGCTCCGGTTATCACATTCGGAGAGGATAAGAAGATGGAGAAAGTACAGGCTGAGGTTGTAACAACCTCTTCGGGCCTCAAATACCGAGAGGACAAAATGGGGACCGGTGCAGAGGCCAAGCCGGGCCAGAGCGTAAGCGTTCACTACACCGGATGGCTTGATAAAAACGGCTCTCCGGGTGCTAAGTTCGACAGCTCAAAAGATCGTGGTGAGCCATTCGAGTTCAACCTTGGTGCCAGACAGGTTATTCAAGGATGGGATGAAGGGGTCGCAGGTATGAAGGTCGGTGGTGTTCGTACCCTGATGATTCCCCCGAATCTGGGATACGGGGCGCGTGGTGCAGGAGGAGTGATTCCACCCAATGCCACCCTCATCTTCGAAGTCGAGCTGCTCGGAGTTGGGTAAGCTCTGGGGAAGCGAGGCATAACTCCTCCCCGTTGCGAAAATTTAATAAGAGTGCGTAACAAAAATGAACCTCGTAGCGAAGATGAGCGAAATCGGCAGTGACGAGGATGCAGGCTAAAAAGGCGCGGAGACGTGCCCTCAGCGGCACGTTGAGCACCTTTTTTGCCGAAGACGAAGTAGCTGCCGATTGCAGCCATCCGAAGCAGAGGAGCATTTTTGTTACGCACTCTAAGGCTCTTCGTGAAATCGAGTGGGTAGGGCTAGGTGTTATCTCGACGTGCACGAGAACGCTCACGTGGAAAGGAGCGATTTATTGGTCAAAACAGGGGCTCGTATTATCTCTATCCTTGTTACTACCCACTCGATTCCACGATGATCGTTGCATATCAAGCCAACCCCCACTTTCTCGCCACGGGTAGATTTTGCCTCGCTTTCCTAGGTCCCAGTTAGCTCTTTCTTGAGCTAGGGGAGGCGCTTGGTTTGCTATGTGCTTGCGGGTATCGGTCGGCCTTGCCAAGATTCAAGAAAGTTCGCCCATCGCCCGATTTCAAAAGGCCAGTAGGGAGGATATCAGCTTAACTACCAGTTGTTCCTTGGTCGTAATGATATTGATTCTGTGGTAGCGAAAAGCTATCCGGGCATCAAGCCTCGATATGAATGAGCCTCTGGTCAAAATCGAACGCGCGCACCGAGGAGCGCAGAAGCTCCCGGTAGCGGTGCCACGTCTTTGATGAATGATACGTGATTTCGAGCTTTCTCGTTCAGAAGATTATTTCCACGCAAAAATATCTCCAGCACCGTTTCGCCGATCTCGACCTCTTTACTGAGGTATGCATTTACCATCGTGTACCCATCAGTTGAGGTCTCAAAGGAGGCAGTCTCCCGCTGAGCAAAAACCTGCTGAACCTCGAATCGTGCTCGAAATAGATCCTCATGGAAGAAGTTGATACCCGTCTTTAGTCGAAACGGAGGGATGCGAGGCAAATTGTTATCGTTGTCACGGTCCTTGGCGCGTACGTAATCCGGTTGAATGTCGAAAGATACCTCCTTTCCAGGTGTATCGACGGCAAATACCGCGATCTGAGATTCAATGCCCACGAAATCTGCGCCAACAGCGTCATATCTGTACACGGGAAGGTCGTCTTCTGTCTCCCCTGTTGGGTTGAGGGCGATGTAATCCCAAAAATAGTTGTAAAAGCCGCCTATGGAACCTCGAACCGTCCCACTCGTCTTGCGGAGGGTCAGGTCAGTTCCGAGAGAGCGCTCGATCCCAAGGTCCTGGTCGCCGACCTCAAAGGACCCTGTAGCGATGTGGGGGCCATTGGTGAAAAGTTCCTGGCCGGTAGGCGCTCGCTCTGAGTGAGCGACAGATAATGCTAGCGAGTAGGGATCGGCAAGCTCCCAGACAGCACCGGCGGATTGACTGAAGGTCGTAAAGAAGCGGCTAAGGTCGTCGTCTCCACCAGGATCGAAACCTGTGCTATCAAGATCCGACCAATCTACCCGACCGCCAAGCTGTAGGGTTACGGAATCAGACACGGCTGCCTCTTCGAGGGCAAACAAGGAATACGTCTTGGTATCCGTTGGAGGTTGGTAAGCCTCTTCTCCTTCCGCTTTGAAATCGTTGGTTTGTAGCTGAAGACCCCATGATCCGCTGATAGAGGAAATAGGAGAGTGCTTCATGTCGACACGCCCTTCGAAGGCGTTTTGATCGAAACGGGTGCCTGCTTCAGTGTCTTCGTACTCTGTGTGAGAGTAGTCGGTGATGCCCATACGTGTTGTAATTGACTCGATGAAGCCCCCTGTCTCACGAAGCGCTCCGCGCACATCGACACGTCGCCGGCGTGCATCGATACTTATATTTTCCTCTCCGTTTGGCACTCCGTAGTCCGTGTTCAGCTCACTGACAGCGGCTCCGACGAAGCCCTTATCGAAGATGTACGAGGACCCCAGGGTCAGGCTGCTAGCTTCACTATCGCTGAACGGTATCTTGCCGCGCGGTTCGGGGTAATCTATCTCTGTCGATTCCTGGACCGATTCAGTACGGGCGAATCCCGGAATGCGGATGTCGTCTGTGCGTCTTTTGAAACCATCAACATGGATGGCGATAGGACCGAGGGGAGCCGTTACATTCATGAGCCCACTCCTTCCCGAGCTCACACTCTCTCCGCGCGCCTCGAGGCTGCCTGTGATGGGCGCATCTGGAAGCTTTTCTGGGATCCGATTATCGAAAACGTTGACGATACCTCCAACGGCGCTGGTCCCGTACAGCAGCGAGGCAGGCCCACGAATGACTTCTATCTTGTCTACGAGTGAGGATTCGATCGTTACGGCGTGATCTGGACTACTATTGGATACATCTTGGGTCCCAACCCCGTTCTCCAAAATTCGAATGCGATCTCCGCCTAGCCCGCGAATGACGGGGCGACCTGCTGCAGGCCCGAACGAAGACGATGAAACTCCTGGTTCGCTAGCGAGCGTGTCACCAAGAGAGGTTTGTGCTCTGAGGTCGAGATCGGTTCCTGAAAGCACAGAAACAGGTTGAGCTGACTCGAAGAGCGTCTGTTCAAGAGGGGAGGATTCTATAACCAGCTCCTCCAGTCTGTAGTCAGTGCTAGAAGCTTCCGGCCGCGTTGCTTCCTCGGCGGAAGTATGCTCCATCGAAAATGCTACGCTCGTGAGGAGTAGGGAGAGATGTAGAGCTTTGATTTTCATAAAAATCGGTACTTAAAAGACAATTTTCTCAGGTGTTCACGGAGCATTCACGGCAATCTCCGTATAGGACTACGGCATGCCTTTTCACCGAGAAACCAGATGGATTACGCACATCGGTGTGTAATCCACACCCTGGTACGTCGAACACGCGACCACATCCGTCGCAGTGAAAATGGTGGTGATGGTGCTCAGCGCATCCACGCGTCTCATATCGATCGGGGAGGCCAGGCAGCGAAACCGGGACAAGTGTCCCGTCGTCAATCAATGCTTTGAGTGTTCGATAGATCGTCGCAAGACTTATTGCGCGTAGCTCGGACCGGGCCTGATCAAAGACCTCACTAGGACTAAGTGGCCGTTGTGCTTGCTCAAATATCTGCTGAACGACAGATCGTTGTTTCGTTTGTCTCTTCATACGCATGCTTTTTAAGGAAATCATTTCATATAGCTGCCCTGCTATTGATAGTGCATGTGCATTAATATTGCAAGCTCTTCCCGGTTTGTCTGAGGACAAATCATCTGTTCTCACATGAATGAGAGCCATCACCGCACAACCCTCGTCGTTATGAGTTACGGTCTCGGCTGATCGGCTTTGAGCGGGCCGCAGATCTCTACACTCGTTGAAAAGGGGGGCACCCCTTTCGCGAATTGCTGTTCCGCTCAGGGATTAGTAGAGTCCGTGGAATGCGGCGAGCTTTTCTTTCTGTGTTGGCGATTTCGATCGTTGCGCTCGTGTCAGTTAGTTACCTTTTTTGGCGTGATATGTCGCGCTCCTTTCCCGACGTGCCACCCGGCGTATATGTAGGAATGGTTCGTTGTGACGGACAGGAAGTGGGCCTGCCTTTGTACGTCGAACGAACCCCCAACTCTCCATCTCTGCTTGTTGCGCTCGGGGATCCAAAGCTTCCAGCTCAGTATGCACCGGTACAAGATCCTCTCGGTAAAGGCCGCCTACCGTTGATCGTGAGTGGACCCGATGTTCGTTTGAAACTTACTGGTGTACGTAAGCACGAGGGGGGCTACGAGGGCGAGTGTGTGGATCCGATCAGAAATAGAAGCGGGACGTGGTATCTCGAAAAAATCGAGTTCAATCGGGAGATAGATCGAGAAGACAGTGACCTCTACGAATGGATTACGTCAGTCTTCGAGGTGCAGAAAGTAGAAGATGCTATTGAGGTCGCAAAGCGTAAGTACGATTCACAAAAGACGAGGATTAACAAGTTGAGTCGCTACCTCGTTGACGAAGAACCTCTCAGAGAAAAAGCGACTTCGCGCCTCACCACCACATCGAGCGCGCTCGATAGTGCGCGAGTAGATTTAGGAAAGGCTCGAGTGGCACTCGATGCTACGATTCGAAATGTTGAGTTGTCACAGCGAGTGTCACCTCGAGGACGATTGGCGTTCTTGAGCCGAGAGAGCTTGCAGCGTGAGTCACGTTGGATAGAGATTACCCTGAAGCTGTTGGCCCCAGAAACGACTCCCGGTTTCGAGGAACAGCTCGAGCGAGCCTATCGGATCAAAGCCGTTCAAGATGAAATCGAGGCGGAGAGGCGCCGCATGGAGGAGGTCGATACATTGGATCGTTACCGCGGTGGCGGAGCCGAGACTGTACACGAGGAGGAGTTCTACCGTGGCTTGCAGTAGGGTGATTGGTTCGGTGCTCGTTCTTTTCTCTGCTATCTCCCCTGCTATCTCCCCTGCTATCGCGCAGGTTCGTCTAGTGACTATCAGCCAGCCTGTCCGTGTTGCGGGTGAGCCTAGCTCGGCATCTCTGATAGTCTCGGGGAATCGCGGTATAGTCGGGGTTGGTGCAGCTATCTTAGTGAAGACTGCTGCCAAAGAAGAGGTACATGTTGTTGGGAGAGTAGCGGTTTCGGTAGCTGACGAGCGGCTGTCTTCGTTGGCCGTAGTCGTTTCCAAGACAGGGGACGTTGCCTCGAGCGTGCGTGAAATTACATCGGTTGATGCCGAGCCACTTTTGTTGCTCGATAAAGCCTTGGTCGAGGCGCGCCTGCGAGAGCAACGAGCGGTTCTAGAGAGATGGGAGGTGCAACTTCGGGCACAAGAGGCAACGCTGAATCGGTTGCAAGACGATGCGGATGTAGTAGCTAACGTGAGTAAGATCGTCGATGCCGAAGATGAGTTGGATATGGTTAAGATGGATGTTCAGCGATTGGAAACATCTCGTGAAATAGCCAATAGACGCCTAGAGGCCTTGAAAACGCAATCAGTCCCCCCTAACTTCAAGCGTCGCGAGGCTGAGCTTGCCGAGCAGCTCAACGACCTGACAACAGCGCTCAAGACAACAGAGGCGAGTGCTTTACAGAGAGTAGCAGCGGCATCGGCTGAGCTGAAGACCAAGTTGGCCCTTATTGAGGCTACCAGAGACAAGCAGCTCGATGTTCTCAAAGGCGAGCTGGTGCGGGTGCGACGGGAGCGCGAACAGCTCGAGCAAGATCTTGGAGGTAGAGGTCGCCAACGAGACTAAGATGCGAGGCGCCTTGGGCCGACTGCGCAGTCGGTGACTGACTGAAACCCGATTACCCGCAAGAGGTCCTTCCCCAACCCGAAGTTTTCTAATACGTTCGAGGTATGCACGTGGAACCTGAAGCCGAACTCGAACCTCTCGTTCAAGCAATTCGAGCCCAAAAACTCGTCGAGCCAGCAATCTTCATTCTCGAGATGAGTAAGCCTTTGGTGGGGTGTGCTCGCGAGGTGTACAGGGTGGCAGAGCCGCTGATGCGCATGCTGTTCACGCCCACGCTGGCGCCCGCCGTCGAGCGAGTGCTGTCGTCTTCGGATAACGTGGAGCTCTTGATTCGACGACTCGAAGGCACTAGGGGTAGTAGGGCGTAGCCATGGGTGGCCTAGAGCACGCAACTCCGGGTGTTTTGGTGCTGCTCGCTTTCGCGGGCTGGATGCTTTTTCGGCAGTTGACCCGTGCCAACAATGGGCATCGCCACTTCATTCGCCGGATCCCCGGCATCGACGCGATCGAGAGCGCAGTTGGTCGCTGCGCTGAGCAGGGCAGGCCGGTGGTGTTTACCACTGCCTTGACCGATGTTGGACCGGTGCTCTTCGCATGTCTCGGAGTCCTTCATTCGATAGCCAAGCGGGCGGCGCAGTACAAGTTGAAGCTGCTTATCCCCCAGTATTCCCCTGAAGCGATGGCTATTGTGGAGGACACGGTACGTGAAGCGTATAGAGCGGCCGGGCGAGCAAACGCCTTTGATCCACAAAGTATCGTTTTTCTCTCGAGCGAACAGTTCGCTTTTGCTTCCGGTTATATGGGGCTCGTTCACAGAGAGCGAGCTGGAGCTGCTTTCATGTTCGGGGTTTTTGCGGCGGAGGCGCTTGTTCTAGCAGAGGCCGGTCAACAAGTCGGCGCTCGTCAGGTGGCAGCGAGTGTTAGCCCGGAACAGGTTGCCTTCTTTATCTGTACCTGCGATTACACCCTAATTGGGGAGGAGCTTTTCAGTGCGTCTGCTTACATGAGCAGAGAGCCGGTTCAGGTAGCTGCGCTGGCAGCTCAAGACAGGGTTAAGCTACTTTTCGGAGCTCTCGTTATTTGTGGGGTACTGTGCGCCACAGCAGCACAGTTTTATCCGGTACTCAAAGAGTTGATGCCGCACCGTTTGCTAGTTGCTGATTGGTCAGCTTGGTTGGCATGGTTGTTGAGTCCATTTGTATGGAGTTAAGACGCTCAATTATGGATCGACGCGCTACCTTCATTCGTATCGTTACGCTTTTGGGAGGCGTCTACTTCTTCCTGCACTTCCTATTACCGGAGTCGGCACTTGTTGCGCTGGGAGTCCACGAGCGTCATGAGTCGATAACCAACGGGTTTATCGTCGTGGGCTCAATGGCGCTAGGCTTAGGATTGATTAATCTCGTCATGGGTCACGGCGGAAAGCTCGTATTCAAGCGACCCGGCTGGGGAAATAGCTTGGCACTCCTCGTGGCCCTCGTGTCGATGCTCGTGATTACCTTCGGCCAGTGGATGAATGGATTGTCATCGTCGTACGATATTCGTCAGGTCCAACTTATCGGCGAGTTTGCAAATAGGATCATCGACGATGAACAGGACCCCGCTCGACGCACGGTTGTTCCCCCTCTCATCGAGCGAGTTGTTGCGTTGACGCGATATACTCGAGCGAAGCTCGACTCGATCACTGAAGCACCTGTGGCGGGAAACTCATCTTCCTCAAACGAGGCGCATACGGCATTAGCCGTGGAGCTCCAAAGTGCTGCTGTCACCCTTCGAGAACCTCTTGAAAAGGTCCAAGGAGTAGATTTTTCGACTCTTACCGAGGCCAATAAAGCTATACTCGGTGAGTTTGTCGATAGAGCCAATAGACTCGGCGGTGCGTACTCTGCCTTACGTCAGTCAGATCAATCGTTGACGCTCTTCTCACGGCTACACGAGGTGATATACGACGGGCTTTTCGTGCAACTTGGAGCGGCGATGTTTTCGCTCTTGGGGGTCTATATAGCAGCTGCTGCATATCGAGCCTTCCGAGTCAGAACCCTCGAATCGGCGTTGATGATGACCGCGGCGGTAGTGGTTATGCTGGGTCAGATATCGGCTGTCTTCTTGATGCTCAATCTTGGCTCCTTCGGTGAAGATGCGTACACTGTTCTGCCCAAGGTGCGACAGTGGTTGCTCGAAGTTCCCAACAGTGCTGCATTTCGGGCTATTCGACTCGGCGCTGGTGTTGCGGGGCTCATGCTCGCTATTCGCATGTGGCTCTCGATTGAATCGAAGTCCTTCGGAGCCAATGCGAAGAGATGATTGAAAGACGTTTGATTTATCTCTTGATGATCGTAGCGGTGTCGATCCCGGTCATCTTCGAATTTTCTTGGCCCCCATCGCGCCTTGTCTCGGCCGAGCGAATGTACGAGGTAATCGAGCAGGTTCAGGTAAACAAAGGAGAGGTAGCATTACTGTGGGTAGATTTTGGACCGGGCACCATAGCAGAGAATAAGCCTCAGGCCGAGGTAATCATCGAACATCTTTTTCGTCGTCGCATACCTGTCGTGATGCTCTCGCAGTATCAATTGGCCGAGGCTGTCTTGAACTCCATTCCCCGAGAGATCTCCGCTCGCTTGGAAAAGGAGATGCCTGGCCAGTCATGGCGCTACGGTGAGGCCTGGATAAATGCAGGATACCAGCCTGGGGGAGCGCAGATGATGCAGAATTTAGCCGCTGCAAAAGATCTCTCGAAGTATTTCGGAAGAGACGTGAGCGGCATGCCATTCACGCACTATCCTGCCTTCGCGTCGATCGGTGGTATCGAACATGTGAAGCTCGTGGCTGAGGTTACTGGCCTCGTAGGGGTATTCGATACTATCATTCAATTTTTTCAAAAGAGCGGATATCGCCCGACGGTCGTGCATGGGTGTACATCCATCACTATTCCAGAGGCTTACATTTTTCTCGACTCCAACCAGCTGCACGGATTGCTCGAAGGAGTAGCTGGAGCCGCGTGGTATTCAGAGGTGCTGAAACAACGCAATCCCCAGAGCCAGAACGAGGCTCTCCTGGTGCGGAATACCGCCCTCATCATAGCGCACGTTGTTTTGATACTGCTGATTGTCGCGGGGAACGTGGTTGGTCTCGTCCGAGCTAGGAGGCAAAACCGTGCTTGATGCTTCTCCGTGGTCGATAACTTCGGTGCTACTCGGAGGGATAGCAACCCTGGCTATCTTCAGCTTCCTCGTTCGCGAGAACGCATTCTATCGATTCTTTGAGCACGTCTTCATAGGACTTGCCGCGGCGGTGCTGCCGGTTCTTACCATCCGTGATTTCCTATGGCCTAAAATTCTAGAGCCCATGCTCGGCCTGGACATCGTAGTGTACCCGGATGGCACGGTATCGGAGCCTTATCAGCCTCTCTACCTTCTTTATCTCATCCCGATGGCTTTTGGCTCACTCTACTACTTCATATATTCCAAACGTCATGCATGGCTTGCGCGTCTGGTGATCGGATTTTCGCTGGGTCTCTCCGGTGCCCTGGCAATTCGAGGTTTCTTCGCTGAGGCGCTGCCCCAAATCGTTGGGAGCTTCAAGCCGCTCATCGTGTATATAAACGGCAATTTTTCTGCCGCGGAGAGCTTCAACAACGTGCTCTTCGTAGCTACTCTACTGCTTGTATTCAATTACTTCTTCTTCACATTTGGTAAGGAGGGATCGATTCAGGGCAAGATCGCACCACTCGGTAGGCCCCTACTCATGGTTTGTTTCGGTGCATTTTTTGGCTCGACCGTCATGGCTCGCCTTTCTCTGCTAGTCGAGCGCGTGCAATTTATCGTTCGCGATTGGTTCTCGACGATTCTCCAAATATTCGGATACGGATAAAGATGAGAACGAAACCAGAAGAGCTCAAAACAATCCTGGTGACCGACTGCGGGTCGACAACGACCAAAGCGCTTCTCTTCGAGCGAGGTGCTGACCGTTGGCACCAGACATTTCGAGGGGAAGCGCCCACTACCGTCGAGGAGCCGGTCGCTGATGTTACAGTCGGAGCACTCAATGCGTTTGCGGAAGTACAGGAGCTGAGCGGTCGGTCGATTCTCCGAGATGGCGAGCGCCCGTTCCGTATTACCGAGCTCGATCCTGCAAGCGGAATCGATCTTTATCTCTCGACCAGCTCAGCAGGTGGAGGATTGCAGATGTTAGTTGCGGGAGTTGTCGGAAACATTACGACCGAATCTGCAGAGAGAGCGGCACTCGGCGCGGGCGCAATCGTCATGGATGCCGTTTCAGCCGATGATGCGCGAGAGGATTATGAGCGCATTGAGCGAATTCGGCACATAAAGCCGGACATCGTCCTATTGACCGGTGGTGTCGATGGAGGTTCCACGCAGCACGTGGTCGAGATGGCCGAAATCCTCGTAGCAGCCGCACCGCGCCCCCGATTCGGCGATACTTTGAAGCTCCCGGTGATCTATGCAGGTAATACCGATGCGGCGGCAGAGGTTCAAAAGATCCTCTCGCGTTTTGCCCAGCTAGTTGTCGTACCAAACGTGCGACCCACCATAGAGAATGAGAATCTCGGACCGGCACGCGAGGCTATTCACGAGTTCTTCCTCTCCCACGTCATGAGTCATTCGCCTGGCTATGGCAAGCTCATGTCATGGAGCCCGATGCCGATAATGCCCACTCCTGCAGCAGTCGGAGATATCGTCGAACGTTATAGCGCAACGAGTGGTCACAATGTTCTGTGTGTGGATATCGGTGGAGCTACGACCGATGTATTCTCCGTTTTTCGCGACAAAAGCGAAAAGCCAGCCTTCAATCGGACTGTGAGCGCCAATCTCGGCATGTCCTACTCAGTTGCGAACGTACTACTTGAAGCAGGCACAGAGTCTATCAAGAGGTGGTTGCCGTTCGAGATAGGAGATTCGGAGTTACGGGATCGTCTGCTCAATAAGATGATTCGACCGACTTCGATTCCACAAACGGTCGAAGATCTATTCGTAGAGCAAGCTGTGTGTCGCGAGGCGCTCCGTCTCTCACTTCAGCACCATCGCTCTCTGGCAGTAGGGCTCGAAGCTGCTCATGAAAAAGGAATAGCAGACGTATTTCGACAGTCTTCCGAGCGCTATGAGCTGGTTGATCTGATGAAGCTCGATGTAGTCATAGGTTCGGGAGGAGTCTTGAGTCACGCGCCTGTTCGCATGCAGGCTGCGCTCATGATGCTCGAGGGCTTTGGCCTCCAGGGAGTCACCCAACTCTCGGTCGACTCGATCTTCATGATGCCTCATCTCGGTGTGCTTGCTTCTGTTCATCCGGTCGCAGCGCAGGAAATATTCGAGAATGACTGTCTCGTACACCTCGGTTGCGCAGTGGTACCAGTTTATTCCTCCAAGGTACCCGAATCGTCCGTATTGGCCGAGGTTTTTCTCGACTCTCAGCGAGTTGGAGAGGTTTATACCAACCAGGTTGTGCATATCGCCACACCTACGTCCGGGTCGGCAACGATTCGGATCGTACCGTTGAGACGCTCCGTGAATGTGGGGGCAGGAATAGGAGAGGTTGTCGAGCGACGCATCGAACTCGGGGAATGTGGGATTTTGTGTGATGGCCGCAATAGACCGATCGTAACATCGCATGACACGGCTCGTGCTCAAAGCCAAGTGTATCGTAATCTTCAACTAATTTCGTGATGTTATGGCACATGCATTTACTCCCGGTTTAACAGTCTCTTCGCATCACCTAGTGAGACGACGGCGTGAGTTGCCAATAGCAGGGGAGATATTGGTCGCGAAAGGCGACAGCGTTTCTCGAGAGCAAGTAATAGCTCGAGCCTATCTCGAGGGAGAGGTACGTCTGATTCGAGTAGCCGAGACGCTGGGAGTGACGCCCCAAGAGGTGCCGGGTGTTTTGCGTGTGTCCGTGGGTTCACCGGTAAACGAAGGGGATCTCCTCGCAGAGGTCCGGGGGATGTGGGGTCTCTTCAAAAGTACGATTACTGCCCCGATTTCGGGAACTGTAGAGTTCGTTACCGAGTCAACAGGACATCTTGGTATACGCGCAGCCCATCGAAAACTGGAATTATCGGCGTATCTCGAAGGGCGAGTCGTTGAGGTTGAAGGAGCTCGAGCTGTCATCATCGAGTCGGAGGCTTCATTCGTTCAGGGTATCTTTGGAGTGGGAGGCGAGCGAATTGGTACCGTGCAGGTACTCAATATCGAGCCTTCTGAGGCCGTTTTGGCATCTCATGTGCCAGCAGTGGCTCACGGAGCTGTCCTGATCGGTGGACGTAGTCCAACTCTCGAAGCGCTCCTAAAGGCGCGTGATGCTGGAGCTGTGGGGTTTGTTACGGGGTCTGTGGACGATCACGCATTACGTGAATACGTGGGCCATGATATAGGCGTGGCCGTGACAGGTGATGAGAATATTTCGATGACATTAATCGTTACAGAGGGGTTTGGCCCTTTGGCTATGGGACAGCGGGTATGGGAGACTCTGCGAGTTCTCAACGGTGCGCGAGCATCCCTGAATGGAGCGACGCAAGTGCGCGCTGGAGCTGTGCGACCCGAAATAGTGTCCGTAGCACGGGAAGATAAGGGGGCAGCAGGTCGCAATTCGAATGGAGCGAGCGGACTCGAGGTCGGTTCCAGGGTACGATTGATTCGCGTCCCCTTCTTCGGTCAAACTGGTACGGTTGAGGAGTTACCACACGACCCTCAGAGGATAGAAACTGGTGCATGGTCCCGGGTGCTCAAGGCACGTTTAGATGATGGGCGCTGCATTACGGTCCCGCGAGCAAATGTAGAGCTTCTGTAGCCGCTCGGACCAGATGCTCTTACCCTCGGAAAAACTCGTTATGCAAAGCTATCACGCTCTTTTCACATGCAGAATCATCAACGATGAGGCTCAAATTTATCTTGAGATCTCCAAAGGAGATGAGATTTACTTTGATCGCTGCTCTATGGAGAGAACCGAATACTCGTGGCAAAAGATCATCACATGCCGCAATCTCGGTACCAACGATGCTAACAATCGCCTGTTCTGAGGTCACAGACAGATCTCCCAGGGCCGAAAGATCTTCGTGAAAGGCAGGCGTGTACTTGGAGCCATCGTCCATCGTAAAGGAAATACTTACCTCAGAGGTTGCGATGAGATCGATGCTGACGTGGTGCTTTGCCAAGATCTCCCCGATTTGAGCAAGAAAACCGTGTGACATCAGCATGCGCGGGGTCGTGAGACGCACAACCGTGATCGCTCTCTTGTATGCTATCGACTTGAACGGGTTTTCAGATGATGAATGCTTCACCTCAATCAGGGTGCCCTGGCTGTCAGGATTGAAGGTATTCAGGATGCGCATTGGGATATTCGATTTGACAGCTGGTCGGACACTGAACGGGTGGAGGACCTTCGCTCCGAATTGCGAGAGCTCAGCCATCTCGTCGTACGAGATGCGCTCTAAAATAAACGCAGTTGGAACGACCTTTGGGTTGGCCGACAAAACACCGTCTACATCGGTCCAGATCTGTACCTCCGATGCACCGAGAGCGCTCCCTATCAGACTTGCTGAATAATCCGAATAGCCGCGGCCTACTGATGCGATGATTCCAAGCGCGGTATCGCCAAAATAGCCGGGCACGACAGGAATATGTCCAGTCGGAACCCGTTGAAGGGTATCCTGGAACAGCGCCTCGATCTTGTCCCAATATTCATCCGAGTCATAACGCAAGGTCGAAGGAACAATGTGTGTCGTATCGACGCATTGCGCACAGGTGTTCAGGGAGCGGAGAGCCATCACCAGGAGATGAGCAGAGAGGGTTTCACCGACAGATATAATGGCATCTTGTGAACGCACTGGTAGGTCCTGGATGATACCGATCGCCGATAGGAGATTGCTGAGCTGCTGTAATTCCTTGTCGAGGACAGTTTCGAATCGCTGGCGCTCGGGGGTCGAGATAGCTGGCGAATCGGCCACCGCAAGGTGTTTTTCACGAATGGTGTGCAGAGTCTCGTGATCAACCCGCCGCTCGGTTGCCGCACGGTGTGCAGCTTCGAGTAACAACGAGGTCACGCCGCTCATCGCACTCACAACAACAACCGGCTGGTGGTTGTCTACAGCCGACTTCTGTACAATCGGGCACACCTGCTCGATAATACTCGCAGCAGATCCCATCGATGTTCCGCCGAATTTCTGAATAATCATGCGACTCGCTCCTCCAAGCTTTCGCACAGCCTCGCAGGGAGGTTGTTTTTGCTACTGATCCCCGATGATATATACTATAGAAATAGGTCATGATTGAAAGAGGGACGGATTCAGGTACACAACCTGTTTCCCAGCCTGCAAGGGGTTTAGGTATCCACATGCTCGGAATCGGACGGTGTTGGAAAACGGGCTTGTTCATCGGGGTCGCCATAGCGATTGCAATAACTCTCGCTATAAGAGATCTCTCTGTGGTAGGGGCTCCCCTAGTTGAGCTACCGCCTCAGATGATGAGGATTCAGGGCATGGAAGAAGGTGCCGCGGGAGTGCTGGAAGTCCCCCTAGTTCGATACGAAGGTACCGATGGTAGTGTTAAAGGGGTAAGGCTCGATTACATCGGAGCGGTACACATCGCCGATGAGTCGTACTACCGAGATCTCAATCGACGCTTCAAAGACTACGAGGGCGTGCTGTATGAGCTCGTAGCAAACCCGACGCGCATCAAAGATCTAAATTCCAAGACGGCCTCTTCTGGGTTGGGTTGGTTTCAGAAACGACTCTCGGACTTGCTTGGATTGTCGTTTCAGCTCGAGTTCATCGATTACCAGGCCCCGAATTTCATTCATGCGGATCTCTCTCCCGCGCAGCTCCAGGCAGCGATGCATGCAAGAGGTGAGAATGTTTTTGATCTCCTGTTGAAGATGCTGACCGTCACAATGGATCCGAGTTTCCGGAGGAAAGCAAAGGAGATAGAGAGCTCTTCCGATTCGCTGCAAGGCCTTAGCCCATTATTGATATTGCTACGAGGTCCCACTGTGCGCGAGAGACTTACCCTCAAGCGCTTCATGGCGCGCGGTATGCTCGAATCCGAGTCATTCATAAAAATGATGGAGGGAGATCAGGGGCTCGCCTTGATTCACGATCGGAATAAGGCAGTGATAGAAGTGCTGCGTCGTGAGGTTGCAGCTGGTAAAAAAAATCTAGCTATCTTTTACGGAGCCGGGCATCTCGCCGATTTACACACGCGATTGACCACCGAATTAGGTTTCGGGATGAAGAAAGTCGAATGGCTACCAGCCTGGACCATATCGGCTCCGAAGGATCTCAATCGGCTCGATACCGCCTCCACGCAGGGTATAGCCCCTTAGCTGTAGCCGAGTGATTGTATTCAGCCATCGGTCACGCTAAAACAAACTTCATGGGTACCACAATCAAAGGATCTATCGGATTATTCGATAGTGGTTTGGGAGGTTTGACGGTTCTTCGCGAACTTCACCGCAGCCTCCCTGCTCGCAGTTACGTGTACCTCGGGGACAGCGCGCGTACCCCCTATGGTACCAAAGGTAAAGAGACGATCGTTCGCTATGCGCGCGAGTGTGCAGGCTTTCTGCTCGAACAGGAGATAGGTGTCCTGGTCGTTGCATGTAATACGGCATCAGCTGCCGCGCTTTCAGTCCTCGAAGCTGAACTACCCATACCGGTGGTCGGCACCATTGAACCAGCAGTCAGAGCTGCCCTCGAATCAACACGTACGGGAACAATAGGTGTCGTGGGGACTAATTCTACGGTTTCGAGTGGCGTATACGAGGAGGCGCTGCTGAGACACGACTCTCATTTGACGATTACATCGCAAGCATGCCCTCTGTTCGTTCCTCTGGTCGAGGCTGGCATGGTTGCGGGAGACATAGTCGACAAGTTTGTCGAGATGTATTGTGCTCCGCTCAAGGAGCGAGGGGTCGATACGGTGATTCTGGGGTGCACTCATTATCCACTACTTATTCAAGCGATTCAGACATATCTCGGTCCAAAGGTGGCTGTTGTAGAGTGCTCACGAGCAATCGCGCAGGACGTTGAAGATCTTGTCGGTAAGGACGGTGGGCAACAGACCACCCCAGACACCAGATACTTTGTCACCGATGAGGTAAGTAAGTTCAATTACCTTGCGACCGCTTTTCTCGGCGAGCGAGAGGTCCGAGCGGTTCGCATCGAAACTCTGTAAGGTGCGGTTCAAAGGAAAGAATCTTCGATGATCGCGTGCTTTTATCGGATCTTCAAATTAATCTTCTTGTGCATTGTGCTCCTTATTGGGGTAGTGGGCGGGCTGGTATGGTTCCAAGGTGATACGTTCGTTCGTCGATATACTCCAGCCATCGAGGCTGAGCTGAGCCAACACCTCCAGGCGCAGGTACGAATAACGGATCTAGAGATCGATCTATTTCCTCTTCCAGGAGCTGTCGCTCGGAACGTGAGTATTGTGCCTTTTGGTGGATGCGGAGGGGTAACAGCGACTCTTGCCGAGTTGCGAATTGATCCTTTGGCGTTGTTTCAGGGTAGGTATGTCATCACCTCGCTCATGTTTTCGGGCATTAGGGCAGAGGTATCGTTCGTTGATGGTTCCATAGGCTTGCGCGGCGATACAGGGTCTGAGTGTCCTGCGCAAGGAAGCAAACGAGGACAGGGAGCCTCCGAAGCATCTCACGGGGCTTCTCCTTCCGCGCGAGCAGCGGGAAGGTTCGAGACCTTCTCGTTGGAGTTGAGGGATTTCGCCGTGCAAGATGCGCACATGGTTGTTCTCGGAGCTCGACGGCATGTCCTGCGTATTTCCGAGCTGAAGGGGGCCGCAACGCTTTCCGAGGGTGTTCTTTCGCTAGAGAGTCCGAGGGTTGTAGCAGATATCGATGGCGCTCAAATCGTTCTCTCAGCGAGAGCTATACGCGCCGATTTTCTGCAGGTCATGTTCGATCTGTTTGATGGTAGGCTAGCCTTGAATGGTGAGGAAGTGCTCCTCTCAGGGCGGTACGGACCAGGAGCTCAGCTTACTGATGGTAAGGTAAAGGCAGTATCCTTCAATCTTGCCAAGCTTGTGACCGCCGTGCGCAAGGTAGGAGTCAACCTATCTTATATTCGCTCCGGAGAAGTGAGTGGGGCGGCTGAAGTCTCGTACTCGAGACCTCGTGGACTATCTCTTCGGACCCCCGAATTGCAGCTCAGGAAAATCGCTCTCGACCACCAAGGGTCGACTTATGAGGCATCGCTGGTAAAGGGGCCAGTAGAGTGTGCTCTAGGTGAGCAAGCCAGGGTGTGTTCGGCAGATTTAGAGTTCGATGGGTTTCGCTTTGTGCGCGATGCGCTCGTCGTATCGGATGTCTCTGCGCGTCTGGAGAAAATGAAGGCAACGATCACGAAGCTTGGGGATGCTCGCGTGTCGGGAACCTTGAACGGGTCATCCCTTAGGCTCGAAAGTCCTACTGTTCGCATCAAAAGTATCTCTTCCCTCTCTGCACCTCTCGAAGTATCGATTCCTGCGCGCGGAAGCTACGGCGTATCGGGTGTAGTAACCGGCCGCGGAGTCGAGCTTGGAGCAGCTGAGCGCGAGCTTTCGCACATGGGCGGCGACGTGAAGATATCGCTCTCCGCGACGGAAGACTCCTTCAGCACGTCGAACCTCTCAGTGAATGTCATGGAGCAACCCGTAACGCTAGCTGGGGTACTCACGATATCCCCCACTGGCTATCTGATTCGAGAGATGCAAGCGCATCTGGCAGGTGGTGCAGTCACCCTGGTAGGGGAGATCCAGCGGGCTGCACATCTTCCCTTTTCAGGTCGAATTGAAGTGAATAACGCGTCGGTTTTCACCTTAATCTCGGTTCTCTTGGGGCGGCGTGAAAGCTCCTTCGAAGGGCAGATTCGGCATATGTATCTGTCGCTCAATGGAAGCTTGGTAGCTCTGCCCAGCTCTTTAAAGGCAGAGGGCAGCTTTCAATTGATGTCGACCCGTGTCCGAGGTTTTGATCTGACCCGTGCAGTTGCTGATGCTATCAGCGCTATTCCCATCGCCAACCTTACTTTGGCCAAAGAGAAGCTTTCGGACGAAGGACTAGACAAATCAGCAGAGGCTACCTTTACGCTCGCAGAGGAGAAGCTACACTTCTCGGCCCTGACCTTTTATAGACCGCAGTACACCCTGACAGCCACGGGCACGTATTCCTTCTCGAAGGTAGCCGATTTGAAGGGAGCAGTCATATTTATGAGACAGACTCTGACCACCCTGGGAGGCGGGTTCGAGAGAGTGGGTGCGCTCTTGGGAAGGGTGGGAAAAGTGGAGATTCCGGTTTTCATACGCGGGCAGGTACCTAACATCTCCGTAGTCCCTGATGTGATTGCTCTGGTAAAGGACAATTCAGGCTTGACCTTGGCAGGGGAAGTTCTAGGAACAACCCTTGATGCCGGACGCTCGATTGCCGGTTTCGTATTGAGTCCGTTCGGATCTCGAAAAAATGAAGCACCCTCTGCCGCAGAGAACTCAAATAACCGATAGCTCGTGCAATTGTCGGTGCAGCCGCTGGGTAAAGATAGACGAATGACCGCACCGGCTAACGTCCCCGGGGCAGCTGACTGCACTATCTCAACCCCTTTCTTACCAGCGCCTCGATATGAGGTTGCATCAAGAGCTCCAACGCCTGGCGTGCATCGCCAGCGCCAGCGTGAAATCTAAGCCTGTGCAGGAGCACAAAGGGAGCCATAGCACGCAGGTCGTCCTCACTTGCAAAATCACGACCTTCGACCAAAGCCCACGCCTTGACGGCCGTTTGCAGCATAAGAGCAGCTCGTGTCGAGGCACCGAACTGAATTAGTGGATTTCCCCGCGTTGCTTGAACGATGCTCACCATAGCCTCTCGTAAATTCGAGCTCACGTGTACGGCGTCACACGCCTGTCTTGCTGCAAGGACGTCACTGCGAGTACATACCGGATCGATGGATATAGACCCTTCCCTGATAGCTGAGTGTTGTTCGAGGATTTCGCATTCAGTTTTCGAATCAACGTACGACATGGGGATTTTGAGGAGAAATCGATCGAGCTGTACTTGGGGAAGCGGATAGGTGCCTGCAATATCGAGTGGGTTTTGAGTTCCCAGGACGAAGAATAGATCATCAAGAGCATGAGTTACGTTGTCCATAGTCACTTGCTTTTCGGCCATGCACTCCAGAAAAGCCGCTTGAACCTTGGGGCCGGTGCGATTGATCTCGTCAGCCAAGACAACGTGCGCAAAAACCGGACCGTGCATAAAGTGAAACTGACCGGTCTTGGGATCAAATACGTTTACTCCCAAGACATCTCCCGGCAGCATGTCCGGAGTGAATTGAATACGTCGGAAGGCGACGATCGGATCAGTAGCTCGGGATGGGAAGCGCGTTCTTCCTGCTTCATCGGGAGCTATGAGGCGCCCCAGCGTCTTCGACAGAGTAGTTTTGCCGGAACCGGGATAGTCCTCCAGCAGCACA
The DNA here is from genome assembly GCA_040398075.1 of Bdellovibrionota bacterium. Classification (GTDB taxonomy): domain Bacteria; phylum Bdellovibrionota_C; class UBA2361; order UBA2361; family OMII01; genus OMII01. Next base: position 30,493 of record JBBAUR010000010.1, on the reverse strand, counting down.
TGACCGTCCGCGACGAGAGCAGCAACGACTAACTTAATGGTGTCATTTCGACCTCGAATGACTCGTTGTAACGAAGAACACAGCGCATGTACCGTTGTGCATGCTGCTCGAAATTCATCAGGTGCCACTGCCATTTTTTATCTCCTCTCTAAATAGAGCATCCGAAAGTTTGTTTACTACGTCGTTATAATCGCTAGCCTCGACAGATCGATTTCTGGCCGTATTCCCGGGGCATGACAAACGCAGCGCGTACCCGCTGTTGTCGCTCTTTGGTCCGCCTGTCAACACACACACGTTACTCTGCTGCGAGGCATCAAGAAAGGGACCGCCCACAATAGCGTTTTTGAGTGCACTATTTTTCTCGGCTATATCGATAGCGATCGGGAGTTTGAACCCATAATTCCGTAATTCGGCCGGAGCAGTGTAGAAAATCCGATAGGCAGTATCGCGATATACGTCGGATGAAGCGTCCAACGATTGCATGCGCCGCAAAGATACATGGGTTCGCAGTAGGTCGTCAGTTTTGGGCCGTGCTCTCTGGATGACGGAGTCCAACATGGCATTCGCTTCCCTTTTGGAAAACCAGCCAAGCTTTCCCTCCGCCTCGTACGCGTCATAGTAGGTCATCGCAGGTGCGCGTTTATCTAGTTCGCGCTGGTACAGTAAGCGGCGACGAAGGCTGCCTTTGGAGTATCCAGCGAGTACTTCACCCAAAGTGGGGTATTCGAGCAGGCTATCAGTGTTTCTAATAATCAGATCCTCGATGTCATTGAGTTCGCTCGCAAGCATCTGGCGAGCGCGACGCATGAGCCACCAGGATCGGACTTCATTGGATGCGATATCTCTCTTGAACGAAACCCACTCCGACCAGGTGAGCGGGCGGTGAGTACGCAATATATTGTTCTTTCGGTCGAGCGCTTGAGCAAGCGAGATCGTTGCACCAACCATCAGGTCGTTTTGGTTGGTGCCGATCTTTCCGAACCACTGAGTCCCCTCGAGAGCGCTTTCGAAGCGCTGAATGGCCCGATCGACATTGCCAGTGTGAAGATCTATTCGTCCGCGCGCTAGATTGACTAGTGCCGCATGCTCCTCGCTGTTCCGAAGGGGATACTGTGCAATACACCGGGCAAATCCATCCAGAGCGGATATAGCAGCCTCGTACCGCATCTGCTCTATGTAGAGTAGGGTCAAGTTGAGAGCTGGAAGAACATGCTCGCATCCATCTTTGAGGCTGGTTGCCCTCAGGAACGACGACTCCGCTGTGTCTTCCTGAAAAAGTTCGCGATATACTTCGCCTACATTGTTGAGCGGAGTAGCAGGTTGACCAGAGGATCCCAGAGCGAACTCACTTGCGATTGCTTTTTTGAAAACTTCGATGGACTCCTGGGGTTGGTCGTTCATCGACAGTAGTATCCCGAGCATGTTGAGCGTGCGACCTGGTTCAGCCCCCGAAATAATACCAAGCCGAGCCACCCTGATAGCCTCTTTTATGTTGCCTAGCTTCATCAAAATCCAAGCACGCGACCCAGGATACCAGTCATTGTAGTATCCAAGGTTGCTGAATTGATCCAATGCATCGAGGGCGCCTTGGTAATTGTCGAGGTTTAGACGGGTCTGGCTGATATAGTACAGGATGTTTCCGTGCTGGTATTGGAGATCCTTACGTCCGTAGGGCGGCGGGCCATACTGTTTCTCGAAAAGCTCCTCCGCTCTCTTGATGTACTTCATGGCCAACCGATAATGGCCTACATGGACTAGGTAGTAACTCGAGAGCATGAGGTGTATCCGGAAATCTTCCGGCTGCTTCTTGAGAGCCTTGAGGAGTTTGGTTCGCGCATCGAGCAGGTGCTCGGTCTCTAGAAGAAGTGTCCCTTCCCTCAGTAGGTCTTCAGCGGATTTCGCGCTATCGTCTCCAGAGCCTAGGAGTTCCTCCGTTCCCCAGATATCAAAGGGGTCAAACGGGTCGAACATCTGTTGTGAGTCGGTATTCTCTGACGGTGATTGTGCTTTTGCCGCAGATGCTGTGGAGAGCACGAGTCCTACGGTGACCAAGAGAGCCATGAACTTCCAACGGGCACAAAGTATGACCCCTACCATGTGCGACCCCCCAAGAACTTGAAGATAGAGGCAGGATTCACGATAGCCAGGAGACGCCTCCATCGTGGAAGAGCCTTCAGACTAGAGAAACCCCTCGAAAGGGCGGATCGGACATCCTCTGACGATAGCTCTTTGGCCCGCTTTCTACCGTAAGTCGCGTGAATGAGGAGTTTCGTTATCTCATCGAGTGCATGGTCTGGGGTGCGAGCAGCGAACTCCGAGCGGGTTTCCCCGAAGGCTCGTGAGATACCAAGATCGTGAAACCGCGAGGCTAGAGAGACGTACCCCCAGCGTAATTTTGTCACGGGCTTAACCGGCAGGATCCAGCCGAACATCAGAAGTAGCTTGAGTAAGACGAAGGCAGCAAGGATCGAGTACAGGGCAGCTGTAAGATGTTGCATATCCGGCATCCAGATATCGTCGGGGTCGGTCATTCCGGCTTCGTCCCTTGTAGATTCAGGGGGAAGGATCTCTTCTCCCGGTTCTAAGATGCCCATCAGCTCTTCGAGTAGTTTGGCATCTACCTGAGTATCAGCATGGCTTTCTACCTGATCAGGTTGAACGTCGAACGGCACCCATCCGATCCCTGTAATGTATGCCTCAGCCCATGCGTGACGGTCACTCATCCGTAGGAGCACGTGCCCATCTTTAGCTTGACTCAGATCGGTAAGATATCCCGTAGCAATTCGAGTTGGTATGTTCAGAGAGCGAGCCATGTACACGATCGCATGAGCAAAATGTACGCAGTATCCACGATGATCACCGAACAGAAATGGAGCTACGGGGTCTTCGCCCTGCTGCACCGTATGATTCGGGGTCAGGGTGTAGATTGCCGTGCGAGAAAGATAGTCGGTGAGAGCTCGCACCTTCTCTACAGGGGATCCGAAATCCTTAGCGACCTCCGCTGCGAGATCTGCGTATCGTTTGTCAGGATGCAGCGTAAGGTAGTGCTGTCGAATTTCAGCTGACCAACGTGGATCGCCCACTGGAAGCGTGGATATCTCGCTTGGTTTGAACGCCGGCGCGATTGAGTAAGCGCGATACGTGCTTCGAAATCGTCCGGGCTTTGGATTCTTCAGCTGTACGATCGAGACAGGATAATCGAGCGCAAACGAATTGTCGTGATCGGCTAGCAGGTAAAAGGACTGTACGACAGGAGTTCGAGACTGTAGTTCGGAGTCCTCCTTTCCGGTAAACGATTCCTGGGGTTTTACCACTGGAAGATCCGTATCGTAGGCCCTGCCGGCAAACACCATCTCCCGCCCGTTGAAAGCCGACAACGCACTTTCTCGGAGGTAGAGCATCGGAGTAAATGGGTTTTCAGCGTAGTCTCCTTCGAGGCGGACGAGGCCCGCAGGTTGGTTCGAACTGCCGAGAGCTGACTGAAAACTAAGGGGACTTACCCCTTGTTCGCTTCCCATGCCGACTCCGTTGGCCACTCGAGCGAGCATGATTTGGTTGAAATGGTTGTAAACTACTCGCTGTATGAGGAACACCAGTCCCGCTTGGAGAGCGAGAGCCAGGAGAGTCAGCGACCACGCTCGCGCACGGCTCGTTGACGAAGCTCTCTGTATCTGAGCGTGGTCCACGCGCGGGCGTATGGCGTAGGATGCAATCAAGAGGTAGCAGATAGCCGCCGCGAGAAGTACGCCCCCAATTATGAAGAGCATGGTGAGGTGATTGACGTGAAGGCGCCATGCAAGGGAATTGATAATCTTCGGTCGGTCGAGGTGAAAGTCTCGATGAGCAGCGAATATCAGAACGGCAGCTGCTACGAACAACAGCATCTCGAGAGTTACCGCAAAACGTACGCGCCAAAATATCCATGTCATCAATGAGGTGAAGGACATAACCAAAAGGCAAGTGGTCGTGTGAAGCTCCACGGTGTCATTCAAGAAGAACCGGTTCGAAAAGTCTGCTAGCAACAGGTCTGCGAGCCAAAATAAAGCTCCAGAGGCCAGCCATAGGGCGCTCATGAGGCCAAAAAAGCCCCACGAATTGAGACGTGTGCGCGCAACGAACGAGGCTACGAAGACTCCGAGCGCAGCTGTAGTCGCCGTATATGCTAGAGGTGTTCCGAGCGGTACGATCGCGTTGAGTCCAACGAGAGATAAGATGAACCAAAACGCACGGAATGAGATGACCGCTCCGAAAAACGGGATATGCTGTCGAGTGTGCTGCGAGACGCTCACACGAATACCTCCCATTGCTTCTGGAGACACCCGGAAAGGAAGTCGTGGTAGGTCGCAGCAGATAAGGAAGGCATACTTTCTCTCTCTGGTAGAGTGAACAATTTGAAGACGCGCGATGGTCTCGTTGTGCCGCCGACTTGCTCTGAAATTGAAGGAGATGTGAGGCAAAAGACCGGTGAGACGCCTTGAGTATTCAGCCAAGCTGCTAGGGTAGCTATCGTGCGAGACTCAGCTGCGTTACTCAGGCGATCGCCAGAACAAAAGATGAGTATCTTGCCCACCTTGATACCCTTGGTAGTTTCATGACAAAAGTCGAGTAACGCCATCGTGTCTGCTTGGAGCTCGTCGAGAGAGCTGTTCGCAGATCCCCACACTGCGTCGATCAAGAGCTCTTCAGCTGTTTCTGGTGTCGATGCTGGCATGTAGCTGCGCCCGCCTTGGCACCCTACCACGATGTCCAACTTGAGCTCGTGGAGCGAGCGTGTGTATGCAAGGGCGCGAGAACATACATCGTCGTCGGATGGTCCGGCCAGCACGAGGATGACCACGTATCCTTCGGGGGTCATCGACGCTTCAGGATGGCGAGAGAGTAGCTCTCCTCTTTTGGCAAATGCCTTCCAGACGATCTTTTTTACACCATCGGATGGATGGTACGGTTTGATGTCGAATGGATCCCCCTGACGATTGAGGGTGTCAATGACGAGATCTCCCGGCCTCTGTGTTGAGCTCAAGATCGGTAGATTAGTTTCCGTTGTGATAGGTGGCACAACTACAGCAGAGGTTTCCTGGGCGCAATTCCATGAGTATTGTGCAAGCCCAGCGATATCTTCGAGCTTGCAGCGTACGCCTCTAATGACCCACTGCCCTCGATGTGGAAAGGTCACATCGAGAGGTACCCGCCGGTCGCTCCGTGAAAACCCAGTGACCCGTACAAGCGTGGGGGCGGGTAGTGGATGTTCAAAATCGATCAGGAGATCAAGATGGGAGAGAGGAAGGATTCTCAAATTCGGTAGGTGGAGAACTATTCGCGCAGAGATCTCCGATGTGATACGCGCTTCGGGGGGGAGGACTTGAACGGATACACCACGCTCCAGAATGATGCCCTGAATCACCACCAGCAAAACAAGAGTTGTAATAACCGTTAGTGCCCCATACGTGAGGCCCGCGGCAACGATATCGGAGTTGGCACTCACAGGTCCAAGCAGTAGGTACAGCAGTATGAGCAGCAGAATTACACTGCGTGGCGCGAGTGGCCCTAGCCCTCGAGCGCCAGGGACCCTGTGGAAAAAGCGCTCGAGATAGCTCTTTTTGAGCTCGCCGTTCATGAATATAGCCTAGTTATTGCAAAGGGTTATCTTTATTATCAACATAATTTCTTAAGGTGTTGGCAAGAGTGGATAACCAGCCTGTATTCACGGCCCTTTATACCTTCCAAAGTAACCACCGATACTAGGATGGAGTTTCCGCAGAGGAGGCTTCTGCCCTATACTCCCTTTCCCTGTTCCGAGTGCGATCTCTGGTTTCCTCGTTCCGTAGACAGGTAGGGTAGCAATCACGATGAACGAGCGAAAGGAGCAACACGAAATCGAGACGTTCTTCCCGCAGGGCGAGGGTTCGCTTGTGCTCCCGGATGAGACGTATACGAGGTTGGGAGCAGCTCTCAGTCGAGAGGGAGCGAATGTGCGTAGCGTGTCGGGTGGGGAGGTCGTGGGATATCCGAGGCTCAGTGCACCCGTAGAGACTCTCGCAGTGAGGTGGTCGCTTTTTGGCAGGCTACCCAAGAGCATCATGGTTGCTCTGGGATTGGAGAGGCTACTTGCTCCGCTTGTGGTCCGTAATCTCATACCTCGCTGTCCAGTCTGCCGCGCTATCGCACAAAAATCTGCTGCACTCTGCTCCTACCAAGTGCCAGCGGAGGGGTTCATAGCTCTTGTTATTCGCGATGGGACGCATGACATTTCCCTCGAGGAGCGTTGTGAGTTGCTCGGACTGGAGCGAGCTTACGTCGACGGGAGGATCGTTCGAATAGAAGAGATATCCGCTCGCGATGGAGAGCCCGTGCTCGAGTTGTTTTCGGCTGCGCGATTTTCAGAGCAACAGGAGGCCATCGAAAAGTGGTTTGCGCGAGGGGGTGGAACGTTGGCCGTTGTGTATCTTGCTGAAAGAGACGGGCAGGGCCGCGAATTTGGGACGCTTGTAGGACGCTGGAGATGCCCGAGCTGTGATCACGGCGTTGCAAGCCCGTCTCTGGCAGAGGTCTACGACCCCGTACCGTGTTCCCGGTGTAAAGGGGAGGGGTGGCTACAGATCGAGCATGGTCGCCTCCAAGCGTGTGAGGAGTGCGATGGATTCGGTTCTACGGCACCACTAGCGCATGCGCAGCTCGGTCCCGTAACGTTTCGTAACAGTGCGGTTCTTACGGCCGAGGATCTATTAGGGAGGGATTTCGAAGTCTCTTCCGAAGAGGCTCGAGTACTACACCTTTTGTGCTCGGCCGGAGTCGGTGGGTATCCGATGGGAACGCCTCTCGCGCTGCTTTCCAACGTCGAAAAGATACAGTTAGCTACAGTAAGCGCCCGCCTTTCGGTCGTAACAGGCCTCACGTGTGCGATCGATGCACCGGCCCTAGGGTTAATGGCAGGGGTAGCCCAACGGGAAGCGTGGATCCATCCGAGCGATCCCTCGATTGTCATGTTCGAGCCGATACATCACGCATCGCCCAGGCGATTGCTCGAGGGACCGGGTCGTGGTTACGTGGAGCTGCGGGATGTTTGCGTTGGATCGGTTTCGGCGCAGAGCCTTTCGTTTGCGATTGGAGCAGCATCCGCCGTGCAGTCCACGACCGGGGCAGCGATTCTTCACCTCTTTACCGAGATAGAGCAGCGCTTCTCTCAGCGGAGAAAGTATTCGCAGAATTGCGATTTCGGTGCGATCAAGCGCTGTTGCAGAATTGATTGTCATCAAGCTAAGTGCGAGTCTGTCTTAGAGATGCTCGGTCTAGAGAGGCATCTTGCCGAGGGGCTCGCCCGCTCACAGGTGGCGCGTCAGAGAGGGTTTTCTGTCGACGACCTCGATCTCTCGAAGAGGCGGTACCGATGTCGAGAGTGTTCTGATGGAGATACGGGCTGGGAAGGGAAGAATTGCTCAGTCTGTCGCGGGATGCTCTACGATTCCAGGGTAGCATATCTCCCGGCCGGTAGTAGCACCTTGGGCCAGGTGATGTTGAGTAGCTTGAATCAGGTACAGAAGGCCCTCTGGTCCTATGATCGGGTAGAAGAAGTGCTCTCGAGGATTCCAAGCGAGCTCAAAGGGAGGCTTTCGTTTGCCACGAATTCGGCTACCCTGGCGCCTGCTGAACGGCAGCTCCTGGTGGTATGCGGAGCCTTGGTACATGTGCTTTCGCATAAAGCTCGACAGGCAAGAAACGCTGCCCCTGAGCGAGCTGAAACTCTCGTGCTCCTCGAGGGGGGATTTGCCACAACAGCCAGCTATCAAGAGATAGTGCTGGATCTTATCGAGCAGGTTCTTCGTGCGGGTGCGACGGTTCTGTGCGCTCGAGTTCCGCAAGCTCTCGAATCTTGTTTCCGCTCTGTGGTAAGGTTGGGCGATTGTGAGGCGGGGCCGCTAGAGCGAGTGCAGAGTCGCTTCTTGGATAGACGATTCAGTCGCTGGGCAGCCCCAGTGTGAAAGGTTCCAGGGGCTGCTAGACCGACATCCACGAGGGCGTGGATAGAAAAAGGATCTCTCTTCTCGAAGTATGGTGACGACATGAAAGTAAAGCTCGAAGGAAAGATGAGTCGACAAGAGTTGAAGGAGCTCTTGTATCGTAGGCGGTATGTTGTGCCAAATGCAGTAACCGTCGGAAACATGTTTTGCGGATTTCTCGCGATTATGTACGCCTCTGCAGACCGGTTCGACAAGGCCGTCGTAGCTATTCTCATCGCGATTCTACTTGATGGACTCGATGGTCGAGTTGCTCGACGACTTAATGCGACCTCTAAATTCGGTATCGAGTTCGATTCTTTCTCCGATGTGGTTTCCTTCGGACTTGCCCCTGCTGTCATGATGTATCATTGGGCATTCCGTTCGGTTGCGAACGAGTTCGGTATTCTAGTAACTTTTTTCTATGCACTGTGCGCTGCGAGTAGACTGGCGCGTTTCAACATTTCTGCGGAGAACCTCAAGAGCTTTTCCGGGCTACCGACCCCAGGTGCCGCAGTATTCGTTGTCGCGGTTATAAACGCCTCGCCATTCGAGCAGGGCTCCTATATTTCGCTGCTGGTCGGATCCGTCACGATGGTACTGATCGGCTACCTCATGGTTTCGACCATCGAATTCTCCAGCATCAAGCAGTTCAGACTTTCGGGAGTGAAATTTCGAGCCCGAATCCTGTTGGGCTTGCTGATTGCGTTGATGTGGTATCATCCCCAGCTTGGCCTGCTGGTGCTAGCCGCTTCGTATGCGGCCAGTGGGCCTTACATGAATGTTCGGCACAAGTTGCCGACGTGGCTCGGCCTAAAAGCCTCCAGGCGGTGAGCCGCCCGAACGATTGCAAAGGCCACCTCACATTATGTGGGTCGCTACGCCTGTTTGCAGTGAGAAGGCACCAAATTCAAGGCGCTTTATGCTGCCGGCTTGACTGTGTAGATGTTTATCGGCAGGAGATTAAGCCAGACCCTTTCGCGATGGAGGTGGCTGAGTGTGCCTGAATCCTTCATGAATCCGTTTACCTTTGCGAGACGGTCACGATGCTCACGCGACGATATTTTTTCGTTCAATTTGCGCATGCCCATGTACTCGTAGTACGTCATCAAGGTTTCAGGAGTACTGACCTTCCTTAGTTTGTTGAAGATCGCCTCTACCGTTTCGAGATCGAAGTTCACAAAGGGGAGAGCGCACACGATAATGTCGTAGATCGTCTCCTCTGGAAGGCCCTGAGCAGCCCCCTCGAAGAAGCATACCTGCGTCCGTCGACGCTGAAAATATGGGCACCCTTCCAACTTTTCCTTGAGAGCTTTCATGAAGCGCGGGTTGATCTCGCAGATGGTGAGCCTATCCCCATCGCGAAGTTCTCGTATGATTGGCAGGGTTACCGAGCCGGTTCCAGGCCCCAGTTCGAGGATGTTTTTGGGGGTTCTGTCGGCTCTCCTCAAAGGATTGATGAGCGCTTGAGCAGCCCATTTTGACGTCGGAAAGCAGGCGCCCGTCGTCTTGAATTCAAGCAAAAACTCTCGGAGAAAAACGAGATTTTCCTTCAACATACCAACAATCCTGTCCCCAAGTCCCGGGGGCACACAGTTGTTATACACAACTAGCTGTTCCCACCATAGCAACGCGTCCACAAGTTATGAAGAAGACCAGCCCCTGCGTGCCCCATCTCCCCTTAAAGCTCTTGGTCGCCAGGTGGCCTAGTTTAATGCTCTCGTTGTCGTTAATCCAGCCTCTGTTGGCACCTCTTTGATAAGAATTCGAATCCCCTAACTATTTCCCGCCCCATACGCACAAGCATCCTTCCACTACAACACGGGTAAGTAGTATCAAGACAATGCGGAACCAGAATGCGGAGCATCAGGCTTTTAGCAGAGCTCCCGTTCACGGCATAGCTAGCTCGGCGTTCCGGGCTCTGGATATGGTCGGTAGGATAGCGAAAAGACTCGATCCTTCGACGCATATCTGTTGTGCCCTAGGGTCGACTGTAAGGTCCTGAAGTTTGGGCAGATAACGTTTGGGATAAGGCGAATCGGGCTGTAGTATTCCCGGAGCGAGGCACTTGCTACGTATGCTGCGGAGCGATATCAGCGGGATTCAAAACTAGTGACGGTTCGAACGGTGTCACGATAGATAGGAGAACTTCGTATGACTACTCAGAATTTGTGGGATCGTTTCAAGAGCCGCCTAATATTCGACGCCAAGAGTGGTTTTGCGCTCGACACCAGTAGACTCAACTACGATCAGGCATACCTCGAGCGAATGGAGCCCAAGGTGAAGGTCGCGCTGGAGGCGATGACGCAATTGGAAGCTGGAGAGATCGCCAATCGAGATGAAGGGCGCATGGTAGGACACTACTGGCTACGAAGTCCCGAGCGAGCGCCTACTCCGGAGATCCGTGATGAGATCATCTCTACCATCAAGGATATAAAAAATTTCGTAGCAAACGTTCACAGTGGAGCGATTCGCTCGCCCAAAGGCGCCTGCTTCACGCATGTACTCGTAGTTGGAATTGGAGGGTCGGCTCTCGGCCCTCAATTCGCCGACCAGGCATTGGCCTCTGCGCGAGACCCTATGGGTATCTCGTTCTTTGACAACACAGATCCTGATGGAATGGCAAATGTCCTATGTGCATTGCCGAGCCTCGCGGAGACGCTTGTCCTCGTGATCTCGAAATCTGGAGGAACAAAAGAAACGCGTAACGGACAGCTATTGGCGAAAGCTGCATTTGAGGCTGCAGGGCTCAAATTCAACGGCCATTTCGTAGCTGTTACCGGGGCAGATAGCGAATTGGACAAGACCGCTGTTGCGGAAGGCTGGCTTGCGCGATTCCCTATGTGGGATTGGGTAGGGGGTCGAACGAGTGAATTCAGCGCAGTCGGCCTCCTGCCACTGGCCCTCCAAGGGTTCGATCTTGATGCTCTTCTTGAGGGGGCGGCTGCTATGGACCAGCTAACCCGTAATCCGCAAATACGTCGTAACCCGGCCGCATTGATGGCGCTCGGGTGGTATCATTGTGGATGTGGTAAGGGCTCAAAAGACATGGTGGTGTTGCCATATAAGGATCGTCTGGAGCTTTTCAGTCGATATCTTCAACAGCTCGTCATGGAGAGTCTCGGTAAGGAGCACAATCTCGCCGGAGAAGTGGTAAACCAGGGAATTGCCGTGTACGGGAACAAGGGCTCTACCGACCAGCATGCCTATGTGCAGCAACTGCGAGATGGCCTCAACAATTTTTTCGTGGTTTTCATTGAGGTGTTGAAAGATGCTTCCCCTCGAACGCAGGCACCCGAGAGCCTTTGGGGTCTTCGCCCAGAGGAGGTTGAAGTCGAACGAGGTTGCCGAGCGGGTGATTACTTGACCGGTTTTTATCTCGGGACGCGCCAAGCTCTATACGAGAAAAATCGGGAAAGCTTCACTGTTACCATTCCGGAAGTGAGTGAGTTCTATGTGGGTATGCTCATTGCACTCTTCGAGCGAGCTGTTGGATTGTATGCCTCCTTGGTCAACATCAATGCATACCACCAACCTGGAGTCGAGGCGGGAAAGAAGGCCGCCGCGTCCGTGCTCGCGCTGCAAGCGCAGGTAGAGAGATGCTTAGAAAGCTCCGATAAGCCGCTCTCGTCAGATGCTATTGTTGAAGCGATAGGAGCAGTAGGTATGAATGAGACTGTATTCAAGATACTGCGCCATCTCGGAGCGAACGGACGAGTTCTAATAGAAGCTCGTGACTCGCTCTTTGACGATCTCTACAGCAGTATCAGAGGAGGATAGGTTCCAGATGATCCCCGAGATCTTCGGTATCGCCCCGCATGTGGTCGGTCTGGTCGTCGTCATTTTTGCGATGGTGGTCGTTTTCGTTACGGAGCGCCTGCCAGTTGATGTCACCGCGATGGGAGTCTTGTTGTTGCTCATATTGGGGGGCTATGTTTCCGCGACAGAAGCCTTCACCGGATTTTCCTCTCCTGTAGTAGTTGTAATGGTGTGTACCCTGTTCGTAGCAACCGCCCTGCGCATGACCGGGGTAAGTGATGCCGCTGCTCGGTGGATCCAGAGATACGCAGGTTCCCATGAGCGCCGGGCGATAGCGGTAGTGATGGTCGTCTCGGCGCTGCTCTCTGGATTCATGAACAACGTATCTGCAGCAGCCTTGCTCATGCCAGCAGTTGCGGTCTTATCCCACGAGACCGAGATACCCCCGTCGCGCCTTTTTATTCCCCTGGCTTTCTCGGTAAGTCTTGGCGGGATGATGACCCTTATCGGTACGCCCCCCAACATACTTGCAGCGGAGCTGCTGATGAGAAGTGGGATGGGGCAGATATCGTTCTTTCACTTCATGCCGTATGGTCTCGTAGCGCTCACGCTCGGGGTTCTCTTCATGTCTTTGTATGGATATACGCTCTTGCCGGTGAGAAAAACGCAGCGACGCACCCGGAGAATAAGCGATCTGCGCTCCCTCTACCGACTTCAAGATCGTCTCTTCTCGGTCCGAGTGCCCGAGCATGCTAGTTGCGATGGACGGTCTCTGGCGGAGCTTCGATTTGGCTCTCTGATTGGAGGCGTTGTCGTCACCATAATTAGAGGAGGTCGAAAAGTTCTCTCTCCGAAGGCAGCCGAACGCATACACGAGCGCGATGTACTGCTCGTGCGCGGCAGCCCCGATCGATTCAGCGAGATCCAGGCACTTCAAGGCCTTCGAATCGAGGATCCCCCTGAGGATATTGTTTCGAGTATCGAAAACGCGGGCCAGATGGTAAAATTCGGCATTCGAGAGGTTCACACTGAGACCCGACTGCTTCTGCTTCGCGATATCCTTCGGTCGACCGGTATCATACCCCTGGCAGTTCAGCGGCCGATTGAGCCCCACCCGTGGGAAACTCACCCGCCATCATGGTTCCTCGATTCGGTAGTTCACAAAGGTGACACAGTACTCGGCTGCATCGCCATGCGCTTTTACGAGGATTCTCCCCTCATGGACATCGACTTGGAGGAGATCGATGGTGGCCGATCGGTTTTGAGGAACACGCTGTATACGATCACCATCCAGCCGGGTGGGTGGAGTGGTGCGCCTCTCCATCGCCTCGCACACGAGACAAAGCTCCACATCCTTGCACTAATCACCCCGACCAATTCAATCGAATGGCTCGATGTTCCCGTCCTGCTTCCGAGCGGAGAGTCTGGCCCGTCTCGATTGACTGCAGATCACGTTTTACGCGAGGGTGAACGGTACCTTGTCAGTGGTTCAGTGGTAGAGGCTCGTACCAAGGAGGTCCTCAGTGGTCTTACTTTCGAAGCCGAGGCAGAACCATCCGAGTTAGAATCGGAGGAGGTTGGGATGGTCGAGCTAATTCTTACTCCACGATCGGAATTCATCGGGAAGACCCTTGCCGATCTCCACTTTCGTGAAAAGTACGACTGCCAGGTGCTCGCGCTGTGGCGAGACGGAAAGCCGCACCTCTCCTTGTCGTCCTCGCTTCCACTCCTGTACGGAGACGCACTTTTGGTGCAAGGTCCACTGAAGAACATGCCGGTCTTGGCCAAGGATCCTGATTTTCTGTTGCTCTCAGAACACCGAAAGGCTTCGCCGCTATCGAGTAAATCTTTCTTCTCAATATTGGCTCTTTTCTTACTTATGTTCATTCCACTCTTTGCGGGGATACCTGTACACGAGGCGGCATTCATGTCTGCATGTCTCGTCATCTTCTCCGGTGCAGTCAGCATGGAACAGGCCTATCGAGAGATCGACTGGCGAGTAGTCTTTCTTCTCGCACTCATGATTCCACTTGGACATGCTGTCGAGCGAATGATCGCTGTTGATTCGGTGATGCCAATAATTGGGCAGCTTTCTGAGACGATTCCTCCGATCGGGATGGCAGCGCTGTTCATGATCCTTGCAAGCATCATAAGTCAAGCGATCGACAGTTCCGTTGCTGTTATCTTTCTCGGGCCTATTGCAGTAGCGCTCGGACAGCGCTACGGAACGTCGCCGCATCTTCTCGTGCTGGCTGTGGCATTTGGAAGCTCGCTTGCATTCATGTTGCCGACGAGCAGTCGTAGTAATCTACTCGTTACAGGAGCCGGTGGATATCGTGCAGCTGATTTTTTTCGCGTGGGGCTGCCTTTTACGATAGTAGCGGGCATGGGTATTCTAGGAATGTTAGCGCTGCTGGCGGTATAGGGAGTGCGGGATCTTTTTCAGCCTGAGCATCAGTGCTGCTTCAGCAGTCGTCGTTTCAAATAACGGTGAAATGATTCGGGATAGGCGAAGATGAATTCGTATCGGCCAAAGGCAATCAGATCGCCATCTTCCAAAATTCTGCCGGCCTCTTCAACTTTTGATCCATTCACCGAAGTGCCGTTCGTGGATTGCATGTCGAATAAGATATAATGTTCTCTGCGGTAAGATATCCGCGCATGGTAGGTGGATACGGCGAAATCAGGCAGGGCGATATTGTTATCGGCGCTACTTCCGATCGTATGTTCTCGAAACGCACCTGGGCTCGTGCCAGCGGAAGAGGCTAGAGCGTACACAATCTTTCGAATCGAATCCATCTCTTGCAACTCTGCAAACATACGGCGGGGTTTAAAAAGCATTGTGGATCGCCTTTTAGCGGAACGCGAGAAGCTCTCCTTGGGAACAACCTCTCCCTCGCGAATCCTCCACCCCAAGAGAAACGGGTATCCGACCAACTCCTTGAAGGCCTCGGGGGTAGTTTGAGCCACAAGTTGCAGGATCGTATCGTAGGAAACCTTACCAGTTGCAGAGATCATAGCTCGAAAGCTTGCTGGAGAAGCCAGCGCAGCCGGGGTTGCGCGCGCGGCGTCGTTGATTAAGAGGTTGATGAGATTCCCGAGAACTCGCCGTAGGCTTGACATAACCGTCATACTTCTCCCCTGGGAAAAGTTGAGCAAGGGATATTTTCAGCGAGGAAACGAGAACTCATCTGAGCTACACTTCTGGTGATGGACAGGCTTTGCCTCTGCTCATTAGGTGGTGTACTCTCGGCCTGTGGAAGAGCACAGCTTCCACACCTTCGTGCCCGTAGCTCAGTTTGGATAGAGCGCCAGCCTCCGAAGCTGGAGGTCGTAGGTTCGAATCCTATCGGGCACGCCACTTCCCCTATTTAGGTGGTGGGACTATCTCGTAAGAGACCACATCGAGGTGTGTTTGTATCGCGCCAACCACTTCATCCGTGAGAAACCCGTCATTTATCTTGATGAGGTCCTGCATCGCTGTCAGGCATAGATTGGCACTACTCCAATCTGGCCAGCGCTCTGAACCGATCTTGAGTTCAATTATGAGTTTGCGCCACTGCGCTCTCTTGCCGAGCTTAAGACGCACCAGATTCGCCTTTTGGCTGCGCTCGGCTGGACCCATGAGGGTTATCCGGCAGAGATTAGGGTCGTTGCTCTCCATCATCCCGCATACCTCATGCTGCAACGGTCAGCGCCTCGACCTTGATACTTACGCCCGTGTCAAACGTTCGGCTTCCACTCGTAACCACGAGCGCCGGTGTGATGGTGCGAGTTGCCAGCCCCTCGTTTACCTGCAGCGTTTGCAGAAGAGGCGATCGAAGATCGAGCTCTTGAAGATTGAAGTGCTCGTGGTTGTTCGGGGACAGGTGCTCTGGTTGCGCTGACGTAGGTGTATCTACAGTGCTCGCGGGCGCTTCATCTGGTCCTGTCTGCTTTATCACTGCGGCGAACCTCCAAGGTTTACTCAAAAAAAAGGCAAACTCTACCTGTGCAGTCGGCTGCGGGAGCGAAAACCGTTAGCTAATTAAAAGGATAGGATGCCAGAAGGTAGCTCGAAAGTTCCGTTTTCAACCTGTGTTTGCATAGGCCCCTGATTTTACTAAGATGATACCTGACGAGTGAGGTTAGTCCTCGATGAGTACGAGGAGAACCTCAAGGTTGTGAGTGCTCATTTCGCATAGTACAACGGACGGCAAAGATATTCTGATGAATGAATTCTCTTATGTAAGGAGACGAGAAGATGGCCAAAAGTAATGAAGTTATCACCATGAAGGGAAGTCCGCTCAAGGTAGAGGGGCGCTGCATAGAGGAGGGAACACCACTTCCTCAGTTTACCTTGACTGCCCTTGACATGTCCGATGTAAACAATTCCACCTATGCCGAGAAGGTGCTGGTACTGGTTGCTGTTCCGAGTCTGGATACGCCGGTGTGCGCAGTTGAGACCAAGCGCTTCAATCAAGAGGCTGCAGCACTTTCTAAAGATGTAACGATCGCCGTTGTGAGCCGAGACCTTCCGTTTGCCCAAAAGAGGTGGTGCGGAGCGGAGGGCGTGTCAAATGTAGTTCCTCTCAGTGACTACAAGCACCGCTCCTTCGGAAAGGCTTTTGGTGTGGAGCTTCCCGATCTCGCGCTTCTCGCGCGAGCGGTCTTTGTAGCCGACAAGAAGGGAATGGTAGTGCATGTCGACTATGTTACCGAGGTAGCAGAGGAGCCTGATTACACTGCAGCACTTGCAGCCGTGAAGAAGTGCTTGTAATTCCACACTCGGCCCGATACCTCTGATCGTATCGGGCCGTGCCCCTTTGATTCATCCATGAAAATTCGCACGCTCTGCGCATCACTGCTGGTATTCGAGGCACTCTCAGGTGTTTTACTCGGCTGTGATAAAAAGCCCACGGTTCAAGTGGTGAAGACAACCCGCTCGCCGATTGAGGCCGCTGTATCGGGAGTAACCTCAGGGACCGTTCGAGCAGAAAAAGTTGCAGAGCTAGCCTTCGGCACTGTCGGCCGCGTTCGAGAGCTGAACGTCGACCTGGGTGACAAAGTAAGAGCTGGTGAGATCCTCGCGCAGGTGGAGAATCAAGATCTGCTCTCGAGGCTGGAAGTTGCGAAAGAGGAGCTGGAGCGTTCGAAGCGGTTAAGTCGCGACAACGCCATGTCGCGAAGCAATCTCATTCAGGCGCAAGGTACCTATGATGCCGCGGTGACCGCTTACGAAAAGAGCCTTATTCGGGCCCCGTATGATGGCATCATCGCCGAAGTAAACCTCGAAGTCGGGCAGCTTTCGCAGATCACGGCTGTCATTCCTCTAGCACCGCTGCGCATCATCGATGTCGAGCCACGATATGTACGCGTAGAGATAGATGAAGTTGATCTACCCAAGATACGCGTCGGAATGCCAGCTCGAATCAAGATCCTTGCGGTACGACGCGAGCCCTTCTCCGGTATCGTTCGCAAGGTAGTCCCCTTCATCAGCAGCATTCGTGAACAGGATAGAACGTCGGAGATCGAACTCAATGTCGAGAGCGAGGGGGTGTTGTTGCCAGCAGGCGCCTCAGCGGATGTCGAGGTCGTCACTGAAACAAAGGAGAAAGTGGTCACCTTGGTGACCAAGGCGATCCTCGGTAGGGGAGATGATCGGTATGTATTTCGTATAGACGGTAACATACTTCGAAAGACTCCGATCACAGTCGGGATCTTCGGCTACACCATCAGTGAGGTCATGAGTGGGTTACGAGAAGGGGACGAGGTCGCAATGCCTTCTGATAAAGTAGAGCTCAAGGATGGACTTACCGTCCAACGTGCGGGCGTATGAGCGCCAAGAGTATCGAGAGATGGAGCTGATCCGCATCGAGAGCCTCACCAAGATCTTTCGCCGGGGGGATGAGCAGATAACAGCTATCCGGGACCTGACCCTCTCTATTCAGCCCGGTGAGTTCATCGCTATCACCGGCGCATCTGGAAGCGGAAAATCAACACTTCTCTACATACTCGGGTTACTCGACCGACCAACCTCGGGTCGCTACACCTTACAGGGGCAGTCAACGGAGCAGCTGTATGACAATTATCGGGCACAGCTGCGGAACCGATTTATGGGCTTCATCTTTCAGAGCTTTCATCTTCTGCCACGAGCGTCAGCCTTGAGAAATGTTATGATGCCCTTGGTATACGCAGCGAGTTACGAACGGGCGCTCCCAGAGCGAGTGCAACTCGAGCGAGCGAGAGAGGCGCTGGCACGGGTTGGCTTGAGCGATCGCATGAACCATCTTCCAAACGAGCTCTCCGGTGGGCAGCGGCAGCGGGTGGCCATAGCGCGAGCGATGGTCAATCAACCACGAGTGCTCTTTGCTGACGAGCCAACCGGCAACCTCGACTCACGCAGTGGAGCAGAGATTCTTTCCATCTTCGAACAGCTTAATCAAGAAGGCGTGACAGTCATCATGGTCACGCATGATAAGGCGATCGCTGATAGAACCAAGAGACGATTAATCTTGGTCGACGGCGCTCTGGGGAGTGACACCTATGCGGCTTAAAGAAACTGTGCGGCTCTCTATAGAGGCGTTGCTGTCGCAGAAGCTACGAACTGCGCTCACCGTGCTCGGTATGGTCATTGGGGTTGGGGCGATCGTTCTGCTCGTCTCGTTGGGTCAGGGGGCCAAGAACTACGTGCTCCAGGAATTCGAAGGGCTCGGTAGTAACCTAATCGTCATTCAGCCTGGAAAGTCAGACAAAAAGACCCACATGGGACCCCCCGTAGGTGCAGCGACCCGAAAGATGACAACCGGCGATGTCATGGCGCTCGAGAAGCGAGCGCTCAATCTTGAGGCAGTTTCCGGCCTCGTTCTCGGGACCGTATCCACCCGATTCGAAGAAGCGATCGCCAACATAACGGTATTCGGTACTAATGAGCAATTCCCCCTGATCCTGAATATCCCCGTAGGTCGCGGTGGATACTTTTCCCGGGAAGAGGACGAATACGGCAGACGGGTCGTTGTGCTCGGAAAGAACGTTGCCAAGGACCTCTTCGGTGACGAGAACGCGCTGGGCCGTTCGGTGAAAATGAATGAAAGTGAATTTCGCGTTGTTGGGGTTCTGGATGAGATGGGGGACAAGCTCGGGCTCAATTTCGATGAGCTTGGGTTTATCCCGACGCAGGCAGCGCTGCGACTGTTCAACGACGATAAGCTGTTCGGCATTCGTGCCAAGGCCTCGTCTCGTGCAGGCGTCGATGATGCCGTAGCGGAGATAACCGAGATACTTAAAGAGCGACGAGACGGCGAGGAGGATTTCACGGTGATCACTCAGGTGTCCATGATGGAGAGTATGAACACCATCCTCGATATGTTGACCTATGTGTTGGGAGCGATCGCAGCGATCTCGATGGTAGTCGGAGGGATCGGTATCATGAATATCATGTGGGTGACCGTTGTCGAACGCACGCAGGAGATAGGCATTCGCCGGGCAGTAGGTGCGCGTCGGAGAGATATCTTACAGCAGTTTCTTGCAGAAGCCGTTGCGCTTTCGATGCTGAGTGGATTGATAGGAGTGGGCGGATCACTGGTTATCACCTACGGGCTGCACCTGTTGTTCCCCAGCTTCGACATGCGTGCGCCCTTGTGGATCTTGATACCCGCTTTTTTGGTGGCTCTCGTGGTAGGAGTTGCATTCGGTGTGGGCCCTGCGTGGAGAGCTTCGCGGATCGAGACGTTGGATGCTTTAAGGTACGAATAGAGGCCTTCTACCCTCGTTCGACTATGGTAAGTGCTGAACACGGGGGCACAGGAGGCTCTGAACGAAAGATTTTGAATAGGTAGGAATCAGCTCTGGAATCCAGGAAGATACATCGGTAGCTTGGAGAGCTGCTAAACATACAGGCTCGTTTGGGAGGGCGACGCTACGGGTTGTGTGGTAATTCGGAAGGAGTATTAATATGACGCATCAGAGGGCCGTTGGTGTGCCCGCGCATTCCCGATTTAATTCCGACCATGAATACTGAAGATAAAATACGATCCGAAAGATACGAGTCGTTGAGAGACGCTGAGACGAAAGCAGCGAAGCTTTTTGAGGAAGTTGAGAGACGGCAGCTTGTTCGTGCGGGAATTACGGAAAAGACGCTTAATTCGGAAGTAAATCCTGAGCGATGTACTGATTTCAAAGCCGCCACTCTCAAGCTTCTTTGCTCATATCAAGCAGTACCGTCCAGAGCTAGAGTCTCTGATGACGTTACAATTTCCCACGCTTGAGCACATAGGAGTTTGTTGTCTTCTACGGCGCAACTTGAGCGTTGATGCTCTTGATGGGGCCAAGATTGCGCTCGCCCAGCGATTCTCATTCATTTTTTCGTGCTCTCATCTTCGACTTTTCCGTAGCCTGTTAACCCACTGAATCGATAAATATCGAGCTTTTAGGCGGCCTGGGTAACAACAGCGACCGCGGATGCTCTGTAGACAAGGCCCTAGGTTTGCCTTGCAACGTACCCCGGATTATTCTACCGGCGCCGTTCACTATTAGAGCAACTCGCTCAGTACACCGCTACCGAGCTGGGTAACATGCGTGGTATTTGGAAGGCTACGGCTCAAGAGATCAAAAAGAATCTGGCTCTCGTTGGATTGAAACTCAAGGAGGGGTGAGTCTCTCGAGGCAAGGAGATGTTATTCTTGTAGCGGTTGGGTCCGAAGGCTATGGCTTGAAGGGCCCACCGTTTCATCAGGTGTATAATCGTATGGAGACAGCATGATCCCTCCAGCACATCTCGCCACAGGCTATAGTGATACGTATGCCGCATTCGACTCGCATCTGATGCGCACGATTAGACGGGAGGCCTACGGAGAAGATATCGGACAGCATTCATGGATTTCCGGAGACGAATTGAGATCGCATATCAAAAGTCTCACGCTCAGTAACGGAAAGGGGGTCCTCGATTTTGGTTGTGGACCAGGTGGTCCAGCTACCTTCATAGCACGGGAGGTTGATTGTAAGGTCACTGGCGTGGATTTGAGCGCAGCTGCTCTCCGGGTAGCAACAGCTCGTGCACAAGAGATGGGAGTTTCCAGCCGTACGTCTTTTATGGAGGCGGATGGAAATCAGCAACTTCCGCTTACAGGGCCTTTTGATGCGATCGTGATGTTCGATGTAATACTTCATCTACGAGATAGAGAGGCTGTAATTAAGAGGCTTTCTCCCATGCTTACCCCGGGAGGTAAGCTGCTCATTACAGATGCAGGGGTATTGACAGGACACATATCGAATGAGGAGGTTGCCGGTAGGAGTGTCAATGGATTCACCCAGTTTGTCCCGCCAGGGTACAATGAGCGTATCCTCGAGAGTTGCGGATTCTCGATCCTGTCAGTCGAAGATAGAACCCAGGGGGTTGTTGATAATGCTTCCGGGCGTCTGAAGGCTCGAAATAATCATTATCACCAACTAGTCGAAATCGAGGGAGAGGACAAGTTTCAACAACAACAGCGGTATTTAGAGACAGTGGTGTCCCTCTCGGAGCGACGAGCACTATCTCGCCAGGTATATTTGGCGGAAGTAGGAGCACGATTACGTTGACCGATTTTCGGAGCTCCCCCGTGCTCGTTACTACCAGCCCAAAAGTCGGAAGAGTCGAATACTTTATGGAGCCTCCTATGCGAATTATCTGTTCGCTCGTATGCAGTGCAACTTTCTTGATAGGTTGCGGAGGAAGTAACGGCGGCTCCTCGGCGTCTGATTCTTACCTGAGTGGGCGCTACGCAGGAACGTTGAGGGGTGTCTCATGTGCATCTGGCCAGACAGCGCAGATCGATGTAAGGCACGATGTAGATGTGTCGGAACCGTCAAATGATAAACCTGTTGCAGTCGTCGACCGAGAAGGGCAATTCTATAATGGAAGCTTCATAGTCGTTGTTCGCCCAGAGGGCAACGTGTATGGCTTCAATGTTCGGCGTGATGCGGATGAAGCTTCAAATCTTCCGCTCGCATTCAGCTATAACTTTGCAGGCCTTCCCGAAGGGGTGGTCGATGTTGTCGGTTTTTCGCGTCGATCGCTTACAGGTGAATGTGGTGAGTTTTCTGGACAATTGGAAAGGGTCTCAGATGAATAAGCATCCGATACAGCCATCTCGTAGGCCGGATGCCGGTATAGCCCAGGGCGGTAGAGCTCATTTCAGGGCCATTTTTTGCGGGTAGTTCCTTCGCGGCTAAACATCCTCTAGAATGGGTGCCTAGACAGTTACGGGAGAGGAGAGTATGGGATTCGAAATGCCGCTGTATCTTCGGCAGCTCGAAGCGGAGAGCATTTACATCATTCGGGAGGTGGCAGCTCAGTTCGAGCGCCCGGTCATCTTATACTCTGTTGGTAAGGATTCATCGGTGGTTGTGAGGTTGGCTCTCAAGGCGTTTGCTCCCGCCATTCCCCCGTTCCCGCTCCTGCATATCGATACAAGTTACGATTATCCGGAGATGTACGAGTTTCGAGATACAATCACCGAACAGACTGGAATGAAGCTCCTGGTCTACCGAAATGAGGAGGCTATTAGCCAAAACGCCAATCCGTTTTCGCTCGGTACTCAGAAGTGTTGTGGATTACTGCGGACCCGAGCGCTGCTCGATGGCTTGGCAAAATACGAGGTGGATGCGGCTATCGGGGGCGCGCGACGCGACGAGGAGCGCGCACGGGCCAAAGAGCGCGTGTTTTCATTTCGCGATTCGTTCGGGCAGTGGGACCCCCGAAATCAGCGTCCTGAGATGTGGAAGCTCTATAACGGGAAGGTAAATAAGGGCGAATCGATGCGGGTCTTTCCGCTTTCGAACTGGACCGAGTTCGACATCTGGCTTTACATTCTGTGTGAGCAGATACCGATCGTACCGCTGTATTTTGCAAAACCGCGACCCGCAGTGCGTCGAAGGGGTTCGCTAGAGACCTTCATCGAAGGGGTCACACGGCTAGCGCCTGGTGAGCGGGTGGAGCAGGTGGTGTGTCGTTTCAGGTCTCTCGGTTGCACCCCATGCACGGGAGCTATCGAGTCAAATGCCGCAACGCTTGAGGCCATAGTAGAGGAGATGTTTGGTTTTCGAGTTTCTGAGCGGGCGGGACGAATCATCGACTACGATACAGATGGATCGATGGAGATAAAGAAGCGGGAGGGCTACTTCTAGTGGAACTTCACTCCAAGCTACCCAAGGAGCTCCTACGCTTTTCGACCGCCGGTAGTGTAGACGACGGAAAATCTACCTTCATTGGCCGACTGCTCTATGATACCGGCAACATCTATGACGACCACATCGAAGCGCTCAAAGCAAGTGCGGAGAAAAAAGGTGAGAAGAAGCTGCCCTTAGCGCTCGTCACGGATGGCCTACGAGCAGAGCGTGAGCAAGGTATCACCATCGATGTGGCCTACCGCTACTTTTCGACCGAAAAGAGACGTTTCATTCTTGCCGATTCCCCTGGCCACGAGCAGTACACTCGAAATATGGCGACGGCTGCATCGACGGCAGACCTGACAGTAGTTCTTGTTGATGCGCGGCTTGGTGTTCTGCCGCAGACGAAGCGGCATGCTTTCGTGGCAGCGCTACTCGGAGTGCCAAGATTACTGATAGCAGTCAACAAGATGGACCTAGTCGAATACTCACAGGCGCGCTTCGATGAATTGGTTCACGGGTTTCGTCCATTCATCGATAGACTCGGTGTCAAAGAGGTGCGATTCGTTCCAGTAGTTGCTATCGACGGTGATAACATTGCAAGGCACAGCGAGTCCATGCCGTGGTACAGGGGTGAGACGGTGCTCGAGTACCTCGAAGAGGTGTATATCGGTGCAGATGTAAATCGTGTCGACCTTCGCTTCCCGGTGCAATACGTGGTGCGCCACCACGATCAGTATCGTGGGTATGCCGGTACTGTCGAGTCAGGGATGCTCCGCATCGGGGAGGAGGTGGTAGCGTTGCCGAGTGAGCGTAGGGCAACCGTGACATCGATTCTACTCCATGGCCGTGATCAGGTGGCAGCATGTTCTGCAGGTGATGCGATAGCCATAACGCTCTCTCGAGAGATCGATATTGCGCGCGGTAGTATGTTGGTTCGCCCGCATAATATCCCGAAGATCTCGTCCAGCTTCAGTGCGATGCTGGTGTGGTGTGCGGAAGAGCCGCTCTCTGCAGGGGCGCGATTACTCGTGCGCCACACGAGCCAAGAGGTGCGGGCAAAAATAACTGAGATCGATTACGTCATCGATGTGCATGACTTGCATCGCAAAGAAAAGTCCAGCCTAGAGCTCAACGATATCGCACGCATCTCCATCCAATGTCAGACCCCACTTTTTCTCGATTCCTACCAGCGGAATCGCGCTACAGGAAGCTTCATAGTTGTAGACGCGCTCTCGAATAAAACGGTTGCAGCAGGGATGGTGCTCGATCGTGATACTCTGTACGGAGTAGAGTCAGTCCGCCGCTACGAACAGGGTAGAGCTGGAGATCTTCACTCTGCGCCGACACGCGTCACACGGGATGTGAGGCGTCGCATATGGGGTGTGCCGCCGATAACACTCTGGCTAACGGGATTAAGCGGAGCTGGAAAAACTGCCATCGGACAAGGGGTAGAGGCGCACTTGATGTCATCAGGCGCCGGTGTTGTATGGCTGGATGGTGATACATTGAGAAGCGGCCTCAATGCCGACCTCGGCTTTTCGCGACGCGACAGGAGTGAGCATATTCGAAGGACCGCAGAGGTAGCAAAGTTACTCAACGCGTCTGGCGCACTGGTTGTGTGCTCTCTTATTTCGCCCGGTACGGAGCAACGAGCTTTAGCGCGGCAGATAATAGGAGAAGATTCTTTCTATGAGGTGTACGTTAATGCATCGCTTGCAGTGTGCGAATCCCGCGATCCTCACGGCTTGTATGCGCGAGCGAGATCCGGGGACTTGGCAGAGTTTACCGGTATAGCTTCAGCGTATGAACCACCACAATCTCCGCACCTCGTCCTGGATACGGAGAATTGTGCAGTGGAGCGATGCGTCGAGCAGGTATTGGAGTTTTTGCAATCTCTATCGAGCTTGCACAGCTAGAAGGTGGCCAGTGGTGCGATGTGCATAGCGGTTAGCTCACCAGGCTCGCTGCAAATATGCTGTCAAGATTAGAAGCCTGTCGAAGTGCAGCAGGTTTGCCTTCAGCGATTACTTGCGCTCTGATCGTCTCGGCAATTCGAGAGGCATCCCGCAGAGAAAGAAGTTGCCCATTACGTGCGCCATCGAGCATGGCTAGAGCAGTCGTGCGCACGAGCTCCATGTTATCGATCACGTTTTGCGATACCCCTTCGAGAGTTTTGATATTATCGCGAATATTCTTTTGTAGCACCTTTGCATCTGCAATCAGGACTCGTGCGTCGTTGCGCGAGCGGATAGTTCGTCCCGTTTCGAACACCCGATTGTAGCGTTGGACGTTTCCAGAAGACGATGCTCCTGCGGACTGTGTGTCGACTACTGCGATATCAATACTCGAATTCGAATCGGAGGAATCAATCGGTGCTCCTGTGTAGAACGCTACGTAACGTCCGTCTGCCGACATGCTCTGTGCAATAGCCGTAGAGGCGAGCTGCGCACCGTTTTCGTCGGTGCTTATTCGCATAATATTACCGGTAGTTATATTTTTCAGAAACGTATCGAAAGCTAGATTAGTATCCCCGCTAACGAGGTTGTTTGCGAGAGAACTGAACACAAAGGTTTCCCCGTCAGGGGCCATGAATCCATCGAAGCTGTTGTTGTTACCCAAAGCCCCGGAGCTCGTAGTGCTTACCAAAGTGACTGTTCCCGTCGAGAGATCCTTGACGAACACGTCGTTGTATCCGTTTGTATCGCCTGTCACAAGATTGGAGGACGCTGAGGTGAAAACAACTTTAGTGCCATCGGGTGAGATGTATCCCCCTCCGGAGTTTCCGTTTCCTTGGACTCCAGCGCTATCTGTGCTGACACGCTCGAGTGTGCCGGTATCAAGATCCTTGACGAATACATCGCCTACACCATTGGTGTCTCCCGCTACCAGATCTGTAGCTAAAGAATTGAAAAGTACATATCTACCGTCAGAGGATGCCCGAAAACCTTGGAAATCGAGCGAGGAAGAGTCGTTACCCTGCCCACCGCCCGTCGCCTCACTTACGCGTATAGTGGTGCCAGTCTGGAGATCCTTCCGAAATACATCAGATACGCCATTGGTATCACCGGCTACTAGATTGGAGGCGAGAGAGTGGAAGAAAACGTAACGACCATCTGGGGTTATGAAGCTCGCGGTCGAGTAATCGTCAGCCTGGTTGCCGGCGCTGTCGGTGCTCGCCATGGTGACAGTACCTGTCACAGTGTCTTTGACGAATATGTCACGTTGAGCGTTGGTGTCCCCAGCAACGAGATTAGTTGCATTTGAGGCGAAGGTAACATACCGACCATCATCGGATATAAAAGGCAACATCGAGTAGCCATCGGCTTCCGCACCGGAGCTGTCCGTGCTGATCCTGGTCGTGGTACCCGTCTGGCGATCCTTCATGAAGATGTCGTCGACGCCATTGGTGTCGCCAGTGATCAAGTTGGTTGCCTCCGAGCGGAACACTACGTAGCGTCCGTCGGACGAGAGTGCAGGCCGAGTAGAGGCACCACTTCCGGCAGCTCCAGAGCTAGAGGTACTCACCCGTTCTACGGAACCAGCCTCCAGAGAGCCCCCGCTACCGGAGCTTGATTCATCCGACAGGGGTTGGATTGGGCGTGGATCTCGTACTTTGTCATCCGCAAGGCTCGAGCTTCCGGCTACTAATTTGAGCTTCTTGAAGATGGCTGCTAACTCGAGAGACCTCTCTCGGTCAATTCCCACGTTCACAAGTACGTTCTCAATATCTGACTCGGAGAGTGGGTTGAAATCTCCCGCTTTGTCGGCAGCTTCCAGTATCCGAGAGAACTGACCGCTGAGGCGGCGAAACTCCGAGGAGATGTTTGCCCTCTCCGCTCCTCCCGAGCCGAAGCGAGCCGCCTTCTCTGCGAGTCTAATCACCTTGGTAACGATCTGGTCGAGCTGTTTGAGGGTGTCGATGCCGACATTCACGAAACTCGCGGCATTGTTGAGGTTGGTGAACGCTTTTGCAAATGTTCGACCACCCGTGTTGAGGGTGCTACTTACCTGATCGGCGGTAGAGAATTTTACCTCGGTAGAGTTGCCCGAACGAGCAGCCTTAACGCCCGCTACTTGCGAGAGTGTGGTGATAAATCCACCATCAAGTATTGAGCTTAAGCGGTTCGACACGAAGAGTTCTCCTTAACACGACAGATCGGCACAAAAACTGCCCTGCTTGAGTCGAATATGGGTACTACGGCGGGGCTGTAAGAGCCTGTTTTCTTTGACTTACAGTTCCTCTCACTTCTCGAGTGCCGTTTTTGGTGATCTAGTTGGTATAGCTAGAGATGGGGGTATGGTTGTGAGCAGCTGCGCGAGGACCTGCGGAGTAGACTTCCTATACTTTGCATGCAGCCTCTAGTTAAGGATATCGAATCAGTTCCGGTCTTCCATTCTTTATCATTTTCAGCGACGCACCGCTCCAAATTACACCGTTAGGTTGCACGTTCAACTTACCCGTGACGCCTTCGAAGCCCGAGATGGTTCGAAAGCGTTGGATGGCATCACTACGAGTGTCAGCTCGAAACGCATAAGCCAACATCCTTATGGTGTCGTAGGAATGCCCTACGCCAGGTGTCACTACTCTCCCGTATCTTTGCTGAAACCGCTCTCTAAACTCTTCGTGCGGCACTGCGGAGTCGACAAACCACCCGCCTTCAAAGGGAGATTTATCATTGGCGAGACCAAACCCCTCGATCGATACAAACGGCACAGCAATCCCCAAAGACCGAGCTTGTCTGGCGAGAATCTCTATTTCTGGGGAAAGTCCAAGAATAAGAAAGGCCTCTGGTTTTTTGCTCGTTGTTCTAATTAGTAAACTACGAAAATCCACCGTTCCCTTATCGAATGTCTCCGTGGCCACGAGCCTCACTTCATTGCCCGAGCGCGCCTCAAGAGCGCGAATAATTCGCACGAAACCAGCTTCATTAAGTGAGAAAATCGCAAGTGACCTTTGCGAGCCCACGGCGACTTTATAGTACTCCAGAAACTTGGCGACCCCTTGTTCCGCTGTGAGGTAGTTCACGAAACTGAAGTTGCCGTCTGCGACCTCTGGTTCGCTACAAATTCCGATGTGAAGGATCCGTGCTTGGTTGGCAACGGGCCGAAGCAGTGTTCCCACCCCCGAGATTATCGATACCAGCGCATCTACCTTGCCCGTCGTTACCAGTTTCGCACCCAATCGCACACTCGTTGCAAGATCTCCGCGATTGTCTTCGAAATGAAGCTCTATCGGTGTGCCAGCCGCCTTTAGCTCCTCCTGTGCAAGCAGTGCTCCGTCTCGAATCCCTTCACCAAGAGGCGCCCACTCTCCCGTGAGAGGCAGGATAAATCCAACCTTCAGGCCGATATCGGCTATGGCGTAGACTGGTCTCAGCAGGAGGAAGAGTATCAGAAGGATATAACAGTGCAGTTGGGGGTTCATCGCACTCCGAGCACACTACTTTTTTGGCTCATCGGGTTTTCGACTGGGTAACATTCGGTGTTATCGGGACGGAAACATGCTCTTCCTCTCCCACTTGATTCGACGGTCAGCCATTTCGTTATCTTCCCCTAAGAAAGATCAGTAAAGCAAAGAAAGATCGATCGGTTTTTGTAAGTAGTTGATTAGCAGTAGTCATCCGAGCAGGGGGATTCAGAGAGCGATTGGATTGGGGTCGAAATGTGAAGTCGCCTACTCCAGCAGCTGGCCTGCAGGCGCTGAAGTGGGCGGGGTAGAGTGAGCGGATTCGTGCAAAACAACAGCTGTCTCTTCTCTTGCTGAGTGTTCCCTCTCTGCATGGTGCACGAGCCCTTGTTCGTGCTGAAGATAGTGACTACCGCCTCTCTTCCCCGCGTTTTTTCGTGCTTGGTCTACTGCTTGTTTCTGGAGTCAAGGCTGGCGAGAAGTCAGATAAGGTTCTAGCTCGCTGCCTCGGGCTGGAACGAGGGTATGACGCAATTGACTAGTTCACAGTGTAGACTTACCTTGAATGTATCACTAATCAGGGAGCGCCGAACCAGGACATTTCCGACACCATTACAGCCGCCATCACGTGAGGTTCAGATCGCTCGAGCTGCGTTGGAAAAGCAGAGTATCAGAAAGTGGGATCGTGGAGAGTTCAATTCAGATGGACTGACTTCGTCTGCTAAGAATGACCCTGTTGGGCGGATCATCCTCTCGATCCCCGACGGTCGCTTGGGGGTAGAAGGCTATCGAAAACTTCAGCAGCTGTATTCAGATGGTGTTATTCGCGGGGAGGACCTTCCTAATTTTTCGAACTTGAGTAGGTCCGGTTCGGATCGCACTTCGAGTGGTCGTCAGGTTATCATGATCGTGTGCGGTGGACAGACAGGTGTCGATCAGGCTGCATTGCAGATAGCAGAGAATTTGGGCTACGAGCATAGCGGAGTCATTCCGCGAAATCGAGCCACTGCAAGCGGTCCTCTCGATAAGCGACATCGTATGATCGAAAATCACAGCGACAATGTCGATGACCGAACACAGCACAACTTTACCGGAGCAGATGGTACACTCGTCTTGTACAAGGGCCAAGAAAATGATGGAACTGCTCTTACGATCGTAGGCCCCATCAAGGTCGGACGCCCGTTGTTTGAGGTAAATTTGAATGAGGAACTGACTGATGAGCTGGTGCAGAGCTTTGCGGACTGGCTCAAGGTTAATGATATCCGGTGCCTCAACGTGGGCGGCCCTCGACAGTCTTACTACGAAGATAGGCAGGAAAAGGGAGATATCAAGCTTGAAGCCGAGAGCCTTTTGGAAAAACTACTAACGCATGCTGAGGCTCGGCTGGCACCTTCTGCAGCACAAGGGGTGGACCTTGATGATTTGAATATGCCGTGACGCGATAGAGAAGGTTTGTCATAGGGCCTTCCTGAGCGATTACTCACTGCGCGGGATAGTGCCTTAATGGTTGATTTGTGAGTTCAAGAGGCGGTGCAGCTGCCCGATACATCTCTCAGTATTGGCTCGTCCCGGGCAAGGGTGGGAGGCTCATCGTGTGTGTGAAGTAGGGCTTAGTGCCACGCGGGGGGTGTGCTTCCGGTAAGATACATATCCTGTCGCTGAGAAAAGACGGCCGCCCTGCTGCAAATATCACATTTGGAGTCAGCTCAGACGACGGCGCTGAGATCTCTCTTGGCAAGGGATTTGGCTTGATCGTGGAGCAGTTCCGTGGCGATTACAATAGAGAGCCAAGTGCCGAGGATCGGGCAGCTCTGGCGCGATTCATCAAGAGAGTGAACACGAAAGATATCGGGATAAATAGCGGGCCCTTCGGAGAGACAGATGAAAGCATGAAGGCGTGGACTCAAAGATCTCTAACTCGCATTGAAGTCGAGATGGGTGTGCGAGTAGGAGAGGAGCCAACCACCGCCTTGAAGCACTTTCGTGAGCTCCTGCTCAATCCTAGTACGTCCAAGAGCAAGCAGTTGGGTAGCGCGCTTGCCAAGCCGCTTTTGAGGGGTAACGACTGCACGACTTTCGATGAAAGTCTTTTGGAGGTTGTTGCGAGCGCGAAGAATGGTTGGCAGGCAGTCGGTCGCTTTATGGGGCTTGCTTTAGAGTGCGTAACAAAAATGAACCTCGTAGCGAGGATGAGCGAAATCGGCAG
>JBBAUR010000009.1:0-89357 GCA_040398075.1 Bdellovibrionota bacterium | reverse complement strand
TGTGGTTTGGTTTTGAAGAAGAAGAAAATGGTTCCTGGGAAATACACACAATCCTTCGTAAAAATTCTAACACCAAGGGGAATCGGTTGGGTTTTTGAGAATTGGATCATGGTGGTGAAAAATGAAACACATCCATGTTAGGATGGAATTGTGAAACCTGGAGATTTTGTTGAAATCTTCCCTGAGTTTCTTGATGATGATCCAAACACAACCGGGATAATCATTCGTGAATCAATGTGGGATGATGGATGCAGAAGTTCGGGTGAAAATGGTTGTGATAGTTGGTGGGTGGTATTACGTGGTGGTAAATTGATTCATCATCCCATTGATACATTCAGGATTGTGAAATGATTCATTTGAGTGAATTAATCCTCATGAACCAAGAGGTTCTCGAAAAAATCAACCTAATCCTAACTATGAAAAACCAATCCCTTCACCAAATGTTGGAGTTTCACATTGAATAAAGAACCCCCGTGCCACTGCGACGATCACGGTTACTACCACTGTTCCGAGCTCCGTGAGAGGCTGAAGGACGCTCGGAAGGTGATGAGGTTGGTGTTGGACGCCGACTGTCTCAAGGACCACGCATTCGAACGAGGGGACGACGACGCATCCGTCTATGAACTGTGCCTCCACATCCTCAGCGGAGAGGAACGATGCGCCGCGGGTTCGTC
The DNA here is from genome assembly GCA_040398075.1 of Bdellovibrionota bacterium. GTDB lineage: Bacteria > Bdellovibrionota_C > UBA2361 > UBA2361 > OMII01 > OMII01. Next base: position 88,683 of record JBBAUR010000009.1, on the reverse strand, counting down.
TTCCACCTCGTCGGACAAGAAGTCCCAGATGTTCGCAACCCTCAAGGAACTCTACGAGGACGACAAGGTCTTCCTGGCCGACCTCAACGAGATGGTCATGATCGTCACCGGACGGGGCCTCGGGGACCTCGCCAAGGGAGACGAGGTCCGGAAGGAGAGCATCTGGTGACGATCAATTTGGCGACAACGATATCGAGTAACCCACAGTGACGATGCCGCTCTCCGGTGCCGGAAACGACAGGCCCTTGAAGGAGTTGACGACGCAACCGACGACCTCACCGTTGGGGATGTCTGACCCACCGTTGGCCACCTGGGTGACCGCCCCGTCCCGACCGATGGTGAACCGTACAGCCACCCTTCCACTAAGGTTTGGATCGCCTCTCAGGCCCCTCTCGTAACACATCTTGAATCTTCCGAAATTCTGTCGGATGATCCGTTGGATGATTTCTGGAGGTATTCTTCCGGACGACGTCGTGGTCCCTGACCTCATCCTGATGGTCTTGGCCGTGTGGTCGTCCTTCAGCCTCCTGCCACCGTCACCGATCCCGTCGCCTCCCGGTCCACGACGACCGAGACCACCGGGGCCTTCTTTGCCGATACCGATGCCATCCCCAGGTCCTCCCCCACCTTCACCAATGCCGCTGAGAGTCAAGCCGTTGACGCCGAATGCGTCACCGATGGCGTCACCCCACAGTTTGCCATTGGCACTCAATGCGTCCCTGCCGGAAGACTCGTCCCTTCCCCAAGGAGACGTCGGAGCGTTGGGGTCACCACCCACACCGGCATTTAGAAGACCGATGATGCCGAAGTTGGCGGCCTCCCTGACTGCCGCCTGACGGGCCAGGTGAGGATCCACGTTGTCTGATGGTCCTTTGACGGCGTGCCTCAAGTTGGCCGGCTTGCTGGTGGGATTGCCCATGGCACCTTCTGAACCCTTCGCTGATGAACCTTCCTGACCCGTGGATCCGGTGGCTTCGGGCTTCGCCTCCTGCTGCCTCTCGCTCTCCTTCTCGGCGGCGGCATTGAGGTACTGCGACATCAGGATCCTTTGTTCCTCCCTCAGCGATCCGTCGTCGGTGTCCTCCAATTGTGGGGCGGAGAAGGCACACAGGTACAGCAGGGCCACATGGGTGGCAAACGACAACGCGTGGAAGCCTGTTCCTCCGAATGAGAGCGTCGTCGATCCCGTCTTCTCCTCGTTCGACGGTGAGACTCTGAAAGTGAAGTCTCCCTGTCCAACTTCGGCGACGTCCCCTGGGTGCAAGACCATCAGCTGTTCTGTCTCACTCGATTCAACAGACACCGGTATTCCGCTTCGAGTCAGCCTCGTCCTCCATCTGCCGGGGACGGACAGGGTCGTCTCTCCTCCGGCCACCGTGACCAACTTCAGCCTGTTGGACCCCAGCTTCGAAGTCGGCATCTGGAAGTCACATCCTTCCTCTTCACCGACGACGAAGTCGTCCATGTCTACCAAGTTCGACAGGCCGACGACGGTTTCACCCCACAACGTCCTCACTTCACACGCAAACTTCTTCTTGTCCATGTGTTTCTCCTCTGTGCGTCGATCGCACCCAGGTTTAGAAAACCGACGAAGCAAGAAGTTCCCAACAAAGTGAAGAAATTTTGATGCGGTGAAAAATGTCTGTCTTCGTGTGTAGAATTGACCTATGAAGGTCGGCTCGGTGGTGTATTGCAAGGTGTCGCACTTCAGCGACGTTCCAAAGAACGCCATCGGTCTCATACTTGAGATAGTTCGCGAAGGGAGCATCGTGAGGGTTTACTTCCCACAGACCACCATCGAATGGTGCCCAATGAGGTTCTTGGAGCTCGTGGAATGAGACGAGGTGACCTCCTCGTGCCGAACGACTACATGAGGGCGAATGGTTCATTCATCTACGGGATAGTCCTGGAGAAGACGCCATATGGACATGCAAAGGTTTTTCTGACGAATGGAACGACACATTGGAAGGATGAGGACTCATTACTAGGCCTCTTCAACGTGATTGACATGAGTTTATTTTCGAGAATCTTTGATTTTCTACTGGTGAGTGGTACTTATGCACATGAGAATCACAATCAATCAACTGAGAAGAATCATCAGAGAAGAACTTATTAGAGAGACACCAGAACAAAAAATGAAGAATTTGATTTTGCCTAAACAAATTCTTGATCTCGTTAAAAATGCCAAAGATGCTGATACCAAGAATGCCCTTCTCGCTGTGCGTAAATACATGATTCAAAATGTTGATCCTGACCCGCAGGTCTCCATGAATTTTCAGCACATAGTTGGAAATAACAAAAATCTACAATCGATAGTTAAAACCATTGAGAAATATTATCCTGGCTTTAAAGAGACATTTGGAATTGATTGATATTCTGCCGCTGGGGCAATTAATTTCATTTAGCTTCTCTACGAAGTTGTTCAGTTCACTTGGGGAGGATTGCAAATTCATGGGTTATGCCGGGGACGAAAAACTCGGTGTCGTTGTTGATGCTGAATATGTGTTTGACCACCTCTACTACAAAGTGCTCTTGGATGGGGGCACCTATTGGGTCCCAAGCAAGTATGTCCGGCAGGCGGTCTGCTGATGAAGCGTGGTGACCTCATCACTGTTGTGAGTGAGTCGACTCGTTTCATGGACTTCTGTGCCACTCGGATGTTCCTATTGGAGAGGGGAGCGTTCGGTCTCGTCCTCAAGGAGAGGAACACGTACTGTGAAGTCGTGTTTGGGGAGGGAAAGGTCCTCATGGTTCCTAGAGGTGAGTCGACCGTCGAGGTGGTCGAATCGACCTGAAAACTTTTGACGGCCTTCACAGTATAATGAGACTTCGATGTCGAAGATAGTAGTCACGGGCTGCGCAGGATTGATTGGTTCTCACTTCACACGTCACCTACTCTCACGTGGGCATGAAGTCGTCGGCGTTGACAACCTCAGCGGAGGTCACGTTGAACACGTTCCTCCTGAGGTGACTTTCTACAAAGCTGACGTGACGCATGCTGACGGCGTAAATGACATCTTCAATGAAGAGAGGCCCGACTTCGTCTATCACTTCTCCGCCTACGCCGCCGTCGGTCTCAGTCCATTCATACGTAACTTCAACTACATGAACAATGTAGTCGGATCTGCCAACGTCATCAACGCGTGCGTCAACAGCGACGTGAAGAAGGTCGTATTCACCTCCTCCATGGACGTCTACGGTTCACAGGTCCCACCCTTCGATGAGACGATGACTCCCCGTCCCGAGGACCCGTATGGGATAGCAAAGTATGCCGTGGAGCAAGACCTTCATGCAGCCGGTCGCTTCTTCGGACTACGATATTCGATAGTCAGACCTCACAACGTCTTCGGCGTCTATCAGAATATCTGGGACAAATATAGGAATGTGTTGGGAATCTGGATTAGACAGATTTTGTCTGGTCGACCCATGACCATCTATGGTGACGGTTCACAGGTCAGGTCGTTCTCTGACGTGAGATGTTACATGTCTCCTCTCGAGAAATTGATGTCGATGGGTGACGGTGAGACTTACAACGTCGGTGCCGACAGACATATGACCATCGCCGCGGCGGCCGACAGCGTGAGGATGATCGCCGCAAAGTTGGGACATAAAGCAGAGGTCGTCCACCTGGAGCCACGGGACGAGGTGAGGGTCGCCTTCTGTGATCACGCGAAGGCGAAGACACAACTTGGCTTTCAGGATGACACCGACTTTGAAAAACTTGTGGAAGACATGTTCATCTGGGCGATTGGGCAACCTGACCGCCCTGTGAAGACGATGCCATGTGAGGTGAAAAAGAACTTGTACTCGTTCTGGCGGGAATGACTAATTACGTCAATGGACTCATTTCGTCTCAGATCAATGATACACGATTCTGTGCATCGACACGTCTCCTCTGAGGCGTGCAAGTCAAAGGCCGTGCCCAGGGATTTTTCGACCTTTCGAAGGGCCCTGTCACGTGCCGCTGGTGAGGCCTCATCTTCCAAGACTTTTGGGGCCCTGTTTGAATCGAACGATTCCGACATCTTCACTCCCATGTGGGACGCTTGGTGCCACTTCGATGCAGAATTGAAGGAGTGCCGCGACGAATCAGAGGCAACTGAGACGTGGCGTGAAGCCGTCGAATTCTACACGGGAGACTTGGTCGCAGTCATCCTCGAGAGGAGTGGGCTGCGGGGTGATCCTGTCATCGTCGGCCAACTCACGGAGTCCATCGTGCAGAGACTAGTTAAACGTTAATCAGGTGACGTCTTATAGTTAGGACTGATGTTGTCTAATCCAGAATTCATCGTCTACACCGGTCCAATGTTTGGTTCGAAGACTTCACGTCTTCTGTCGACACTTGAGAAGTACAAATATCAACATAGACGGACTGTTCTCTTCAAACCTCTCATAGACGACAGGTACAGTAAGTCTGAGGTCGTCACCCACGGCGGCTGGAAGATGTCGGCGACTTGTGTGAAGACGGGACCTGAGATACTTGCGTTTCTTGCTGAGTTGAAAGAAGAACCGCACGTCGTCGCCGTCGATGAGGCCTTCATGATACCAGGGAGCGCCGATGCCCTCATATGGTTGTATCAGTACGGTTTTACTGTCGTCGTGTCTTCACTTGAGATGTCCTATGCCTGTAAACCGTTTCATGAGATTGAGAGAATGTTGCCATGGGCAACTCGAGTAGAGAAATGCACCGCTGTGTGTACTATCTGTGGACGTGACGCGCACTACACACACAAGAAACAGGTAAACGACGAAGAGATTGAGGTGGGGGGCGACGAGCTGTACGATCCAAGGTGTTATGCGCATCACGTCTTCGTCGACCTCAGGACCAAGATTCATGACAAGTGAATCCGCTGTCGTTCGACCTACGTGGTATGAGACGTGGATGAACATCGCTAAGACTGTGGCCGAGAGGTCTTATGATCCACGTCTTAAGGTAGGTGCCATAGTCGTCTCTGACGACAACACGCGGTTGCTCTCTCTCGGTTACAACGGAAACTACAGAGGAGGACCCAACCAACCCGACTCGAGTGACCCGGGCCTCAGCGGTTTCATTCACGCTGAAGTAAACGCCCTTGTGAAGTGCGACTACAACTTTAACAGGAAGAAGGTGATGTATTTGACGCATTCACCGTGTCTCCAATGCGCTAAATTGATCATCAACGCAGATATCTCAAGCGTCGTGTATGGAATCGACTACAGGGATACAACTGGTATTGAGTTGTTGTCTCGGCACATCGATGTCAACAGGTACAGTGACGTCATACTTACTGTGGGCAGCCATGAAAAAACTTAGGGACGCAGACATAGTCAAGATCATGAGAGAAGAGTGGAACTCAAAGCTGTCACGACTGACAGAGGAAGTCGACGCTGTGTTCAAGGCTAAAGTCGACGGTAAAGTCGTTCATTCTTTGATATCTGCTGGTCTAAAGATACGACACAAAGAATCTTCATTTCTCTACACAGTCGTGTCTGTCGGAGTGAATGATGTCATACTTACCACACCTGAAGGCACACCCATCTTGTTGAGCAAGGACGAAGTGGAGGAAAATTATGAAATCGATTGACAGGACGCATCCCCTAGTAGGTGTAGATGTCGAAAAGATCGTGAAGGAAAGCATTAGAAACAGTCCAGTCATCACAGACTTCGGCTCTCGAAGGCATGCCGACAAGAGCACGTCTCTCGACGAGAGCTATGTCGCTGAACCAAAACAGTTCAAACAGGTCTCTGAATTCGTCTCTCAGAAAACGAAGAGTGCGCACATCGAGAAGTACAAAAACTACATCGATGCACTTAACGACATCTCCTCTGAGTTGGACTCAGTAGACAGGTCTAGCGTCAATAACAGGAATTCAGAGTTCCGTTCTTTGAAGATCGATGAGATCTGGAACCTCAACGCCGTCTGGCTACATGAACTTTACTTCTCGAATTGCTTCGATCCAAACAGCGAGATCGTGATGGACTCTATGTCATTCATGCGTCTACAACGCGACTTTGGAACTTTTGACGACTGGCAACGTGACTTCATGGCGTGTGCGTTGGCTTCTCGTGGTGGGTGGGCCGTCTGCGGTTACCACATGTTCCTCAGGAAATACGTCAATTTCTTCGTAGATGAGCACAGTCAAGGTGTGCCCATCGGTTTCTTTCCTCTAATAGTCGTTGACATGTGGGAACACGCTTACTATAAGGACTATTTGAACGACTCAAAGTCTTACCTCGTCACCCAGATGAGGGAATTCAACTGGGCTGTCATCGAGGAACGATTCAAACGAGCAGAGGCCATCTCAGCTGCGGTGAAGTCATGAGAAGCGTATTGAAGCAAATAGTTCGTAACCTGCTCATTGAAGCTGAGCAAGATGAAGAAGAAGAAACGGGTTCTGACTCCATTGATGAGCAGTTGGATAAGCTATTTTCAAATTATGAAAGAGAGGCTTCAAGGGCGAAGAACGAAGGTCTAGACTTCAGAAGCATGACTAAGGGTTTCCTCTTTGAGGCAGAAGATGAGGACGAAAAGGAAGAAGACGAAGAAGACGAAGAAGACGAAGAAGACGAAGAAGACGAAGAAGACGAAGAAGACAAGGACAAGGATGAGGATGAGAAACTAACGTCTGAAGACATCGACGTACAGTCATTCGCCAACGACGTAGTTCGTCTAATAGAGAACTATGATGCGTTGCTGGAAATCAGGAGCACGATTCTTCGTAGAGCCTCTAATTTCCTCCTCAAGAACTACGAAAAGGAAGTGGTGGAAGGTTTCAAACAAGTGGTTTCAACCGAGCATGGAATGGAGATAGGCAAGTCTGAGACTGAAATGCTTGACAAATTTCAGGCACCTCGAGCTGGTTTTGCAGGACCTGCCGGAGGTGGTGCTTGAGGTACGACCTAGTCAGCAAGGGTAGGAAAAGTATCCACGTCAAGCTGTCAAAGGACGTTCACACGGCGCTGCGGCAGAAACTCCTAGGATACGGCCTCACGATGCAGGACCTCTTTAGTGAGGTGGCAGACATCGCATTAGCAGACAACGACAGGGCAGACAAGATACTCAAGAAGATATCGAAGCGTAAGCTGCAGGAGTCCCTCCAGAAGACCGGTCGAAAACTGCCAAACGACCTCACAATTGGTGAACTTGACAGCAACACACTGTACAATATCCTAGATGAAGGAAGAAAAAACAACGGAGACGACAGAGACGACTTCTAAGAATGAGGGGGTCGTCTCTCTCCTCAAGGCCATCGTGAAAAAGAGTATAGAAGTTCCAAATGAAGTGCTAGAGCTCGCCAAGGGAATGAAGGTCATTGCGAACGACGTCAAAGAGTTGTCTAACGTCATCTCTGCAATGTCACAAGTCATGTATCAACAGGGAGTTGCAATCAAGGAACTCTACGCAGCGCAGAGCATCCTCATGAAGAGAATGAAGCCTGAAATCGACTCTGCTGGTGTCTTTCCTGAGATCGGGAAGGACAAGGAAGAGAAACCTAATTGATGACGATGGAGTGGATTAGTTCAGTTAAAGATTTCCTTGTGAAACCACACGTCTTTTTTCTAGTGGTCGTCATGGGTCTATGCGTGTTCGCTTATGCATTTTCCAGTAAGCAGAGGGATGACATGCTGGAATTGATAGCACGACAGAGACAGATTCAAGACGAGTCCACAAAGAAGATAGTCGATGCCTATGAGGAGGAGAGGCTGCACCACGAAGAGAACCTCAAACGTCTCGAGGCGACCTTGATCGACGTGCAAAGGAAGTACGATGAACAGGTGAAACTCTTGGAACAAAGGAAGGAGAAGCAAGTGGACAAGTTGGTCAAGCAATACGATGAGGACCCGGTTGAGATGACAAAACAGGTAGGCACCTTGCTCGGTCTCGTTGTCGTCATTCCGGAGGCGAAATGAACAGAAACAAGATAGTTGCAGTCTTCATGACGGCGGCGTTCATATTGCCTTCAGTCGCGACCGGTCAACAACACCAAGACTCCACTCTCATCTCACCTTCGACGTCAGCTTCAGGAATCGTCGCCATATCACCTCTCAAGAAAGGTCAACCGGCACCATTCTCAGGAGTCCTGTTCACGCCTAGGGCAGCCGCATCAGTTGCGACAGAAATAAACACGTTTCGAGACAGGCTGAAGATTGAAACGAACAGTGCTGTCGCGTCTGCTGAGGCCAGGAAGGACTTCAAATACGATGAGGCCGCCGCAGCATGCAAAGCCGATAAAAGCGTTCTCTCAACTACGATCACGTCGGAGAGAGAGCGTTCAATCCTTCTTGAGAAAGAAATTCAACGTCTGAAAGAGGAGGCTCCTTCAAAGACGATGTGGCTAGGTGCTGGTGTGCTTGGTGGTGTCACATTGACGCTGTTGACCGTTTTTGCCGTGAGTCGTGCAACTAAATGATGTGACGCCCCTATTTAGCCTGCAGGAGACTCCAGCATGGCTGAACAGAAGAAGAACGAGGTTGTCAAAGAGAAGGTCTCGAGGCTGTGGATCATAGGTTCCGACGGTAAGCCGTCGATGTCGGCGACGTTTGCGACTGTCGCCTTCGTGACGACCACACTCGTCTATATCGCTTCCATCTTCGAGAAGATTGGGCCTCTCACAGTAAGACAGTTTGACCCAACTGTCTGTGCGACTTATCTGACTCCCGTGCTGGCCCTTTACTTTGGTAGGAGGGCCACGGAGGCGAAGGCGTCTCAATCGACAGGTGAGAGTCAGTGAAGGTCGTCGTCTCAGAGGAATCGATCCGACGGAAGATTAGAGAGATACTCTCGACGCCTGGGATGGGATGGCAGTCGACAGGCGACCTTGGAACAGCCCCCGTCAGTGTTTCTTCCGTGGTCGATCCGTCCGCTTCGAAGACGGACCCAGGAAATCCCAAGCACGTTCCCACCAATAGGATGGAACTACGTGCCGCCCTTTCCAACATGATAGACGACATATCAGACGACGACGCCGTCGATTTCTATTCGTCGTTCAAGGACGTGATTGACACAAAAGAAGAGACAGAAAAGGAAGAGCAAAAGATGAGAAGCAACAAAAAGGTCGAAGAAATGGTCAGACGGTCCGTTAGAAGGATGTTGATGAGCGAGGTCGGTCCGTACAGGGATACTGGCATGAGCTATTCTGGGCCGATGGTGGGTAATCCTGCACCTCGTGAGGGAATGCAGTCTTGCGAGACGTGTGAGGCCACGGGCGAGCTGCCAAATGGCGCCGACTGTCCTGAATGCAAGGGAACGGGTCAGGTACGTGCGTCTGGTCGCAAGAACCTAATGATGACTGACGTCAGTGGTGCATCGTTCAAGGAGATAGCTACCGAGTTGGGTTATGCCTCCGAGAGCGGTGCCAAGAAAGCCGTTGAGCTCGCGCTTCAGAAGGCACGGTTCGTCGCCACCATGGATCAAGACGACCTGAACATCATCGTGTTGTCAGCAATGAATGACTACATAAACAAGTTGGGCGACGCGGCGGGTCTCAGCCAGTCAGATATCGCTCTCATGAAGGAACATCCTAACATCGTAGTGGAGCTTGACAGCTTTAGAGTCTTCCTAGACCGTGCCTTGAGGAAGGTACGCAAGAAGCAACCGTTGTATAATCCGATAGCCTGAAGAAAGACCCATCCGTGAATTCACCAATCGTAGCCGCTGTTCAGTTCAAGCCGAAGATTCTCGACGTCGAAGCCAACCTCAAGGTCGCTCAACAGATGGCCTTCGAGGCCGCGGGCAAGGGCGCATGTCTCATCGTGCTACCTGAGTTGTGTATTAGCGGTTACGTCCTTGAGAGCAAGAGTGAAGCTGCCACATGTGCTCAGGAGCGTGATGGTTATCAGACGGAGGCCTTCAGGCAGATAGCGAAACGATTCAACACACACATCGTCTTTGGTTACGTCGAATTGCGTGAAGGAAAGTTCTATAACTCCGCTGCCGTAGTAGGTCCTTCAGGTCTCATGGCAAACTGTCAAAAACACAACCTGTGGGGCGCAGATAACATGTGGGCCACACCCTCAGAAGATCTGCACCCCGTTATCACGACTCGCGCCGGAAGACTCGGCGTGCTAATTTGCAGGGACGTGATGAACAACTATCGAGATTCGTATAAGTTCTATAAGCATGAAAACCGCTTCTATAGGGCTAGTTCTGTCGACACTGTTGCACTTCTCACCAATTGGGGTTCAGATTATGGCTACCCTGATTCCAGCTGGGTCGAACTCGCTGAAGAGACGAACGCGAATGTGGTTGTCTCAAACAGGGTCGGCAAGGAGAGGGATTTGAAATTCAAAGGGGGCTCATGCATCGTGGACAGGAACAGGAAAGTGTGGACCAACGGTTCGTCCTTCACTGAGGCGGCAGTGGTTGGAGGGGTGGTGCTCCTGTGAGTTACCTACGGGTCTTGCACGAAGAGTTCATCGATAAGGCAAGGCGACCGATGTCTTTTGGATCTTTGCCCGTCTCACCACAGAAGCCTGATGTCCCAATCACGGTGGTCAATCGATGGACGAAGTCTGACAAGACACTCCTGAAGAAGTACTCCTTTCGAACGAAGGACATGAGAAACTCATTCGTCAAGGAAGTCTTTGGTCACGAAGAAGAGGTTGGGCATCACGCTGACATCACCATATCTGAGGACTCAGTAAGCCTGAGGTTGCAGACGAAGAACATCGAAGAGATCACCGAATTGGACAAGGAATTTGCTAGGTGGGCAGATTCCACGTACCGGGACATCTGCTACGGAACTGAGGAATGAATGTTGAACGCCAAGGAACACATGTTGGCGAGTGAGTCGTTGGCAGATCGAATGCCTGACTTCGAAGAAAAAGTCGTTGATGAAGAAGAGGGACTCTTTATCTGTACGTTGGTATTGCCTGGGGACGACGTGTTCCTGACTGGTCGGGTGTCCGGATTGTCCATGGACTCACCAAAAGAATTCAAGGTCGACTTCAGGGTCGATGTTGGTGAGGCGTTCGCTTTCACCCAGGAGTTCGTTCGTGGCACGGGTTGCAGGGCAGTCTTCTTCAGGCGGGGATCCGAGATAATTCAGTTGGATGGGCCCTTCGACGTCACTTCATCGAAAGTGATCGACTTCGACTCAGCGTCGAAGAGCTGCACGTTGGGAGTCGACATGTCAAAGAGGAAAACGCAATGAAACAAACGAAGAGAAGGACCCTTGATTCACTCCTCCGGGAGATGATAGACGACGCAATGTCATCCACGTCTTACGATAGGGGTGCAATGTACAAGAATGCAGTCAGTGAAAAAGAGAGACAAGAGTCCTTGATGGAAGAAGACGATGACATCTTCGGTGAAGAAGAACCTGAAACTTCTTCGAAGACGCTAGACGACGAAATGAGCAAATTGTCTTCAGGCGAAGTCACGACTGAAGACGTGATAGAACGACTCAACTCTATCAGGGCAGGACGTTCTTTCAGGGACGAAGCCATCGCCTCAAAGCTTGAAGAGTACGTCGAAAGCCTCAGCAAGGCAGAGAAGATCGCGCTCCTCGCCTACCTCAAGGGTCTCAGCCAGATTGTCACAGGTGAAATCGACCCTGACGACGCCATGGAACCGGGCGACGAACCTGCCACGATCGCCATGAAGAAGAAGGAGAAAGAGCAGGCTGCAAAGAAGTTGACTGTCAAGCCAACAATCGTCAAGAAACCGATGAAAGACGAAGAAGAGAAGAAGAAGAAGCCGCCCGCCGAGGACACATCAGGTCCTGTGCCCATCAAACCAAAGAAGTGAGGAACGCCCATGCAAGTCGTGAAGACCATCGAGATATTGACGAAAAGCGGTTCACTTCTCACAGTCGACCTTTCAGACGTCCTGCTAGAGAGGATCAAGGCGGCTTTCAACCTCAACGACCTGGAACAGGTGGAGTCACGACACGTTGAGGCCTACCTCATCGCTTCCATGCGAAACGCATTGAAGGCCGAAGATGCGTCGACTAATTGAGGAATACGTCAGGTGCGTCATTGGACGGCGCCGAAGGCTCAACGAAGGGGGTCTCGTCGGCCACCTTCAGCACCTCTACGACAACAAGGAGTTGACCTTTGGCGAGATAAAGGACATCCTTCGAAGGGCCGGCTCAGGCAAGTTGGAGAGGGTGACAGAGAAGATGGACGGCATGAACCTCGTCTTCTCCTACGACCTCACGACTGGTGGGCTGAAGGTGACTCGCGGCAGCGACATCATGCGCGGCGGCATGGACGCCGCCGCTTTGGCTGCCAAATTCGCAGGACGTGGATCCGTAGAGGAAGCCTTCACCACAGCCTTCCGCGTCCTAGAGGAGGCGATCGGTTCACTTCCGCACGCCACCCTTCAAAAGGTCTTCGGCGACGAGGCAGATAGGTGGTACTCCATTGAGGTCATCTACACGAAGAATCCAAACGTCATCAACTATGACTCCAACAACCTCGTCTTCCATGGTTGGCCCGTCTTCGAGAGGAGAACGAGTCCTGAAGGAGAAGTCACGGTAGACATCATCGAGGACGACAGGGGCGGCGTCGACACGTTGGCAGGAAACATAGATGCGATGCAGCGTGCCGTCACTGACGAGTCGTGGACAATTCGTGGGCCTGCCCTCGTCAAGATGAAGGACCTATCCAACGGATCAGCATTGCAAGAGGCAATTTCGAGGATCGATGAGGCCATGGCGGCTGCCGGTGTGGGTAACGGTGACACGATGCGTGAATACTTGATGGTGCCCATCGACCAATTCCTCGGTCAGTTTCAGTTGTCACCTGAGGCCTACGACGCCCTCGTCGCAAGAATCATGGGAGATCCTGACGCGATGAGCCTCGTCGACATCAGAAAAATGATCGACAAAGAGCCTTATGTCAAAATATCACAATTTGTCAGGAATATTCCTAACGTATTCAAGAGTCACGTGAGACCCATTGAGGTGGCCATCAATGACTTTGCCGTCGAGCTGCTGAGCGGGGTCGGTTCGTCTCTCATCGGCAACACCGACGACGAGGTCATGAGACTACGCGCTGAAGTCAGGAAGGCCATCGCTGCGATCCAGACCGGCGGCGAAGAGAAGGCGATGACGGTGTTGGCGACGCAACTAGAGAAACTGAAGTCGATCGAGAACATCACCTCACCGATGGAGGGGGTCGTCTTCGTATACAAGGGCAACGCCTACAAGTTCACGGGTTCATTTGCTGCCGCAAATCAGATACTCGGAATATTCAAATACGGAAGATGAACTATATTTACGGGAACAAGGAAAAGCAATGAGAACAAGACGACACATCTCCCATGGCCCAATGAGACTGCTAGAATCATACATCCTCTCCGTCTTGTCAGAGGAGGGCAGAGGAACTGCGCTTTCACAGGAGAGGAAACAACTCCAAAAGACATATGAGGCAGCTGCCGAACTTCTTGCTTTGTATAGACAGGAAGCGGAACAAACTCTCAAACAGCGTGCAACAGATAAAAATGTGCCTATTCCAAGCCCACTCCCGCAGGGCATCACAGAAGACAGTACAGTGATTGAATTTTGGAGTAAGTTGACCGTAAACCAAAGGAATCAAAAGGCCTATAAATCTTTTGCACCCACAGAGCTACAACGGAGATCTCCAAACGTCATTCAAGATGAATTTGATAAGGCTCAAAAGAACTACGCAAAAGTCAATCCAAGGTTGACCATCGGTCCGGATTCCCTGAGGAGGATGGGAAGTTATGCGCCACCAGAAGTACAGTTGAGCTACAAGTCTTCTGGTGGCGCAAGGACGACAGCTGACATGGAGACCCCTCAACCAGGATCTAATTCCTTCATGGACATCGACAAGGTCACACCTAAGAAATGGTATCCGTGGCCGGCGGATTTCTTGAAACACGTCAAGGAAAACAACATACCTTATGGATCTTCATCTGAAGAAAGTGAAAACGATAGCGCAGAGGCAGGTGTCGGTCCTGCAGAAGCTTGGCTTGAGGCTCTCTTCGGTGGCAAGAAACAGGGAGGCGGCGTCTCGTACGACTTGGTGACGCAAGGTGCGAGCGGCTATCAGGTCTGGGAAGTGAAGGAGCTGAAGACGAAGTCTGAAACTATCAGGCCTGGTACTCACGGTCTTAAGGTCTTCGCGAGGCCATACAGCGACCTGAAGAAAGTCATCGCGCAGATGAGCAACTTCTACGTGGTGGCGAAGAACATGCAGCTGTTGGACGCCGAGAACACGACTTTGACCCCTGAGCAGAAACGCGTGATTGGTTTCACCCGTGAGTTCGTTGAAGTTGAGAAGTCAATGATAGTTGAGAAGGGTGAGATATCTGACGACAGGGTCAGGTCCATCTTTGCGGTGCTTGAGGAGCTGAAGGCGTTGTTGAACGAGTTGTCGACGAAGACTTCGGCGCAACCCGGCGACCCAGTTCGCACAGACGTGGCCTTGAACGACGAAGAGTTCTCTGTCGACAAGGAGACATTCATCGACATCGCGAAGAAGGTGAAGAAGAACACCGGTAAGAAGCCACCAGTCGCCGACCTTGAGATCTTGATGTCGACCCTGCGACATCCTGCCTTCGTAGATCCCGTGAAGTTTCTTGACGAATTCTTCACGTCAGTCGACCCACAAAAGGTCTTCGAAGGCACCGACGGCGTCTTCATCGTCAACAAGGAGAAATTCATGTTGATTCCAATCGGAGATCTGCCCACCGCGGTGTCGTTCACGAAGGTGACCCAAGGCAAACCCAGGTTCAAACTGGTGTTGCCTTGGTCTTGATTTTCAACGTAGAATTTCCCTGACGTATGATCTCAGGAGCGACTCACCAATGGGTCGCTTCTGCCTCTTTGACCGTCCTGCGGCAACAGTTGGATCCATTTGCCTGTTCAAGATGTCGAGTATTTCCTGGGCGTACTTCCTTGAATGGGTGGGAAGAAGCCGTGAGAATTCTTTCACCTTCTTTGCGGCCAGCAACTCCCTCATGTACGTGCCGCTGATGTCGACGGTCTCTGCTCGCTTCACACCCCTAAGAGCGATCAGGTCCTTCATGAAGAGATTAGGAGCCGTTCTTTCCAACGAAGCGTCTGTGTATTTCAGTATGTCTTCCTCGTCTGAGTATATGGTGTATTCGTCTTCGCTGAAGTCACCGGCTTTTAGCTCGTCATATACGTGGCTGACGGGCGCCTTCACGGCGTAAACGACCTCCACGTTTGGGTACGCACTTTCGACTGCCTTCTCGAGGTACTTCTCCCATATCTCTCGCATGTTCTTTCCATACAATGGGAACTCACCCGGTTTTATCCTGTCTCCCAAAGAGACGAATAGTTTAACTGTGTCGTTCTCACGTGAAGCGATTGCCACCAACCCATCGTGGCCGGCGTGATATGGTTTGAAGCTACCTGGGACTAGTCCTATACGCATGTCCTGTAATTAGGAGATTAGGTGATATTTACCGTCATGAGAAGAAGAAATCATAGGCTCTTGAGGGAATACATTCGCGACATCCTGAGAGAGGAGCTCGACTCAGGAGGTAATTTCGCCGCGGGCGTCGGCGGTGACCTCGTGCCTGGTATGATTGGTCCCTATGGCATCTCGTTCGGGGACAACAACCTGTTGTTCAAGACTTTCATAGGCCCATTCCTCGACGTCGTAAATACTGCTGTCGGCAAAGCGAAGGAAGTCACGATAGCGGCTAAAAATGCCATAAAGGTGGGTCTAGGCGCCATTATTTCTACCCTCGTACCACAGCTTCACATCAACTATGCAAAGATCTTCGAGGAAGAAAAGAAAGAAGTGGATGAAGTGAAGAGAGCCTACAAGGAGATATACGAAAGAACAGACGAGGCGTTGAGATCGAATGACGCCGCTGCCATGGCGTTCATGGCCTATCCCTCACAGTATCTTGGCGTCAAGTTCGCTCAAATGGCACCTGGTCCCATCTTTGACACGCTTTCGATAATGACCGGAGGAATCTCAGACACGATCATAAAGAAGACTTTTTCAGGCAAGGGCGACCTGATGAACAAGTTGCTGACGGCACCTGGGAAGAGACGAAGTGAACGCTGGAACGAGGCTCGTCGCCTCCACGGTAGGCTCATTCGTGAAGACGAATCCGACAAGGAAATCGATAGATTCGCTGAGGAGTTCAAGGAGAAGTTGAGTGACCCAGCTTTCATTGACGAAATACTTTCGTCCGCGCAGAAGACGGACGACATGCAACAGCAGGCGAGAGACGTGTATAAGTCGTCGTTGAAAGAGATTGAGCAAGACTTCATGAAGCTAAAACAACAAGCGACCAGCATTGACGGCGTCATCAACATCGTCTCAAAGATGAAGAAGATGAACGAAAAGTCAAAGAAGCACATCGAAGCCCTCAAAGACGTCGAGGACGAAAACGTGAAGCAGGAATTGATAGAAACCGTCGTCGAGTCATTCAAGGCGTACAATTATCTAACGTTGAGTGGCAGGATACAAAGCATCAAAAAAGCGGGCATCCCAGGAGACTCTCAGTACATTAAGGACCACGAGAAAGTCATCGATTACATAGGGAAACCCAAGCAGGAATATATTGACGAATTCAAGGAAATCGTCAAAAAAGAAGGTGGTTGAAACAAGAGTGAGATTGTGGTGTATCATGTCGATATGCCAAAGAAAAAGTCGGCAAGCAATTACAACGTCGCGGCTTTGCAACCTGATGAACTCAACGCGTTGCGGGCCTTGGTGAAGGAATTCATCACAAAGATAGAGTCAGTAGACAACGAAATTGAGCTCTTGAAGACTGATCGGAAAGAGATCATCGAAGAGTATCAAGAAAAACTTGACTTCAAGACCCTGCAGGCTGCTTTGAAGGTCGTTAAGATTCAGAACACTGTGGCTCATAAGGACACATTTGACCTCTTCGTCGAAGTGCTAACGGACCCAACATGAAGAAGAACCAAGAGGACGAGAAACTAAAGAAGCGGAAGACTTACGGTCTGCGTCTCACGAAGTTTGAACTTCTTCATCTAAGAGACCTATTCAGTGTTCTATTGAGCCCAGAGGCAAAGAAGACTGTGAGTCAAGCACTCGCTGAGTCTGAGAACCGCCCAGTCATCGAGTCTCTTTTGTGGAAGAAGGTGTCAGACCTCGTTGAAGAGGCTGAAATTCCTTTCGGCGACGACGCTCCTGACTTCTTGATCGCTTCAACAAGCACCCCTACGTTGGGTGTGTTTCAACTGGCGACGGACCCAACACCCCAGCAAGATTCCGAAGACAATCCTCTTGAGGAATGAGATGTACCAGATAGGTCAAATTCTCTTCGTGGTCTTCACAAAGAAGAGTCACGTATATCCCATGCGAGTCATAGAGGTCATCACCAAGAAGTCTTTGAAAGGAGAAGAGGTGAGATACCTACTTCAGGCTGGTTCCGACGGTACCAGCACGGTGATGCTCGATCAAATCGAAGGTGAAATCTTTAAGTCTGCTGACGAGGCGAAGTCGACGCTTACGAAGAGGGCCACCACACAGGTTGCGAGATTGGTCGACGCCGCCGTCGCGAAATCGAAGGAATGGTATGGCGTCTCAAAAAAGAACGAAGAGGTACCCCTCGAAGACCTCGACGAATCAGAACCAGAACCCATAACGTCTTCAGTGATGCTACCAGATGGAACAGTGGCGAATGTGAAACTACCTACAACATTGTGAAGTCAATCCTTGATCCCGGTATTTCCTTGCGGTGCAAAGTTACTCACAAACAGTGTAGAGTCTAACCATGGGCATCGGAAAGATCGAATTGAAAGAAGCCGAGAAGATCGCATCTGATGTGTTGACGCATCTGAAACCAGCGATGGACAGGGCGGAAATCGCAGGTTCCATTCGCCGTCGTAAGTCTATCGTCGGTGACATCGAGATCGTGGCCCTCATCGGCTCCCGGAATAAACTCCTGAAATTGGTGTCTGATGTAGGACAGACGATTAAACCGGGGGTCCCAGGCGTGGTCCCATGGACCCCCAGACCAGATTCCAGGTACATCAGGGCCCGCCTCAATCAGGGTATGAACCTCGACCTCTTCGTCGCGACACCCGAGAATTGGGGTGGACTCTTCCTGATGCGCACTGGCGGGGCCACTGGTCCCGATGGAAACGCATATGACGGCTTCGTACCCGGTATCTTCGGTCGATTCAAGAAACTCTCTGGGGGCGGCCGCATGACCAACGTGATGCCGACGATGCCCACCGGTGAGCAGTTGTGGGTTCCGGAGGAACAGGACTTCTTCGATCTCCTCGAGATGGACTTCGTGCCGCCCGAGGAGAGGACGAGCAAAAACGTCATCAAGCGTTACGTGAGGAACAAATGAGCACCGATCCCCTCGATTTTTGCCTGTGTTACGTCGACTCACGAGACAAGTTTGCGTGGTTCACTTCGATTCCGCTGGAGAAGCAATGGGGTGACGACTGGGACGACGCCCCCTATGAACACAACGCAGGAGAACCTTACGACGACCATAAACCATCACCTGATGGTGAACGTGTCAAACATCGACTCGTCGAGGTCGCCTGGCGCTCTGAGCACATGATGCCGTCTGAGGCGTACGTCAACTCTCCATATTCAGTACAAAGGATCAACGGGGGAGAGGTCGCTTGGTTGGCTTCACCGACGAGGCGAGGGATCGTTAACGTCTCAACTCACATCTATGCCGGCACGACGCTTCGCGACTTCATCATGAAAATCAAGTCATGTGGCGGTGAGGTCTATCTCCCAACGTCGATGCAAATTCCAGTCCAACCGTGAGGCACAAAAGGGAACCATGAGTTCCCTTTTGTGCCCGAGTGCAAATCCCAACCTAGCAGTAATAAGGTAAGAACATGCCCATCCTCGTGTTGGACTTCATGAATGCTGCGCATCGGGCCCGTAGCGGTTTCAAGGCCGGAGACCATCCTGTCGTCTTCAACTTCTTCCGCGGCTTGAGGTCGCTTGTTGAGCAATTCAAGCCTACCCGTCTCTACGTCGTACTCGAAGGCAAAGCGGTGGCGAAGCGTCAACTGATGGGTGAGTACAAGGCCAACAGGGTCGTGGCGCCTGAAGATCCTCGAACCGCCGACTTGCAGAAGTTCTTCAAGCAGGTCGACGTCGTGAAGTCGCTCTTGTCGACCCACTTCCCCGTGTCAGTCGTGCGACATCCGAAATTCGAGGCCGACGACACCATCGCAAACGTGATTCGTAACTCTTCAACGTCGGCCGATTGGGTGGTCGTGTCATCGGACACCGACTTCATTCAACTCCTCGAGATGGGACGAAACGTCAGGCTCTACAATCCAGTTCGCAAGGAGTTCCTCTCACCTCCTGAGGAGTATCCTTACGTGGTGTGGAAGGCACTTCGTGGTGATCCTTCAGACAACATTCCAGGCCTCGATGGCTGCGGCGATAAGACTGCGGCACGGTTGGCGTCAGCAGTGGACTCACAGGAGTTCGCTGATTTCCTCGCTGAGGGAGACAATGCGACTGTTTTTCAACGCAACATGGACCTCATCCAGTTCGCTGAGTGGACGCCTGAGGAGGCAGCTGAGATGACTTCGTCAAGTCCAACCAAGGATTGGGACTTTGTCAAGTCTACGTTTGAATCCTACGAATTCAAGTCCTTGGTGAACCCTGATTCCTGGTCAAAATTCGTGGGCACTTTCGACCCCTTGTGGGGCTGAGAAGCTATCTCGACGACTAGACGTGTTTTTTCACGCATGATGACCCTGTGCCATGACCGGCGTGGTATCTGTATGACGTCGCCTATCCTCATCCTCATGGGCAATTCGTTGTCACGTTGAAAGTACCATCCTTCTCCTTCCAGCACCCTGACGATCCTGTCTTCGTCGTCACGGTGCCACACCATCTCATCCGGGTCTGAGTCTGCAGAGAAGGTTCGCACTTTGACGTTTCCTTCTGTGACTTCAGAAAAGGGATGTCGACTCACCACCACCCCGAGATGTCTCGGCCAAAGAACTTAGTCGATCTACAAGCCCAATATCCAGGTTTCGTCCTGTCCTTCTTCTGTGCGCATTTGTGTCTCTCGCCGAAGGACTTACGGCGTGCCCTCGCCGTGTCGGAGTCGCCCATCGCGTCAGGCATCGAGGAACCGAAGGACACCTTCCTCACGTTTCCTGACTTTGGATCCCTGACATACACGTATGACCTTCCACCGGAACCACGTTTCGGTTTACCTAGTTCTACTTCCTTCCCTTTGTACTTCGCCTCATTGAGGTCCTCCACCTTCATTGGAAAGTCCAAGGGGACCAGTCGACCCTCATAGAAGTCCCAGGACCCTAGATCAGATTCCAATAGGTCAGCCTCAAAATCAGTTCGAGGCGTATACAGGCCCTTTCGATACAGCGTTCGTGCCTCACGCATCAACTTGAAGTATTTTTGAGTGCCTGCCCTGTAGACAGGTTTGTCGAAAGTTATACCTTCTTCGATGTGCCACAGGGTGCCTTCTGAAAGGAGGCCCTCTTCTTCACGCACTTCGTTGACCATGTGTATGATTGATTCCTTCAGGTTTCTCAACGTGCTCATGGCGGATAACTATCGCGTCACGATTGGACTTCGACGCCTATTTACCTGCCGAAGGAGTAGGAACGATGCTCGACAAGGTCAAGAATTTCCTGGGTTACGTGTGGGCATCGCCTCTGACGCTGCTGGGCGTGACGTACGCCTTCTCGTTTGAGGTCTTCAGGTGGTACAGATGGCACGGCATCCTAGGTCACTCTATGGTGTGGGTCGCTGAGAAGAAAATGCCCCTTCCACTGGCGTGGCTGTGGAAGGGATGGGGAGGTCACGCGATTGGCAACGTCATCGTCTTGCGCAATCAACCAGGTGAGAAGTCAACAATATTGTGCCACGAACAGCGACACGTGGAGCAATGCATGAGACTCGGTGTATTTCAGCCTCTGGTGTATGTCGTAAATTTCCTAGCGATAAAACTAGGATGTCCTGACAGTCACCCATATTACGACAACCCGATGGAGATCGATGCTCGACGGGCCGCAGGTCAGGTCATTGATGTAGTAGGGGTGACAAAAAAACTCAAAGAGAAGTTTGAGGAACAAAAATGACAGACTTGACGCCGAGGGTGGGTGGATGGCTCACAGACTCTTCACAACCTGACGCTGCGAACAATGTCGATCTAGTTTTCGCTGATCACCAGGACGTCGTCGTCGCAGCCACAACGACCGTGACTGAGAAGAACGGAGTCATCGATCTACGAAGGTGGTGCTCACCTGTGGAGAATCAACGTGAATTGGGATCTTGCGTCGGCAACTCGGTCGTGGGAGCCCTAGAATTTCTACAGGTCCGTGAAGGAATTGCGCACAAGGACTTGTCACGCCTTTTCGTCTATTACAATTCACGCCTGATGCATGGATCACAAGAAGTCGATGGAGGAACATACATCAGGCTGGCGATCGGCACTCTTTCTTCTCTCGGCACCTGTTCAGAACAGAAGTGGCCATACGATATATCGAAGGTCTTCGTCAGACCTAGTTGGGGTTCGTATCGTGAGGCGTATGCCAACAAGGTCGGCTCTTACTATCGAATCGTTGGGACAGGTGAAGAAAGGATACGGCAGATAAAGGTCGCCACACAGACGTCCAACCCAGTGGTCTTTGGTGTCTCCATAGATAAGCAGTTCCTCGAATTGAGGAATGAACCGGTCCCCATGCTGAACAAGAGAGAAGTCGTTGGCGCCCATGCAATGATGATCTGTGGATACGATGACGGAAAGAAGAGCCTCATAGTCAGAAATTCTTGGGGAACTGGTTGGGGTTCAGGTGGCTATTGCCTGATGCCGTATGACTATTTGGACGTAGGAGATGCAGACGATTTTTGGGTCTTGACGGCCCTGAGGTGAACATGAAGAATGAATCGACCACAAAATTCATTGCCGCTGTGACTTCCTGTCTCACAATCGGGTGTCGTGAGAAACCCGTCACTCCAATGCCTCCAATCGTGACAGATCAAGCTGCATGCCCAAACGCATGTTCAAACTTGAGGAAGCTGGGATGTGAAGAGGCACAACCCATTGAAACCAACGTCTCCTGTATCGTCGACTCTCAATGTGGACGTGGAGCCGTGTGTTCAGCAGGCGTATGTCTCGTCTCTTGTGAGAAGTTCTGCGTAGACACAGAGGACAGAGGAGTATGGCTCGATCCAACCTGCGTTGCAAGGGTGTCCTCTTGTTCAATGATTGACTCTTGTCCAACCGCAAAATAGGTTAAAAGATGAAAGAAGAAGAAAAGCAATTGAGAAGATATGTCTCTCACGTAATTCAAGAGGCGTTGTCTGACTATTACAGTTTGACAGATCTTCCTACACAAATCAAGAATGTGAAATCTAAGTTTAGAAAAATCAAGGATTTTTTTACAGGTGACGTTTCGAATCTAGCTGATGATATCGTGAATGAAATTGAGGAAAAATACGACGTCGAACTTCCTGATGAAATAAAGGAAAATATAACCGCTTTTGTTAAGGAAAAGTTTCCAGTCATCCTCGACAAGGCAAAAAACAATAAGTCAAAAGCTAAGGAAAAGATAAAGGCAGCCGTAAGTTACAGATTTGGAAATCAAATAAGGGCCTGGATTAGAGCATACGAAGAAGATGATGATGACGACGATGATGATGATGACTACAGTCGTAATCCTTCACGACGTGTCGATAGGAGAAAGATTCAGCCGCAAAGAAGCCCTGAAAACAAAGGTAAACAAAAACCGAAATGAAATTCTTGCGTGAATTCATGGGAGACTTTAGCATGTCTGGGACCAGGAGGATGCAAGGTCCCGGTAACATACGTGCTGGTGAGCCGACTAGGGGCGCTAGGTCGTCCATCTTTGACCTTGAGGAAGAAGACGAAGCACCGCATGCTGCGATACTCATAGTCAGAGACAAGCGTGGTAGATTTCTTGCCGTTTCACGTGGTGAGGACGTCACTGACATGAATTTGCCAGGTGGCAAGATCGAATTGGGCGAAGAGCCGGCGCAGGCCGCGATGAGGGAGTTGTGGGAAGAAACAGGTCTGAAAGTACATCGAATGCATCCAGTCTACACAGCTCTGGCCGACAATGGGAAATTGGTTGCCGTGTACAAGGTTACTGCCTGTTCAGGGAAGCTTAGGCCTTCTGATGAAGGCTACGTCGATTGGGTCACCCCTGATGAATTGCTGAATTCCACGCATGGTCGATTCTTCATGAAGATGGTCAAGAAGTTGAATATTGAACTTTTTTGAGTCTACCGTATAAGGTTTGCATCATGGGTTCACTAGCAGAACTTTTGTCTCAGCTAGAAAAAATGGATGAGACGACGCTGATGAAAAATGACAGAATCGGTGGCCTAGAAATAGCTGAACTAGTTGAGTTGATATCACATCCCGTTGATCAAACAGTCGTGGGACAAAAAGGGGCTGAGCCTGACCTCTCCATTGAAGAGCTGTCTGAACATGATGTCAATCGTGGATTGGAGTCCTTGAGATTGGGCACGGTTGGATGCTGTCTAGTGCTGAGAAATCGTGAAATCATCCACAGCGGTAAGTTGTCATCTGTCCTGAATTCATTGTCCTACGTGAAGACAAAGTGGATTCTGGTTCCTCCTGAAATATTTTCAGAATGCTCAGCGCGCATAGATGAGCATCATGACGTCGTCGCGCTGAAAGGATTCGAGTCTTTCAGGTTGCTGCCTGACAATACGGTTCACTTCGCTGACGGTTCACCTACACTTCATTGGTGTGGAGACGGTGACGTTTTTCCTTCCATGAGAGAGTCAAATGTTGTTACTTCATTCTTGAATGAAGGAGGCAAAAGTATTGTTGTCATCGATGCTGATGCAGAACTTGTGCCAGGTGTTGTTGGTAGACACGTCAGGAGTGAAGTTCCTATCACATGCTGCGTCATGAAGAAAGATCAACTTTCTTCTAGGCAATTTCTGTGTGACTGCGACGGTGTCAAGCAAATCATCGAAAAATCTAGATTTCTTCGCGACGAATTTGAAGAGAGTTGGGTTCCAAATTTCATGGTTCTAAGGATGGAATTGGCTGACCCTGGGATCTCTACACCATGGCATAGGATGAAGAGGACTTCAAACGGTATGTTGTTCATTCAACACGAAAGATTTCTTGCTGATTTGACTTCAGACTTCAAAACAGAGTATGTAGCATTGCCTTTTAATGGCAAACATGCGTTATAAAGAGACACAAGGTCGATCCAAGAATAATCAAGAAAAAAATGACCATGTTCCACCTGTCAGCCCGTATGGATTAATCCAAGAGACTCTGTGGCCAAACGAATGGAAGACGCTTGTTGCGTGTATGTTGTTGAATTGCACGACGCGTAAGTCGATGGAGAAGATTGTGAAACCCCTGTTTGAAAGATATCCTGACGCGGCGTCGATGGCGAACGCTGATCCGACGGAAGTCGCTGAATTGGTTGGATGTCTTGGATTTCGGAATAGAAGATCGAAGTCGCTCATTGAGATGTCTAATGCTTACGTGAAAAATGAATGGACACATGCCAGTGAATTGCCTGGGGTTGGTGAATACGCGGCTGCGGCATGGGAGATATTCATTCAAGGCATCTTGCCACCTGAACCTCCGAAGGACCACGCCTTGACTGCCTACTACATGTGGAGAAAGAAACATGGCAGCTAGAAAAGTCCAAAAGACGAAAACAAAGGAGAAGAAGCCGAGGGCCGTCTCCACGTCAACGAAAGTAGGTGCCAACGTCGACATCGATGCGCTAGAGGACGCAGTCGTCGACGGCAAGATCGTTGTTCCTGTCGATAGCAAGTTGTTGACCGTGAGGACATACAGCACAGAGGTGATGAAATGCACGTGCATCGTCAAGAGAATAGATGAAGACCTCGTCAGTTGCTGGGACGAGACGATGGAATATTGGTATTGCTTCAATCCTTCACAGATACACAAACACAACCTGATCATCAAGGTCTTGAAGAGGGCTGAATGAATCGTTTGAAGTTGTTTAGGTACAGCGGTAACAAGCACAGGTACATCAAGTATTACCGAAGGCCTCTGGCGGGAACGAAGAGGATAGTAGAGCCTTATCTTGGCAGTGGAGCCTATTGGTTCTCCACCGACCTTCCATGTCTTGGATATGAGGCTAACGGAGACGTCGTAGCCATGTGGAAGTGGTTGAAGACCACGACGCCGAAGGAATTGAACGACCTGTCAGAGGCGGTCGAGTCCATCAAGGTGGACCCAAGCAACGTTGGAAAACCAGACGTCAGAAGGTTGGGCCTGTCCCTTGGTCAGGAAACATACGTTCGTATCAACGTCACAGGCGTCATCGTTGGGCAATTGACGGCCTGGAAGATCTATCCACAGTACTCATTGCCCGTGGAAAACACGGTTCGGTGCCTTCCACGTCTGAAGGACATCGACGTCGTACATGGATCTGCAAACGAGTATGTTCATTCTGATGGCGACCTACTCTTCGTTGATCCTCCGTATTTGGGCACCACCGCGGGTTACGAGGAGAAGGGCAAGAAGAGTCATGAGTCGACGTACGACTTCAAGGAGACGAAGTCGCTGATCTCGTCGACTTCCAATCCTGTCGTCTTCACGTATGGAGACGGAGCCGAAAGACTCTTTCCAGAGTACACGTGGAACAAGGTGTGCGTTAGAAAGGTTCCTAACTTGAGGAGGGGAGGAACTGTCGACAGGGTTGAGTCAGTCACATACGTGAATTGGTGAGTCACATGTGAAGCGTCCTGAGGAGGTCCTTCGACGTCGCATGAAGGGCTTCCTCCAGTTGTTTCACGAACGTGGACATGGGGGGCAAATTGGCTTGAAACGACCTGGGATTGGTGTATATCTTGTTGGGAAGATTATCGTGGGCGATGACGAGAGGTCTGACGTCGACGCTTAGCTTACTCTTGAGCGACAACTGTCGAGTCTTCTTGGAATAACTCGTGTCTTTCTTTCTCTTGTTGACATAGAAGTCCCACACCTTCTCGGCGTCAGTTGACACGTTTGCGTTTTCCACGTCACCTCTCCGATCCAGAAGCGGGCTGTGATACTTGAGAGCGATGTCATAGAGGAGGGGACCGTATCCCTTGACCTTCGAGGTGACCTCCTCGATGTAGGACGGTTCTCCTCCTTGCCCCTTCGCGACCTTGATGGCTCCCACCAGAGACCATCTCACCGTCGTCTCAACGCTGTCAGTTTTCTGAGAGAGCGTTGATTCAACGACAGAGTTGACGTGTCCTGTCGCTCGATACAGCACGTACGTGGCGAAGAGCTCATTCTCACTTGAGAAGAGGGCGATTCCATCTCCGGCGGCCTGAATCGGTGTGACGGCCCCCTCGTTGATCAGATGCTCCCTGATCAAAGACCTCAATTCATTTAGAGTTATTCTCATAGGCGTAATTACCTATATGGCGCTCGATGAAGAAATATTGTGGCAGATAAATGATCTCATGGACAAGGCATGCATCATTTCCATCGCGGACTCGCAAGGAAAGATAACGTATGTCAACGATCAATTCGTGAAGATATCGGGATGGGACAGAGAAGAACTGATCGGAAAAGACCACAACATAGTCAACTCCGGATTCCATCCACCTGAATTTTGGTCTGAGATGTATCAGTGCGTGTCCGCCGGCAACATATGGAACTCAGTCGTCACGAACAAGAAGAAATGTGGTGACCTGTATCACGTCGACACCTACATAGCGGCCCGGGTCGACGAGAGAGGAAGAATCCAGGGTTACGCATCAGTCAGACAGGACGTGACGCAAATCATCGACGCCATGAACGAGATAGGAAAGAAGAATGTCTATCTTGAACATGCGGCCAAGATCATCAGACATGACATGCACAGCGGCATCAACACGTATATTCCACGTGGCATCATGTCGCTTGAGAGACGTCTGCCCCAAGAAATCATAGAAAATTACAAGTTGGACATGCCTCTCAAACTCATGAAGGACGGTCTGAGACACTCTCAGAAAGTCTACAGGGGAGTCTATGACTTCACTAACCTCGTCAAGACAGACAAATGCCTTCCAAAACTGGAGCACGACCTGAAGGAGATACTCGACAACTTCTTGTCGACGACGGCCTATCGTGACCAAGTCGAGATAAAACAGCTCACGAAGTTGTGCGTCAATGAATCTCTATTCTGCACAGCCATCGACAATCTGATAAGGAACGGGCTGAAATACAACGACTCTGAGGCGAAATACGTTGTTGTTGAGATGATCGACGATGACACGGTTGTTGTCATCGATAATGGGAGGGGAATGACTCAAGCCGAATTTGAGAAATATTCCCAGCCTTATGTCCGTAACCAGATGCAAAAGGAAAAAGGGACAGGTTTGGGTCTCAACATCTGCGTCGCCATACTTAATGAACATGGGTTCCACGTCTCATGCGAAAAGTTGGATGTGGGGTCGATGATAAAGGTGAAGATACGATGATAGACTCCATCCTACTCGTCGACGACGAGAACTTGTTCCATCTGGTCTTCGAGGACGCTTGTAGCCTACTCGACATATCTCTCAAGTTGCAGGCCCTCTCCTCAGCCGACGAAGCCGACAGGTTGTTCAAGGCGTGGAAAAATACTCCTGATTTGAAACCTGAGTGTGTCTTCGTCGACCTCAACATCGTCGGTTCGTCCTTTGACGGTGCCGAGTTGATCAGGAGGATCAACTATGAGCACGGAAACGGTGTGGTGATCGGCATCATCTCTTCTTCCTACGACAGGAAAGAGATGTCGAAGGCCGTTGCCGCAGGCGCACAGTTTTGGATAGTCAAGAGCGACGAGATAGAACCACGGTTGGAGGAGTTCAAGAACGACTATCCAGGTTACAAGTCGAGGACTGCCAACTTCAAGGTCTACTCATGATTCAAGTCGCAGAAGACGCCAAGCGTATGTTGATAGACATTGCTGAGAAGCAAGACATGTACGTCGAGGGCAACATACTCAAGTTGTTCGACCCAGGTGACGACCAAGAGTTCAGGAAATACGTCGACGTTGCCATCGATAGAGACAAGGCAGCTCGATCGAAGAGGCTGTCAGTCACCAAACAGGTCCAAAACCAGAACAGGGAATTGATCTTCGCTCAACAGCAAAATGAGAAATTGATGTCTGACCTTCAGGTAGCCCTACAAAAGGCCGAAGACGCAAAGAAGATCGTTGAGAACGACCTCGACAACCTACAGAAGCGCAATCAATTTGAGTTGATCAATATTATCGTCAAGGTATCTCTATGGATGATAGTTGGTGTAGGAATTCTGTCCACGGGAATGTACATAACAGGTATGGTCACAAAGTCTGACACGACGTTGACTGGTAACGTGTGGAGCAACATCGTTAGCATACTCCTGACGAACTCGTTCAGTATCATCGGCACCATCATGGGTGTCAAGTACGCATCCGAGAAACCAAAAACTTGAAGCATACTTATCCGCATGAGAAATTACGTCGCTTTGAGGTCATACGTTAGAAAGATCATTCGGGAGATGACGAGAGACGACGTCGCGACTTCAGATGACCCATTGGATTGGTTGACTGTAGCGTACCAGGACCCCGAAGAATGGGGTACAAAAAATCCATTTGACGCCATGAAAATCGCGGCACAAGAATTTGGATTGCAACTGTTGGGTGAGGGATCTTCAAGAATAGTTTTCAAACTTAACCAAAAACAAGTAGTGAAGGTCGCCCTTAACAAAAAAGGCCTTGCACAAAACGAATTGGAAATATTTGCGGGACGTGATCCGTACACTGAACAATTGCTTGCAGGGGCTTGGGATGCCGCGGATGATTTCTCCTGGATCGTTTCTGATCTGGTGAAGCCGTTGGACGAAGACGAATTTACGACAGCTGAAAAAGTGATAGGGGTTTCTTGGAATGATGTACGTGAAATTATCGGCTTGAAAAGAGATCCCGACATGGATATGTCATCCACAAATCCAGGAAATCATGGAATAGACATAGGTGATGGATGGACAGCTGATACTCCACCGATGACAAGCGGAAAAACAGGTGTTATTTCAGCAGGCAATCCGAATTGTCTCAGAGGACAAGAATTTCTTGATTACCTTGAAGGATTCATGATGAGGTATCAAGGCATGCTGAAAGGTGACTTGGCACGACTTGATTCTTGGGGAATAACTCCTGGTGGATGTCTAGTTCTTCTTGATTATGGAATCACCAAGAAGAACTTTGACATTTTGTACAAAACTGAGAAATTTTGACGCATAACGCGTCAAAATTTTCAGCTGTCTCTCCACAAATTGTTTGAGGCAAAAACCAAGATCTCCTCAGCGGACTCTGGGGTATAGCCGTAGTCCTTGCACAGTGTCGTCACCATTTCGGAGTACTTCTGTTGCTGTTCCTTGTCCCGGGTCTTCGACTTGGTGACGATGCGAGCGAAGGACTTGACTGAGTTGATGAGATAGGTCTCGATTGCCTCCTTGAGAGGCTCGTATGCCTTGTAGTCCACCTTCTCGCCGCGGCGCATCTTGGCGAACATGTAGGCAGTCACGTCGGACCTGAATCCGTCCTTCGCTGAACCGCTGATGCCGATCTGTTCCTCGATCGACTTCATGAAGTCCTCGTCCGGTCGACGCTCTTCCTTTGTCACCTTGTCCTTCACCTTGGCACGTGTCGTGTAGGCCTCGGCGTGGTCGAGGTAATTCTCGAAGAGAGATTGGGCATTCTCCTCATATGCATTGACGAAAGCCTTGGATATCTCGCTCTCCAGGATCTTCAGGTATTCGTCACGCACAGTCTTTTGGAGTAGCTCCAGGCAGTTCTTCTTGAAGGCCTCATCGGTTATCTGTTCCTTCACCATCTTCGTCAAGGAGTCCATGACAGAGATCGGAGTCACCATCTTCTTGTCGGAGTTGGACAGCGCATTGTCGATGGACTTCGTGATGAAACGTGTGGAGATACCGTCCATTCCCTCGTGCTTGGCCTCCTCACGTAGGTCCTTCACGTCGATCTTCTTGACACGTCCCTTCTCAAGGACGTCTTCGCCGTTGTACAGCTTCATCTTGGTGAGAGGATCACACTTGGCAGAAGGCTTCAGACGTGACATGACAGAGAACATCGAGGCCACCTTTAGGGTGTGAGGAGCGACGTGGACCTTGAAGTCAGACTTACCCAACATCTTCTCGTAGATCTTCATCTCCTGGTTCAACTCGAGACAGTATGGAACAGCGACCTTGACGATGCGGTCCATGATGGCCTCGTTGGTGTGTTCACTCTGGAATCGATTCCACTCGGCCTCGTTGCAGTGGGCCAAGATGACGCCGTCGAAGTGCAACATGTCAGACTTGCCGGGCGAAGGCACTCGTTTCTCTTGGGTGGCCGTGATGATGGTGTGGAGGAACTCGATCTCGTTCTTGAACACCTCGACGAGTTCCACGATGCCCCTGTTGCCCACGTTGAAGGCACCGGTCAACGACAGTGCCCGCGGATCGTCCTCGGAGAACTTGTCCAACTTGGAGATGTCGACTGAACCGATGAGGACCGAGACGTCCTGCGAGTTGGCGTCCATTGGGGGAACTGATGCGACACCCCTTCGAGCCCTTTGTGAGAAGCTCGATTCCTCCACCTCGAAGTCCTCGTACTTGCCTCCGAGTTCGTTGAGCAACTTGTAACGGGCTATCGGAGAGATGTCACCTTCGATCTTCACGTTAAGCGTCTTCTCGAATTCAGGACGAAGTGAGCGAGGTATCAGCTGGAGGGGTTCGCCCCTATGGGTGTCTCCCTTCAGGTGGTAGAACTTCTTTCCCTCCAATGCACGCTTGATGTGTTCCGTGAGTGCCGACTTACCGGCGCCGACGGGCCCCATCAGGAGGAGGACTTGTCGCGACTCCTCACCACGATGTGCGGCTGAGGCGAGGAACGACATGATCTTTGAGATGACGTTCTCCATGCCGAAGAACTCTCCTTCGAAGTAGTTGTAGATCCTGACAGAGTCACCATCGAATATCTTGTTCTTTCTCGGATCGGAGTCAGGCATGACGTACGATCCACGTTCCGTGATCGACTCGTAGAGTCGTTGATGGGCCGTCTTCACGATGGAGGGTTCCTTCTCCACGAGGTCGACGTAGTCCATCAAGGAACCGCTGAACTTCTTTTCCGACTCTGACTTCGTGCGTGCTTCTGAGATCTTATTGAGGAGTTTGTCACGTGTGCTCATGTTTTCGTCTCCGATTATACATCAAGGTTCTATCTGCTGAAGTTTTCCATCGATTATTGTGTTGAGGACGACCCTGTCGTCCCATAGGTTATAGACGTGGTTGAGGACGGCCTTCGTCTCATTGAGTTCCAATTCTCTTCCGTCGAATTCGTGCTCCAGCATCAACGTGCCGTTTCTCCTCGCTTCGCTGACGTTCAAGACAGGTATCGAACCGCCGCCCACCTGTTTGACGAGGTCGTTTCGAACCCGTTCCCATCCCATCTCGTCAGAGACGTCGTCCACGGTAGTGTCGTCACTCTTCTTACGTGAATAGGAGAACAGGTTGAGCTCCTCGCAGTCTTCCTGTTTCAGATACTGTCTGATGAACGAAGCGTCGTTGTGGACGTCACGAGCAAGGAAGCACTCAGAGATGCCCATCCTCTCCTTGACTCGTTGAAAGAGGTGGAAACCAAGATGATAGGGATTGATCCCACCGATGTGTGGGCGTATCACTTGGTTGTGTGACTTGATGAACGCGACGTGCAATTCCGTTGGAAGTTCCAACTCATGAAGGATCGTGTAGTGCCAGTATGAAGCCCATCCTTCATTCATTATCTTCGTCTGTATCTGCGGCCAGAAATACTTTCCTTCGTCACGACACACTTCGATGATGTCACGTTTCCATGAAGGCAGCTTGCCATTTTCTGAGATGAAACCTAGTATGTCGTAGTCAGGTTCGAGTGGATTCTTACTGGTGTCTATGTCAGCGATCTTTGGGTCCTCTTTGATCTTCGACTTGTGGTCTTCGATTATCTCCTCACGAGTCCGCCGGATCCAACCGGGACGTGATATCTGAAACTGAATTGCATGACATGCGTCGATGACGTTTTCCACCTTTTCGATGCCGATTGATGGGTCCTCAACGTACTCCTGAAACCTCTTCTTGGCCGCCCTACACCTTCCCACGATAGTGTCAGGCCGTGTACCAGAGAAGGTACGATTATTCTTGAAGAAATCAGAATGGCCTACACAATGGGCCATTATCAGGATTTGTAGGTAGAGGGGATTCTCCCTCATCATGTAGGCAACCGAAGGATTGGAATTGATGATGAGTTCGTAAGGAAGACCTTCCATTCCGAGGTTGTACATTCGATGTGTCCTCTCGAAGGACTTACCAAACGACCAGTGGTTGAAGTGTGAAGGCAGGCCGTGAAAGGCCATCGCACCTATCATCGAGAAGAAATCGATGAACTCGTATTCGATCTCAAACCAATCGAGGCCGTGTCTCTTCGCTATGTCGCAAATCCGCTCGTCCCACTCTTCAAGTTCAGAAAGTTTGTAGTCCATCAATCGTCTCCTTGCGAAACAGCGCCCAACATCTCACGAAAGGCCGGCCATACATCGTCCTTCTCCTTGATGAGGACGCAACGTGAATTTTCCCGAATCCTCGGTTTCAGGATGCTGGAGAGTTTGTTGTTCTCGTAGGAAGAGGAGGCCCAAGCATTGGGCGGTTCCAATTCGCAATAGCCGAAGAGTTGTGCGATGGATTCCAATTTCGCGTGTTCTTCTAGGTATTTTCCGTTGTCAGAGTCGAAGTTATCTCCATCCGATAGGTGGATCGCGTATAGGTTCCATGAGTCAGGACTGTACCTCTCCTCAACGATCTTGTTCACCAAAGTGAGTCCCGTCGAAGCGAAAGTTCCACCGTTCGTCCCCACGGTGAAGAATGCATTCTCGTCCACTTCTCGTGCCTCCATGTCGTGGGTCACGAAGACGACCTCAACGTTTTCATACTTGGTTCGGATGAAGTGATACATCAGGAAACAGAATGATCTTGCTAGGAACTTCTTATCCTGGTCCATGGACCCAGAAACGTCCATCACGAAAAACACAACGGCGTTCGTGTTTGGTTCCTTCTTCAGTTTGTAGTGCCGATACTTCAGGTCGTCTTCATGGAAGGGGAATGTCTCACCTTCCTTCGCCGCCTCCGGATCGAAACCGGCGGCCTTCATCCTCTTGATTCGTGCGATGGCTGACTTCTTCCTGTCGAGCCTTGGTAGGATTCCTTCAGGTCTGTAACCTGAACGCTTGAATCGACTCGAATCGATGTTTGAAAGCTTCTTCTTTTCGAGATCAGGTAGCCCTAGGTCATCGAAGAGATATTGCGCCAATTCGTCCAGCGACATCTCGACGTCGTAATACTCTTCTCCGCTCTCAGCACCAGGTTTATCCGGACGTCCCGGTAGATGTTTGTCCTTGCCACCGATCTTCTGGCCACGTGTCACATCACGACCAGGAGCTGATCCAACTTGTTTTCCGTTGTCACCGAAGACGAACCTGTGTTCTTTTATTCCTCTGACGGGAATCCTGAATTTCTGTTTTCCGTTATTTCCAATTATCGATTCATCTGAAACGATGTGATGTATTCCTTCTCTGATTGCCTTATCGATTTTTTGTTTGTGACGTCTCCTGTCGGATGCGACTCTGTCGGCGTTTGTCTTGTGTTCTTTAAAAATCGACATATCTAGATCATAACTATTCTGGAGGAACAGGATCGGAAATGTCGATCGAAATTAAGACTCTCATCTTCACCGCATTGGCGGCTCTCTTGTCAGAACCAAAAGTTTGCAGAGTTGAATCGTCACAACATGTTTGTGATTATCTAGACGTGACGTCGATATCAAGAGGTTCAACGATCATGTTGGTCGGCGACTCTTTGGCAGTCGGTCTAGGATCCCATTTTCACTCCGAGGCAAAAAGAAACGGCTATGTACCTGTTAGTCACACTTTGTCTGGTACGGCAACGACTTATTGGCTAAAGAGGATGGATCAACTCCTGAAGCAACATTCACCGAAGTTGGTGTTGGTGTCACTAGGAACTAACGACTCATATGGTGTCGGGCAACACAGTCCTGTACCGACGCATTATCGAAGAATGATCGACATGGTCATAGACTCAGGTGCGATGTTGGTGTGGATCGCACCTCCCGACATACGAAAGGAAAAAGTCGTCAAAATCAACGAAGTCAGAGAAATGATAAAAGAAATTTCTCCCCTGTACTTTCCATCAGAGAAATATCATATTCCTCTAATAGATGGAATTCATACTACTGGATTGGGTTATGGATTCTGGATGAAGAATATTTGGTCGTGGTTGTCAGAACAGAAAATTGTTGTAACTAGTGAAAAGTAGAAGACAGTCATGTTATTCTCCTCATGAGGAGGTGTACCATTCCTGAAGGACCTGAGCTAGCACACAGCAGAGACGTGCTAAGAAATTCTTTGCTGAATTCGTCTGTGACTGATGCGACTCCCACCGGATCAGGACGTTATTCAGGCGTCCACCCTGAAGGCTTCCAAAGATTTCTATCCGATGTTAAATTGGAAGAACATCTGACAATTTCCTCCGTCGACACCAAGGGGAAATTCATGTGGTGGACCATGAAGAACACCACGAAAACATGGTACATGTGGTCCACTTATGGAATGTCCGGACAGTGGATGAAAAGACCGTCAAAGCACACAGCTTTCGTGATCGAATCTCAAAAGGACAAGCAGGTGATTCAAACTTTCTTCAATGACCCTCGTCACTTTGGGACGTTGAAGTTTGTCGATGATGAACGACTCCATCTCAAGAAATTGAATAGTCTTGGACCGTGTATCATCACAGGCGGACTGACGCCTGAAGTCTTCACTGTAAGAATTCTCAGAAAACAAAACAGAAGAATCTGTGAAGCTCTGATGGACCAGACAACTGTTTCTGGTGTTGGAAACTATCTACGAGCTGAAATACTCTATCGGGCCCGTTTGTCTCCGTGGAGACCTGTCGTCGATGTCACGGCTTCTGAATACGTTGACCTATGCAAGCATACGATTGAGACGGCTGACATGTCGTATCGTTCTAATGGAGCATCGATATCGACATATAGGACCGTGGACGGTTCAAAGGGTCAGACTCAATTCGACTTCGAGGTCTATGGAAGGAAAAATTGTCCGCAAGGTCATGCCATTTTCAGAATGAATTCTGACGACGGTAGAATGATGTGGTGGTGTGAAAATTGTCAGAAATAAACAACTGAAAACAAGAGTGGTAGGTTAAACTACATGTCCAATGAAGACAACAGAATTGCCTCATCCGTTTCTGACGACATCAGAGACTTTTTCAACGTGGGAAAGATCAAGAAAATGTTCAGGATGGGATCTGAGATCTTCAATGCTCTCTCACCATTCATTGAGAAACAAACACCCCTCAACGCATTGAAGTCGGCATTTCTAGTAGGAAAAGTGGTCGTTGACGACCTTGAAATTTGGCCTGATGATTATTTCGAAAACTGGGAGATGCCATACACAGGTGACTTCAGTAAGATGATTCGCGCTGCCTTGATTGGCAATCCTTTCAATGTGATTCGAACCTCAGAAGACTCCATCGTAATTCACATCGTTCATCTTGAAGGCATCAAGTTTGGATATGTCCTAAACACTCGTACCGATCACGTTGGTGCTGTCTATGTTGAGCCTGACAACACGAAGAAGGCTAAAGAGGTTCTAAAGAAGGAATTGTGGAAACTGTTGAAAAACGACAACATCGTCCTTAGACGATCGAAGACCTCTCCCAACAAAGAGGACGTAGTCCTACTCGAGACAGACGACGCTTTCCTTCCTTTGCCTTCAAAAAGAGCAAGTGAATATGCTTCATATCTGAAGAAATGTATTGATGCAGGGGTGTCTAGGTCTGTCCTGCTGTACGGTCCACCTGGAACAGGTAAGTCAACCATGGCCCGCACGATCATCAACAACTTGGGGATGAAGTCTTTCAGAATTAGGGTGGAGGACATTGGTTGCATCGATTCATCTACAATCTTTGAGGCCATCAGCATCTTTGAGCCCGACGCCGTCATATTCGATGACTTCGATCGATCAACGGAACAAGCCAGTTTGCTTGAGACTCTCGAATTCTTTCAAAGACATGTCAAGTTGGTCGTCGCCACCGTCAACAACAAAAACATGTTGGATGAGGCAATCCTACGTCCAGGTAGGTTCGATGAACTAGTTCAAATCAAACTCATGGACGAAGACGTTGTCAAGAAAATCCTTGGTGAGAAACTCGAAGAACACTTTGAACTAGTCAAAGAATGGCCCATTGCTTTCATTCAGGAATATGTCAAGAGGTTGAGGTTCATGAATCCCGAAGAGGCTGAAAAGTCCGTCAGAGAACTTGCTCACAGGGTTCAAAGATTGTCTAAGTACGACGATGACGATAAAGTCATGACAGGAGCCTTGCTCAATGGTCGTCATCGTTCCTCCAAGACAAATGACTTCTTCGGTCGACCTTCTAAGAAAAAGAAGATGGTGAATTTGTTCAAGTGATGTGCAATGTCTCCATGACCCATGATATCATGGAGACATGCTAGGAATTTGTTGTCATTGGTTGCGTGAAGAAGTGAAACCAAAATCGGGCCAAAAGATCCTCGTGAACGAGATGGAAGAGAGGTCGCTTCAGCTTGGCCGATATCGATCCGGCAAATACGCACCTGACTACATTCGAAAGACTTACCTTCACAACGTCGACAGTCTTGCACGAATGCTTCCAAAGATCAGATCTAGTGGAGTCAGGCTTTTTAGGATGTCTTCTGCTCTTCTGCCTCTCGCAGATCAAGTCGACCGGTCCTTGTGGGACAATGAACACCTGATTTCTTCTCTAAAGAAAGTTGGTGACTTCGTAAAGTCAAATGGCATGCGACTGACGACGCATCCCGGCCAGTTTTGCGTCCTTTCCTCTGACTCAGAGACTGTCGTTGTCAACGCCTTTCGTGAACTTTCCATCCACGCATGGATGATGGATTGTATGGGGCTCGAAGTGTCCCCAAAATGGGCGATCAATATCCATGGCGGAAAGATGAATAAGACTGAGGCGTTGTTGAACCGGATCGATAAGCTACCAGAAAACGTGAGGGGTCGACTCACACTTGAGAATGATGAAAGTTGTTACAACGTTATCGACCTGTTGGAAGTGTATCAACGTTCAGGTATCCCCATTTGTTTCGACACGCATCACCACGTCTTTAATGACGGAGGAATCTCCACCGACGAGGCGCATGCTGCAACCGCTGAAACATGGCCCATCGACGTCAAACCGCTGCAACACATCAGCAACACTGAACCGTCATTGTCTAATGGTTCTTTTTCTGACCGTAGAAAACACAGTGACATGATTCACTATGTCACACAACCGCAGCTTGAAGGACTCATGAATGACGAGATCGATGTTGAGGTGGAATGTAAGATGAAGAACATCGGCGTGTTTAAGATGGCACAAGACTTCAACATTCCTCTCTGATTATGGGCAAGCAACATCATAGTTACTTTCATGGTGGAAAAATGTCGACTCGTAAACGAAAGGTCAATAACGTAGCAATATCTTCGAGCACTGAGTTTCAGTTGCACAAGTCACAACTTTTTCCTGCGACAATCAGTCGTTTCGTCATTGATTTTACGTCTGTTAAATTGGTCTCCTATATTGCTTCCTTGAAGGAAGAGCACGAGAAAGACCTTTTGAAGCAAGTGCTGAAAGACTATAAGAAAGGTAGGGTTGCCGTCGCTTGGCGGTCAGGTCAACCTGTTTGGATAAACATCACTAACGAATTGAGTTTATGAAACAAAACTTCGATGATGAAGTAAGATCTTTGTCAAATGTCGACAAAGGTCATATTCGGTTCTGATGCTAGAAAAGGTCTTTTGAAAGGGCTGAACACGGTAGCGCATGCGGTTGGTTCTACCCTTGGACCAAAAGGAAAGTTGGTCCTCATTCAACAAGAGGGTGAGTCTCCAATCGTCACAAAGGACGGTGTCACAGTCAGCAAGTCGATTCGACTGAAGGACCCAATCGAGAGAATGGGTGCCCAATTGATAAAGGAGGCCGCCTCACAAACTAATGAGACTGCAGGAGACGGGACGACGACAGCCACTATCTTGACACAAGCGATGGTGAAATCAGGCCTCAAATTGTTGGAGGCGGGTTATTCAACGAAAGAACTGTGTGACGGAATTCAGAGAGGTGCTGACAGGATCGATAAGTTGCTGTCGATGTCAGCTAAACAACTCTCGACTTCCGAAGAAGTTGCGCAAATTGCCACTATCAGTGCCAACGGTGATCGTAAGATTGGAGAGCTCATTGCAGACGCCATGACCAAAGTTGGTCAAGACGGAATAGTTTCAGTAGAGGAAGCTAAAGGAACTTCTACTGGATTGGAAGTCGTCGAAGGAATGCAGATCGACAGGGGCTATTTGTCCCCTTACTTCGTCACCAATCCTGAGAAAATGCACGTTTCTTACTCGGACGTCAAGGTGTTGTTGGCAGACCATAAGCTGTCTAGCATGCGGGACCTGTTGCCCCTCTTGGAGAAGGTGATGCAGAGTAGGACTCCACTTCTCATCATAGCTGACGATGTTGAAGGAGAGGCCCTACAAGGTCTGGTGGTCAATAAAGTCAATGCAAATCTACCCGTCGTCGCAATCAAGTCTCCAGGATATGGACAACATAAGGAAGAACTTCTTCAAGACATAGCCTGTTTGACAGGAGCCAAGATAGCGTCTGCTTCGACTGGTTTGAAGGTGGCTCAGTTGCAGATGAGCGATCTGGGGACATTGAAGAAAGCCGTGATCGATTCGAAGACAGCCACATTCGTAGCAAATGGCAGTACGAAATCAGCCGTGGACGTTAGGTTGTCCGAATTGAAGACACAGGCGCAAGACATCACCTTGTCATCAGAGGAGCTGCACAAGTTGAAGGTGAGGGCAGCAAAATTGTCGTGCGGTGTCGCATTGATCAAGGTCGGTGGATCCACTGAGATGGAAATGATCGAAAGGAAGCATAGGATCGAAGACGCCCTACATGCAACTCGCGCCGCAGTCGAATGCGGCATAGTTCCGGGTGGAGGCATGGCGCTCTATAACGTGTGGAAGAGCGTGCAAGGTCCAGATCTCACTCAAGGAGAAAAGGTAGCATTTGAAGCATGCCTTGCACCCATTGAAAAGATAGTCAAGAATGCTGGTCTCAGTCATGAGGTCGTTGTCAACGAACTCAATAGGATGAGGAACGAAAAAGAAGGAATCGACAAATTTGGATTCAATGCGTCTACGGGAGAATACGTCGACATGCTGAAGGAAGGAATCATTGATCCTGTTAAGGTGACTAGGACTGCCTTGAGGAATGCCTCTTCCGTGGCTGTTACCTTCCTCTCACTTGATGCAGTCGTTGTCGAAGAAGAATGAATTACATGTCCAACCTTAAGGTAGGAGACCTCGTATACACAGCTTGTGGATTCCTACCAGGAATAATTGTAGAAAAAAAGAAACCTTTGTCTATTCATGCCTCACAACACACTAGCAGGTTGTCTGAAAATTACTTTGACGTTTATTACGTTCTGTTTCCTGAAAATCCTAGAAAGGAAGGACCATATTATGAGTCTGAATTGAAGAAAGTTCATGAAACGACATGAATGAAAAGAGAAGGGTATTCGTGAAAGGCAATGAGATAGAAGTCCCTGAATACATGGTCACGTTGCCGCAGTCTTTTATCGAAATAATCAATCAGGAAATCAAAAACGTTGACAGGATAATCTCGTGCGGCGTCGATCCAAAAGATAACACCTTGTATTTCGTCACCTTGACGTCTTATGTTGGAATCATTAAGTCTACCGAGAAACACAAACTGATGTCTGCCTTTCCTTCTTGGAATGGTGAAATGATATATGTGTCCTTCGAAGATGAACTAGGAATTCAAGGTCTCAACGCCAGAATCGTGAAGAGAATGTCTACTGACGCAGTGTCTTCAGCGTCAGTGTCAATCGATGGCAGATACGTATGTGAGCTAGACATTGAAAGTTCTGCCTATGAAAAACAACATGAAGACATTGAGGGACTACGTACGTGAAGAAGTCGATCGACTAGTTCGTCGATCGGCAGGTTTTTGCATGGGCAGCGGTCTAGCTGGCCGTGGAAGAGGCAGTGCTGAGATTTCTCCTATTCATCTGGGAGACGAAGAAAGAGTAGAGACACAAGAGGAATATGGCAAAGAACAGGAAAAAACACAATTCATTCCAAGAGTCGACAAGAGAAGAAGATCGACAAGACAAGATTGAGATGCAGGGAACGGTGATCGATGCCCTTCCAGGAACGTGGTTCAAGGTAAAGGCAAACAACGGACTTGACGTGCTATGCACTTTGTCAGGCAAGATGAGACAAAATCACATTCACATACTTCCAAACGATAATGTGACAATTGAGGTTAGCCCCTACGACACGACTCGAGGTCGAATCATGTGGAGAATGTGATCGTCTCACCATAGTTATCGAGATGAGGATGACTATCGGTGAGTTGAGAAGGATGATCAGGATTTCTTTGATGGAGGCTGGCGGCGGCATCACGGTGCCACGTCAGCCTACCACTTCTAATCCGATGGCTCCAAGCATGCCTGATCGTGAGAGGATTGGAAAGAATTCGATAAGACAAATAGAACCTGACGACGTGTCTCCGCATCTCAGGGACCCTGTCTATGACGAAGAGGAATGTTGGGGACCTGTTCCTCCCACCGGTCAGAATCCATATGCGATCCCCGATCCATATGCGAAGGACTATCACGTCATTCCGACGCCTCAAATCAAGCGTTGAGGAGCATACTTACGTGACATGAGAATCACATTGTCACAGTTGCGTCGAATGGTGCGTGAGGCTGTCGAACAAACAGTTGAGGAGGCCGAAGACCTCAACGACGACGGCGAGAACGACTTCGAAGACGTCATGATAGCCCGTATGATGGCTTCAGGCATGTCAGACGACGAGGCCATCGAAAAGGGAGAACAGGCGGCCAAAAAAGCAAAGAGGCAGTGAAAGTCTCACGACGATCACTGCCTTCGGAGCGGACGGACGGATTCGAACCGACGATGCTTTCGCGGAAGATTGGAAATCTTCTGCCATACCTCTTGGCGACGCCCGCGTCACTTTAACTCAATCGTCTTCCTCGTCCTCCTCTCTTGGGCACACGCATCTGTCTTCTTTCGGTACGTCCCTGAGGACGAACTCGATGTGTGCCCCACAACCTACCCAGGTTGGGCGTCCACACTTCCTACACGTCATTCTGTAGCACAAACGTCGACCTCCTGTATCTCATAGTCGATGTCCTGAACGGGACACAAGGTGGAACAAGAGGCCTCACAGTCTAGTTCAAGCACCGTGGTGACGAGTGTCCTTGTCTCTTCTGTGGGAGGAGATGGCTTGTTGTTTGGTGGTTCCACCGTCCCCGGCGCGCATGCCAAGGCGAGGAATGCGACAAACGTTACGTACGTTCTCATGGGTCTTAATGTAAACGACTTCGAAGAAGTTGTATAACGAAGTCGAGGTGAAGACGATGAGACACAGTCACATTTTGGAGGCAGGACAATTCGACGTAAATGACGTGGATGGAATATTCAGAACGGCACGGGAATATTCTCGAGCCCAACGTCGTGACACGACCGAGGTCCTATGTGGGTCAGTCCTGGCATGCGTGTTCTATGAGCCATCCACACGAACGAGCGCCAGCTTCATCGCAGCCATGAATAGGCTAGGCGGCGGCGTCATTCCCATCACTCAGGGAGTCCAATACTCCTCCGTCTCCAAGGGAGAGACCCTCGAGGACACCATCGTCACGTTGGGACAATACGCCGACGCCATCGTCTTGAGACATCCTGAAATCGGATCTGCCGCCCGGGCAGCGGCGGTCAGTCCGGTGCCGATCATCAACGCCGGCGACGGAACGGGTGAACATCCGACCCAGGCCTTGCTTGACCTATACACGATCGACTCAGAACTTGGGAGGACTCGTGGACTCGAGGTATGCTTCGTCGGAGACCTGGCCAACGGTCGCACGGTCCACAGCCTTCTACGTCTCCTGTCGATGTACCCCGACAATCGTTTCCACCTCGTCAGCCCCTCTTCGTTGGGCATAGAGGGTCGTCCGTTGTACGACAAGGTCAAAAAGAATATTGGAGAAATACTCCACGTAGGTAACAGTCTCCGTGAAGCGAAGAATATTCTGGTGAGGTCTGACGTGGTCTACATGACCCGGGTACAGAAGGAGAGGTTCTGCGATCCGGAGGAGTATCGACAGGTGAAGGACTCCTGCCTCCTCGATCTCGAATTGTTGTCGATGATGAAGCAGGAGGCACGTGTGCTACATCCCCTGCCTCGTGTCAATGAGGTTCCCACGTCCATCGACGGTGATCCACGTGCGGCGTATTTCAGACAGGTGAAGTCTGGTCTCCATGTCAGGATGGCCCTGCTTAAGCATGTCATGTCATGACGTCGCTGCATACTTACCTGTGAGGAAACACGATGTCTCACGTAGGAAAGTTGGATGCAGACGCCGTCTTTGGGACAGATGCCGCCGGAAAAACGAAGGCCCTGTCGCTCGGCGAAGGAATGTCACAATCGGCGGGGGTCCTCTCCGCCAAGGTGACGTGGAACACAGCCTTCGACATCGACATGACGACAGCCGTGTCGTGCAGTTATACGACGGATGGAACAGCGACGATAGCAGACCTGAATTGGGAGTTGTGGAATTCCACCAACATCATTTCCGTTGGAATCCAACCAGGCGTAGGATTGGTGTTTGCCTTGGGTACGGCCTCCAGTGAATACCCGGGATATTTCACCAACATCACGTCTCCTGTCCTACGACTTCCGATAACCGGAGTCATTCCCAATTGGGACTTCACTCAGGAGTTGAGGCTGTGGACCCAATATGAACTCACCGGTGCCGTCGCCAATTATCAAGGCTTTAGGATCGGCATCGGAAACAACGACTTTGGAACAGGCGATGCTAGCAGTAGACCGAAATTGGTGTACGAAGACTCCAGGTATTACAACAGTAGTTATTCTGGAATCGTTAACGCTATCGACAAGACTAAATGGGGCAATTCAAGCCCTTTTGGTGAACATCAAGTTATAACCTCTAACAATTATGGAATTGACGTTCAGCACATCAGCGGTAGCATGATCCACCTACGCCAACAGCAACAATGCGATTGGTACCACTTCTCGATGACTCCCGGTGAGACTTTCGATGACGCTTCCAAGAGGATGGTGTGGACAGGTCAATTCATGGGTTATTACACGTCACAAAATGCAAGTAGCATCAAACCTTCTGATGTCATTGCGTCGTCAGGGATGACTGAAAGACCTGACATGATTGCAATACTGTTGGCACCCATCAATTACGGTTCTCAAACAGCGGGTCACAACGTTACTATTAGAAGACTTCGATTGGATTATCGATGAACCGTCTCAAAGGTCAACAATGTCGTACATAGGCAAACTAGAAAATGATTCAATCCTTGGCGCCGATGAAAATGGAAATGTCAAGTCTCTCTCGCTTGGCGGTGGGTTGACACAGACGCAAGGATCATTGACGGCCCAGGTCGATTGGAACACCGCATTCGACATTGACATGACGACAGCGGTGACGTGTAGTTATACTTCGGATGGTGTTGCCTCCATGGCAGGTCTCAATTGGGACCTCTGGAATTCCACCAACCTAGTCTCAGTCGGTATCCAACCTGGGGTGGGAATGGTGATCGGCTTGGGCACGGCCCAAAGTAACTACCCAGGAAACGGTGTCGACATATCCGCACCAGTTCTGCGTTTGCCCATAACAGGAGTTATCCCTGGTTGGGACTTCACTCAGGAGTTGAGGCTGTGGACCCAGTATGAATTGACAGGTGTCGTGGCCAACTATCAGGGCATGAGGATCGGCATTGGAAACAACGACTTTGGAACAGGCGATGCTACCAATCGACCGAAATTGATCTTTCAAGACAGTAGATTCTATCTTGATGGAACTATTACCAACTACCCAGACAAGACCAATTACGGAAATTCATCATCAGGAGGTTGGTACGTCAATTTTGCAGCGACATCAGTCGGCATCAGTAATTCTCAAATCAGCGGTAGCATGATCCACCTACGCCAACAGCAACAGTGCGACTGGTATCATTTTTCGATGGCCCCCGGTGAGACTTTCGCAGATGCCGCTGAGAGGATGGTGTGGACTTGTCAAGGATTTGGTTATTTGAACCCCATAGGTTATTTGTACGGAATAAAACCGAATCATGGAACGACAGGAATGGCATCAGGTTCCAATCAAATGGCCATCTTGTTGGCACCGATCAATTACGCCGCCCAAGCCGCAGGTCACACGGTCACCATTAGGCGTCTTCGTCTAGACTATCGTTGAAATCGAGGAAATTTCATGTCATATACAGGTAAGCTTGCAAACAATTCAGTCCTCGCTGTTGACTCAAGCGGCAAGACGAAGACTTTGCCTCTTGGAGGTGGCGTGGAACAGTCCAACGGTACCCTCTCCGCCAAGGTGACGTGGAACACAGCCTTCGACATCGACATGACGACAGCCGTGTCTTGTAGCTACACGACGGATGGAACTGCATCCATCGCAGGACTAGACTGGGAGTTGTGGAATTCCACAAACCTCGTCTCCGTGGGAATTGAACCGGGTGTAGGAATGGTGATAG
The DNA here is from genome assembly GCA_040398075.1 of Bdellovibrionota bacterium. Lineage (GTDB taxonomy): Bacteria > Bdellovibrionota_C > UBA2361 > UBA2361 > OMII01 > OMII01. The sequence continues at coordinate 44,030 of JBBAUR010000009.1, read as the reverse complement.
CACATGGTACAGGCAGCAGCGCATTTCCTGGTTATCTCTCCGACATTACCTCACCTGTGTTGAGGTTGCCGATCGTGGACGTGATATCAGGCTGGGACTACACTAAGGAACTTCGCCTATGGGCGCAATACGAATTGACAGGTGCCGTGGCCAACTATCAAGGATTCAGGATCGGCATCGGAAACAACACCTTTGGAACTGGGAATGCGTATGCTAAACCTACGATCGTCTTTGAAGACGGTAGATACTTCGACACATCGAGTCTTCTACAGTCACCTAACAAGGCCCTCAACGGCGACGCTAGCCAATGGGCTGCCGTTAACATGAGAACATACGATCACGGCATAAACAACTCTTACATCAGTGGCAACATGATCCACCTACGTCAACAGCAGCAATGTGATTGGTATCACTTCTCGATGGCTCCTGGGGAAACATTCGATGACGCTGCCAAGAGGATGGTGTGGTCTATTCAAGGATTTGGTTATTACATCGTCAATGGCATGGCTTCAATTGCTGCTAACCATGGATCATCTGGCATAGCCTCCGGCACGACACAAATGGCCATCCTCGTCGCTCCCATCACATATGGTGTGCAATCTGCCGGGCACACTGTCACCATCAGGCGTCTTCGTCTCGACTATCGTTGACATCCACCACTCGCAATGCGAAGAGAAGACACAGCATCGTCACTCCCACGATCTCTCCTGAGGCAAGGAGTATCCTTCGGTAGGAAGTACAGATGTCCTGCTTGTCGTCGTCGATGACCATGGCGGGGAAGTGCTGAGGTTTAAGTGAGAAGCGCTGTTTCGCGTGTCCGCTCTCGGATAGTTTATAACACCCGCCACTCATTCCCTTGTCGGGTACCACCAGAGACCCCTTTGGCACCTTGATCATGAAGACCTCCTCAAGAACGCGTCTTCATGCATAAGTATCAATGAACCACATGAGAAGATTGACTGAAAGAGTCTTTGAAAGGCTGTTGTTTGAATCGACGCGGGGAGACTCCTATGGCACTTGCGTCTACATGAAAATGCTCGGTCCTCGCATGCGAGTGGCGATAGCTTACGATGCCGATAAATTGGCTGACGTTCTATCGAAGAAGTCAGGAGACCCCACGTCTCACTTGAAGACGACCCTCGTCGATTGCATTCTTGGCACGATAATGATCAGAGCTACACCGGATCAAACAGGTCCTTGTGCCGGGGCCTGGGAGGTCACGGGTTCCGCAGGACCGAAATACGGCAAATTGGTCTACGCGATGGGATACTACATGTCTCCTACGGGTAGGTTGATTCCTGACAGGTTTTCACTGTCACAGGACGCCGTGCTAGCGTGGAGTAAGGTGGGCAAATCGTCTTCCATCCCGTTGGACGATAAGACCCATCCACGACCTGGTCGAGAACCGTTCCACGACCTGCATCACACAGAAGACCCAAGTGATGATTGTTTGATCTATACTACTGGGGTTCCAGGTGATGTCGCATTCAGGAACGTCCGGGGAGTCAACCGTCTCGATCCACGTTACGTCGACGCCGTCAATCGGGCGTATGCCATGGGTACCATGGGGTACGACATAGAAGGTATGCGACATGCTCATGAAAACTTCGTGTCGGAATATCTGGCTTCTAAGTTGGGCATTCCGACTGACGGAAGCTTGAACGACATCTTTGACTCTGCTGGCGTTCTCTTCTTTGATAAGCATTACGAATGAGCTGCAATCCCTACACGTATAAAGCGACGGTGAAAAGAGTCGTAGACGGCGACACATTGGTCGTCGATATCGATCTAGGTTTCCACATGACGTTGACCGGTCAGACCCTGCGAATGGCACGTGTCAACGCCCCAGAGACTAAAGGTGACACGGCGCCCATGGGCCTACGCTCAAAAGAAGAATTGAAGAAGAAGCTTGAAGGTAAGGAAGTCGTCCTTCGTACCTTCAGGAGCGGTGAGGACAAGTACGGTCGAATGTTGGCCGAGGTGTTCCTCGGCGAGGAATGCGTCAACGATTGGTTGCTGAAGGAAGGCCTTGCCGTTCCATTCATGACGTGACGATAGAGGCGACTTGTTCCAATCTAAACCATTCAAACCACACAAGTCGTCCCTCAATTAGGACTTGACAACACGATCCTCTTTCTTTCATCACGACGCCGATGCATCTCCCCACGAGGACGCTCTTATGAGGACCATATTCGCCTGGATATGTGTTGTAACCGACCATGAGGGACTCGTGACCGATCATAGTCGCCGGAACGATGTTCAAAATCTGGCCCGGTTTGAATTTACTGGTCCACTTCATCGATCGACCTCAAATTGATGTTTCGGCACCAACCTGCGATTCCACGCGGAGTGAGGATCCTACAACTACCGTCGTCCTCCGATATCTCCAGAAGGACGGCCACCTCACCGTGGTATAGCTTGTCCACCATGCGGGTGTTGAGAAACACCTGTGCGTCTATCTCCTTTGCGTACTTGTTGACGTTATAGATTCGATAACAACTTCCGCTGTTGTTGGGTATCGGAAGAGGAGTGACCAGCATCACTCTCATCGTATCACGTGGAAATGTAGCTATTCACTTCATAGGTTGACATGCCTCTTCAACGTGACTTCAGCTTCCCCATTTCCAACGGTCTCAACTTCGAATTCTAGGTCCTCCCCCTCTTCGAATGGGTTCTCAACGGCCAAATAGACTATCGGCACTTCGTTGAGGTGACCGTGAGAGACGCACAGCACGTTTGCCGTAGGAGAGTTGGATATCGTCAATGAGTGTCGCTTTCCATCGTCGAAGCGGATGGGCACGTAAGTCGATGTCACGAAGTCTTTTGTTCCCTCAGTTGATTGATTGTCTTCCATCTCAATCCTGAGCGAGTTGCCGTTGACGTCCCCCGCCTGAGGGTTCCAATAAGAGTCCACGTACACTCTAGCAGTTTGTCCTGAGGAACTCCTCATCACGATCGCGAATCCATCAGGTCCCTTCCCTTCTGAGTCAGACGCAATCCCACCTGACAACTTGAACTCGTACTCCACTGACCATGGCCTCTCCTTGATGATTCGGTCTTTTCCAATGGACTCCCTGATCAGGTCGCGCAACGCTCTTTCGGTGAACTTCATGTACGTAAGTATGAGGTTCGTGTCGGTCGTGTCGACACACGGATCCCTGATTTGAAGTCGTCGATCCTTCGGGTGTACTTGAGAAAGAACGGCAGGCCCCACCTCTCCGTCCGTCCGTTGTTGCGCATCACGCTGATGACGTCGTTGTCTTCGTGGGACGACGTGAACTCTTCGACGACGACGTAGTACTCGTACCTCTCGGCACCTGTGCCCTTGAAGAGGGCTCCCAATAGGCTCATGAATCTTCCTCCAGGGGATCGATGAATGTACATAGCTGCCACCTCACCCTACCGTCACCCAGCAGGATGAGATATGTCTCGACCGGATCATTGTCGTCGTCACAGACGACGAGGGCCGGAATGTCGTGACTTGGCACCAGGTGACCCATCTTGTTCCTCGATCTCCACAGGACGGGGCGGACGAGGTCGCCTCTCATGAACTTCACCTCTTTCATCACACCACCACCACCACGCGACGTTCTTTGACCTCCTGCTCGTACAACCAAACCAATTGGCCGGCCGGAAGAAGCAATTGAAGCCACTTGAAACCGTGGGAGGCCATCTTTTCCCCCATCACGAGACACAAGACGTCAGGGGGCAGATGGATCCTGCCCCATTCACCGTCATAGACGACGAGGTCGAGGACGACTGAACGAACGACTCGACCGATCACGCCGGCACCATGGAGGTGACATACGCCCGCCCCAACAGACAGTCGGGGCCCAACAGGCGGACCCAAGATCCACGGTGCCACAGGACGAGATAGAGACACTCGTTCCGGAGGACGACACGACGACCGTCGTCCAACAGAAGGTAGTTGAGGCCGCCCCACGGGACGACCAATTGGCCGGGACGAAATCGATCGCTCATGACGCCTCCACGGCTTGAAGGTCACCTTCGAAGGCGTCTCCGACGAGGCCTCGAGGGTCGACGACGGTCAACCACGTCTCACCTCCGCCGCGCCTCGAAGCGACGACTCCAAGGACGACGTAGATGTCTCCGTGCCGCAACTGCGACAGGGGTATCGTCGACCCGGTGTCGACGATGATGGAGCCGAAGAACCTGGGAGTGACCAACTGACCCCGATGAAATGAACACGTCATGGCGACGACTCCGGTGCAAGGACCAACGGAACGCAGTCTGATGCGTGGACGTGGACGATCTCACCCCCAGAGGTGAGGACGGCGACCCACTCCGGAGGCAGGTCGACTCCCGGGACGACGAGGAGGGCGTCGGTGGGGACGACGTCCCAGTAGAGCCGCTCGATGAACTCCCTGTTCCCATCGGTGAGGCGGAAGAAGACGAGCCGGCCGGGAACCAAATCAGAGAACCTCATCGACACTCCTCCACATGTCCACGACGTATCCATCCAGTCACCCCGGGGAAGACGACGCGATAGTAACCCCGTTTCGGTCCCTCGATCACCAATCCGATGCTCCACGGGGGGACAGTGCACAGCCATTCAGAGAGGTAGGGTTCAGGCGCCCCATAGAGGTGTCCCGGTCCCCCGGTGACGACGACGAGACACCCCACACCCCTCACTGGTCGACCTCCCGCAGGGGAAGTGCATGCACCTCCCACAGGACACGGGAGACCACCGTCCACCCGATGCGTCCCCGAGGGTCCATCAACAGCCAATACCGCTCACTCCGTCCCAGCACCAACCCCGCCTCCCCCCGCTCCATGACGCCTATGGGCTCCCCGCGGTGTCCATCGAACAGGTCGATGGGGAGGGGCCACCGGGCACGGACCAACCGTCCCAGGAGGACGTCGCAGCACCCCCCGCCGCCGTCGTGGGCCCCTCCCCAACACCTCAGGCCCTCATCGATGGATCTTTGTACATTGGGTCCGGGGCCGGCTGCGGTCTCGGAGTCCGGAGGGGGCGGTCCGGAGAGTCCGTCAGAAAAGTGACCTGGGCGGGACCCAGGGACACAATTTGGGGGCTTCTGGGGGCCGGCGGGGGGCCGCCCGAGGGGAGGGGACGGCTTAGCACCACTTCCCAAGTGAATTTTGGGTCTCCGCCCGTCGCGCAAAGTAGTAAGTTTGGACACGGCCTTCACTCCTCGTCGGTGGGGGCACATTTGCCCCTGAGCATGCGGCGGGGTTCAGCGTTTCCCGTCGCGCAAAGTAGTCGGCCGGGAGCCGAAGTGGTCCTGGGGGTCTCCCGTGTCACTTCGTCCCTCCGGAGGCGCCGGGAGTCAGACGTTTCCCGTCGCGAATTGTAGTCGGTTCGTCGTCGAGTGTCTTCCACGTGTCCCAGGGGCACATGTGTCGCCGCCGGCGTCCCACCGTCGCGACCGACCCGTCGCCCGGGGTTATCTCCTCCCACATCTGGGGGTTCGTGACCTGGGGAGTGAGGAAGTGGTAGACGCCCTCGGGTCCCGTACAGGCCGCGGCGAACCACATGGAGGCCTTGCAGTGCTCCAAGACGAGGAGGTATGAACCTGCCGGCATCTCGGCGACTGCGACGCCCACCGCGCCGTAGGCCGACCTGGGGTACTTCAGGCGGAGGAGGGAGCCGACTGCCGGTCTGACGAACTTCGTCACGGTGTCACCATGGGTTGTAGGTATCTAGGCTTTCCCATCGGTCCCGGCCACCGCAGTCCGAAGCCGCTGGGAGAGAGCGTGGGGATCCCTCGCATGTGGACCGTCTGCACCAGGAGCCCCGTTCGACCCCGACAGTCCAGCACCTCTATCCAACCGAGGCAGTCGCACTGCCTGTGCTCCTCGCACCGATCGGCCATGGAGTGGACTCGAATGACCGTCACCGTCGTCCCCGTCGACAGGTTGGCCACCAGGTCGCCGTGCGGGTTGTAGAGGTGCCACGACCCGACCGTCGTCCAGACGGAGCCGACGCCGTAGTCGGCTAGCGTCCGGTTCATCGGGCCTTCTTGACCGCCGCCGTCTTCTTCCCCGCGGCCGTGGTCTTGACGGCCTTGACGGCCGCCCGCTTCGTCGCCTTGGCCTTGCGGGCGCGTCGGGCCTCGGCCACCACCTTGCGCTCCGCGGCGATGACGTCCTTGGGGCGGTTCTTGCTGCCCTTGGGGCGACCGCGGCCCTTCTTCTCCCCGGCCGGCTTCTCCGTGGTGACGACAACCGGGGCGATGGGGTTCTTGCGGGGACGACCGCGCTTCCGCTTGCCGACCACGGCCCCGTTCGCCAGCTTGTAGACCTGGCCGAACATCGGACCCTTGACGTAGTTGTCCATGCCCCACTGGCACAGGGACTCGTCCCACAGCTTCAGGTCCCCCGTCTGGGGGTTGATGGCCATCACCTTGTAGGTGCGGGTGTGGAGGTAGGGGTTCGTCTCCAGGATGGTGGCGTACTGCTCGATGACGATCTTGTCCCCCACCTTGAAGAGGGGCCGACCGTCGGCGATGGCGTCCGGCAGGCCGCTGATGTCCGGCTTGTTGCCGCGGGCGGCGCCGGCCAGCTTCGCCGTCATCTCCGGCGTGACCCGGTCGCTGACCGCATCGAGGTCCACGTCCCCCGTCGGGAACATCGGCTCGAACGGGGCGTCCGGGGCGTTGAGGAGCGGCTTCGCGGTCTTGGTGGTCTTCTTCGTCGCCATGTTGATACCTCCACTCTATCAGGAACTCTAGAGACTTTGCACCGCCCCCCACGCCGACCCTAACTCCTCCTTGCCGAAGGAGCCCTTCTCGTAGAGGCCGGCCTTCGCGAGGCCGAGGACGTAGGTGCGACCGCTGCAACCGAACCGGTTCTTCGTCACCTCGAAGATCCGCTCCCCGAAGGTCTCCGACTTCTTCTCCTCGTCGATGTAGAGCTGGCCGCGGACGTCCACCGCGTGGAGGATGGTCTGCTTCCCCGCGAAGTCGCCGCCCTTGGTGACCTGGCCGATGAAGACCACCACGCCGTAGCCGGCCTTCGCCCAGTCGGTCAGGGCCTCGACGCAGCGGACCGGGGTCATGGAGTTGGTGGCACCGCCGTACTTGCCGTCGTCCAGGGTCTGGAGGGAGTCCTGGAGGACGAAGACCTGCTTGCCGGGGTTGAGCTTCTTGAGCTTGTCCGCGTGGGCCAGGAGGTCCGTCACCAGGGTGTCCTGACCGACGTAGAAGCCGTTGCGCAGGCCTAGGCGCTCCGTCACCATCTTCACCTGGTAGAGGGACTCCTCGCCGGTGTTGTAGAGGCAGATGTGACCCGCGCCGGTGATGGCGTCGGCCAGCTGGAGGAGGAGGGTGGTCTTGCCGGCGCCGGGGGTGCCGGTCAGCATCATCACCGAGGAGGGGACGAACCCCTCGCCGCCGAGCGCGTCGTCGAACCAGGCGATGCCCACCTTCTTGCGGGCGCGGAGGGCATCCGGCACCTTGATGTCCAGGATGCTGGTGCCGACCTTGAGGTTCTTGACGCCGACGTTGAGGTTCATCTTGCTCATGACGCGCTCTCCTCTCGGGGCCCGTCCATCGGGCCACCTTACAGAACCATCATACCAGGTTCCTCACCGACTTTGCACCGGACTCGAATCTTTCTCGGAGGGAGTGGTTAAACCACTCCCGCGGGTCACTCCCCGATGGAGCACATGCTGGTCACGACGACGACCCTCTCGCCGTCGGCCCAGCTCACGAAGGTGGGGCCGACGGCCTGCGGGAGACGCCCCCACGACCCACCGGTGCGGGTGAGACGGACGCCGGCCGTCGCGAGGGCCTTCTGCACCCAGATGGCCGCTCGATTCTGGACGGCGTAGTCCGCGCAGTCGATCTCGATGCCCTCCGCGTCGTCGTAGGACATGGTGAGGGTGCCTGGACGGAGGGTCACCGCGGTGGTGATGCCGGCCTTGCGCATCGCGCGGTCCAGGCGGGCCTGGAGGTCGAAGTCGGCGAGGGCCGCGGCGGCGTCGGTGTACATCTTCACGGTCGCGTTCTTGTCGTTGAGCTTGTTCATCACGTTCACCTCTTGAGACCATCCTACCAGGTTGCCCGGCGGCTTTGCACCGGGTTCGAATCTTTTCGTTGGGAAGTGGTTAAACCACTCTCAAGGAGAGTCACATTCTGCCGATTGCGTACAGGTAGTCGTGCAACAGTTGAAGGCGCTGTTCCAACATCGCCATTCGGCGATCGTCGTTCGGGCTCAGCGTCCTCTTTCCCTCGATGCGAGCTAGCTCTTCCTCTGCGCGCGCGACGCCGCCTTTGATCTGTGCGCCCAGCTTGGCGATCGCACCCTTCATTGTGCTTCCGAGGCCGGCGAGGTCGAGATAGAATTCGTCGGGGTCACTCGTCGTGAATGCGTTTGCGATCACCTTGGTCGCGTTTGGGATTGTGGTGCGCAGGGACGCCTTGTGCACCTCAGGTAGGTTGCGGCCCATGGGATCTCGCATCGCGGGCTCGCTTACGACGTTGATGATGAGATCCTCGACGGGGGTCTCAATCGTTTTTACTGTGGACTTTCTTTTCATAGTTGCCTCCGTGAGGTATGCGTGCGCTTCAGATCAGGCCGGCCTTGAGGGCCGCCAGCTCCATCAGCTGGGTGCGAGAGTACGTCATCGCCAGCTCACGAGCCCGATCCAGGTGCCACCCGGTGAGCTTGCGTCCGGAGGCCAACCAGCGCCCGTAGTAGGCCACGCGGTGACCGTGGTTGTGTCGCACCCCGAGACTGTTGTTCTCCAGGGTCGCGTTCGCCTGACGCTCGGCGTAGGTCTGGCGCTCGAAGAGGATCCTGATGGCCTTCTCCACCGCCGCGTTGGAGGTCTGCAGGGAGTCGACCACCTCACCGATGAGGCGGTTGCGTACGCGCAGGGGGAGTTTGTGGGCCTGGGGAAATCGTGCGATGGGGCTCGTCGTGTTCATCTTCGTCATCTCCTGAAGACACTCTACCACTTTTGTTCGTGACTTTGCACCGGGCGGCGAACCGTCCACCTCACGATTCGAACACGAAGCTCGCGCCGTGAGGTGGACGGTTCTCGGGCACGGGGGCCTTTCGGCCCCCACCCCGTCCCACCCCTAACTCGATCTCGTAGGAGACCATCTCGATCGTGGGGACGATCCAAGGCTTCTTCCAGGTCACCTCGATGCTGGTCCCCACGTTCCCCTCACCACGCTCCTCGTCGGCGCCACGCTGGAACGCGCGGTACTCGTCGTAGGCCTTCTCGATGAGAGTCTCGTCCTCCACCGACATGTCGTTCATCACCGCCGTGAACTCGTCGTACGTAGCCATCACGTTCAGGTTTGCGATCATCTTCGTTACCTCCAGGAATCACTCTACCAGGTTCGTTCGAGACTTTGCACCGCGCCGCGAAATTCCCTCAGCGGAGGGGGAACCACGCGTTCGTGAAGCCGTCGTAGTAGGCCTTCTCGGCCCCCGCCGCGTCGATCGCGATGAGGTCCCCGTAGGCCACCGCGTACTCCTTCGCACCCTCGTAGAGGGGGAGACCCAGCCGCGTCACCTCTGACGGAGGGTACGGGAGCTCGTTGTCCGTGAACTCGTGAGTCCCGAAGTCGTACACCAGCCTGTGATCTCTCATACGTAGACTCCTTTCGTCGACCGTCACCGCCACCTTACAGACCCATCTTACCCCATCGAAACGTAACTTTTCACCGAAATCCTTATTGAAAGTGCTTTTCAATAAGGATCGAACTGTGAATGAAAGTTCATATGAACTTTCGGTTACTGTAATCAATAGTTAACACTATGAACTTTCGGTTACAGTGTATCATAGAGTTCACACTGTGAACGGTTGATTACTGTAATCAATAGTTTATATGAACGACCGTTCACAGTAATCAACCGTTCACAGTGTAACCAAACGTTCACAGGATCCCTCCCCGTACGCCCCCGCGTAGGGCCATTCTGGGTCATTGGTTTATCCACGTTCTCTTTAAAGACCGTTTTGGACCCGGGATGGGGTTACCTAAGGACCGACCCGGAAAGTGTCTTAAAAGAGAACGTCGTAATGGTTAAACCAATTGACGGTGGTTAAACCAGTCAATTGGTTAAACCACGGTCGAAAAGCGCTTTCAATAAGGATTTTGGTGCAAAGTCTCGAACGAACCTGGTAGAGTGGTTCTGTAAGGTGGAAACGATGAATAACTCCAAGAAAATCCGCGTGTCGTGCCGGCAGGGTAGCTACAACTCCAAGTACTACGCCAACGTGTGGTGCGGGCTCGAGCAGCTCGGTCACGGTGAGGCCGACACTCGCGCCGAGGCGATTGCGCTCGCGAAGGCTGACTGGAAGCGTAACGAAAAGCGTTGAACGGTGCAAAGTCACTGAAGAAAGGGATAAGGTAACGTCATGATCAACGGTTACACCAACGGCGACCTCGTCAAGGCCCTTCGCGCGACCCACCAACTGGGCGCGCTCAACGTCGACGAGGAGACCATCGTCGTCAACTACCACAACGGTGCGCGGGAGTTCCTGACGCCGAGCCAGGCGTACTGCCTCCTCCGCAACTACGAGATGCTGAAGGAGTTCGGGATGACCTTCCGCCAGTTCTACACCTTCGACAAGGTGAAGATCTGAGGAGATCGCCCGCGAAAAAAAGCGGGTCCTCGGTGCAAAGTCACCGGGGATCCTGGTAGGATGTAATCATCGAAAGGACGAGGAACATGCCGATCACGAAGACCTACTTCCCGCACACCTACTACACCGCCGCTGCCGAGCCGGCGCGTGAGCACCGCGCCCCGGAGGCGCACTTCGTCGGCCGCGTCATCGAGGTCAAGAAGTTCCTCGCCGATCGCAACCACTCCGACACGATGGACTACAGCGACTGGCGCCGCACGGAGTGCACCTACGCCCTGGTGTGGCTCGGGACCCGCAACGTTCCGGCTCGCACCGACGGCGACATGCCCATTGCCTTCCTGGAGAACAGCGCGTGGGGAATCGAGCGCGACACTCGTGACCTGGCGTTCCACGAGCAGTTCGCCTGGATCGACTGCACCAACATCTGTTCCGATCGCAACGGCTACCGCGTCGAGCCGACCGTCGACGCCGACCCGGCCCACTACGTCGGGGAGCCGGAGATGTGGATGAACCTCATCGCCTGGCGCTCCTACCAGGCCGCCCTCGAGGCGAAGCGCCGCGCCGCCGCCGAGGAGGCCGCCGCTGCGAAGGCGAAGGCCGAGGCCGATCGTGCGAAGCGGGCCGCCGCGAAGACTGCGAAGCTCGCCGCCGCCGAGGCCGAGGCCCGCGCGCTGCTGGCCCACATCCCCGCCAAGGGCACCACCGTCACGGTGGACGGCTTCACCGGGAAGGTCTTCTGGACCGGGGTCTCCAAGTACTACGGCAAGTGGAACGCCCGCGCCGGCGTCAAGGACGCGAAGGGCGAGGTTCGCTGGATCGACGCTTCACGCTGGACGAAGTGACACGAAGGAGGTTGGATCATGGAAACGACGCTGAACGAGATCGCCACCGCCCTGCGCAAGCACGCCACCGAGAACTACGAGTCGGACGGCTGGGACTATGTCGTCGAGACCTTCGACGATCAGGAGCTCCTCGAGGAGATCAAGGGTGCCACCACACTCGAGGAGGCCATCAAGAAGATCTCCCCGCTCCTCCGCGCCCTCGACGGTCGTCGCAAGGACATCGAAGCGACGAGGTGGTGACAAGACCAGTGCAAACCTCCCTCTCAACAAGGTATAACTAAATCATGAAGAGCAAGATCCAAGTCGGCGACAAGGTTACCCTCGCTCCCGAGAACGGCCTCGGCCGGGGCAAGTTCTACGTGCTCGAGGTGCACGACCGTCCCATCCACCAACTCTATGTCGAAGGTTCCAACGGCGTTCGTTGGTGGGCCCGATCACAGGGCACGCAGATTGTTTGCTGACCTGTGCAAACCTCCCTCTCAGCAAGGTATACTGAGACCATGAAGAACACCGAAATGTCGCTGAAAGAGATCGCCTCCGCCCTGCGTAAGTACGCCGCCCGCGCAGATGACCTGGGTGGTTGGGACTACGTAGTCGCGACTTACGATAACGAGGAATTTTTCGCAGAGGCCCAGGAGGTCGCCGCGCTCACCAAGGCGATCGCGAAGATCTCTCCGCTTCTTCACGCCATCGATAACCGTCGCAAGGCCGAAGAGGCGGCAGGATGACGTCGAACATTCAGATCGCCTGAGTGCAAACCTCCCTCTCAATAAGGTATAACTGAACCATGAAGAACAAGATCCAGGTCGGCGGCATGGTCCCGAACTACGTCCCCGTGAAGACCGCTAAGGTCAAGGTGCAGGACGGCCTCAAGGTGAAGGCCATGGGCGTCTTTGCGAAGGGGTTGAAGGACGGCACGGTATACACGCTCCGTCTGGCAGCTCCTTATGGCGGTGAGGACACCTACAGCTTTGTCGCCAAGGGCAAGGTGGTCGCTCGGTTTCCCGAGAGCGCCGTCGAGCGTTTCCTGGAAAACGGTGAGAGCGGGGACTCGAATGGTCTTCGAATGGTCTGCTGAAGCAGCTCTTAGATCAGATCACCGTGGACCTCGTCCTCGAGGTGGACGACCGCGACATCATCCACCAACTCTATGTCGAAGGTTCCAACGGCGTTCGCTGGTACGCCCGGGCGTGGGGCGCGAAGATTGTTCACCGATTCGATGCAAACCTCCCTCTCAACAAGGTATAACTGAACCATGGCAACACGCTCTCTCATCCTGAAGTGCTCCAACGACGGGAACCTGACCGGGATCTATTGTCACTGGGACGGATATCCCGACGGCGTCGGCCGCAAGTTGATCGACAACTACAGCGATCCGGCCAAGGTCGACTCCCTGCTCGCTCTAGGCGACATCTCGATGCTTGGGCCTGAGCTCAACGACACGATCGCCTACTGCCGCGACAGGAAGGAAGAGATGTCCCTGCCCTTCGTCTTCACTTCGATCGAAGCGATCAAAGACACCAACTTTGAGTATGTCCACGTCTTCGACGGCACAGCCTGGACGACGTACGACCTCCTCAGCGGAAAGGCCCACGAATACCAATGAGCTCCTATACCCTTCCAGAACGACCCGTAGGTGGAACCATGGACGAAGTCATCGTGTTGGTGTCCGAGGCCCTCTCCAAGTTCTTCGACGGCGAAGGTCGGCTCATCGACCGACCCGGCTTCGAGGCGAAGTACGCCCAGGTCCTCGCCCCGGCGCTGAAGTACCCGCGTCACATCGCTGACGCCCTGGTGGACGCCGGCATGGACCCCGAGATGGCCACGGCGATCGCCTTCGATGGCCTTTCGGCACTAGATCAGACGTGAAGCTTGTGCGGTGCAAAGCCGCCACCGACCGTGGTAGGATGATCCTGTCAATCGGCGAAAGGAAACGAAGATGAAGCCCTATCCCAAGGACGTCGCAGTCAAGAAGTTTCGCGAGCTCTTCGGCCACGGTCACGACCTCAAGGTGGTCGGTCGCAAGGTCTCCAAGCGCGTGCAGATGCGCACCAGCAAGGGGTGGACGTCGGGTGAGACGTTCTGGGCAGCGCTCCTCGTCGACGGCGTCGTGGCCTGCAGCACGGCCCACCGCGACTGGCGCACGGCGTACCAGCTCCTCGGTCCTGAGGTGGAGAAGCTCTACGCAGACGGTCTCTCGTTGGTTTGATCACGAAAGCAGAACAGGAGGACACCATGGCTAACAAGAACATCCGTAAGATCGTGTCAGAGTTCATCCGCGGCCTCGTCTCGAACAGGGAGGGCGACGAGTGCCCGCAGCACCTGGAGAGCTTCGCCATCCGCCCTGACGCCACCAACCCGTATGCCTTCGTCGTCGAAGCCGACGGCAAGCGATTCCGCGTCCTCGTCAAAGAGGTCGACTGAGTGCAAAGCCCCGTCTCTTTAGGATAGAGTGGACTCACACCTCGCAACGGAGAACCCAGCATGACGACCATGTCCATCAAGACCTTCATCAACGTCTCTGCCCGCCTGCCCGTGGAGACGTCCGTCCTCCTCCGCGGCCCACACGGCATCGGCAAAAGCCAGGTGGTGCGTAAGGTGGCGCAGCACTTCAAGCTGCCCGTCACCGACCGCCGCCTCTCGCAGATGACGGAGGGCGACATGGTGGGTCTGCCGTCGACGGACGGCGAGGTGACCCGCTTCAACCCGCCGGACTGGTTCAAGGCGGCCTGCGACAAGCCCACCTGCCTCTTCCTCGACGAGATCAACCGCGCCACCCCGGAGGTGATGCAAGCGGCCTTCCAGATCGTCCTGGACCGCGAGCTCAACGGGTGGCGGCTTCACCCCCAGGCCCGGGTCTTCGCCGCCATCAACGCCTCAGCGGCCTACACGGTCAACGAGATGGACCCCGCGCTCCTGGACCGCTTCTGGACGATCGATCTCACCCCGACGGTGGAGGACTGGGTGACCTGGGCCCGCGACGGCGGCGTCCACTCCACGGTGGTGGAGTTCATCGCCACGAACGAGCGTTGGCTCGACTGTCCCAAGGACGCGGAGCCCGGCAAGGTGTCGCCGTCGCGGCGCAGCTGGGAACGCCTCAGCACTGCCCTCATCGGCTCCGGCATCGCTGACGACCCCAAGGACGAGCTCTTCTACCCCATGTGCCTCGGCTACGTCGGCACGGAGGCCACCATCGCCTTCCACTCCTTCGCGAAGACCATCGAGGACCAGGTGTCCGGCGAGGAGGTCCTCCGCGACTACGCGAAGATCAAGAAGCGCGTGGAGAAGCTGGGCCAGGAGAAGCAGAACATCCTCGTGGAGAAGGTGACCGACTTCCTGGTGAAGCAGGGCAAGGTCCTCGACGACGCCCAGGGCAAGAACCTGCAGGCCTTCATGAAGGACATGCCCGGCGAGCTCCGCGTGGCAGCCTGGTCCAAGGTGACCCAGGGCGCTGGCACCGACAACCTGGAGCTGGTGAAGTCGGTCCACAAGTGGTGTGTGGAGTCGGTCCTGGAGGTCTTCGGGGTCGATGCCTCGGCAGCGGCCAAGGCCCTACAGCAGGCGCCGACCAAGAAGGGCAAGAAGTGAGAGGGAGGCGCGCCCATGGAGTTCGAACCACAGAAGTGGAGGAACAGGGCGTGGGCGCGCTTCACTCGGGCGACCCGAGGTCGCGCCTCTGACGACCCAGTCGTCTCTCGCCTGGAGAAGCGGTGGTACCTGGAGACCGTCGCCATCGAGGACATGCGGAGGCTGTTGGACTGGTGCAGGTCGAAGGGGTTGACGGTGGAATTCGTGACGGAACAACTCGGGGTTTACGTCATGGGGGACGACCACATCAGGATCTCGTCACGTCTCTCGCCCAGGAAGCAGGTTGCCGTCCTCCTCCACGAGTGCGGCCACCACCTGTGTGGCGCGTCTGACAGTCACGGTCGTTTCCTCGCAGGCTATCCAGAGACTCGTCCCCACATGAAACGAAGCATGAAGCACAGGATCTCCTGCCTGGAAGAAGAGATAGAGGCGTGGCATCGTGGCTGGAAGATCGCAACCAAACTCAACCTGTCCGTCACTCGCGACTACTTCGACGAAGTCCGCGTCGACTGCCTGCGCTCCTACGTCAAGTGGGCTGCGAAACCCAACGAGGTGTGAGACCATGGATCCGATGCACGACCTGTTGATGCTACACACGTACATGAAGCTGGGCATCGCTCCCATCGGCAACATCAATCATGACTACGGCCGCCTCATGGAGAGCTTGCCTCCGGAGGAGGCGAGGAAGATGAAGCGCAAGTTCAGGAAGCTGTGGAGGCGCGCCGCCGACAAGCACAAGCTCAAGGCTACTTACGTCTCGCAGATCGGCATCGGCAATCCGCTTCCCACACGTTCGATGAAGAAGTTTCGAAAGGGAGCCGTGGCGTACCACGTTCGGTGGAACCTAGTCATCCCTGCTCTTAAACGGATCAACGAGGGCAATAATGCAAAATAATTGCAGGTGAACGGGAAGAAAAGCCCTCGCAACTCCCAAGTAACCCCACCCTTTAGCCATCAGGAGGTTTCCATGTATACCAAGGATGAGATCATCAGCAAGCTTCATCAGGCGGTGGAGCGACCTGTCCTCAACGACGGACCCGTGGCCGATACGGGCATGTGTATCATGCTCATGGATATGTGGGTCCCTGTCGAGCTACCAGTCTGGCGCTCCTGGATTGGTCGGCGTTCCCTGTGGGGTCAGGAGTATCACGGACCCGTCTTCGGCGTGGAGGCCACGGACGATTCCATGCCGTGGACGGGTCAGCGCATCTGCATGTGCCCGAAGTGTCAAGTGCACGTCTCGCCAGAATCACGCCTGAACTGAGGCGGTGCAAAGCCACATTCGAACCGTGTAGGATGGTCCCATGAAGACGAAGCTGAAGTCAAAGGTCACGTGGAAGGAGCCAGATCACGTCAGGGCCCGTCCCCTGCGTCCCCACCCCTTCGTCTCGGGCATCTCGCTTTCACCTGCGATGAAGGCGATGGTGGAGGAGGCGGAGGCCAACGGTGCCTTCAACGTGGGATCGCTGTGGCGTTCGACTTCATCGATGATCATCGACACCTTCACTGTCGAGAACGGCTATCAGCAGCACCCGCACCGATACCTCTTCCTCAGTTACCACCACTTCGACGCGACTGTTGCTGTCGGACAGCTTGCTGTGTACACTGGAAAGGTGCGCGTGACCGAGCTAAACGTGTCTAACCAGTCCATCAGGATCGAACGTCACTCTTTCTTCATCAAGGACACCATCTATATGGTGCTTGATTTCAGTTGCTTCGCACCGGTGTAAAGCTTCCTCTAATCGAGATAAGTTAGGAACATCAGGAGGTCGTTACCATGTCGCGTTTCACCAAGCTGCGTAGGGTCGATCGTACGGACTGGGAGCCGGGTAACTGGGTGCGTCACGTCCCAACCAAGACGTGGTTCGAGGTCTATGAGTCGGTCGAGGTGGAGGGTAAGACGCACCTCGTCGGCTTCGGACTCCACAACGAGGACGTCGTCCTCCCGCTGTCCGATTGCTACCACGCCTTCAATGCGGAGTACGACCGATGAACATCTTCCTGGGCGACGAGGTGACCTGGGGTTCGGGAGCCCCTCGAGGTCGAGTGGTGTCCACGTTCGACGGACAGGACGACATGGACAACGTGGTGACGTATGCGAGTCTGAAGCTGACGTCGGACATCCGCTCCCCGTGTGGGAAGGTCTGGTCTGTCGGCAAGGTGGTGACGGTTCCCCTGGCTGAACTGCGGAGGTTGTCGTGAAGAAAGAACAGGTCTACGGTCCCGCCTCGTACGGCGTCCAGCTCTCCTCCGAGGAGATGGCGCTAGTCCTGTCCCTCCTCATCAAGGAGGGCACTGACTCCGATGGTGGTCGATTGGCCAAGAGAATGATTGAGAGGATCGTTCACACGACCAAGGGTATCCAATGAATGACCTCTTTGAGATGTATGTGGTGCCACAGGACCCAGAGGATCCTGACCCCGAAGGGTGGGAGGTCCCAACACCCGTGAAGAAGATCGAAGAGGAAGACTGCTGAAGGAGGATAGATATCCAACATGACGTACGAAGACATCAGGATCGGACAGCAAGTTACTTGGGGCGACGGGTCGGATGTCGGCCTGGTGGACAGCATCGACATGCGACGGGTGATGCAGAGTCACCCAGACATGCCCATCGACGACGCGGTCGGCGTCAAGGTGGTGCCGGTGCCGCCGGCGACGAACCTCTCCTCCCTGCGTGGCAACCCGCTGCCCCCGTCGTTCTGGTGGTTCGCACCGTCGTCGCTGCGCGTTCCAACGTGAAGGAGTGAGTCATGAAGAAGCCGAAGAAGCCGAAGAAGACGAGGAGCATCGTTGCGTACGCGATGGGACGGACCCGCAAGGGTGGTCCCATGCGCGACCGTCGGCTTCGGCGACCCAAGGACGCCCGTCGACGGATGCAGGAGGAACAATGACGACCGAAGACAAGAGCCCTCGTGTCGTTCCCGGTGACAGGATTCGTGCCCTCTTCTGTCTGCACCTCCACGAGCAAGTGCTTCCAGGCGAGACGGGAACGGTGACCGAGGTGCTGCCTCACGGCATCGTCGTCGTCAAGTGGGACGACGGATCAGAGAGGTGGTTGGTTCCAGGACAGGACGGCTGGGAGATCATGACTTGATTCTGTTTGAGGTCGTCTTCGTTCTTCTAATCCTGGTCCTCGTCGTACGTGAGGTCGTCAATGACCGTAGTTGAGATCTTCCTGTCGATATGCGTCCTCGTCGTCTCCACCCGAATGCTGCCTCGAGGTGCTGGTGCCCGTCACTACTTCCTGCCCCTGCTCTTCGCGGGCAGCAGCTTCCTCTCCATGCGCCAGGCGAGGACTGATCCTTCGTTGTCCTTGGTCGACGCCGCCGTCGTTGCTTCATTCATCGTCGGTTTCTACGTCAAGGGCGTCAAGGAGGGTTCCGCCCCCGAGGAGGAGTCGTGACCCTTGAGAAGATGACGTTCGTCTGGGACTGCGCCCGACTCCTGCTGGGCTGTTCCCTCCTCCTCTCAGTCATCATCGAACCCTGGAAGAACTGAACGATGCAATACCTCTTCTATCTGTGGACGGCCTCCATGATGGCCTACGTCATGACCCCGGCCGACGTCCTGTCTTCGAAGCTGCTCCCGCCGATGCTGATCGCCGTCGGTATCTTCAGCGTACTCGACGGCCATCCAGTCATTGGAGCCAGCCTTGCCTCCGTAGGATTGACCCTGGGACTCTTCTTTCGCTTCAGGAATAACCAGAACAAATGACCATTATGCAAATGAGGACGATTAATCAGCATTAATCCAAACGATTGTGATCATTGTGGTTTAACCACTCAGAATCGATTGCGAAAAAAAGTTTGCGACTCGGTGCAAAGCCGGTACAAGATGGGGTAAGATGGTTTCACGAGGTCGGCGAGGTGCCGACGCTCGAACCGGAGAGGTTCACATGACCGCTGCCACGACGAACGCCACCAACAACGCCAACACCACCATGAGCGCCATCGACCGCGCACTGGCGGCCGCGAAGGCCCGCAAGGCCGCCCGCGACGCGATGTACACGGAGATCGCCGCGGCGGAGCCGAAGATGTCGAAGACCAAGCAGCTCAAGGTGATGAAGGCCGAGATCCTCGACAACCTCAACGACGTGGATCCCCGTGCGAAGGCGAAGCCCAAGGCCGCCGACGCGGCCCGCGAGGCCGCCCGGACGAAGCGCGACGCCGAGCGCGTCGAGCGCCTCAACGCCAAGGCGGCCAAGGCTGCCGAGACCGCCGCGAAGCTGGAGGCGGCGAAGGCGGAGGCGGCGGCCAAGAAGGCCCAGCGCGCCGAGGAGCGTGCGGCCGCGAAGGCCGCCAAGCTGGCGGAGATCGCCGCAAAGCGTGCCGACGCGAAGCGGGTGGCCCACCTCCGCAAGGTGGAGAACGCCCGCAGCAAGCTGCCGGCCCTGGACGGTCCCACCACCGCGGCCGTCGTCGACCTGACCACCAAGTTCACGGCGGCCCAGCTGGAGGCCCTGGCCCAGCATCTGATGGTCCACGCCCGGACGGAGCGTACGGTGCGCTCGGTGGCCACCGGCGCCGCGATGGCGGTGGGCGACACGGTGACGGTCGTCGGCGGTGCGGCGAAGCACGTCGGCGCGGTCGGCACCCTGGTGGTGGTCAACAAGCTGCGGGTCCAGGTGAAGGTGGACGGCGTCGCGAAGCCCCTCTACCTCTACCGCGCCGACGTCGCCCCCCTCGCCGCTGACACCGCGGAGGCCGCCCAGTTAGATCCCCCGGGGGCGTGACGACACCACGCCCCCAACCTGCGCCCGTAGCTCAGATGGATAGAGCAGAGGACTTCTAATCCCCAGGTCGCCCGTTCGAATCGGGCCGGGCGCGCAGACCCTCAAACCCCAACGTCACTCGAAGGAAAGAACGGTACAACACATGCGCAAGAACAACAACGTCAAGACCATCGCCTCGAACGCCGCCCCCAGCCCGCGCACCGCCTTCAGCATCTTCGCCGCCCGGGCTCCCGTCTACGTGGTGGCCAACCGCGACGGCCGTCGGTACCTCAACCGCCCCGTCTACACGGGTCGAGCCACCGACATGTGGAGCAGCCTGGCGGAGGCCCACACCTTCAGCAACCGTCGCGACGCATACCGCTGCGCCTACGACATCAACCGGCGCAGCGACGCCCGGGCGCCCTTCGCCTTCGTGGTGGACGGCACCATCGACGTCGGCTGACCGCCTTGGTCGGCGCCCGTGAGTGGGCGCCGACCACCTGCCCGCGTGGCCCAACAGGCAGAGGCGGCGAACTTAAAACTCGTTCTAGTGCGGGTTCGAATCCCGCGGCGGGCACCAAGCTGACCTAGCTCAGTCGGTAGAGCACCGGTTTTGTAAACCGGCGGTCGGGGGTTCGAGTCCCCCTGTCAGCTCGATTGACAGTATACGAGACGGACCGGTCCGGGTAGGATGGTCCGTCGCCTGGAGGGTTGCCCGAGAGGTCAAAGGGAGCAGACTGTAAATCTGTCGGCACAGCCTACGTCCGTTCGAATCGGACACCCTCCACCACGCCGTCGTATCCCCTCGGTTTCCTAAACCGTCGAAAGGGTAGCTGGATACACGTGGGTTCGATCCCCTCCGACGGCGCCCAGACTTAATCCGATAAACCGGCCACCTTACCTTGAAGACGAATATTCCCGATTAAACGAGAAGGGACGTGGTGTCATGAAGGATGGTTCAGCGGAACAGTTCTACGCCGTCAAGGCTCACAACCTGCGACGGGTCCACCGGATGCTGGTGGAGGCGGCCGATATCCTCTACGACCTGGGGACGGTGGAGTGGAACGCAAGCGGTGCCGTGGACGACGACCTGACCGGTCTGCAGACGGCCGTGGAGTCGGCCCGTCAGGCTGCGCGGATCAGCGCGGAGGACGTGGAGGGACTCCTGGAGTACGCGGCGGGGACGGGCCGATGAGCTCCTCCCGTCCACCGGACTTCCCACGGGTCTATGAGATCTGTCCCACCTGCGGCTACGACCACGACTACGACCTGCCGCGCCTCGACTGGCACACCCGTCAGGAGGTGTTGGTCGCCCACCTCCGTGTGGACAAGCGTGTGCCCAGCCAGCTGATGCCAGGGAGGTCCAACGATGAACGCTGACGCCCGACGAGAAGCCCTGGTCTGCCTGCGCCGGGACCTGTACTCCGTCCGCCACTGGCTGGAGCGACTAGGAGCCGGCGCAGGTCCCACCGAGGAGTGGCTGTCCTCTGCTGCTCGAAGGGCACGGACCTCCCTGGAGGAGGTGGAGGTGGAGCTGGTCGCCATCGAGCGCCGGGGGCTGGCCCAGAAGGGGGAGTGACAGAAGGGGTGGGGCCCCAAAAGGGCCCCCTCACCGAGGTCTCAGAGATCCCCAGGGGGCCCCCTTGGAAAGACCAAAAAGGGCCCCCTAAAAGGGGCAAAAAGGGGCCCCAGCCCCCCGGCCCCCTGGCATTATGTTTGGAGCTTCCTGGGAGCGGCCGGCGCTTAGCGCCCTCAAGAATTTCCGGGAAGCTTTTTCAGAATTCACCGACCCATCAGGAATTCCCGGGAACCGTTTCCGGGAACGCTCCCCCGGAATTTCAGGGAACACTTTCCAGGAATTTCCGGGAAGTTTTTTCCCGTGGAATCCTGACGCGTCGTTTTCCTCGTGGGACGGTATATATCCCCACGAAGGGAAAACACGTGACATGAGACTGACCCAGAGACAGTTGCGCAGGCTCCTCGCCGAGGAGGCGCGGAGGGCCCTGCGAGAAGACAGGGGCATCGATTCGCTCGATTCGATCGGCGGGGCGGCGACCAACCCGATCCAGCAGACCAACACCGGCGACGAGGGGGCCCAGGCCATGCTGCACGCCTTCATGAAGGACCTCCACGACGGCGGTTTCGAGGGCTTCGTGAAGGCGGCCAGGGTCCTCCACGAGGCCTGGGGGAAGAAAGAGATCGCGGCCGCGAAGGAGACGAACGAGAGCGTCGTCAGGCGTTACGTCAGGATGGTCCTCCTGGAGATGAGGGGCGACGCCAACGACTTCGGGATGATGTTTCCCGCCTTGAACACCCTGGCGGCGTTCTACGCCGCCGGCCGGGAACTGTGGTCTCGCACCTACAGCGCAGACATGAGGCGGGCCATCGACGCGGCGGTCGAGGAGACTTACAACGTCGACCTGGAGGACAGGGACGCGCGGAACGGGTACGAAGCGTTCTTGAAAGAGATGCAGACCAGCGAGGTCAATCCGAAGAGCGGCATCGCGAAGGGGGTCAGGGGAGCCATCGAACGGCTCCGCGTCGAGGGCGTCGAGCTGGGGCGGGACGCCCCGGCGCCGGCGGTCCGGGCCGTCAAAGAATTCCGCGGGACGTTCAACGGGGCCCTCAAGGTCCTGACCGGCGCCCTGCGAGGCGTCGGTCCCGACATGGGGACGGGCTTCGGAAGCCGATGACGCGTGGCCCTGCCCCCGAGAGGCTTTTTCGACGGGGCGGCCTATGTACCTGTATGGTCCAAGAAGAACTAAGGCGTTACGTCCGCCTCCTCCTCCAGGAGGACCTCAAGAACCTCAGGGCCCCCCACGAGAGGACCGTCGCCGGGGCCGACGTCCTCCGTAAGATGCACGACGCCCCCGGCGTCCTGCAGGCCCTGTCCCAGGTGGACAGCGCCACCGAGCTGGCCCACGTCATCGAGGCCATCATCGACGCGGTGCCGGTCGTCCGGCGGCACGACGTCCTGGATGCCCTGACCAAGGTCACCCGGCACGAGAAGAAGGTCAGGCTGCGCTGAGGAGGGCCGGTTGAAAAGCCGCCGGCGGCCGGTGTACCATCGGTCCCATGAAGAGGATGGAGCCTGGGGACGTGGTGCGCCTGGAGCGGTGGGTCAGTCGACCCGTGGAGGTGTGGCGGGACTGGCGGCGGCTGGACGAGGCCGCCACGCCTGCGGCGGGCGAGGTGGGCCTCCTCCTGGAGGGGGTCCGCGGCGGCTCCCCGGGGACCACGTGGGGCCGCGTCGTCATCGGCGGTGTGGTGGGCTGGCTGCCCCTCGGTTGGGTCCGGAGCGCCGACCCGTGAGCCGCCTCGTCCGCCTGCGCTTCGGGGCCGCCCGCCGTGTCGGCGTCTGGCGCCGACCCTCCGACGCCCGTCGGGACGACTGGGACGTCGACGTGGACGACGTCGGCCTCCTGCTGGAGGAGGGCGGCGGTTGGTCTCGGGTCCTCTTCGGTCGGCGGGTCGGATGGGTGCCGACCGACTGGGTCCGGGCGGTGGCCCTGTGATGGCCATGTGCGTCGCCCGGGAGGGCTCCGCCCTCCTGACCGACATCCGCTGGGAGCCCATCGGCTCCCTGCCCCGCGGGGCCGTCGTCCTCCTCCTCGGGCCCTGGGAGTCCGACACGATGCGCCTCCGGGTCCTCTTTCGGGGGACCGTCTGCTGGGTCCTCCGGCAGCAGCTCCTCCCCCTGGAGGACCGGTGAGCCCCGGGGACCTCGTGGGAGTGGAGGCGGACAGTTACGGCTTTCGGGTCGACCCCGACGTGGAACGGGGGACCTCGGCCGTCCCCGTGCCCCGATGCCCCGGGGTCGTTCTCGTCTCCCGGTCCCGTTGGGACGGGGGCTTCCCCTTGTCCCAGGTCCTGTGGGGTGACGTGGCCCTGTGGGTCCCCACGGTGTGGCTCGTCCCCCATACTTAGGGTCGATGAAGAAACTCTACAACGTCGACGTCACCCTCAGCTTCGTCGTCCTCGCCGACGACCCCAACGGGGCCCATCGGGCCGCCCGGGAGGTCCTGGAGGACCACGGCCACGCCCGAGACCTCCTGGACGACGCCCCCGTCGTCGCCGGGCCCTTTCGCCGGCTGCCGCCGGGGTGGTCCACCAACGCCGTCCCCTACGGCCACGGGGACCCCGCCGAGCCCGACCGGACCGTGGCCGGATGGCTGGCCCTGGGGGCCGCCCCGGAGTGGGACCGACGGTGAGGCCTGGGTCCCTGTGGACCACGGTCTCCCACGTCGGGGTCCGGACCGGCGCCCCCGGTGGGGAGGTGGTGGGTCAGGGGCAGGTGGTCCTCGTCCTCTACGTCGAGGGCCTGTGGGTCCGGGTCCTCCTGTCGGACGGCCGGCCGGCCTGGGTCGACGGGACCTGGTGGGGCGGCACCCTGCCGCCCCTCGTCCCCCTGTTACTTCTCCGGAGAAGCGACGCTTGCCGACTCTCTCACGTGATCCTGTCGTTGAAAGACGAAATGGCCTGCGGTGCAAAGCCCGGGTACCCTGTGGTAAGGTTGGCTCATGACGCCACGCCTCACCGCAGCGGTCCTCTTCTCGTTTTGTGTCGCCTCGTGTTCCGGGCGGGACCTTCCCCACCCCGCCCCGGACGACCCCTTTCCCTGCGAGTCGTCCGCCGACTGTCCACCGAAGAGCGACTGGAAGTGCTTCCATTTCGTCTGCAAGGGAGATGTCCTGGGGGAGTCCTGCCCGGAGTCGGTCTGCGTCGGTGGGACCTGCTCCGTGGCCTGGCGGATGCCCCTGTGCGCCGCCGGTGTCGACCTCGCCGAACTCGTCGGTTCCATGTGAAGGAGAAAGAGTCATGAACCCGAAGACCATCGTTCCGTTCGTCGTCGTCCTCGTCGTCGGTTGTCCGCGTGGTACGTCCGATCCGACCCCCTCGATCGCTAGCACATCGGCGCCCAGCCCACCTCCGGCGCCACCACCGGAACCGGTGCCTCCCCCACCACGACCCACGGTGTGCCCATCTGGTTCCGTCAGGGTGACCGGTGAGATGTGCCTCGCTCCGGAGCAGGACTGCGTCGACTGGATCGACGACTCGAAGTTGCCCTACGCCCGGTGTCGACGCTTCGCCACCCCGACCCGATGCCGCGGGGCCCGACGCCGCGTCGACGTCTGCATCGACAGGCTGGAGGCCGCCGGTCCCCATGGGATGCCGATCGCTGACGTTTCCTGGACGACAGCGGTGGCGACGTGCGAGTCCCGAGGGATGCGCCTGTGTCGGGAACACGAGTGGACCTTCGCCTGCGAGGGTGAGGTCGGCCGCCCCTATCCGCACGGGTGGACCCGTCGACCGGAGTGGTGCAACCACGACATCGGTAAGCCTCTGGCCTGCGGCGCCGTCCTGTGCGACCACCGTCGTCCGGTGGACGACCCGGAGCTCCACTCCTGCTCCACCCCGGAGGGCGTGTGCAACCTGGTGGGCAACATCGACGAGTGGGTGGTCCTCGATCGGCCCCACTTCTCCGCCAAGAACGGCGGGCGGAAGATGATGAGCGGGCTGAAGGGCGGCTGGTGGGGCAACCTCCGCAACCGGTGTCGCCCCGTCACCGTGGACCACGACGAACACTTCCACGAGCTCCAGACGGGCTTCCGCTGCTGCGCCGATCCGGGAGGAGGGCGATGAGGTCGTGGGTCGCCGTCTTCGCTCTCCTCTTCTCCGGATGCTACGCCGAGTTCGACAACGGCTTCAACGTCCCACGTCGTGACCCCTGCACGGGGCACGTCACGTATGGGAGGATCCATCCCGTCGTCGGTTGTCGCCTGCCGGCGCCGACGATCGGGTATCCTTATCAATAACGGCCGCGGCGCCTGATGCGTCTCTCGGACACACTGGGCGGGGCATGCCCACCGGCGCCTTGAGGCGCTACGCCCTTTATTGTCTCTGGGCCCGGCAGATCAAAACCCAAAGTTTCCATTGCGTCCATGAATTGATCTATAGAAGGTGTTCTTTTAGCTTTGTTGATCACGGCAATTACGCTTTCGATATCTTCAGGCATAATTGAAGCGCTTTTTTTCCCAACGGTGATCTTCACGAGGGGTATTGCGAAGGTGCCTTCTTCTTCGATGACCTTTCTAGCTTCCTCGGCGATCAATCTCTTCAGCTGTCTTGTAGTCAGTCTCATGTGTGAACTCCTCGTTCCTTACGTATGTCCTCAACGGTGCAATCTACACCTCAAAAGGTATATCATATATTCATGATCAAGATGCCCTTTCGAGTCAAGGACGCAGCCACCAGTCCCCGTTACCTGGACGTCCTCGGCACCATCGTCAAGCTGTTCCGTGAGGAGTCAAAGTCCTCTGGTCTCGATCCGGACGTCCTCATCGTGGAGGACTTCGGCACCACCCTGGTCCAGAGCGACTGGACTGATCGCACGGGTTGGTACGTCACATATCGACTCCATCCGCTGTACTCGCGCCTCAAGCCCCTCGAGGAGGCCGCCGCCCGGGCGGAGATGCGCTTCAACGCCCTCTTCCCCGGGAAGCCCGCCCGGAGGGAGGAGGTCCAGCCTGGCGATCCGAACGGAAAGGTGACCCTCTTCGTGGAAGACGGCTGTCACTCCATCGGTGACTGAAGTGCCGGCCCACTCCATGGCGGCCGCTGACTGGGACGACGGCGTGTCTCAACAGACCCTCGAGGTCATGGGACGCGCCGTTCCCCTCGTCGTCGCCCCACGACCCACAAAGTTCCTGACCGCCCGCGTGTTGCCCTACGAACCGAATACTTATTTCGTCGTCCCCGGGACCTCCGGGAGGAAGGCCGATGTCCAATGATCGATCGTGATTCCAAGCTAGTCGAGTCAGTCGCCCGTGAGATGTGGGAAGTCGTCCGCACCCTCGACCCCGACGCCCCGACGGGCGTCATCGGTCCCCTCGACGAGGAAGGTTGGAAGTGTTGGGCTGCCGGTCATCCGGCCCTCGCCAACGAACTTCGCAACAGGGCACGCACCGCGATTCGACGGGCCGCCGCGGCCCCCGTCGGACTGGACCTCAGTCTCAAGGAGGCCATGGTGTCGTGGGACCTCCGATGAGGACGTGGCACGTCTACTCCCTGGTCTCTGGTTTCTCGTTCCTGAGCGCCGCGGCCCTCGAGGGGATCGACGTCGCCGGACCCACCCGAGGCGTCTTCCTCGCGTCTGCCACGGTGGCCCTCGTCCTGTCCTTCATTAGCTACAACAGGGACTGCTGAATGATCCCGGGGTATTCGGGAAATATTCGAAGACTGAAAGAAGTTCGAAGCGGCCGCGGACTGGTGAGGCCCACAGTGCAAATCCCGAGTCGAATGAGGCACAGCTGACGTCATGAGTGAACACGAAGCCGTCGTCCTCCCGTGGGGAACGTGGATCTGGTACAACCGGTCGCCTGAAGAGATCGAGGACGAAAGACAACGAGACATCGCGTCGGGCGACACGTTGACGAGCGACGGCGAGCCGCGCCTGTATTCCTCTGTCGGGCTTACGGACCTACGCCACAACACCACGGCAGTCATCATTCGCAAGCGGGGCGTGACTTGGAATGGACTACGGGTGAGACCGAAGCACCTCGTCGAGGGCTTGGTGACCATCGACGGAGCACCACGGATCGTCATGTTCAGCTATGGTCCGAGAGAGAAGGCTTTTCAAGAGT
The DNA here is from genome assembly GCA_040398075.1 of Bdellovibrionota bacterium. Lineage (GTDB taxonomy): Bacteria > Bdellovibrionota_C > UBA2361 > UBA2361 > OMII01 > OMII01. The sequence goes on along the minus strand of JBBAUR010000009.1, from coordinate 16,662 downwards.
CGTTGAAGGGAACGGTGAATGAGCACGGGTGTGGATGAGGTCGTCAGAGTCCTACGTTCTCACACGTCCCGAGGTGCCACGGGACCATGGTGACGTGGGACGTCGTCCGATGAGGACGTGGCACGTCTACGCAGTCGTCTCCGGCTTCTCCTTCCTGTGCGCCGGATTCCTCAACGGCTCCGAAGTCGTGGGTCCCACCCGGGCGGTCCTCTTGATGTCCGCAGTCCTGTCCCTCGTCCTCTCGTTCCTGAGCTACAACTGCGACCGCAGGTGACGTCAGGAATATTCGGGAGTTGAGTCCAGGTGTTTCCCACGTCGGTAATATTGCCGAATATTCCTGACCACCAAAGATCATCGATGATCTTCGCGGTGCAAAGCCTGTGACGGTCGGTGTATAACTGGACCATGCACATCTACGAGCACGTCAGCGGTCTTCGACGGTACCGAGCCACACTCGTCCCCGGCAAGTACGTCCTCGTGGAACTCTTCCGCGACGACGCGTTCACCAGCATGCGCCGGTTCGAGGTGGGAGACGAGGCCGAGCACGGCTCGTGGAACCTCCACTACACTGGGCGGATCGTCTCCATCGGTAAGTCGACGGTCACGATCAGGGACAGCTGGGGTTCAGGTAAGCGCCTCAAGGCCGCTGACTTCGCCATGCGCAACTGGGACTTCGACTCCGAAGAAGTCGCCCGACGTAACGCTGAGATTTCGCAGACCATTTGAGGAGGCCATGACCATGAAGCCAGGCGACATGATCGAGTGGGTGCACAAGCGATCTGGACATCTGGTTCACGAAGATGAAACTTTGTGGTCCGCCGTAGAGAGACGTTTCGTTCCCATCGGCAGCGAAATGGTCCACTTCTTGGTATCGATCAACGAGGAAACATATTCCTGGCTGAACGAGAAGGGGTTGTTCCACGCGCGCGTGGATGATTCGCGGTCGATGGCGCGACGATGTAGCCGTCGCTCGGTTGTTCCACGCGCGCGTGGATGATTCCGTCGAGGGCGATGGGGATGCCGGCGCTCGAGGGGTTGTTCCACGGACCCGTGCAAAGTAACCTGAGCGTGTGATATGTGATACACTAAGACCATCAACGGAGGTAACATGCTGCGAGATTGTGTATCCTGCGGGTCCAAGTACGACACCATGTCCCCAGCGAAGATTCGTGCCGGGGGTCTCATCAGCACGTGCCCAGACTGTTCCGACGAGCCCGCGGTCAAGTACCTGGGCCTGGCGAACGGCGACGGCAAGCAGGCGTCTGTCACCGTCCTGTCATTCGAGTCAGCCGCCGATCGTAACCGTTATGCCTCGTTCTGGCGCAACAACAGCGGGATTCATAAATCACGTTCATGTCAACTAGGATCTCATCTTTCGACAGATCCTGGGATTAAGTTTAAGACAATCATTGCATCGGCTCCAATGAATCATAAGGGAAAGCTGTAGTAGCGACTTCTTTTTTCAACTTTCGTGTCCTATGACCTTCCTTAACATTGCTCCATGCTTTCTTATAGCTTCATGAATAACCTGTTTTCTTTTTTCTTTGTTGGGATAAAGAAAAAAGTGTCCCCTTCTTCGTGCCTCAGGATTTTTTGTTTGTCCAACATACTGTTTTTGATTCACTAGACAAGTAATAATATACACATAGTTCATAACTCTAAATATCATGGTAAAACAACAAAGGAATGAATAAATGAATAAAGGTTCCCACCTGTCCACAGATCCCGGCGTCAAGTTTCGCACCGTCACCCAGTCCACGGCCACGAACCACAAAGGTCGTGCCTGATACCATCGAGGTCATTCATGCGCAAACGTAAGAAGAAGAAGAAGTCAGGCCTAACGAAGGCCGAATTGCTTGAGCGGATCTACTGCCTGGAGGAGGTCGTAGATGGGCTCATCACGTCGGTCGCCAGTCTTAAACGACGAAATCAAATCGTTCAGCACGGTGAGTCAGCACCTATCGAACTAGTTTGCAACTCGATCTGAGGCACCATGCCAAACATCATCAGCCTCATCGGCGTCATCGGGACAGTCGTCGTCTCAATCTGGGCCGTCTTCAAGTACGTCGTCCTCGGCACGTATTCGCTCAACAGCGAGGTCGCCAAACGTCTCATCGTCAGGGTGGAGAAGGACGCAACGTGGCACTGGGTACTGGACTCGGAACACGTGGAGGAGCCGAAGTTTCCACGTCTCTATCAGGTCCTCGCCGTGATCGATGGAACTCCCTTCTTCCTAGCTCGAAACGAGCGCCTGCTGACAGCGGGCTGGCAGGGAAAGGAGGACGTCAACACGGTCACGTTTTTCCGTTGGCATCGACGTCGAATCGACAAGGTGGTTCGATCGCACCCGTCCCTGGGCACGGTCCCCATCTCGGCCTTGGGACCCAACGGATCCGATAGGCTAGGTGAACTGGCGACGGACCCTGGGGCCGCCGTCTACCTCAACGAGGGGTCCTACGAGGACATCGAGAAGGAGGTCGTCGACGTCGTCCTTGGGCGTAGATCGAAGACAGGGTGCCTCCTCCACGGAGAGCCCGGCAACGGCAAGTCGCAGTTCGTGAAGTACCTCGCCAGGAAGTATTCACTTCCCGTCTACGTCGTGTGTCTACGCCCTGACTACGACAACGTCGACTTTCTCAGGATGTTCTCTGAGATCCCACGGCGTTGCATCCTCCTGATGGAGGACTTCGACAACTACTTCCACGGTCGAGAATGCGTCATGAAGAATGAACAGGTGAGGTTCACATACGACGCCATCATCAACGCCCTGGATGGGGTCCACAACGACTATAGGGGAGTCGTGTTCGTCATGACGGTCAACGACCTGAGCAAGGTCGACCCGGCCATCAAGGAGAGGCCTTCACGCTTCAAGTTCGTTCGGGAGTTCAAGAAGCCCGACAAGGATCTACGGACTCGTATCCTCGGAGAACATCAAGTCGATGAGACCGAGGGTCTGTCACTCGATCAGGTCTTCTCGAGGCGATCAAACGTCTAGCGACTTCGGATAACCCTTCTCTCCTGGTTGTCGCGGCCTCTTGCCAGCCTTCCGCCTCGCGTGGACGTTGGCCAGAGGCCGCGTTTCTTTTTCCTGCGGCCCTCCATCATCGCTTCGTCCGACCGAGGCCCAGGTAACCGAAGACGTCGTTGAGGTCCGTGTAGGCACGAGTGATCTTCGACTGTAACCAGCTGGGAAGTTCGTCATTCGAAGACAACATGTCAAGCAGCATCGACGTGACGTCATTCAGTCTATGGAGTTGGCTTGACGCCATCTCACCTTCTCTGTCGACGTCGTCTATCCATTTATTGTCGTCTTGCCGCCTCATCGACATACGTATCAAGTAGGAACGACATGAAACTAAGAATGTCACAATTGAGAAAAATGGTGAGAGACGCCCTCAACGAGGAAGCTGCGCTTCCTGGTAAATGGTTTCCATACGATGGTGAGTCCGTCGACCCTGACGAAATCGAACTAATGGGAACGGGTGGGCTAGGAAGACGTTCGAAGAAAGTCCAAAGCGAGCAGGTGCTGAGAGAGGCCGACCTCGCCGGCGAGAAACTGAAGCTTTCTAGCATGGAGGAATTCAAGAAGAAGTTCCCTGATTTCCATCGCATAATCTCTGTAAAATACAGGAGCGTCGTTAAAGACAGCATATTTGTCGTTAACGGAGGAGGTTTCTTCTCCAAAGGTACGCCGATGTTTCTACCTCCCGATCAGGACATGCTTGTGTACTGGGAAGACGGTAGAGAGAAGTACGCTACCGGTACAGCGTTGATTGACAAGGTCTACAGACTAGGTAAAAATGGATGAAAATACGCCTTAGTGAACTTCGTAGGATTATCAGAAGAATATTGAGAGAGAATCCAAGTGGCCCAGGAGTCACTTCTGATCCCACTGATGTGAAAGGTTTTTACCCCTACGATGTAGAAAGAGGAACTGACATTCATGGGTATTGGTACAAGTCCCCTGGTGACAAGGGTAGTAGTGACCCAATGCGACCAGACGACGCCGAAGAGTACATCGGCTTCAAGACAAAGGGATCGACACCCGCTGACGCAGCCGCTGAAGCCGCTCCAAAAGCTGATTGACTAATTTGGTTGTACTTGTTCGACCTGAGGCGGTAGAATTGAAATATGGTCGATGCTAAGAAAATCACTCGAGTGAAGAACATCGTATGGGAAACCTTGTGCTCTCCCAAGGTCGTTGCCTTCATTAAGGTGGGCGCCGCTGTAGTTGGTGTCATTCATGCAATCGAGGAACTGAGAGGTTCGTCACGCAAGAAATCCACAATTGGATTTAGATTTGAAGACGACTCTGATGCGGAGTAGCTCAGTGGTAGAGCGGGACACTGTTAATGTCCGGGTCGCAGGTTCGATACCTGCCTCCGCAGCTAGGATCTAGAAGAAATGCCAAGAGTAAACAACCTAGACACGCAAGTCATGACTCCATTGCCTCAACTTCGTGAGGCAATTGCAAACCTGCAACCAGGACAGAAGATTCACATCAACAACACACGTGAAGAAATTCTTAGGACTCGTGAGAATCTAACGAAAAAGAGAGCAGAAATTTTTGGTGCAGACTCGCATCTCGAATATATTGAAGCCCTCTTGGTCGCAGAAGCTAGTGGACAGCTCCAGTTTAAATCATGAAGTTTCATCGGAACGATGTTCGAGTGGCTGAAGAAGCAACATTGGAAATGTTGTGTGCCCTTAAGGGCACCGAGGGTTCGAATCCCTCTCGTTCCTCCCCGGGTGGAAGTGCACTTTCATCGCATGCTTACTATACTAAATGATGCGAAATGCTGCAGGTGAAAGTCGTCGTGCACGACGATAAGTAACCTACTTTCTATGTGGTGAAAAATGTTTCCTGAGAACCTGCAAGATAGGGAGAAGTACATCGAAGATCACGTCATCTCTGGTGACTTCGATGCGAAATGGACAGAACTCATTCATGAGTCTGGGGGTCGAAGACTCAAACTCAACGTGATGGACGATGCGTTGAAGATTGACGGCGTTAGAGTCAACGTGTCAGCAAAGTTGAGCCAGAGATTGGCCGATCTCTTTGACGCATCATTGCCAACACCGTTGGTGGCAGATCTAATGTATCGACATGCCGTTCGTCGAGCGGCGCCTCGTCCAATGCCAATATCCACCAGTGTCACGTCGATGCTTAAGCATAGTGCTGACGTCGGAAAACAAATCGATGCCGGTGCTGGATTGGCGTCCACAGTTGGAAAACATTGGGTCCTCGACAAACAGCTAGAGACGAAGCCTGGAAAGGCCTGCAACTACGGTTGGCACTTCACTGGTTCTTCTTACCAGGGCATCAACGGATTTCCTGCGGCCGCCAAGGAAGCCGGTCTAAACGTCAGGGTGATTCAACCGAACGCGACGGCGCATGATCCATTTCATTCTGATTACTCACAGATCTGCCAACTGGTTTCTCAGCTATGCTGGCTCGATGACATTGAAGTCAGATTTTCTGATCTGCTTAAAGATCCAACCCTTCACTTTCTCGTTTCACATCAGGGACCACTATCGATCGATAGACAGCCTGGTGTTCCGAAGACGAATCCTATCCTCGTGCTGTTTCCCATCGACATAATCGTCTGAACATAGGTGATGTCATGCCCACATATGAGTACGGATGTCTCTGCTGTAAGAATGAGTTTGAAGTTGAACAATCCGTTAAGGCTGAGCCTTACGCTGAGTGCCCAAAATGTCACGTTTCTTGCTACAATCGTCTCATCTCACGTAGCACGTCCTTCGTCCTCAAGGGTGGCGGATGGGCGACTGACAACTATTCTAAGTCTAACAGTTAGCCGTCTTGTCGCGCAGCAATTGCAACAGAGAAGCGGGTACACCTGACTGTGGGTTCGCGAGGGTCACTTCTGCGTCTCTCGCGAACGTCTCAATCGCGGTCGATGTACCAGGACCCCATACGCCGTCGACCTTCAGGCCATATAGGCCTAGCTTCTTCAAGCTTATTTGCGCCTCGATCAGAGACTCTTTGGTCCACGCGACGACTGGGTCACACGCAGGAGTGACGTCGACAGGTCTCATGAACACCTCAGACTCGTGCTTCCTTCTGTTCAGAAGCCCTATGACGACCTGCATCGTTCCATTGACACGTGCCTTGCTCCATTCCTGGAGCTTCTCGGGCACCTTGTCGAACTGCCCAGAGTTCACCGCGATTGCCACACCGGAGTTGATGTACACACCGACCCCGCAGTTGAAGCCAAAGGACACCAACGCGTCGAATTGGTTTTGGTTTAGGGGAACCTTGATGTGTCTCTTTATCGCCTTTTCGCAGATCTCGACGTCCTTCGCCAAGATCTCCAGGGCTCTTTCACGTGTGATTGCGACGCCATCTGGGAAATTCTCGCCCGGTTTTATCAGGTGCCCAAACCCGATCGTCCTCAAGCCGGCGATGTCTTTGTATGGTTTGAGGACGCAGCCCTCCCACTTCGCGATGATTTCCAGACCAGCAGCAGAAGTCTTGAGATGATCATTCATGGCCATAACTATGGTGATTTTTCTTTTTGTCACGCGGTGCAATCTCGTGTCACCGAATGATAATGTGGTCTTACGCCATGGCAAACGACAAGAAGATGTTGACCCAGGCCGCTGCGGTGGCGATCGGTAGTTCAAACAGAAGCGTCGATAACAGGACGTTCATATTGGGTGCCGTGGGTCTCAGGAACGATGGTGTCATTGTTTCGTCACGAAACGTGTCAGCACTCGACTACGCCCCTGATCATCACGCAGAGGCACGTTTGGTCAGGAAGATGACTCCGAATTCGACGATCTGGGTCGCAAGAGTCCTTAAGAATGGAACATGGGCGATTGCGAAACCATGTAGCCCGTGCCAAACACGTCTCAAGGCGGCAGGCATCAAAAGAGTCGTATACACCATCGGTCACAACGAATGGGGTGTCCTGGATCTCGATTCATCAGGAGGAAATGTTTATGGGACAAGTGATATCACTCACGGAAAGACTAGAACGATGGGAAGAGGCGTACGCATCGTCTCAAGGTGACGTCACGATCGCTGTCTCTACCATGGGAAGGATTTCACTAGAAGTCATGGGTCGACGCACTGTTCTAGAATTCGTTGAAGCAATGACCGCGCTACAGGCTGTGGGGAAACACTTTGAAGTGAAATAAACGCTGCAAGGGTGTAAAGCTGTTTCTCTCGTGGTTATCATAAAAGGAAAGGTAAGAAAAATGAAGAAGAATATCGTTAAGAAGAATTCGCATCAGACTGTCACATTGCCTGACGTGATCGACATGGACACCTTGTCTTATGCATCGGACGAAGAGCTTCTTCGACGAGTTTCGTATCTCGCCAACGACAGGGACAGGGCAATCAGGAACGGCTACACGGCTGAGGCATGGGAAACGGAAATCTGCTATGTTCAACGCGAACTGTCTCTGAGGCAGGCCCGCAGGATCTCACACGAGAAGTACGTCTCGTCGATGTCAGAAGACGTTCGAGGATACTTCGACCAAGACGTTTCGAGCATGAACTGAACTGAAAGAGACATGAACGACAAGGTCAGCCACAAGAGGAACTCAAACTCCAACTCAGAAATCATAGGAACGTATATCGACGAGCTGAGAGAATACGAACAACTGAAGCACCCAGACGTCGTCAGTCTCTTTCAGGTCTATGAGGCAGGAGGAGTCCCGGCTGAGAGGGCGAGAAAGAAACTGATCGAATGCAACCTCAGGCTCGTGATCTCGATCGCGAAGAGGCACAAGGGTCACAACATGCCCCTTGAGGACCTCATTCAAGAAGGCAACATCGGCCTGATGAAGGCGATTGAACGTTTCGACTACAAGAAAGGCTTCAGGTTCTCGACATACGCCACGTGGTGGATTAAGCAGGCGATTGGGCAGCACATCCTGAAGAGGAAGAGGATGATTAGACTGCCTGCCTACATCACGGGCATTCAAAAGAAGATCAATCAAGCGTCAGAGGACTTCAAGCGTGCGACGGGTGAGGAAGCGACGGAGGAGTTCTTGATCTCCTCCGTCGACGTGTCTGAAGACGTCGCAAAGGCGACGATGTCCTCAAAGAACTCTGTCGTGTCGCTTGATCAGACGTATAACTCTGATCCTGACTCAGGCTCTCTGCGAGACAAGATCGAGGACACACGGCACGACAGCGATCCATTCGCTGTCGCCTCTTCAAAAGAACTTCTAGGAATCGTCAGACGTGTCCTCGACACTCTTACAGACAAAGAGGCGGCGATCTTGAAGTTGAGGTTTGGCCTGATAGACGACGCCTCTGAAGACGAGTACTCCATCACAGGTCTTGAAATCGACGCCATGGCTGCGGGACACCCTCTCACATGACACGTTGCGACTTTGCGCTTCTGGGTGTGGCTATCGTGACGGTATTGCAGCTTGCCATGACCACCGTGATGTATCGCAAGTTTCTCGTCTTCGAAGACGCCCTTGAAGAAATTCTAAGAGCTTTGAGAGACAGGCATGAGAAAACATCAGACTTTGAAACTGACCTCACTCAAAGGTTGGAACAACTGCAACGTGCTAAGTTTGGACAGATGCGCATGAGGAGAGGGTGAGTCTCAAATGAAAAAAGACAATAAGAAGTCCAATTACGCCACAGTCTCGGAAGAGGAGGGCGTTAATTACAGAGAGATCTCTGGCATGATGACGGAGATTGGATTCAAGATGAATCATTCGTCAGCACGTAACTACGTGTTGCGTGTGATGAAGAAATTCGTAGAGGCGCTGGTCGACAATTGGGGCCTAGACGTTCCACAGGACAGGATCGATGTGATCGCAAAGTCCCCACAGTTTCAACAGGCGATCTATGAAGTCCTCCTACAAATTGATGCTCAAAAGAACAACAGGTGAAAAATGAGACTAAAGAGTAAAAACTTGCCGAAGCTGTCGCTTCTCAATCTGCTTAAACGGCGCAAGAGCAACCTAGCTCTATTCCTAAAGGAATCAGGAATCGTAACGTATGAGACGTTGAAAACGCGTTGTGACTCGTTGGGTGTAGAGACACCTTCACCAGAAGAATTCAAGGAAGTCACAGGACATAATGGCGTTCCAAACGTGTCGTCCCCGACTGAAGGAGTAGTTGTGCTGCAACCCATTCCCGACCCCGAACCAGTCGCAGAGAAGCCACAAGATGTAACTTCGGCCCTTCCCACAAAGAAGAAGCGAAAGGAATCGGAGCAATCTATCGAGCCCGCCGCAACGAACCAGGTCGAACAAGAAGACAAGTGATATGTATTGGGCCCGCACAACAACTGTGGGTGAAGGAGAATACACATGCCTCTCAACACAGCAGCAGCGATTCTGTTGCTTCAAGCGGTGCTACCAGGGGTAGCACCGCAGAGGATCGAGTCCGTCTTTCAGGACATCGTTCAAGTCGCAGAGGAAGAACACTCTGCCGGCCGCATGAAGAGCGGCATCACTTTGGAAGACACCGTCGCAGCTTTGACAGCTGCGACGGTGGTCGAGTCAGGCCTCCGCGAGGAGGTGGAGAAATGCAGGTCGAATGGAGACAACGGTCGTTCCATCGGCCTAGGCCAGGTCATTCGAGGGAAGAACTGGGAGGGGCACACACGAGAAGAGATCTGCTCTAATCGCAAACTGCAACTCCAGCTATCTCTTCACGTCATCGACAGGTGTTGGGGGCGAACACCTCGCCCTGACTATGCGTTTCGTTGTTATGCGTCCGGCGACGCAGCGAAGAAGAGTCATACGGCGACTCGTGAGAGTCGAATGTTTGGAAGGGTCAAGTCAGTCCTCTTTTCATCGAGGAAGCCTGATGACAAACTCGGTGCAAAGTTAATTCCTGACAGTGTATCATCATGTTATGAAGTCCTCCCGAGAACGTATCACTACCCATACCGGTACGGTCATTCATACTTTCCCCAAAGATATTCTCACCACCATGTTGGGTCACGAGTACGATTTCTACGGGGTGGACGACACCACTTTCTGCATCGGAATGGGGGACGTCAGGTTGTTCCTCGAGGCGGTCGAGGACGATTCCGTCGATGAATATCGGTCTTTCTTCGACAAGTTCGCGATCGTGGAGCCCCGGGGCGTATTCTTCAGGGAGTCGATAGCACGTGTCGTCCTCAAGGCTGGGGGTGTCTCGACCAGATCGACCTCCGGCTCTGAACACGACTTCTCGGGCTGGGTCCTCGTCGACTCCACCACGGGACACACTTGGTTGACGATCGGCACAGACTACGGTGAGGACTACTATCCGTGTTTCACGTTCAGGTACACGCCTGACACCAACGTTCGTGTCGAAGTATCGCAGGAAGGATGAGAGGTGTACGTCATGCAGCAGGCCACGTTTCCGTTCGAGTCCGTCAATACGTCAATCGCTGACGTCTCCCCAGGAGACGAGAAGAAGTTGATCAGTCGACTCATCGTCCAACGAATCATGACGTCGACCTCGGCTCAATACCTCGACAAGATCACCTACGAGAAGCTATCGAAACACTTCCTGTCGGAGACCCCTGACGACGTGATTGAACTATCATACAGGGACAAGGACAGTCACAGGTCGTCGTATTCCTACTACGGAAACATCTGCTCGTTGTCAGTCGCCTGGCTGGAGTCGGCCAACTACTTCAACGACCTCGAAGGTAACGTATGGGGTTCTTACAACCTCCGCGTGCTGTGCAGCACGCAGACTTCTAAATTGATTGACTTGAATGAATTCATGGAGAGGGCTGAGTGTGTCTCCGACGTCGCAGCGTTGGCCGCCGACATCACCGCAATGGTCCCCGGTCCCATTCGCTTCATGAAGATGACGAATGCGCAGCGGATTGAGAATGAGGCGAAACAGAAGTACGACGAGGTGTGCAGCAAATTGCACAGCATATTCGTGTGGGGCACAGCTCGTGACCTTCGTAAGGGACTGCGTTCCGGAGGAAAATGTCGCGGCTTCGATCGTGAATTCGTCAAGGACATCAAGCCAGGCGTGTACTGCGTCGTCGTCAACGAGGGATCCATGAGGTCGCCACGAAACCGTGAATATTGGGTGACGATCCCAGAACGTGAATCGTTCAAGCCGCACATCAGACGTACGAAGTGAAGCGGTGCAATGTCGCAACCTGACGTGATAAGGTGTAACGTATGGAAACAGTGATCGACATCCTCGAGTCCCTGGAGAGCGACGGCTCACGCAATTACAAGGAGGACGTCCTACGGCAGCATCGCAGCAACGACCTACTCAAACGTGTCTTCGTCGCAGTCGGTGACCCCTACGTCAACTACTACGTCTCCAAGTTCAAGACTCCAAGGGAATCGACGCGCTCAGTAGACGACGACGTCGCCGTGGAGTCCTTCCTGAAGCTAATCAACGACGACCTCTCCACTCGTAAGCTGACGGGCAACTCTGCCCGTGGTGCCGTGGAGAAGTTCTTCACCCACCTCGATGAACGACAGGCCAAGTGGTGCACGCGCATCCTCCTGAAGAACCTACGTTGTGGCGTCCAGGAGACGACCGTGAACAAGGTGTGGCCCGGTTCCGTCACGAAGTTCAGCGTTCAACTCGCTGAGTCGCTGAAGTCGGCGTACGACCCGGACTCAGGCGTCACCATCCACGATGAGCTATCGTTTCCGCTCCGCGTCGAGCCGAAGCTCGATGGACTCCGATGCGTCGCTGTCAAGCACAGCGGGGCAGTCACCATGTTCACTCGTAACGGCACTGTCCTCGACACCCTTCCGACGATCAAGGCTGTCCTCGAGGCTGCTCCATGGGACGACTTCGTCCTCGACGGTGAGGCGATGGGTCGAGATTGGAACGAGTCGGCGTCTGTCGTCATGTCTCACAAGACCGCGAAGGACGACAGCGGCATGGTCTACAACGTCTTCGACGCCATCCCGTTCTCTGATTGGCAGGCTCAGGAGTGTCCCCTCAGTCTGACGGACAGACTAGAAGTCCTTGTTGAACTGATGAAGGTGCTGCCTTCCGAAGCTCCGGTGAAGGCCGTCCCAGGAGACCTAGTCGACGACGTCGACGCTCTACTGAAGTCGTACTCCAAGTCCATGGACGCGGGGCACGAGGGCGTCATGGTCAAGGACCTCGATGCTCCCTACGTCTTCAAGCGCTCCGATGCGGTACGGAAGCTGAAGCCTGTGGCCACCTTCGAGGGCGTCGTCGTCGGCCACTACGAGGGCACTCGAGGCTCCAAGAGAGAGGGGATGTGGGGCGGCTTCCACGTGGTGATGCCGAACGGGGTGGTGACCCGGGTGGGAGGCGGCTTCACCGACAAGATGAAGGCTGAGATCGATGTCGATCCTGACACGTGGATCGGCAGGGTCTTGGAGTTGGAGGGACAGCCCGACCCGCTGACCGACGACGGGTTCACCCAAGACGGCAAAGTCAGGTTTCCCGTCTTCGTTCGTGAACGAAACGTGAACGACGTCGATCCCGGTGTGGTACGTGCGGGCCAAGAATATCTCAAGAATAACGTGGCATGATTATCCACACCTGATTATTCCCGAATAATCCTGGGCCACCCAGTGACCACGGGTGTGGCCCCTAGAGGGTCCTGGGAGGCCCTTTCCTCCTGTCACGTATCTCACGATGAGATCATCTGTGATCTCATGGATTTTTGTCGGTGCAATGTCCGACGGAAAGGTGTTACTGTGTTCTCATGAAGGCAATCGTCCCCTGCACCACCGAGTTCAACCTGGATCGCCACCTCATCTCCTTCCTCCAGGACAACCCCTTCTTCGCGGAACTGAGCCGCCACATCCACAAGTCCCCCACCAAGTCGCTTCCCACGGCCGGCGTCACCTTCGATGAGGCCTCCGACGAGCTGTGCCTGTGGTGGAATCCGGACTTCTTCGCCGCCCTCTCCCCCCGTGAGATCCGCGGCGTCCTCACCCACGAGTACTACCACCTCGTCTTCGGCCACCTCTACGGGCGCCGCCGCAAGCCGGCGCAGATGTGGAACGTGGCGACGGACCTCGCCATCAACTCCATCATCGCAGACAACACCCGCAACGGTCACGGTTCCCACCTCCCGGGCGACCGCATCCTCCCTGAGGGATGCCTCATGCCGGGGGTGTGGCCCAAGTCTCGCGAGGGTCGTGACTTGACGGAGGAGGAGAAGGCGGCGATGCCCCTCGCGGCGATCATCGCCAACCTTCCTCCGATGAAGTCCTCGGAGTGGTACTTCGACGCCATTCAGAAGGAGCTGCCGCCCAACCAGGGCAGCGCCGGCGGTGGTTGCGGCGACCTCGACTCCTTCGACGACCACGACGGTTGGGACTCCCTACCCGACGAGGTCCGAGAGTACGTGGAGGGCAAGGTGAAGTCCATCGTGGACCAGGCCGTCAAGAAGGCCGACTCACAGGCGAATGGGTGGGGCAACATCCCCATGGACCTCGCCGACGCGATCCGCAAGTCGGTCTGCAACGTGGTCAACTGGCGCAACGTCCTCCGTCAGTTCGTCGGCTCCATCGTCCGCGGCGGGCGGGCCACCTCCATCAAGCGGATCAACAAGCGCTACCCCTACATCCATCCGGGCGTGAAGCGCGGCTATGAGGCGAAGCTCCTCGTCGCCGTCGACCAGTCCGGCTCCGTGGACAACAAGATGCTGGCCGAGTTCTTCGGTGAGCTGGGCTCACTGACGAAGAAGGTCACCATCGACGTGGTCCCCTTCGACACCATCGCCCTCGACAAGGACGTCTACACGTGGCGTCGGGGCACCGACCATCCGGCCAAGCGAGTCCGCGGCGGTGGCACCGACTTCAACGCTCCAAGCCGGCTCGCCAACGATCCCAAGAACCGCGGCCGATGGGACGGCCTCCTCATCATGACCGACGGCGCCTGTGACCCGCCAGGGCCCAGCCGCATCCGACGCGGCTACGTGGTCGGCAAGGGGTGCAAGATGGCCTTCCCCACGGAGGACATCGTGGTCCAGATGTCCGACGACCGCCAGGCCCAGGGCGCGTGGCGCTGAGATCACAGACGATCTGAGATCGTTGATGATTCCTCGGGTTCGATGAGAGCCCGAGGAATATTAGTTTTTACTCCCGCTCAGTTTCCACCACACATTATTTTTCAAATATTCCAGGACCTTCCTGGGACCATCAGATGACCACCCAGGTGTCAGGTTGGGACACCTTGACGACCGTCACCGCGGAGTAGTTGACGGCGGGGAAAGTGTACGTCGCTGCGCCGTCGATGACGCCTGATGAGCAGCTCAGCATCTGTGGGCTAGTCGACGCAGTCCCCGTGCCGTCCTTGAAGACGATGTTGGTTCCTACGTTGGCAGCTAGCGGAAGTGTGGCCGTCACCACGTTGTATGTGAAGACCACGAGGTGATCGCTGAGGCCGACAGCGTAGGTGCCGCTGACAGTGCCGCTGACGACATTCATCAGCCATGATCCTGAAGCAACTACATCGCCTCCAAAGAGAGGCAATTTTTGTGTGAATGAACCGGAGCCCACTGTGCCGCTGACGTAGAAGAAGACGTCGGCACCGACGTCATTTGGTGAGTCTATCGAGGTGGAACCTCCAACGAAAGCTGCAGAACCGGTCGTGAAGATCGACCCAGCCGTCGTCGAATCGAAGTACGATGGTTTGCCGCCGATGACGACTTGGCCGTTTGACGCCGACGTTATGGTTACGTTGGTTCCAGCGACCAGGTAAGACGTCCCATCAGACAGTGTTGTCAACGAACCGCTGAGGCCTAGGGTCGCCAGAAAAGAACCCGTCAAGTTGACAGATGAGCCGTTATATGTGAAATTTAGGCTTCCTGTGAAAGCCCCACCGTCGTTGTATTGTATCGACGTAGCAGGCCCACCTGGTACTCCTGCTCCGACGGCTGATATCGTGACCCCTCCGTTGGACGCAGAAGCGATTCCAATGCCTGCGCCTGCTATAAGATATGACGTCCCGTCCGTCAGTTGCGTCAACGAGCCGCTGACTCCTAGGGATGCCCACAACGAACCGGTCACTTGGACGTCAGTCGAGTTAACTCGAAGAATGTCAGTGCGGGTAAGACCATCTCCGTTGCCGACTATAAACAAGGAGCTTGTGTTGCCTTCGGCGTTGTATTGGCCCACGACGTGTTGATAAGCACCAGATGCGACAGTGTTCGCGCCTCCGGCATACGAATAGTCTCCCTCAGTCTTCGTTGCGACTCCTGCAGCGTGCGAGTAATTTCCGATGGCCAAGGTGTTTAGGCCTTCGGAGTGCGAGTATGAACCTTGAGCAGACGTTGTTCTGCCCTCCGAGTGAGAACCAATGCCTGAAGCAGTCGTGATGCCTCCCTCTGCGTGTGATCCATAGCCGGAGGCAATTGTTGAGGCACCTTCAGCATGTGAGGAGGCTCCTGACGCCGTGCTGCTTATGCCTTCAGCGTGTGAATAGTCACCGCTTGTGATCGTGTTGTTGCCTTCAGCGTGTGAATAGTCACCGTACGCCGTGCTGATGAAACCTTGGGCATGTGAACCTGTTCCATACGACTTGACACTGCTGCCCTGACCTAGTGATCCACTGACGACTATATCTCCACCAAAGACTGCCACCTTCCTGCCGGCACTGCCTGTCGACGTACCAATCGTACCGCTGACGTAAAAGAAGACGTCAGATCCAAATGAGTTTGGGTAATTGTTGTCTGAGTCAAACGACACGCTGTATGTCGTTTTGCCGTACGTTCCAGACGACAGGAATATGCTGCTGCCTGGTCCTGCGAACTTGGCCCACGTCAACGAGGAGGATCCGACGGTTATTGGATCGTTCGTCGTCAACACGAACGCGCAATCTGCGTTCGCTGATCCTTCCTCGACGAAGACAGCCGCGGCGGCTGTCAACGTGTCTTGTTCGGCATCCAAGGACCTCTTAAACCAATACGTTCCGCTGACGTCATTAGTGTAGTACAGATAGATGCCGTTTTGTGAAGCCGTTGTTTGGTCCTTTAGCAGGACTCTATCCTCATGCTCAAGGGTGACATCGTCAAGCGTGAAGCTACCTGATCCACCTGGCCAAAAATATGGTGAGGTCTCGGTGGGCAAGGACGCCGTGATGCTACCGGTCGAGGCGGCGATGACTGATTGTTTCCAGTCTAGACCTTGTATGATCACCTCATCGAAGGTAGTCGTGATTTCTTCGACTGGCTTCGGTCTATAGTATGAGTAGATTTTTCTGTACCTCTGTAGGTCTTTGACTCTTGGCATGCGATTCTCTTTTCTTGTTTTTCAGACTCTTGCAGTATGTTGTACAATCAGACTAGTCAGACATAAATAACACGCATGTTCCAAAAGCTAATGCTAGAGGAATTTAGGAGATACATAAACATGAGATCACTGATTTTGTCTTTCGTTTTTTCTGTCGCCCTGATTTGCTGCGACTCTTCACACAAGAAGCCAACCCAGCAGGGCGGGGCCCCGGGGGTCACTGAAGTGGCTGTCACTTCATCTCCTGCTGAATCTGTATCTCCAGCGCAGAGCGCAGAGCCTACGTCAAGTGGCACCGCCGTAGCACCTGCAGCACCTGGTTCAGCGGGTGCCGGAGGGGTCGTCGGAAAGAAGTGAGACATTAGGGGATTGTCAACGACAATCCCCCAGCGGCCCATCAGTTTCGCGGCTCGGAATACCCGGTTTTCACCCGGGAGGAGTGGGGTCGGCACCCACATGGGTCAC
>JBBAUR010000008.1:0-90151 GCA_040398075.1 Bdellovibrionota bacterium | reverse complement strand
TTCCTCTCAAGTCCTCTGTGGTTCCAATCCCAGAAGCTAGAATCGGCGTGTGGCGTGGGCGGCACGTGGTGTGTTGCACGTAAAGCTACTCCGGCACGTTCTCTTTCTGAGAGTGATAAAAACTGGAATCGCCGTATGAGCAGGGTTCGCGCCAAAGGGGAACACCCCTTCCGGATCGTATAAGGATCTTTGGGGTTACGCCAAAGTGCGATATCGAGGAATCTTCAAGAACGCCTGCCAGCTCCTTACCCTATTTGCTCTGGCCAACATCTTCGCTGCACGGCGTACAATTTTAAAACTACACGCGTAGTGTATCTACTGCATGTAAAACGAGGACTTCTTCAGAGGTCAAGGGCAAAACAGGCGATTCCAGCAGGCCCTTAAGGAAAATGTCATGCCGAAACTTTCACAAAAACACAGGCAATTTGCCTTCTCTGGACTTAATCAGAGCATCCTTAATTGATTTTCTCACTCATCAGCATAGCTCCCAGCGAAACACGGCGAATTCGTTGATTCGCCTCGATTCTCTAGGCATCACGACCCTGTCGAGATGCGCTCGATGAACCACCACGTTGCAACAAGTACTATAGCGCTAGATACGAAAAGCGTTGTCGGACGCCGAGATCCGACTAGCTTGGTTGCGAGAGAGACCAACACTAGGAAGATAAGTACGAAGATAAGCTGACCGATCTCAACTCCTAGATTGAAGAGAAGCAGACCAAGCGCTAGCGCGCTTCCTTTAAGATTAAGTTCAAGCAACGCGGACGCAAAGCCACACCCATGTAAGAGGCCGAATAGGGACGCAGGTATCCAGGCCCTTTTTCGCGGTGTTTTACGCATAGCATCGAGCGCCATAAGGGCTATCGATGCCGCGATTGCTGGTTCGATTACTGCGGGGTGTACCGTGGTCTTGAAGAGCGTTGCTATAGCCATAGAGATTGAGTGTCCGAGGGTGAAGCCTGTTACATTCTTCACCAGCGACAGCAGAGATGAGCTGGCAAGCACTAGAGTCAGAACAAACAGTATATGGTCTATCCCCTCGGGTATCGAGAGAGCAGAATTAACAACCCACTCCTTTTTTGCTGCGCCGATATGCTCTATTCCCCTGTGGAGCAGATCGAGGTTTATAGCTCTATCCTCAAAGATTATACGTTTCTCGGTTTGACCGCGATTGAGTGTGACGGTATACCGCTGACTTTTGAGCGATATGAAATAGATCGTAGTGAGGCCGTCAGGAGCTCCGGCCAAGCGCTCCGGGTGTCGTATGATCCGAAGCTCTTGTGCCGTAGCTCCGTCTGGACACAGAACACTAAATGAATGTTCGCGCTGATCTGCTACTACATCCCTATTATCAACAGAAATCGAACAGCCTCTACTAGGAGATTCAACGGAGAGCTCTCCAATAATATCAGAAACAACCAGATCGGGATGCTGCTTCTGCCCTTGACCATCATCGTCTTCAGTTTTTGTTCGGGAACTCAGTGAAATAGTACCTCGTCCGCGCAAATCGGTTCCGTCTGAGCTATCCAGCGAAACATTGATTATAACCATGTCGAACGGGTGTGCGTGGGCGTTTCGAAGTAGTGGACTTGCTAGAAGCATAGTTGCTACACTTATTAGTAGTCTGCACTTGACCACCGAACCAATCCCTCGACGTTGGAGCGACGCTTTTGTTGTTTTATGTCTAAGGACACAACGCATACACCGACTTCACCTCCGGGAACCTCAAGCATCCCGTTACGACGAGCAATCACGCTATTTCTATGCATTTCTCTTGCACTGCTAGTCTATCGACTCTCGTATTACGGTACAAGCTCCAGCGGCCTTGAGCTCCATACCTTGGAAAACCTTGGACACATCGATCCAGAACTATCGTACGAACCAGATCCGTCTACAGAGGTAAAAGACCTTGAGCATCGAGTTGCACGCGATCCTGAAGCTTCGATCGCTCTGGCACATCTTGCTCGAGCCTATCTTTCCCTCGGAATCAAGCACCACGATCTGGATTTAATTAATCGCGCTGAAGAGCGCGCACGCTCCTCATTGGATATTGCGACCTTTCAAAACAAAGACGCGCTCGAGGTACTCGCACGAATTGCATCGCATAAACACGAATTTGATCGAGCTGTAGCGCTCAGCAAGCAGCTTTTGGAAATGCAGGGATCGCAGGGTTATGAGATTCTAATCTCGTCTCTCTTAGCACAGGGAAAGATAGACGAGGCTCGGATGTCAGCCTCGGAATTTAGTCGCTTGGAGCCGGGCTTTAGCTCGTTTTTTCAGATGGGGCTCACAGCAGAGGCTAGCGGGGATCTAGTTGCGGCGGAAGCCAGCTATATCGCTGCTCTTAAAGCAGATCCGCAATCTTCTCGAACTGCTAGCCTATGGACCCGTGCCATAGTGGCCCGCTTTTTCTTGCGGCAGGGGCGGCGTGATGAGGCTTCGATACTCATAAGAAAGATTTTACAATTTGACCCTCACTATCCCTTCGCCGTGGGTCTGGAGGGCGAACTTAGTCTCGCTTCGGGTAAATATGGTTTTGCTGCTGAGCGCTTTCACCAAGCCTTTCTCACATCACGTGACCCGATCTATCTCTATAACGCCGCACTAGCGCATAAACGGAGCGGTGACGAGCGCTCGTGGCGTGAGTCGCTGGACGCCATTATCTCTCTTTATCAGAAAACTGGGAGGGAAGAGAGCAAGCTACACTGGGAGATACTTGAAAAGGCGCTTCTCGAAAGGGGCAGCTAATGTAGAGAGCCTTACAAACTACCTAGCTCCAACCAACAAACAGCTCGGCCCCCTTGCCACGACTCTGCTTGACTGAGCCCTACTGCGGCGCAGCCAAGAATGGAAAAGTCGCGCTACCTAAGCGGGTGGTTTGACCGTTCAAGCAACGGTGTCCAGGATTTCCCGGATTTGTACCTTGGCCAGCAGTAGCGCAGGTAGTACCACCAGCATACGTTACGCCATCTTTGACACTCGCTCCGCTTGGATCGCCATTAAGGAGATAGCTGAGAGTAACGTCAATTACATCGTCCTCAAGCTTCCTGCCGCCAGTGAGCATCGCGCCTGCGGTCGAACCTTCGACGATCACGAAATCAGAGTTGTACGCAGCTGTTCCGATAGCAACACTCTTCGAAGTATCTATCCGCATTACATCAGGAAGGAAGCCGGTGGCTACATCTCCCACAGACGGAGCCGCCAGCCCATTCGCTTTACCGTATTCGTTTAACTTTGTCAGAACTGCCACAGCCTCCTCTCTAACCGGAGCAGCCACCGGCGATAGGTCCTTGTCAGGGCTAATTGAATTGAACTGTGCCAATCTCTTGTCACTCAGCACCAACGCCTCGTTGATACCTGGCCTTGCCAGCCGCTCAGTCTGAACCATCGCAGGGCCACCGCGTTTCGAGTACTCCGCATTAAATCTGGTATCGAGCTCTTTGGGTATCTTAATCGTCTCCCAAACATCAAACACGTTTTGCTGGGTAATCACGTTTTCCTGGACGCCCGCACGAATTAGGCTAAGCGGCAAGCTCACAACGATCGCATTAACGTTGTACCCTGCGGTAAAATCAACCGCCGTGGCGTCTGATCGAAATACATTTGGTCCTCCCTGAATCGGACCATTACCGAGCGAATTTCTACCAGTTGCCAAGAGGGACCTGACTCGGAAAAAGCGCTCCACATCGAAATAGAAAGGATCCTCTCTCAAACCGGCAAAAACTCTGACCGTCGATCCTTTCAACGTTTTTGCGTTGATAATCGGATTACCTGCTATGGAATCAGCCAAAGAGCTCGTACTCCCTATCTTTCCGGAGAACGCCTTTTTTCCACGAACGGTCAAACTCATGAAGACCGGCTGCCTCTGCGTTGAAGCATCTGGTCGCCCGAACCTAAACCCCACTTGTATGTCGTCAGCGCCCGTTGGTCGCTTGGCCTTGTTGCTGTTTGCCACCTGAGATAGGTGGAATTCATAGAGCGCACGCGTGTTGAAATAGTAGGGTTGCTGGGCGAGAGATCGAGGGTTGGTATTCATCACCAAGATCAGGTTATCAGCACTTCCGGCGGCATCCTGCCAATTCTCAACAAATGCGTATAGATCCGTCAAACTCAGATTACGAGCCTTAAATGTGGTCTCTCCATCGTCGTGATCCGACGCCAAAGTTATCGTCGATTGAAACAAGATTATTGATATCGCACAAAGAGCTTGCGATACGAGCCTTCGGACCCTGCATCTGGAGCTACATTTTGATGAGGTCGCGGTGGTAGCACCTTTGGATAACTGTACCGAAATCATGATTTTTAACTCCACGTAGAGATTTATTCATGATACCAAACAAGAGACCGATAAGGGCCTCTCATTGGTAGGCCGCGCGACCTACCTGGTGTACGCTAGGCGATCAACACTTACGATGCAAGGACAAAAAATATTTCACCGCACGTTTGGTTCTCTCTATCTGAGCGTTTATGTCTTCTTTTTCTTGTCAATAATCCTATTCCCCTCGCCCGTTAACCTTGTATTTGCAGAGCCGACTCCGGTCCACGAAATGAGCCCGATCCTCATTGAGGGTAACAACGCGTCGCCCGTTGAGCGCGGAGAGGTCAGCTCGGCTAGTCAGGGGTTTTTAACCACCAGGGACATCCTCGATCGGCCCCTTCTCAGGGTGGGGCAGATACTTGAATCGGTACCTGGATTGATCGCAACTCAACACAGTGGTGGTGGCAAGGCGAATCAATTCTTTCTGCGTGGATTCAATCTTGATCACGGCACCGATTTCAGGGTCGAGGTCGATGGAGCGCCAGTGAATCTCGTCACGCACGCACATGGGCAGGGCTACGCAGATATGAACTTCGTCATCCCTGAGCTGATAGCTTCGATGGAGTTCCTGAAGGGTACCTACTACGCAGAACTCGGAGACCTTTCATCTGCAGGAGCGGCAAAGATAGCGCTAGTCGATCAAATAGCGTCCCCCTTTGTCAAACTTGAAGCAGGCAGTTTTGGCTTTGCAAGAGCGGTAACGGGAGCCTCATACGAGGGATCTAATAAGGCGATAATAACAGCGGCCGCAGAGGGGCTGCTCTACGATGGGCCGTGGGACCTTGAAGAGGATCTCGCTAAGGGAAACTTCTTTCTTCAATACGCTCGACGTGATAGCTCGCTCGGGCAAGTACGACTATCGTTATTGGCCTATCGAAGCTTATGGAACTCTCCCGATCAGATTCCTGTACGCGCGGTAGAGCAAGGGCTTATTGATCGAACCGGATCAATCGACACCACATCGGGTGGTCGGTCGTACAGGTACGGATTAACGGGAAATTATCAGATCGAGCGAGGAGATGTTTTGCACTCTGCGAGCGTGTACGCTTTTACCTACGGGCTCGATCTTTTTTCTAACTTTACCTACTTCTTAGAGGATCCGAACAATGGGGATCAATTTAGACAGACCGATCGCCGTTTTACGATCGGCGGGAGCTACTCTGCCGAAATTGACTCGAAGTTACTGGGCGGAGACTCGGTCAGCGAGCTTGGTCTTCAATACCGCTCCGATTTCATACCTGAGGTCTCGCTAGAGCGCACCAGACAAAGGGAAACGCTCTCGACTGTGAAGAGCGACCAAGTAGGTGAGCACTCAGTGGGATTGTATGTTAAGAATACCTATCGCCCTTTTGATCTCCTCCGCACGGAGCTCGGTACACGCGGCGACCTCTTTGCCTTCGATGTTGACTCAAGTTTACCGGAGAACTCAGGCCAAAGATTTGCTGGTCGAGTGAGCCCGAAATTCGGTCTGACGATCGGACCGTGGCGTCAGGCAGAACTGTACCTCAACGGAGGATTCGGATTCCACAGCAACGATGCGCGTGGAACCACTATCACCAAGGATCCGGTGACCGGCGAGAGCGTTGATCGAGTGACACCGCTCGTGGGTTCCCGCGGGGCCGAAGTAGGCTTAAGGTTCAAGCCACTTGCAGGAGCAACAACGACCTTGGCTGGTTGGTATCTAGACCTTGACTCAGAACTGGTATTCGTCGGGGATGCGGGAACCACGGAGCCGAGTCGGGCTAGTCGGCGGCATGGATTGGAGTTGACTAATTCCTACCGTATCGCCAATTGGGTTGAGGTAGATTTACAAGCTGCATACACCCATGCTGTATTCACTGGAGACGACCCAGGGGGCAATGAGATACCCGGGGCGCTACCGACAGTTGTGTCGTCCGGATTATCACTCGGAATATCAGATGGGCCCTTCGCTGACCTGAGGCTGCGCTATTTCGGCAAGCGTCCCTTGATAGAGGACAACTCGGCTCGTTCTCAACCAGCCACTCTGCTGAGCGCACGAACAGGCTATCGGTGGGAGAAATTCGAGCTTTTTGTGGAGGGCTTCAATCTGCTCGATAGGCGCGATAACGATATAGATTACTTCTATACCTCGCGGCTACCTGGTGAATCTCGTGACGGAGTCTCTGATATTCATTTTCACCCGCTCGAGCCCTTCGCCCTGCGAGCAGGGCTTGTTGTTACATTTTAGAGAGCAACCCAAGACCCATCTTCGCAGCAGAGCACAGTTTTAGCTCGCCTCCCGTAGCAATCGAAACTACTTTCCGCAAAATGTCCAGTAATCAGAATCATCTTCGACGGGTGCCGGAGAGAGCCGGCTGTGTGGCGTATAGGGATTACGAAGAGCGGCTACCAACTCGTCCATCACTGAGAAATCTAACCGCTCTACTCGATGCACAAGCGCCTCTTCTACCAGATGGCTACGCACAATCACTATTGGATTTATCTGCCGCATACTGCTCAGGGTCTCTTCGCGAGCTCGCTGATTTCGCTGCTGCGCAGGTTTGTCGGCTTTATCCGAATCTTTAATCTTCAAAAGCTCTACGACTCACTCACCGTGAACTATCCTGTCTACAGCATCGAGTCGTGGCCCGATCAGGAACGAGACATCACCACACCCGATGTTTCCCTTAATATCGACCACGTTCCTGAGCGCCCGCAATCCAGGCCGCTTGGTGTCAGAGAGAAGCTCTAAACCTCGCTTTGCAATGACTCGATTGAGCCCAACCAACGGAACCATATCACAGATCGTTCCGAGGCATGCGAGATTAAGAGAGCGTTTTGCGTCGATTATCGCATCATCGAGCTCTTTTTTTAGCGCCAGCACGAGATACCACACCAATCCCGCCTCACGCGCTGTCTAACCTATAAAACCGCACCCCTCTTGATGCGGATTCACGAAGACATCCGCTGGCGGTGAGTAAGCGCTCATACGGTGATGATCGACGACAACGGTTTTAAGCCCTAATTCGCGTGCAACGCTGAGCGTATGCCTGAGCCCCTGTCCGACTATGACGTAGCGTAGATCCTCTCGCAGGATCACACTGGCCCCGGCGTCTGGATAGGGGACACGTTCCACGATAAAGAGTGAGCAGTTCGTCGCCCGCTGCTTCGCAACCTAGTACCCTCTTTTCTATCCTCTTAGACCCTTGCAAGCCGCATGTTGGAGCACAAACCTCTCATCTGAACCTTCTTCTAAGGCAAATCTCGCAACACGCCAGAGGTCATCATTCAGCTAACAACCTCAGACAGGCTGCTTAGAAAATACTCGCGCAAACGGAATCGATCTTCTTGGCGTTTTTTTCTCAAACCTGATGTGCTCTTGGCAGCTCACATAAACACACGATTCAGATTACCATTCCGCTCTAGCTTCAGGTGCAAGATCGCTAACTTCGCCGTAGGACTTGTGAATATATCGGGTTCGGACTTCTCCTCTGAATCCTGAGTCTTAAGGGCACCTTTTTAAATTTGATTTTCGGTTATGGTGCGTCTGTTCGAGCAGAAAATTACGACATCAAAGCTTACTTCGGTGCGTAATTTAGATCGAACACCTTTCCTCAGCTCTGACTACAAAGTGCAGGGTGACGATGGCGAAGGTAGTGGTCTGATCAACAAAGGGTACGTCATGAAAAAAATACTATCGAAGCGGATTAAGTTTGCAATCTCGAGGGGTCTTATTCCAGTATGCCTACTTCTCATCGGAGCGCCGGGGCAGGACGCGCAGGCGCAGTGCCTTAAGGTTTCAATCAGTAGAGGAAAGGCAAAACTAACTAGCTCGTCACTCGACTCTAATGGTAGGTGCCCTGCTGGAAGTGTTGCCGTGGGGGTGAACACAGGGACTATCGGAGCTCCTGGCGCCCAGGGCCCACAAGGGCCTCAGGGTCCACAAGGCCCTCAGGGACAGCAAGGCCCTCAGGGGTTCAGCGGCCCTGCCGGAGCTCGTGGAGCATCTGCTTTCGATAACATTCCGTCTGGAACGACTGTCTTCGGAATTATCGGAATAACTGACTTTAAAGCAGCCACTGATACTGCATACTTATATGCAAGCCTGCCGGCGCTCTCTGCCACTCCGATCTCCGCGTCAAACGTAATTATCCGTGCTAATGAGGCTCTTCTGCTGAGCTGCAGTGGAATGTTGTGCCTCTCTGCGCGACAACAAGCTGCTCAGTCAGCATGCCAGGGCACGTCGTCTAATCCGAAGGCAGCACCCGGATTCGTCTGTATTTACCCAACATCAACGAGTGGTAATTTCGCAAGCGGCTCCCTCGAGGGATATGACCTACTCACCGAAACGGGCGCAGCACCGCGTGCTGGTTTCGCCATAGAGTATGAGGTGAAGAGCGATGGTATCTCTCATTTTGAAGGAGTGTGGGCGTATACTGCTCCATAAGCAAAGAGGCAGTACGAGTCTCCAGAGCGTCCTGACACAAATCCCTGTCGGGGCGCTCTTTTAGTTGGCGCTTCAGAAAATCGAGTGAGTAGTGTGGCTGAAACCCTTGACCGGATTATGAAAACAAAGAGCGGGAGATACAAAGAGAATGGGAGCACGGGGAGGGGTTTTGCCCCGCGCTCCTAGGGGTTGGGACACACTACCCACTCGATTTCACGAAGAGCCAGTATAAAGAACCCACTGTGATAGCTCCTCGTTGATCTCGCCTTCTCTTTGTTCCCCTAGACGCTTGAGCCATCGATCTCCCCCGTTTGAGGGCTAATCAGTGGGCTGTTTGTGAACAACGCCTCGTGTAACCCACACCAACGTAGCAGCGCCCTCCCGCCTGTGACCTGTGGCGTGTGAATCTCCGCCTGGAGCTTGCTCGTTACTACCCGTTGAAAGGGTCAAAAGCGCCACATTTTGAATGTAGCTCAAAAGCGCGCTACACTCCTGAGCAGTCATCCAAGGGATGGCACAACAACCAGATTCTCCGTCACGAGGGGAACCTCTTTGAATCTGGCATCTCTAACGTGCGCACACTGTGTGTGCGTATGCACAGGGCTTGCCACCAACGCATCTCCAATAAATGCCTGCTCGTAAGAGCCTGGGTTTATTCGAGTGTGTAAGGGTGTGGCCCGTGCGCGTGGGGATGGACGGCATGGTCCCGACGGTCGGTAAGGTGTGGCCCGTGCGCGTGGGGATGGACGGAAGCGGATGCTCGACAAATCGCCGCCGATCGAACTGCTGTATGGCCCCCGCGCAGTGCTGTTGGCAAGGTTTCGCCCAGCGTCTAGCCCCAGTGCCCGGGGACATACGCACTTAAGGCATGCCATGGCCGATGACCAGCGAACGGCAACCTATGTGCCGCTCTTCGCTTAGGTTACCAAGGAAGGTTTCTGTGTTCGTGGAGTCACCCAAAAAAACTCCACAACCAAAACCTCGCATCCGAGACATGGTTGCGAGCACTGTAGTAAGGTGCTTAGTAAGAGTATGCCCTCAACAACCGGTCCGGACTCGAAGTCTACAGATAAACAGCAGCAACACCTTAGCCACGGCTCACCCCTCACACAGGAGCAGATCGTATCGCGGCGCTCAGAGAACGGCACGACCGTTCGAACGTTCCAGGCAAAGCTCGTCACTACGTCGCAAAGCCAGTGGGGAGCACTCGTCGAAACGCACTGCGCGGTGAACCGCGGGGTGCGAGCAGCATCGAATCTACTCCTCTCGATGCGAGGGGGGATCTCCCCGCAGCTCGTAAGCGCACCACTCGATGGGGATAGCGCCCCTTCCTCGGACGAGGTCGCCTTCCGCCGCACGCTCCTCGCTCTCTCATACCTCACGGTTGAAGATACCTTGAATGCTCCAGGGGATCTGCGCATCGGAGCCTCCAAAGATTTCGCCGATAAGGGTGCTCTGACCGAGAGGCTCAAGAGCGAGCTTGCCTTGATCCTCCGTGCACGAGGTGTAATCGACGAGCAGATCGCTGAGTGGCTCGTCGATTGCGGCCCCGCGCTCGCTGCTGCGACCCGTGACGACGCGCTCTGGGTAAACCGCGCTCTGGGTTTTGACCAACTCCAGCAACAGTGCGGGCCCACCCTTACCAGCGATGCAGTGTGGGACCTCCTCCAGCACGTAGTGGGAACGCCACGTGAGTACTTCGATTACTCAGGGGTGGCTACCGAAAGCGACGCGGATCGCGGAAGCTCGCAAAGAGCTTTCGTGGAAAACTCCGATAAGATAGCGATCGCATGCCAAAGGTGGCTGGGGCAACGCTTCGGCTCGGGGCAGGGACTCAATTACGAAAGACTCTGCTCTTTCTACGAGAATCTCACGGAGTCTATCACCTCAGCGCGCCCAGACGACACGGGTGAAGAGATCCTTAACCGAGCAGCAGTTAGTGCAGGGCTCACACCCCCAGATGCCGGGAAACAAGGTATGGAGCGTTCAAGCTTCGCCCTGGACCTCTCACGACAGCTGGAGCTCAAAGGGTTGACCACGAGGGCATTTACGAGCACCGTATCGCCGCTCGTCACACAAGCCCCGTTAACGCAAGAGGAGCTTAAGGCCGTGCTCGAGAAGGTCACTTCAAGGCTCTCGGACGCGCGCCTGAACATCGGTGTCAAGGGTGAGCGCCCCTGGGCTACTGCCGCGTTCACTGCTGTGACGAGAGCCACCGGGTTCGAGTATCGCGGCCCCTCACCTCGAACAGACACTTCATTTGGTGACCGCGACCGCAGCCAGGAATTCTCCCTTATTCTGGGCGCAGCCGGCGAAAAGGTCTCGGCCCTTCAAACCAACCTCAGAAAAGCTGAAGCGAATCGCTTCTCAGCATCAGGTGCCCTGCGCCGTTACGAACGGGAGGTGAATACCGATAGTGCTGAAACGGGCACACTACTTGGGGCGATCGAAACTGAACTGGGTGAGCGTTGCAAGCAGGAAGGATACGTCATCCGCCCGAGGTCGATCACCGGCTGGCCCGAGCTCGTGCGGCTCTGGAGTATAGACGGCACGACTGAGGAGCGCAGACTCGAGGTGCTCCGATCAGATCTCCCTGAGGTTCTAAACTCGGCGACTCCACCGGTAAAGCTCGGTAACACACAGCTCTTCGAGATACTGGCGAGGGAGGAAAATCGCCCGATCTGGACTACTTCCTCGGGAGAGACCACGGCCGACACCCTTCTTGAGTACGTGCGCTATCAGGAGGCCCGCGAAAAGGTTTTTAGGTACAAGGTGATCCGCTTCTGCCACGCTGACGCGCTCGAACATCCGGTGTTCCCTCAGATAGCAACCCGTGGCTTCAAAGCCGAGTTCGGTGTCTCCTCTCACCTCTCTCGAGCAAGACCGACAGAGGCGAGCGACCACGATCTGCCAGGTTTCAACAGGAGCGCCCTTCCTCCCGCAAGAACCGTCTCGATCGACCTATTCGACGGCGCTCAATTGAGCCGTCACCATCTCCGTTGGAGCTCGAGTCGCTTCTTCAGACAGATCGTAAACGGTAACGAGAACGATCCGCTCGCCGTCGCGGTGAGCCGCATAACCCGCCTCGGAAGAGCTGCAGCCGGAGTAGCTGCCAGCGCACCGGTATACGCTGACGCCAAGGCGCAGCTCTTCGCGCGCGTTATACTGGATAGAAAGGTGCTGGCCGGGATCTCTGCCCAGCTCGATGCTACGCGCCCGAAGCTGCGTGACGTTCAGATGATAGAAAAGTTAAAGGCGGTAAACTCAACACAACAAAAGCTCGGCGCGAAGCTGATGATGAGCGCCAAGCTAACCCCTCGCGGTCCAGCTCACCAGTACGGGAAGGAGCACGGCATCAATCTACTCGCGCCGTCGATACACGCTGAGTTTAACAAGCAGAAGGGGCTCGGTACACTCGCTAAACGGCGATTGTCGCATCTGCCGGGACTGCGTGTCCTAGGGGTACACTTCGGCGTTGGCCAGCTCGCGTTAAGCGTGTGGGAGACCCTCTCCGCGAGCGACGCCTCTGCACTCATGAACCAGCACGGTCAGAGTGAGGTTCCAGCGGACGACGTTCCTTTCGTTGCGTTACCGTCCCTAGCGACAACTACAACAAGAGCCCCCGGACCGGTCTTACGGCGCTTGGGATCAAATACGCTCCCCGACGGCGAAACGGCCCATCCGGCGCCGTGGGCGGTTCATCGTCGCTCCACTCCCCTACTGCCGCCAGGTCATAAAGAGGTGCGTCTCGCATCGAACAAGGAGTTGGAGCTCATGAGGGAGATCGCTACCCTTACCGAGCTCACCCCTCGGTTCCTGACGAAGAGGCCGACTATCGTGCACCTGATGCACACCGCCTGCTATACGGTGCACCGAGCACTCGACCGGCAACGTCCGATAGCATCGCTGGCCTACGACCTTTCATGCGTAGCAGGGCAGAGCAAGAGCGATGAAGCACGTGCTGCTTTCACGACAGCGCTTCGTTATTGGTGTGATCTTGTGTGCAAGAATCCAGCTACCCGCGTGGAAGCACTCGGGCAGTCGTTCGATACCCACATCGGTCCGTATATCGACAAGCAAGCTTGGCAGAAGCTACTCGCAGACCACGGGGGCAAACGGGGCAAGAGTCAGAAGTACCTCGCTGCGCGAGATGCCCTTGTGGAACCGCTCGTGAAACGCTTTGCTGACCTGCCCAACGGGCTTACGAATCAAGCACGCTTCGCCTCAGGTGATCTCGCTCAACGCTGGCAAGCGAAAGATACAGCTATCCAACGAGCACTCGCCAGCGCGAGGCAGCTTATTCGACCCTCAGAGAAGTTTCTGCTCGAAAGTGGAGATCGCAAGCAGGGAGCTCGTAACCACGTGGGCGGGCTCTCCCAACGTCGATTGGCAACGCTGACTGCCTACAAGGACGCCCTTCAGGCATTTGATCGCAGACCCCTTCCCAGCGACAAGCATCACGGAAGCGTGACTCGCTTCGAAACGTTTGGCGTCAGCGCAGGTAGGCGTATTCAAAGCCACATCGTCAAGCTCCGCGAGGAGTACGCTCGGGTAATGGCCTCGCGCATCATCGAGGCAGCTCTCGGCCTCGGACGTGAACCCGGAAAAGCTCCCGTACACAAACACAACGGTGCACGCAGCTCACGAGATCTGTCACGTGAGAGCACCTTTGACCTCTCGAGCCGGCACGCGCAGACACCGGTCATCGTCATGGAGAACCTCTCTAATTATGCGCCTGTTCAAACTCAGGGGCGGAGGGAAAACGTGCAGCTGCGGCGCTGGCTCTCGCAGCGCGTGACAGAGCTCGTACAGCAGCAAG
This sequence comes from Bdellovibrionota bacterium, assembly GCA_040398075.1. Taxonomy (GTDB): domain Bacteria; phylum Bdellovibrionota_C; class UBA2361; order UBA2361; family OMII01; genus OMII01. Next base: position 76,606 of record JBBAUR010000008.1, on the reverse strand, counting down.
CCGAGGAGCACGGTATTCGGGTTGAGCTCGTCTCTCCGCACCGAGTATCGCTCCGCGATTCCTACACCTTCGGCACCGGCGTGCGCGTAAGGCAGGTGGCGGTGGCTGATTTCGTCCGCGAGAGCGGCCCATATGCGGTGCAGAGAGATAAGGCTGGGGCGCGGCTTGAAGCTGGGGTGGGTACTCATTTTGACCGCTACCTCCTTGACCTGATGACGAAGTGGGATGCGTCTACCCACACCTGGACGGACGTTAACGGACGCAGATGGACGCTGCGCGGCTCGACCTGCAGCAGCGCGGGAGCTACAGCCGGATCAGCTCCGCAAGCGATCACGCTTCCCGATCCCGCAGGCGACCTCTTCATATCGGAAAACGCCGATAAATCCGGTCGGCTCTACCGTAACGCTGAGATCAATGCGGCTTCCAACGTTGCTCTATTGCCCCTCTGCGACCCGGCATACGCGGGTACCTGGAGTGTCGTTCCGATCGACGCGGCAACCGGCAGACCACTTGAATCAATGAAAGGCACCCCTTTTGGTCCAGAGCTACCCCTCGTAACACCTCCAGAGCAACCACAACAGCGATCGGGTTCGGGTAAAAAGGTCAAAGCAGCACGCGGAGCGATTCCGAAACCTGGCAAGGGTGCCAGCAGCTCGAATGTAAGGAACGCATATCGTAACCCTCTGGAGGGCGACGGAGGTTGGAAGCTCTACGCAGAGAGAATGGCGATGATCGAGGCGCGGGTTGTTACGACCCTGCGCCTGATGCACGGTCTTAGCGGTGACTAGGAGTAAGCGCGACCGTGAGAGTAGCCTCACGCATACCATCCGGTGGTAAGCGAGTTTCGTACACCTACTGGACGTTGGATTCTGTTCAGCCCTCCCCCCCCACCGGACCGCGGAGCTTCCAGCTCCGCCTCCCTGATCGACACATGTCGATGTAGGCGAGCTTTAAGCGGAGCTGAAAGCTCTCTGGTCCGGGAGAGCGCCGGAGGCTTGGGTCGCTACGGATATAATCCAAAAACAAGGGCGTCCTCTTCACAGTGATCGATTCGAACCGGTAGAATAGTCAAAACGTATACTCGATCTGCTCGAGTTGTTGGCGTATGTTCGATTAGTCAGCATGTACGGGTAACCATGACACGGCGCGGGGGGTCTCACTATCTACTAATCTTCGCAGCGACTTTCATCGTTCGCGCGTTAGCATACTGGTTCTATTTTCCACCCGAGGGATGGCGAGATGTCGGCTACGGCTTCGAACTTGGGCGTGTAGCAGCTCATATTGCCAATGGGTACGGGATGAGCTCGCCTTTTGAGGAAGGGTTTACGCCAACCTCCTGGTTTATGCCGGCGGTGCCGGTACTATGGGCGGCGATATACTCGGTCTTCGGTATCTTTTCCAACGAATCTCTCGCGGTGGTGTACCTAGTAGAGGCTCTCGTGGCGGCACTCACGGCGGTTTGTTGGCTGTGGCTGTTGCAAGCGATGATTCCTGGAGGTACCCAGCGGCGATTGCCATTATTCGCTGTTCTGATTGCAGCTCTTCTGCCTGAGCACTTCGTTTCGTTCACGAGGCCGTGGTATTGGGGTTTTCAGAAGCTTGGTGTGGCTGTGATCCTTGTATACACCCTTCGCTGGTATCGAGATCCGACGATCGGTAATGCCATCAGTTTTGGCATAGCATCTGGCTTGACACTGCTTGTCAATTCCGTTCCTCTGTTGCTCTGTATCGTCGTCCTCCTGCAGGCAGTGGCTCGGTCAACTCAGAAGCACCGCATGATACGAGGCGCTGCGTCGGCGCTGGGGGTATGCTCCGTGATGCTTTCACCTTGGGTGCTGAGAAACTTTCTCGTTCATGGAGGCTTCGTGCCGTTCAGGCAGAATACCTGGGTAGAGATCCGTCAAGGTAACAATCCGCACGGTTTGATTATTCAGGGGATAAATGCGCTTCACCCGAATGTAAACTCAAGCGAGCGTGCCCGGTATCGTGAGTTAGGAGAGACGGGCTATGAGGCGAGAGCTCGACAAGAGACGATTGCATACGTGCTGCGCGAGCCAACCAAGACACTTAAACGCACTTTTCTTCGAGCCTTCTTTTTCTGGATATGCGACCTATTTCATGAAGGGGTGTATGGCGAACGCACCTGGAGCGACAAGAGCAGTTGGGAGCGGTGCCGTGATGTAGGCATCTTTGTCATGACGATCGTTCCGATTATACTCACCTTGGTAGCTTTGTGCTTCGGATGGCTGCGAGAGGTAGAGGCCTCGTGGATACTTACGGCACCCCTTATCAGCTTACCGCTTCCGTACTTTGTATCTCATATCCATCCAACGTACTTCTCCAGTGTAAGAGCCTTTCTCATAATCATCTCGGTGATTGGCGTAGCTGAGTGTCTTCGCAATCGTGCTCGGCGTCCAGCAGAGCACGCTACCAGTTAACCAGAGCACGGCCGGAACGTAGTCAGAAGTGTTCCTGATAAAGCCTTTTGAACTTGGGAAATCAGAAAATTCACCTTGGTAGTCGATACTCCGCATGCTAAAATTTGTAGGATGAAGATTTCGGAGGGTCTATGAATTTGTTTCGACAGTATCGCATGCCCTCCATGGCGATTATGCTCACGGCGGGGGCAGTGTTAAGCGCCAACGCATAGGCACAGTCCAACGTATACTTCATTCGCGATGACGGTGAGACACAAAGCGTCATCCGTAGCGCTGACACCGGATTGAACCAGAGTGTATTGGCTAGAGACGCGGGAATGACCACGCTGGTGGTGGATCCGGTCGCTCCTCAGCTTTTTGTTGCCCAAGACGGAAATATTGGGGTGGTCGACTCCCGGCGGCGTGCTGTTCGCACTTTCAGTATTCCCGCTCACCCTCACGATTGTTAGCTCAATTCCTCCTTTTGGCAGCTTTGTTTCCGTAGTATAGATGCGACTAATAACATAAATATGCAGCAGGTCTACCATGGTTAAAGCATTCTTGCTCTTTACGCTTACACTGGTCCCAATTTTAACGTCCTCGGCGGCTACCGATGTCGAGTTTCTTTTGGATCTCTCAGGATCCATGATGAAGAGGATAGACGGCATTCCGCAGATCGACTTGGCAAAAAAATCTTTTCGCGACGCTCTAAAGGCTATCCCTGCCGACGAGTTGGTTGCAGTTCGTGTTTTTGCTCACCGGGTTGAACAAACCAATAAGGAAGGAAGCTGCAAAGACACTGAGCTCATCTATCCATTTGCGAAGTTGAATGTAGCGTCGATTGAAAAGGCTCTCGATACTCTGCAACCGAAAGGGTACACACCCCTCGCATACAGCCTGGAAAAGTCAGGTGAAGATCTGATCGCAGTTGGTAAGGAGCGTGAGCCTGATCGCGTGATCGTCGTGCTCAGTGACGGTGAAGAGACGTGTGGGGGTGATCCGATAGCTGTTCTGCAGGCGCTCAAGGATAAAGGCATCAAGGTAGTTGTGCACACCATCGGGTTTAACGTTGATGATGCGGCGCGTAGGCAGCTCCAAGCGATAGCCACATTCTCTGGCGGTAAGTATTTCGATGCCAAAGACGGGGCAAAGCTGAGCGAATCGTTACAGCTCGCAACCAAGGAGGCGTTTGTTGCGCTGCCCACTCCAACAGCAACAAGTACTGCAACAAGTACGCCAGAACCAAGGCTCGATAAGCCACGAGAGCTTTTTGAAGGCAAAGCGGTGCGCGGAGGAAACGGATATTCAACGGCGGTTCAGATCGTTGATCTCGGAACCCAATTGAAACTCGACCACCACCAAATGGGTGAGGATCGCGACTACTTTTACCTTGATCTCAATCAGGGCGACATGGTCCACGGCGTAATGAGAACTGGCGATATAGTGATCGCGTCTAACCGAGAGATTCCTGGCGGCAGTGGAACCATCGATATTCACGGCCCAGATAAGACGGCGGCCAGCAGTCATTTTCTGAGCTATATGTTCGCGAATGGAAAGCAAGAGAACGACTTTTTTGTGCCTCAAACAGGTCGATACTATTTTTTGGTGGGTCCGTACGGAAATAGCATTCACAAAGATCACCTCTTTTTTACCCTTTCTGTGAGCAAGAAGGGCGACTTAGATACCGAAACCGACGCGGGTAGCACTACTGGTACTGCACTTCCGATAGTGCCCGGCAGCTATTTAAAGAATTTTGGAGGCCTAGGAGATAAGGAAGATTATTTTAAGCTCACCGCCAAGAAGGGCGAGGCATACGTCTTCACAATGCTTCCTCAGGGCAAAGAGAGCCCGACGATCTACTTTGGTCTCGTGGATAGTTTGAAGATCGATGTATCGCATAAGACTCGAGGGGGCGGCTCCGGCCAAGGCCTTCAAGTGAACTTTACCGTTCCAGAGGATGGCGATTATTATCTGATAGCCGAGTACTCAGGGGAAAAGAGATATTCGGATTACGAAATTAAGCTTACTAAAGGGGAATAGGCTACGACCCCTGTCTTAAGTCACAGCGCCCCCTGCGATGGAATGCTACGAGTATGAACGAGTGCTCGTTTACTCGTGATTAGTGCCAGTTTTGGGGAAAAACAAGCCTGCACCATCTTCGAGACGCTCCCAAGGATTAGAGCTACCTCGTTGCACAGCAAGGCAGCATCGACATGGAATGAATCCTACGCCCTAGCCCACTAACGAAGGCGATGAGCTTGGGACGCTGTCTTCATTGGGCAGAAGGGGTCGATGAGAGGACTGGCGGCACAGGGTTTCGAGACAGGACTGACTCGCGCGCGGTGACGGAGCTTCGTGGACACGCCCCTACTCTTCTCTCAGTTCTCCCTTTGGCAACTATTCATCCTTAGCATCGCTGTAAGTACCCTAGCCCTTGAAACAGGGTATCAACTCGGCAGGAAAAGAAGGAAGCACAAAGACTTTGAAAAAGACGCACCTGTAAGCGCCTCGGTAGGAGCAACCCTCGGACTACTCGCCTTCATGCTTGCTATGACATTTGGCGTTGCGATGGGCCAGTTTGATATTCGGCGCCAGGCGTTCATCGATGAAGTAGACGCAATCAGCACCGCGTACCTCCGAGCGGATTTTCTTCCACCAGACCTGCGAACAAAGAGCAAAGAGGCCCTCAGACAGTACGTGGCAGCCCGCCTGCGAGCTGCCTCCACCGGAGACCTAAAGGAAGCCAAAGCCCGCTCTCAACAGCTCCACAAGGAGCTCTGGGGATACATAGGTGACGCGAGGGCTAAGACACCAGACCAGATACCGTTTGGCCTCTACATACAATCAATCACTGATATGATGGATCTTCACACGCGCAGAGTGTTTGCCGCCACACAGCTGCGCATCCCCACAATAATCTGGATAGTGCTCTACTGCGTTGCAAGTATCGGCCTCATGGAGATGGGTTATCAGACAGCGATCACGGGCTCCGCCAGATCTCCGGCATTCCTAGGCCTCGTCATATCGTTTGCGTCGGTCTTATGGCTCGTAGCTGACCTAGACCGCCCTCGCGAGGGCGCCATATCGATCAGCCAACAGACCATGCGTGAGCTCGAGCAAACGATGAATGAATGACTGGCTGACTAGCTGCGCGAAGAACCTCCGTTTCGCTGCCCTGTAGAAATCGCTGTTTTTATGCTGAATTGTGTCAAGGGCTTCAGCCGTTACGGGCGCTTACATCTAATTACAAGGCTCAGGCCCGTTCCTCTGCGCCGCGTACGCGTTTTGTGTAATCACGCTGTGCGAAATAGATTGCTCTATCAGATCGCTGAACCACCGAAAGAGGGGCAGGAGCATATAAACCCAGCCTCATTCATTTTTGGAAAAATGGGTCTTCGCGGAATCGAGTGGTCTGTATACACGAGGGCACTCCGGCCCTCGCGCATGAGCAAGGTGTTTTTGATTATTTGTAGCAAAGCCTGCTGTTTTGGGTCTTCGGTATGAAGGTTCCGATCGCTGCATCATCGACTGTGAAAACACCTCCCGTGTATTTTCCAGTCGCCCCGGCCACTGGAAGTTGCGTAAACGAAGAGAGAAATTTAGCTGCACGCGTGTAATCCGACTCCGGAGTAGCAGGTACATCTGTGCAGATCTCTTGCCAACGACCGTTAATATATCTCCATTCCTTTACGAAGCCTGGAAGGGAGTCGTCTTGGTAGAAATAGTGGCGTACGTGCCCGGTTCGTGGGTCAGCAGGTGCTACAACGGGAATCTTCTCCTCAGAGTACACTGCAACGGGAGCATCGTAACCGACGACCACAAGGGCCCTGACGTCTACCCCCGGAAATACGTTCACGTGCCACTTGACCGGGTCGTATGAAGCCATCGCTATGACCAGTGGCCTACCCTTTCGAGTCACATTAATGATTGTATCCCCGGGAAACTGGCGGTCTACCCGTTCCCACGCCTGCGCCCAGTTGTTCTGATTGAAATCGCCGATGGTCATTCTTGCGCTCACGAAGGGTCGCCTGAGGGGGCTAGCAGTGCCTTCGTACGATCCCACCAGGTAGAGCTCAGTTCCACTTGGCAGAGCTGGCATGATCTTAGAGACCTCACCAGGCGGCGTTACAGCCAATGAATTTTTCGCCTGGGCATGAGCAGTGCACAGCGAAACAAATGAAACCAGGGCAAAGAGAATTAACTTCATATACTCCTCCGTAAATGCAGTTAAACGTCGGACGGAATCACGACATGCTTAAATGAAATCTTCGACGCTCAGTTCTCAAGAAACCTCGGACTCTCGAGTAGGCGTTCATGTGAGATCAGCCCCTCGTGTCGTTTTGAGAGGATAAAAAGCAGGCCTCCTTGGCCTCTCGAGGCCGGCTCGATTACTCAGGTTCATCAGGCGCTGCCTACCAGCTTGAATCCTGGCTCGCCCTTGCATACACTGAGTACTTCATCGCCTCGGCACATGCGCCCTCAAAGACTTAGAGAGACCCAAAGTATGTTCGATTTCCTGCACGGCAAGATAGACGGAGCCCTACGTAAGATCCGGGGGCGCGGCGTATTAACGGCGTCCGATGTCGAATCCACTATGAAGGAGGTGCGCTCGGCCTTGCTCGAGGCGGATGTCAACTTCAAGGTGGCCAAGGACTTCTGTGCTCGCGTCACCGAGAAATCCATCGGCGAAGGGGTCCTCAAGAGCCTCTCTCCCGACCAACAGATCATCAAATTCGTGCACGAAGAGCTGACCTCGACGATGGGTACCGAGGCTGCAGAGATCAATCTGCGCGTCTCCCCACCAGTTGTGATCATGTTGGTGGGTCTACAGGGATCGGGGAAAACTACAACCGCCTCTAAGCTTGCACGGCTTTTACGTGATACCCACAAACGAACCCCACTGTTGGTTCCAGCCGATGTGTACCGACCGGCTGCTATCGAGCAGCTCAAGACCCTCGGTGCTGCTCTTCAGATACCGGTGTTCGACTCCAAGCCCGAAGACAAACCGGTCGATATCGTGGTGAGAGCGCGGGATTTCGCCGCCAAAAACATGTGCGACGCAATCATCATCGACACGGCGGGCCGTCTGCAGATCGATGAGCCGCTCATGGACGAGCTGAAAGCCATCCAAGCGATCGTCGCACCACATGAGGTGCTCCTCGTTGCGGATGCTATGACCGGCCAGGAAGCGGTCAATGTGGCACAAGGCTTCGACCGAGTGCTCAACTTGACGGGCCTGGTCCTGACCAAACTCGACGGTGATGCTCGGGGTGGAGCAGCGCTGTCGATGCGCGCGGTGACGGGTAAACCGATCAAGTTCGTGGGGATCGGGGAGAAATCGGACGCTCTCGAGCAGTTTCATCCAGAGCGAATGGCCTCGCGCATCCTGGGGATGGGAGACGTGTTGACTCTGATCGAGAAGGCAACGCAGAACGTGACGCTCGAGGATACGCTCGATCTGCAGAAAAAGTTCAAGAAGGATCAGTTCACGCTCGAGGATTTCCTCGGACAGATGCGAATGATCCGCAAGATGGGGAGCCTCTCCTCTCTCATGTCGATGATCCCTGGACTGAACAAACTGGCAAAGCAGGTCGACCCTGAGAAACAGGAGCAGGAGTTCAGACGCCTCGAGGCGATGATCCTCTCGATGACCCCAGCAGAGCGGCGTAACCACGAGATCATTAACGCAAGTCGTAGACGTCGCATCGCCAAGGGCTCGGGAACGAGCGTTGAGGATATAAACAAGCTCATTAAACAGTTCGTCGAGATGCGAAAGATGATGAAACAGATGATGAAGCTCGGGCCCGGGGCTCTGGGTGGCTTGATGGGAGGCAAGGGGCTCGGAGGACTGAGCGGACTCCTGGGCCGCAGATGAGCATCAAGCTGCTTGTGGGGGAATACTCCTCTGGTCTGCGGAGTTGATGAAGTCCTGTACTTGCGAGAGTTCGACCGGCTTGGTCAGGTGTGCATCGAATCCTGCCTCCAGCGCTCTCCTTTTGTCGTCCTCGCTACCCCATCCGGTGATTGCAACCAGTGCCGCCTGTTTCCCATGTGGCAGACCTCGCATACGGCGACACACTTCGTAGCCATCGATATCCGGTAGCCCGATGTCAAGAAACACGAAATCAGGGGCGCGCTCGCGAAACATGGCGATCCCCTCTTCCCCTGAAAGGGCAACCAGGGGGTCGTGCCCCAACAAGGAGAAGAGCATCGATAAGCTCTCGGCTCCGTCCCGATTGTCGTCAACGATCAAGATACGCTTTCCCATCTCTGTGCGCCTCCACTACCGGGCTGCATACGCCGCCACCGCGCCTCTGCCCACTCAATTAGCGATTGTTTCGGACTGATTCGTACACCCTACAAACCCCGCACACTGCTGTCCATTGCCCTGTCATCGCGATGTGTCGCAGCTCAGGCGCAAGAGGCAGTACACACAGGCTGGTCATCAGCTTGAGTGTTAGTGTGTAAATACAATATGTTAACATCTTAGGTGAGCAACTGAGATCTCTCCTCGGGGGAGATCTTTACCCGCCGGTCCGTTGTGCTATACTCCTAGCCGGATTTTGTATGATTTTACAGGAGTTTCCGTGGCAGTAGTTCTTCGTCTTGCACGTCTGGGTAAGCACAAGTCACCAGCGTACCGCATCGTTGCTACCGACAAGCAGAACAAGAGAGATGGTCGGTTCCTGGAGGTACTTGGAACCTACAATCCGGTGCTCAATCCGACCCGTGTAACACTGAAGGAAGACCTCATCAAGAAGTGGTTGGGCGTTGGGGCGCAGCCATCGGAGGTTGTTCGATCTATCATTCGCAAGAACCTCCCAGGCGTAATCGAGGCTCGCGAGGAGCACCAAACGAAGAAGGTGCAAGACGCACGTCGTAAGCGCAAAGCTCGCGCTAAGGCTCTCGCGAAGTAGTTTCGCTAGCTGAGGCAGCTCTATCGCGGCTAGTCCCCATCTGGGGCTGCCGCTTTTTTTTTGGTACTCACGAGCGTGTGGCAAGTTGAGATCCTAACGATATTTCCGGAGATATTCAGAAGCTTTCTGAAGGTGAGCCTCGTCAGAAAGGCCCTCGACCGCGCGCTGTTCGCCCCTACCCTCACCAATATCCGGGATTTCGCCTCCGCTCCTCATTTTAAGGTCGATGACTCACCCTACGGGGGCGGCCCCGGAATGGTCATGTTGGTGGATCCGCTCGTCCAAGCGATCCGAGCCGCCAGGAGTCGCAGACCATCGGCGCGAGTCATCTTGTTCTCAGCGAGCGGACCCCGCTTTACTCAGCGTCGGGCGATTGAGCTCTCCAAGCTCGACGATCTTGTGTTGGTGTGCGGCCGCTACGAGGGGATCGACCAGCGAGTCATAGACCTCGAGGTAGACGAGGAGATCTCTATCGGAGACTTCGTCGTTATGGGCGGTGAGGTCCCTGCGATGCTCTTCATCGAGGCCTGCCTGCGCCTGAGACCTGGGGTGATCCACAACAGCGAATCAACGGCTCACGAGTCGTTCTCACCGGGCTTTGGGGACGGAACCCTGCTTGAAGCGCCGCAGTATACCAGGCCCGAAAACTTCGAAGGGCTGGGCGTACCCGAGGTTCTTCTCTCTGGTAATCACAAGCTGATACACGCCTGGAGACTCGAGGAATCAGGGAAGCGTACGGCCAAGATACGAGGCACACAAGATGACAACAAAGAACGATAGAACAAACCTCAGCGTGGCCTTGCTACACGACAAGATGGTCGACAAGACCGGGCGACTGGTTACGACCTCCGTGACCCTTATCGATGTGCACGATATCTCTCGCAGTTGTCGCACCTACGGTGCTGCACAGTTCTTCGTAGTTCATCCGTCACAGACGATCCGAGCGCTCGTTCGGACGGTCAAGGACCACTGGGACGGAGACTTTGGGTCGACATACAACCCGAATCGTCAAGATGCGCTCGGTGTGCTCTCAATCGTGACGGACCTCGACGAGGTGATCATGCAGATCGAGCGTCGAACGGGGAAGATTCCCAAGCTCGTTGCAACCTCTGCACGCGATGGGTCCCGTCGCGTGCCCTATGAGGAGTTTCGACAGACATTGGCACACTCTGACGATGAATACCTACTCATGTTCGGAACCGGCTGGGGTATGAGCGAGGAGCTCATGCAGCGAGCTGATATCATCCTAAGGCCGATTTACGGCCCTACGCAGTACAATCACCTCTCTGTTCGCGCTGCATGCGCCATTTCGTTGGATCGCCTACAAGGCTCCTAAGAGCGCCTTGAGGGCCCTCGCCCGATGTGAGTCGGAGTATCCAGCTGCCAAGAGGTCACGCAATGATCGTGACTCGCCGTCTGGTACGAAGAAGGGAGAGAACTCAAATGGCGCCTCAAGCTCGATCCCCGCAGCGCTAGGCACAAAGGTACCCGGTAGTGAAGCCGTGACCGAAACGTGTCGACCACTCGACTCAGTGTAGGCCACACAACAGACGAAGCGCGCCGCATACACCCTGCCTGGAACAAGCCTGCTCATCAGTGCGGCTACACCAACCCGCGCGGTATGAACGCCGGGGTAGCCAGCGAGCTCTTCTATTTCAATCCCGGTGTCGTCCGCAAAGCAACTCATCTGTGCCCATTGCGCATAAGCAAAGGCTTTACGAAGTGCGTTGCCTTCGTAGGTTGCGCAGTCCTCGACGACTGTGGGCGGCGGCGCTCCGGAGCTGCGCTGCACTACGCTGTTCAGATCCTGGAGCTCTATGCCGAACTGCGAAGCTACCGCCAGAGCCTCCCTGAGCTTGCCTCGGTTGGTAGTTCCGTAAAGAAAAACCCCTTTAATCATAACGTAGTTCCAAAAGCCCTCGGTAGCCGTTGTACACTAGCATCTTACCGAAGCTGGGGGAGGATGCTACATTAGAGCGATGTTAGCAGACCTCGTAGCGCCCTTCTTCACCAGCTTTAATACACAGCTGCTCATCGCAGCAGGTCTAGGCGCCATTATTGGTATCGAGCGCGAGATTGCCGGAAAGGACCCGAGCATCCGCACCTTTTCACTCATTAGTTTGGGAAGCTGCATCTTTACGATTCTGTCGTGGGAGGTTGTTCAATCCTACCACTTTGGAGATCCAGGTAGGATTGCGGCGCAGATAGTGCCGGGTATCGGTTTTATCGGTGCCGGGACTATCTTCCGCTCTAAGTACGGTGTTTCCGGCTTCACTACTGCCGCTCTGATGTGGGTGACCGCGGGGATCGGTATGGCTGCTGGTTTCAACCGCAACGACCTGGCCACCTCGGCAACCATAATAGCAGTTGTACTCACCTTCTCACTTCGTATTCTTCATCGAATTATCAGGCGCTATCGTCCCGAGGAGCCGGGTCGTCAACGCGATGATCAGTAATACTCGAGCGGCGAATCCGACCTTAGGAACCTCGTGCTCGAACTCACTTGCCTTTGATGTAGAATTAGGCGACTACGTCCGCCGTCAAGGGCTGGCAGCGAAAGATAACCAACTCACGCTCGTCGCCCTGCCTGACAGAGCTCCCGAGCTCGCGAAGTGTGCTTACCTCTGTTACTCGCCCATGTATCACGCCCACCGCCTTCCCTAACCATGCACGACGAGCAAGGTAGAGCCGCTGCTCAGAGCACGGCATCACCGCGGGATCATCCCGTTGGACGTGCACCTTGCGATGGACATACCAGAGGATCGGGTCGAAGTATTCGTCAAATGGGCCCTTGATGACGGTTAGCTCATCGGTAGGTTGGGCACGCGCAAGCCACTCGGCGCTCATCCCCCGGAAGTCTCTCAGGTGAGCCTTGATGCTGGCACCTGTCGAGGTCAACCCCGTCAAGAGAACCACCGCCGAGAACCATACACAAAACAGGGAGCTTCGCAGCGACTTTCCACCCCACGCCACACACGCCAAGACCGTCAGAAGGATCAATACGGGCAATCGCGGAATCGCTGCCGAGAGCGCTGCTTGCACCTCTGCGCCGATCGGCTCGGGGATAAGTGAGCTACGAAGAGCGACACCCAAGACAGTGGTGACGCCTATGCCCAGCAACCCTAAGGTCCATTCCAGTCGACGTGAAAGCTCGGCTATCTTCTGTCTCACGCGACTACCGCCGCGCTCGAGCCACGTAGCAGCCACGAGCGCCAACTGAATAGCGACCAGTGGGTACAACGGGACAAGATAGGAGTGTCGCTTACCGGCAGCGCACGAGAATAGGAGCACGCCGACTGCCAGAGCCACGAGCGGCACCGAGAACAGGAGCTTTGTGCGCCTTCCGTACGCCACATCGAGCCGCGGTCGCCACATCTCGGCTGTCCAGCATACGATAGCCAGCGCACCCCACGGCGCCGTGCTTCTCAGGAGGGAGGGCCCATAGAACCACCATGGCTGTGTGTTCACGTGCTCTCCTCCGAGGAATCGGCGCACATTCTCGAAGAGGATTTGGCGCTCCACGAACGCCTCTCCCCCGTGCGTATAGGCCGTATAGTACCATACCAAGGGTGCTCCGAACGCCAACCAGCCCACACTGGGCTTGAAGAGCTCTCGAATGACGATACCTGGGCCTGTAAACAGAAGTGCCGGCACCGCAACGAGTGCAACCGGCAGTACCACTCCGAGCGGGCCACGCGCTAATACGGCTCCAGCACAGGCCGTCCAGAAGAGCGCCCGAGCGCCCTCTGACACGCTCCTGCGTTGTGCCCACGCCGACGGGTCGCTTGATAGCAGCGACAAAAAGGCACACCACACGAAGAATGCGAAGCACATATCGACCATAGCTTGGCCAGCCATGACGTGAAAGCCGTAGGTCAGCGTGAGCACACTGACCGTTATCAAGGCTACGTTACGAGGAGCAAACGAACACTCCCAAGCACGATTGAGGCGCGCCAATCGAAACGCCACGAGCGCCGCGAGAGTTATGACACCCAGACCACACACAAGGGATGGCAATCGAACCGAGAACTCCGAAACACCCCCCAGAGACCACGAGACGGCAGCTCCTATCCAGTGAAACAGAATCGGCTTCGATGGGACGATTCCGTTCCGTAGTGGAAGAGACCACGCGCTCTCCCTAAGAATAACATCGATAACTTGGGCTTCACGGGCTTCGGAGCTTCCTCCGATGAGTGGGAGTCCGAGAAATAGAAGGTACACCAACCCGTAAGCGCCTACAAAGATCAGCAGAGCTCTGGTGGGAAAAGACTGGGTACGCGTGTCCGCCATCGTGGCAGTGACCATACCGCAAAGAAAGCGCCGTGACAAAAACAACGTCCGAATGATGGGTAACGCCGCAACCGGCGATAGTGGCAGAACAGCCCTCACTCCTGCCCACGGAGCACAGGAACCGCCTGCACACCTCTCTCACGTAAGGTAGGGGCTCGGCCCCTTGGAGTTGGGAAGATGCCGCTGCGACTTACCACCCGTCTTCGATCGTTTTCTGCGCGTGGCAGGCAACTCTACTTCGATATTCACCTCGACTGGCAGCTGTGGAGCTCCTTGCCTGCTCTCGAGCTCAGGATGCGCGACCCGCTGATACCAATCTACCTCGTGAGCACTACCTGCAATGAATGCGCATCGGTCGTGAATATCACCTGGAACGAGCTCCAGAACGCGGCGTGGCCCATCGACCGCCTTACCGCCCGCCTGCTCGACGATGAACGCCAGCGGCATACACTCGTACAAGAGCCTCAGGCGACCTTTGGGTCGCTTGGTATCAACGGGGTACATGAAGATCCCTCCCTTTCGGAGGGTGCGGTCGAAATCAGCTACCAGGGACCCTACGTAACGACCTGAATAAGGTTGTTCGGCAGCTGCGTTGGAATCCTTGATCTCCTGAACAAAGCGCCTCACGTTTGGGTCCCACCAACAGTAATTTCCCTCGTTCACACTGAAGATACTCCCCTTCTGCGGGATAACGATCTCTTCGTCGGTGAGCACAAACTCCCCGATACTCGGATCGAGGGTGAAGCTGTGCACCCCTTGGCCGGTCGAGTATACGAAGGAGGTTTTCGCTCCGTAGACCGAATAACCAGCCGCCACAATCCGCGTTCCGGGCTGACAGAAATCCTCATGAGTCGCCGGCCGTGAGAGATCCATCCTCTGAAGGATACAGAATATCGTACCGGTAGGGATACTCGAGCCTATGTTCGAGGAGCCATCGAGGGGATCGAACGCAAGCACGTACTTTCCTCCGTTGAGGCTCGATTCCGTCGAGATCACGCTGTCTCGCTCCTCTGATACCAGTAAACCGAAATGGCCAGAGGAGCCGAGTAGCTCCACGAGAACTTCGTCGGCTTCCTCATCGAGAAGCTGCGTGTTGTCTCCGTGCACATTGGTGCGGCCGGTATAGCCGTGCAGCCCTTTTATGCCAGCCGTCGCTACCATCTGGCTGATGAGCTTTACGCCGAGTGATATCGACATGAGCAGATCCGAGAGCTCTCCAGTACTGTCGGGAAATTGGCGACGTTTGGCGTGGATGAAACGACTCAGTGTTTGGGTGGGAATCATAATCGTCACGAGAAATGGATGGCTCCTTGATGAGCCTTCAAAGCTGCCGAACAGAATAAGGTCGGCGTTTATTGATGGTGTACGACGAAAATACTACGAGGCGAGAACAGGCGGCTGAGGAACCGCCACGTCATGAGAAAGCGCTGCCGTCCTCGTAAGTATACCCTCCCAGTCATCCAAACACCAAGCACATTCGTGCGCCGTGAGCTCATGGTGCCGTCACGTACTGCCGAATCCAAAGCCATCTGGTGTTGAGCGGGATAGTCGTAAGCTATCGAAACAACAGGCACAATGATGTCGATGATGCAGGACACCGAGCGAACTATCCGAACGCGGCTGTTATGAGATTTGGTTCCATCACGCCCCAAGCCTGCGTACCGTTGAAGGCTGTGGATGCTGCGGCAGCGTAATAACGAACCGCGTACCGAAGGGATGGTTATCGAAGATTCGGATCTCGCCCTGATGATCAGAGATGACAGAACTAACGATCGCGAGACCAAGCCCCGTCCCTCCCTTCTTGGTCGTAAAATACGGTTGAAAGATCCGGTTCTTGTCGGTTGCGGCGACTCCGAGTCCGTTGTCGCTGACCTCGATCACTGCTCGACCGTTTCTGCGGTCAAAGGAGGCCTGAACTTCAACCAGTGGAGATCGACCCATGTCACGCACATGAGCAAGCGCAGCTACTGCATTGTCGAGTAAATTGATCACCACTCCGCGCACCTGCTCTGGGTCAAGCAACATCTCCGGAAGTTTGCCGGTGACACTCCAGCGAAACTCGACCTCTGGATAGTTCGTGCGGAAGGTGCCGATCGTATGCTCCAGTAGCCCCGCGAGGTCGGCTGGGACAAACTGCGCAGTCGGCATCCGCCCGTATTCTGAAAACTCGTTGGCAAGCCGCTTAATGATTGCGACATGCTCGACGATCGTGCGTGTACACTCCTCAACTGCTTCGGCTTGCCCGGTGTTGCTCAGGAGCTTCTCGAGCCTCTGCGCAGAGAGCTGGATCGGGGTCAACGGGTTCTTTATCTCGTGTGCAATACGTCGGGCGACATCCCTCCACGCCGAAAGGTGCTGGGCACGCGAAAGCTCTGTTATGTCATCAAAGATAAGAACGAACCCCAGGCACTCACTCTCTGTACCGACAATGCGCCCGGCGGTGCACAGCACCAAAAGCTCTCTTCCCCCACAGTGAATAGTACATTCGACCTCTGCCACTACCGGTACCTGTTCGGTCGACGAAGGTACGAGCGATGCGAGTAGCGGCGCAATCGGTAAAAAGTCATCCCCGCTGAGCAGGTCGGTGAGCGGAACTCCAGGTGAGAAATTGATGTGATCGATCTGCAGCATCGCTCCTGCTGCGCTATTGACCGTGGTGACCCGTTTTTCGGTGTCGAGGGCGATCACTCCCACCGCTAGGTTCGACAGGATCGTCTCAATCAACACTCCGCGTCGCTCGGCTTCGTCGCGAGAAGCACGCAGATCGCGCAACATCTGATTGAAGGAATTCACGAGAAATCCCACCTCGTCGTCGCGGACAGGCTCAAGGGCAAAATCGTAATCCCCCTTCGCCACACTTCGAGTTCCCTCAGCCAGTTTTTGAATCGGCCCGGTAATCTGCTTCGAAATGAAGAAGGCCACCCAGATCGCTCCGAAGATCGTCAAAAGGTTAAAAAGAGCCAAGGTCAAAACAAAGTTGCTTTTGAGGGGGTGCTTGAGGGACTTCAGCTGCTCATATTCAGCAAACGATTCGCTAACAGCCCCCTGGGCCTGCACGATATCGGGGTCCATTCGGTGCGATATCACGAGTATCTTGTCACCGAACGGCGAATAGCAGCGCACGAATTGACTCGCTCCGCGCTCCTCTATTCTTACCACGAGATCTGCACGGTGAGCGCGCTTGAGCGCGTCGCTGTCGAGGTCTGGCTCCTTGAAGGATTCGACTCCAGCGGTCGCATGAGCCGATTCAACGAGCACAGCGCCGCTCCGTTCGACGATTCTCACAGCGTACAGGTCGTTGCGGTATCTCAAGTCCTCCAAGCGTGATTGGAGCTTCTCCAACTGTGCCGGCTCGGCTTGTACATACGCCTCCAGCGCTCGTGAAATCCTATCCGATGCGCCTCTGACCGACACCTTGACACTCGATAAGTGCTGCCGCGCTATGGTGACGGCACTCGTTACAGCTGTCTCTACTTCGTCAGAGAACCAACCGTTCATCGCCTCACCGATAAGACCACTCGAGACGATGAAAGTGAGCGTGATCGGTACACCTGCTATGAGTACGAATGCACCCATCAGGCGCGAGCGCAGCTTCGCACCGAGTATTCCACGCCGGCGCTCAAAGATGAGCTTGACCACGTTTCGGCCAACGATAAAGCCTAAAACAACGAGAGCCATCACGTTGAGATTTACCAACGCGAAGACCAAGATATTGCTCAGGGAGGAGCCGTCACTCCCGCTCCAGTCGCCCGTCAGTACAACGACCAGTAGCACTAGAAGAGCTACTACTGCCGCTAAAACCCAACGGAGTTTTCGAGCAAGCCTCTTTATATCGTTCATGGTTTGATAGACGCTGTGGTGATATCGGATGATAGGCTGAAATCGTACCAGTCAGTGGTCGACTCAACTACGTTGACCATTCCGAGGGTAAGGATCTGAGAGATGTTTGCAAACACGCTGTTCACGCTGCCGCGGCAGGCTGTGGTTGCACGTACCTGGATGTAGCTCCCCCTCTCCTGCAACACGGTTGTGTCGCCTTGGGCTAGGTACTCTAAAGGTATGAGCTTGGTCTGCAGAACAACCTCTACCGCCTCTGCTCGCGAGGGAATACCGCTCGAGGTCGACTCTGAATCATCGCCGAGCAGGTCGGATACGACGCGATAGCTCTCGGTAATCGGGTCAAACTCGATAGAGTTCAGACCGCTGCGAGTAGGTCTGCACGAGTCAAACCACGCGGGGTCACGTCTACACACACGAAATTCGACCCTCACCCGGGATTGACGCGAGGATTCCAAACACTCAACAACGGCTTGAGTAAGACCCTCGCCGTAGACTCCGACCGCCCGTTTCTCGGTGCTCGTCCAGAAGACCTTGAAGATCCCCTGTGTCGAAACAGCCGCAATCACCAGCACGATCGAGAGGGCGCGCACCACAGCAGCTCTACTCCTTGGAGAAAAGTGTTCTCTGTCGCGCTTCTCCTGGGAAGGGGACTCCCAGGTGGGAATATGCGCGTTCGCTGGCGATTCTCCCACGCTTGGTGCGTGCAACGAATCCCTCTTGGAGTAAATACGGCTCGAAAACATCCTCTAAGGTGTCGCGGTCCTCGCCCAGGGCTGCGGCTATCGTCTCGATACCTACAGGCCCTCCGTCGAACTTTTCAATTATCATCGTAAGGTATGCCCGATCGGTCCGATCGAGACCAACCGGGTCGATCTCCAAAAGGTCGAGGGCTTGTCGCGATACAGGCAGCGATATCTCCCCCTGTGCACACTCCTCAGCGAAATCGCGCACCCGTTTGAGCAAGCGATTGGCGATTCGCGGGGTTCCACGCGAGCGCGAAGCAAGCTCGAGCGCCGCTTCCTGACTACAGGGGATACCCAAAATGCCTGCGGAGCGAACCACTATCCGGCTCAGATCTTCGATTGAGTAAAAGTCGAGCCGGTGAACTATGCCGAAACGATCGCGTAGCGGGGAGGTGAGCATTCCCGATCTCGTCGTTGCACCTACCAGGGTGAACGGCTTGAGCGGGATCTTCACAGAGCGTGCTGAGGGTCCTTGCCCAATGACGATATCGAGCTCGAAGTCCTCCATGGCGGGATACAGGATCTCCTCCACTACACGCGATAGGCGGTGTATCTCGTCGATGAACAGCACGTCGTGCTGAGCAAGAGAGGTCAGGATTGCGGCGAGGTCTCCGGGGCGCTCAATCGCTGGCCCCGAGGTACTCTTGAACCCAACACCCAACTCGCCCGAGATTATACGCGCTAAGGATGTCTTTCCCAAACCCGGGGGGCCGTGCAGAAGAACGTGATCGAGGGGCTCCCCCCGGCGCTTGCACGCGTTACAAGCGATCTGAAGATTGTTGCGGACATGCTCCTGACCAACATAGTCATCGAAGCGGCTGGGCCTGAGGGAGATCTGGGAAGACTCATCCTCCTGATCTGACGGTGAGGTATCAAACGGCTCTACTCCAAGGCCACCCGAGCTCCACATCTCGATCTCGTCCTCGAAATCTCCGCCTGGAGAACCCGGTTTTTCAGCGGTCGACATACCTTACCTCGCTTGCCCAGAGTTAGCTTACACATTACCGAGAGACCCGAACAGGGGTTGAGACGACGAGATTTAAATAGAACTGGTCTCAAAAGTATCTTCTGCTGCGGTTGACGATATGCGGGCTGCGACTTCGTCAAACTTCGCGAAAAAACCCTTGAGTGTATCTCAGTGGATACACCCCCGGTTTTTTCGCTCGTTTTCCTCGTCTCGCCTCGCATCTCGCCAACCTCGTTACGAAGCTACTTTTGAGACCAGTTCTAATGTTTTTAGGCTATTACTTCAACCGTCGGAGCTACCATTAAAAAAACGCGGAACTGGTTACTCTCAACCGGCGGGGGAGAAAACACTTCGTAGCGAGAAATTCGAGGTTTTGGTGCTGGCCGAAAGATCGGATTTTGCGGCAGGAGAGCATTTTTCGGCAGTCCGTTAAAAGCTCCCGAGCGCGCCCGTTTCCTGCTCGTCGTGTGGCTGCCTGCGTGGTTAATACGTTTGCGCAGGGATACGCAGCCGGCGTCTACACAAAACGCAAGGCCTCCCGCACCAGGTCTCCCACCTCGCCGAAAGTGCCCTTTACCTCAACAGCCTTCGAAACTGCTGCTTCGGCGTCCCGACGAGCGAATCCGAGCACCTCGAGAGCAGAAACTGCGTCTGAGGAGAGCGGCGGTGCTGCATGCTCCCCACCCCGCTCAACGGTCAACATGGTGCGCAGCGCGCTCGAACGCTCACCGGCCATTGAGCCCACCAAGTCGCGAAGCTCAACGACGATTCGCTCAGCCTTCTTCTTACCGACCCCGCGTATCGCCATCAGAGCCTGCACATCGCCTGAGCCTATCGCACGCAAAAGATCTCGAATAGCAACGTTGGAAACCACGTCCAACGAGGAGCGAGGGCCCATGCCTGAGACCCGATTGAGGAGTAAGAACATGTGCCGCTCGGCAGGAGAATCGAATCCGAAGAGGCGAATGGCATCTTCACGAACATCTGTGTACACACTCACCGTAGCTTGCGTCCCTACCGCCAGGCGCGAGACAAGGGTCGAGGTGCACAGCAGTTCGTATCCCACACCCTGAACGTCTATGAGAACGGAGTCACCGTCAATGTCAGCCACCTCTCCACGCAAACGTCCGATCATAGGTACCCCGTCAAGTATTCATTTTGCCTGCTACACGTATACAGCACTTTCGTTTCGTGGGCACCGCTGATATTGAGAGGCGTATCCACACTGTACGTGGTTGCCGTTGGACCCTATAAGCATGTCTCGACAGCCTTCAAAAACCAAGCGCCCTTTGAGCAGACCCCGTAAGCGGGTGACAAGGACGGGTAACACCAAAAAGAAGACGACGAAGACGGCGGCCGCGAAGCGGCGTCCTGGCCGGCGGAGATACCTGGTGTTGTGTGCGCTTGTGGTGCTGCTTACCTTGGCTGGGCTGTGCGTCTACAACGATCGTGTGATCGAGGCTCGTCTGCGCGCACTCAGCAGCTCCACATTACCGGTCATATACTCGAGCCCCCTCGACCTACAAGCTACCCTAATACGCCTCTCTTCCTCGACTGCGGGGCCCGCCGAACGGCTTCGGGCGATACTCCTCGACCGACGCTATTCTGAGGTAGGCAACCCGAGCAAGCCAGGGGAGTTCTCCCTGACGGCAGACACGCTCACGATCCTAACTCGGGAGTTCAGAGCTGCTTCGGGTGGCATGCTACCCTCGCGTTCCTTGAAGTTGTCGCTCCGCACTGGGGACCTGTTGGGGTCGCGGGAAGAAAACCCTCCGACCGCACTTCTCGAACCCCAGGTGATCTCGTACATCGGAACGAGTGAACTTCGCGCTAGCAAGTTTACCCCTCTCAGCAAGCTACCCAACCACGTCCGGCAAGCCGTGCTTGCCATAGAGGATGAGCGCTTTTACGACCACTTCGGCTTGGACCTCATCGGCATAGCGCGGGCAGCCTTGCGAAACATTCTGGCCATGAGGCTCGTCGAGGGCGGCAGTACACTCACGCAGCAGCTTGCGAAAAACCTCTTCCTCTCACCTAAGAAGACCATCTGGCGCAAGTTGGCAGAGGTGCCGACGGCCCTGAGCCTGGAACGCCACCTCTCCAAAGATCAGCTCCTGGAGCTGTACCTGAATGAAGTCTACCTCGGGCAGGAAGGTGCCGTAGCTGTGCATGGGTTTCCGGAAGCTGCCCAGGCGTTCTTCGGGAAGAGTATTCAAGATCTCACTCCGGACGAGTCGGCTGTGCTTGCCGGCATCATCAAGGCACCGTCGTATTTCAACCCACGCAAACACCCTGAACGAGCGCGCGAGCGGCGTAATACAGTGCTCGGAAAGATGTACGAGCTCGGTTTTATCAGCGCGGTGCAACACACAACGGGAATTGCAAAACCGCTCACCACTGCTCCACAGCAGCATCATCGCCGGGTAGCGCCGTACTTCGCCAGCGCACTAGAGGCGGAACTTTCGCAGAGCATCGACCTCGAATCTGCCCCAGTGTCCGGCCTAGCCGTGTATACGGGGGTGGACCTCGGGATGCAGCGCTGCGCTGAACAGGCGCTTGAGGGTGGTCTAGCGCGCCTTGAAAAGAGCCACCCGCGACTCATGAAACACAGCCCTCCGTTGGAGGCTGCTCTCGTGGCGGTCGAACCGCATTCAGGGCTGGTGAAGGCCTGGGTCGGTGGTCGAGACTTTGCCCAGAGCCAATTCAATCGCGTGAATCAGGGGGTTCGGCAGATCGGATCGACTATCAAACCGTTCCTGTACCTTACAGCACTCGACGGAACCCTCAATTCCTACAAGGTCGCCTCCCCGATCAGCGTTCTCGAGGACAAACCGATGGCGATTGCGGCGCGCCGCCAGGCCACCTGGATACCAGAGAACTACGACCGCGATTTTCGCGGAGATGTGACGCTACGGTTTGCCCTGGAGAACTCGCTGAATATGCCGGCGATCTACGTGTCTCAACGGGTTGGTATTCCAGCTCTCGCGCGCACGATCGAGGCCTTTCAGCTGTCCTCCTCGGTACCCCGGGTCCCTGCTCTCGCCCTCGGAGCGCTCGATACCACTCTGCTCAAGGTGACCTCAGCATACGGAGCTTTGTCGAGCATGGGTGTGTACGTTCAACCGCGGCTGTTCGTATCTGCCCTGGACGATACCGGAGAACGCCTCTCTACCTCTACGATTTTTGAACGCCGAGTAGCAGACGAGAGTGCAAGCTTCGTGCTCACCAACATGCTACAGGGTGTACTGAGTCGAGGCACCGGTAAAGCTGCGCGGTCGGCTGGGTTCCAGCGAGAAGCTGCAGGCAAGACCGGCACCTCTGACAAAGCCCGGGATGCCTGGTTCATCGGTTATACCCCTACTTTGAGCGTTGGAGTGTGGGTGGGTTTCGATGACAACAGCCCTAGCGGGCTCTCAGGTGGTCAAGCAGCGGCTCCTATCTGGGGTGAATTCATGAAGTGTAGCGAGCCCTTCATCTCCGATCTGCACTTCGTGCGGCCGCCGGGTGTATCGCTTCTCCGTATCGATGCCAAGAGTGGTGAGGTAGCGACCCAGGAATGCCCAGCGGAGAACATCGTCGAGGAGGTCTTTGTTCGTGGAACCGAGCCTGCGAGCCCATGTTCCCAACATTCGGGGGAGCCGGTATCAGCAGCGGGTATGGGCTCGGATTCCCGAGATTATCCCGAGCGGGACAAGCAGCCCCGAGAACATTCTTTCTGGGGTACGCTGTTCAATTGAAGTCAACTGTGGCCTGTTTCCAGGTGTTGCCGGTCAAAGTACTCTAATCTCACCCTTGCTCCCTCTCGTGCTACCCAGTAAATTCTTGAGGTTATGCAGTGTATCCTTGGTGTAGACCTAAGCTCTAATCCGTGCGAACTCACCGTCTCGAACGTATCGGGGACGGTAGTCGAGGTCGTTCAACGTCGAACGGTGGATCTGCCGTTGTTCGGTAATCAACGAGCTCTGCTTCATCAAGACTGTTCTCAATTGCTCGCTGACTCTAACCAGACCTCCGAGCCTGAAGATGCTGACTCAACTGCGACGAGCGAGGACGAATCTTCGATTGGACCAGACTTAGAACGCGAACTGACCGAGCGCTCCGTGAAACACACGGTCAATACGCTGCGAGAGGCACTCGCGAGCCTCGAGCCTGTATGGACATCTGCGGCGGTTATTATCCCGCCTTATGAACACCTAGCGCTCAACTTGAGTCTCCCCTTCGGAGACGCGAAGAACCTCAACAAGATCGTCGACCTCGAGGTTCAGGACGTTGTGCCCTTCGAACTCGATGAGTTCCTCGTACAACACTCCTCTCTCGGACCACTGGGAAAGTCTGGTACAGATGTTAAGGCTGCCGCTGGTTCCTACGATGTTCACGTGGGTCTGCTACCGACGTTGTACGTAAGGAACATCCTCGGTCTGTGCAGCAAGGCCGGGTTAGACCCAGCTGTAATGACCGTGCCCTCGAGCGCCGCCGGAGCAGTGTTTCACATCGCAAAAGATTTCTTTCAGGGGAACGCTGCAATCGTCCGAAACACCGGGAATGCCTATTCGATAACCCTGTTCATTGACGGAAAAGTGCGTGCCGAACAGGTGGTAGACGCGTCGAACCTTCTGGCTAGCGCTGCCAACGGTGGTCAGGTAGACACGCGCCCCGTTTTTACGGCGCTGAAGTTGATGGTAGCTGCAACCGAGCGGCGCTACGGTGTTCGGGTAGAAACGATCTATCTGCTCGGTGTAATACCGGACCAGCTGGCACTTCATCAACTCATGGGTCGCCCCGTTGAGCCTTTGACCCTCAATGATATCGTCACAACCGGGGATCCCTCGGTTGGGCTTTCGCCCTTGGGTGCCTTCTTCGCTCAGGACGATAGCCCAGAGCTACCACTTTCGAACTTCAGAACCAAACAGTTCTCGTTTCGCCCGAGATTCGCCGAGGTTCTGCGCGCTCTCAAGGAGACATCCGGACATGTCTTAGCGGCTGTAGTGATGATGGCAGTTGCCGTGGCGGGGGTGTACGGCGTGCGTGAGTACAACCTGTCACGTGCCAAGAACAACCTTATCTCGGAGCTCCAGACTATCGTCACCGATTTTCCTGCCGAGACGGAGGATATCCGCGGGGCACTGATTGCAGCAGAGAGCAAGATCTCTCAAGACCTGGGCGTGCTGGGCTCGCCAGCCAAGATCACTCCACTGGATGCTTTGATTGAGGTGATACGGCTGGTCCCTGAGGCTTCAGGTGTGCAGGTCCAATCGATCAAGGTATCCGGCACGCGCGCCCAGCTGTCGGGCATCGCCCCCCAGCTCAGCGCGATCGAGGATTTGGAAAGAACCCTGCGGTCCAGTAAGAGCCTGTTCAGCAAGGTTACCGCCGCTCCTGGCACCGCCAGCGGCTCTCGCTTTCCATTCACCGTAGAGATGATTCTGGCACAATAGCATGACGAACTCCCTCCTTTCACCGCAGATTAAAAAGTATATCAGCGAACGAACGCCGCGCGAGCTTGCGATCGGTTCCCTTGCAGCTGTGCTGCTTGCGGCGATGTTGGTGTATTCGGTTGTGGTCGAACCGACCGCTGCAGCGTTCGAGCGGCAGGCGGCTGCTTTCAAAGACCTCTCGAACACCGCCTCAGTGGCACCCAGCATCCTCGGCCGATATGCCAAGCTGGCAGCGCGCCGAAAAGAGCTCGAGCAGTTCTACGAGAAGGTAGACATCAAGGCAAACCCGCTCTCGCACCTCGAACGCCTCTTGCGCGACGTTGCAAACGTGGCCCCGGGGGCCTACAACGTATCGCCTCGGGAGGGTGTTCAGCTCGGTGGTAGGTATGCCCACAAGATATTCGTCGTGAAGTTCGAGACGATGAGCCTCGACAACCTTACCGCATTCCTCAAGCAACTAACCGCTGGGGAGCAACCGATGCTCATCTCGCAGATCAACCTCGAGAAGCGACCCACGAACGATGCGCTCTCTGTTCAGCTCGAGGTCAGCGGCTTCGAGGCGGTATCGAAATAGCAAGGTAAGCATGCGTCTGCAGCGAACTATCTTGTGCATACTTGGCGCTCTCGGCGTGGCGGGATATCTTCTATGGCCGACTATTCTACGGGTAGTCGCGCAGGAGGCGTTGCGCTCGGCTCAGCGAAGCGGTGCGCGCATATCGTGGGAAGGGCTGACCATAGACGGATTCACCGCCTCCCTTGAATCCTTCGGTGCGTGGCTTCCCGGCCCTGTGCTCAAAGGCGGGATACGACCGCCGATCAAGCTCGATCTCGGCAAGACACAGCTGCGCGTCCGTCCGTGGAGTCTCATTAAACTCGACCCGGTCGTTGATTTTACTCTAGGGGCCTATGGTGGTTCTATCGAAGGTACGGCTACCGACGTACGTTCAGCTCCGCGCATATCAGTAACGCTGCGTGATGTGGATCTTGGCAAGCACGACCAGTTCCGAGCTCTGGGAATATCCTCGGCCGTCGTGAGCGGCTCGCTCTCTGACTTCCAGCTCGCTCAGGGGAATTCGGTCAAAGGAAGCTTCGATGTGCTTGTGCGCCGGATTGAGGTACCGACAATCCCGCAGTCTCTGTCGCTCATAAAGCTTCCACCGCTTTCAGATGGTGAGATCAATGTGCGCGGGAGCGTCGACACAGACAGCGTGGAGGTTCCTGAGGTAAAGATAAACTCCTCGTATGGAGCAGCTCAAGGGTCTGGCCGCGCACTCAACCTTAGGCAGCCTGGTGGTCAATCCGCGGCCGGGGACTTCCACATCTCTATCAGCGACGCTCTGCACCCACAGGTGTCGAAATTTCTGCCAATATTATCGGGGAATGTCCTCAAGGCCTCAACGCGCGCATTCAAAGCGCGCATGGTCGGCTCGCCATGCGCTCGGATATCGCGCTCCTTCGGGGACCTCCAGCTTGGAACCTTGTGCGTGCGATTTGTACCGGTGGGGGCGCTGTAGCGGGGCCATAAAGGATCACGGCTAGTCACGGCAGCATGTCGTGACAACGCGGCAATTCGTCAATCTTTTGGCTCTTCGTGAAATCGAGTGGGTAGGACTCGGTGTTATCCCGACATGAACGTGCACGTACCCGAAACAGGCGTCATGCGGGCTCAAAGGCATAGCTTGGAAAGCATCGCTTTTAATCCCGGTAAGTAACTGCCTCCCAGCGCCATACTCGTCGGGGGAGAGCGTTTAACAGATCAAAGAGGGCGCCACACTCCATGACTGATCCTCTGAGCTATTGAGAAATATCGCTGTTTGTCTGACTGTTTTAACTTGCCGGTACCTTCAGCCATGTTGAGCACTATCGAGAAAGATGCGCGCTTGAACTGATCCACAAGTGCCTCGCCTCCCTAAAGGTCAAGCTCTATTCGAGCGGGCTTGCCAGGCAGCCTCAAAGAGCGTGATGATGCTCTTGGTAAGGTCGAGTGCGAGGTTTCTCGGACATAGAGTCGAATACCGACTCGTTCATCGCTTAATCGCGTTGGGGTTAGGTTCTTCCTCTCTTAGGGAAGGAAGCGAGGCAAACCTAGCCATAGCGAGAAAGGAGAGATTGGGTTTATGTTCGATTTTCGCAGTAGGGAATGGTTTTGCCTCGCTTCCTTAGGGGCTATTGGTATAGTTTTGTGACATGGACACAGTTTACATAGTCGTATCGGCAGTCTTATCGATCGTGGTCGTCGCCGCGTCCCTGTTTACAGGCAAGAAGCTCGCTGGAGGCGCCAGTAAGGAGCAGATCGACGCACTCATGGTCGAGGCTCGGGAATTGGAGTCGCTCCTAAGCCCATCACGGGCCTCCGCCGAGGGGCGTTTCTCGAATGCTCAACTTGCTCGCCTGATTGAGCAGACTGAGGAGTTCGTTCAGGGCCTCGAGCAACAGAAACAGACGATCAAGCAGATCGAGACGCGCCTAGAGAAAGCGCAAAAGGAGGTAGAGGGCAAAGAGGGCGAACAACAGGAGATGAAGTCGGCCAAAGAGGAGGACGAGAAGCGTCTCTACGAAATTACCACCGCGTTCGAGACCCATTCCAGTCAATCGGTAGCGTTAGAGCATCAACTGGCTGCGTCTTTGAAGAATTTAGACACGATGATGGTCGAGGTCCCGATGACTGCCGACCAGAAAGCCGTTTTTCAAGCGCTCTCCGATACCCTTACCAACGTCAGTAGTCGCTTGAGGGACCTGTTCGTCGACTATCAAGCGGTCCACGAGAGGCTCGAAGGCCTCAAGAGCCAGCATACTGACCTCGAAGAGGAGTACACCAAACTCGTGGAACAACAGCTCAGTATGTAGCACGGATGCTCTTAGAGCATATCTTCGAGCACCTTACCAAGCTGCTCGAGCGATGCCTGCCGGACCGAATCATCGACGATCTTGAACACGTCACGCATTATGGAGGAATCGCGACAGTCCCAACGCATGCCATATTTCATGAAATTCATGGTGTAATTTGCGGCACGATCGCGAACCGTACAGGCGATCGTAATCGTCATTCCGTTGACGTCTCCACGATAGCCTGTGTACCCCTGCTCTCCTTCAATCTGCTTCCAATCACCGGATGCCGTTCCCTGCACCTGCTCTCGAACATTTGCAATCAGACGCTCAACGGAGTCGTTGAAATCGCGCTTCAAGCTCGTTCTATACTGCCGCAGGCTGGCCTCCACCTCGAAGTAAAGCTGCTTGGCAACATCCCCCTCCGCTAGTACCTGGTAGCTTTTGTCCTGTCCTCCACCCGACCGGTAGAACGGATCAACCAACATCTTGGGAGCCCACCCCCGTCCCCGAAGTTCCACCATGTAACACGGAATACCGGATTCAACGAAGGTGTATCCACCACCAAAGAAATTACTCGTAACTGGGGTTGAGCAGCGCAAAACGAGCACTCCTGCTTTCGCATCCGTGCAATACAGGTGCTCCCAGGTATCCTGAGGCTTCTGGAACTTCTTGCTCGAGTCAAGAGGCTCGCCGGCCTCCTCCCACCGATCTGGGGAGGTTGATGCAAGGGTCTGCTTGATCTTCTCAAGCAAAGTCGCTGCCGGCGCACCCGCATTACTGGCAGTATGGCCCTCACTCGCCTTCGATGACTTCTCGTCACTCGCACTCATAGAAATAAACCTCGTGAACCGCTGACTACTTTTCTTACCTGTTACCGCCAGTCTAATGACCTTCGACGGCCTGCACACCCTTAATCTTTAATTGTATTCGCCAGGCAACCTATCTTCAATACCTTACCCCCTCGGAGTAGATACGTAACTGCCTTAATCTACATGGATTCCAACCCATTACCCCGTAAACGGTTATGGCTCAGGCTCTCTAGCAGGAGAGTTAATAAGTATCTCCCTGGGTCTTACCCCATCGGTCTTTCCCACCACCCCTTCGCGCTCCATCATCTCGATAATACGCGCTGCGCGGTTGTAGCCGATACGAAAGACCCGCTGAATCATCGATGTTGAAGCTGCACCTTTCTCGAGGACCAGCTCCACCGCCTTGTCGTAAAATGGGTCGAACTCGGCCCCACCGCCATCCTCTGAGGCCGTGCCATCGCCGCTGGCTCCACCCTCCTCTGCCAAGGCCTTCTCGCAAGCTGAGATGATATTCTCGTCGTATTGCGGCCCGCACTGGTTTTTAAGGGAGGAAACAACCTTCTGCACCTCTTGATCGGACACGAACGCACCGTGCACGCGTTTGAGCGGGACCGCTCCGGGTAGCATGAAGAGCATGTCGCCCTTTCCGAGTAGCTTTTCTGCACCCATGGAATCAAGGATGGTCCGCGAGTCGATTCGGCTCGAAACCCGAAACGACAATCGAGCTGGAAAATTAGCTTTGATAAGCCCGGTGATAACGTCGACTGATGGTCGTTGTGTGGCGACGATCAGGTGAATTCCAGCGGCTCTAGCCTTCTGTGCCAGCCGCGTTATCAACTCCTCAACCTCTCTTCCCACAGTCAACATGAGGTCAGCCAACTCATCGATGACGATTACGAGCTTCGGCAGCGGCTTGAGCTGCTCCGGTGCAACCGATTCTGTGGACGGTATAGGCGGCTGCCCCTCGCCCGTAGCCCCGAGCGACAGAGGCAGCTCCTCCTGCCGCTGCTCTGATACTTTGCCCTTGAGGTCCGGAAGGCCACCACCAGCAACGAGCTGATTGTATCCATCGATGTTACGAACCCCGAACTTCTGCATGTAGCGATATCGACGGTCCATCTCCTTGACCGCCCAACTCAAGACGGCTTTGGCCTGTCGAGGATCGGTAACCACTGGAACGCGCAGGTGCGGAATCCCGTCGTAGATGCTCAGCTCAAGCACCTTTGGATCGATCAGTATCAAACCGAGCTCCGACGGGTGCGCGCGATACAGCAGACTCAGCAGAAGCGCATTGATGCACACCGACTTACCGGTGCCGGTTGCCCCCGCCATCAGTAGATGTGGCATGGTCGCAATATCCACGACTACGCTGTCGCCATACGTATCCTTCCCGAGCGGAACGCTCAAGATTGAATCAGCTCCGACGAAAGCCTGGCTCTCCAGACACTCACGCAGCCGCACCATCGCACGATGCTTGTTGGGCACCTCGATACCCACCGTTCCACGCTTCGGAATCGGCGCTATAATACGGATACTGCTCGCCTTCAGGCTCATCGAAAGGTCGTCTTGCAGAGCAGCTATGCGCCCTACCTTGACGCCTGGAGCAGGCTCGAACTCAAAGAGTGTAATGACCGGCCCCGGGTGCACCTGCGTGACCCGGCCGGCGATGTTGAAATCTCGTAGCTTTGCCTCTATCTGCTCGGCCTTGGAACGTAACTCCTCATCGTCTTCACCGACATCTTCCGACTCCTCTCGGTGGAGGAGCGCGACATCGGGGGGGATGTAGCTTTCGAACGCGGGTGCCCCTTGCGGCACCGACTCCTTGTCACCCTTCGATGCTTTAGAATCTGATGCGCTACGCGCCCTCTTTGCCACGATAGCCTCGGGGGGCTTCGGTTTGACGATGATCGGATCCGCACGCTCGTAGGCAACCGTCGGTTCAAAGCTCTTGGTGACGATGGGTGCGCCCGAGTCTTCCCCCTGAACCGCGTTCTTTCGCAGCCTTGGCCTCGGGAGCGGCAGCTTCTCATCCACAGAGGCCGAGCGCGATACGAACATCCGCGCGAACGATTTTAGCCCCCTCGCTGTGGCGTGGATTACCACTCCCAAACCGGTGGCGAGAAGCCGTGCTACTGCCAAGGGCACCTTGAAGAAGGTGTATGCGCAGCAGGTCTGAACCATCCAGCGAAAGCCGTGCGCCACATCGCCAAGGGAGCGCTGCGCAAGAATAGCAGTACTTACGGCACACACCAGCATTACCCACAGAAAGGCCCCCCCGGTTCCAAAGGTTGCGCGCAATGACCTCTCAACAGCCACGCCTAAGACTCCTCCCCACTGCTCACCCGCTACGAGCGAGAGGAACGCGGCAGTACCGATGATCACCGCCATCAGCGCAGCCACGACAACCGGTGTGCGATACAGCCTCGGTCGTTGCTCACCACCCCGATCTCGGAACAGAGCCATCCACACGAGCGCGCCGACCGGCAGCAGGCACGCTAAGCCGAAGGTTCCAGCGAGCAGGGTTGCGAGTACGTGCCCGAGTGGGCCCATAATGTTATCAGTCGGGTCTATAGTTTTAGCGGATAACAAGGCGTAGCCGTAGGATGACAGGGCCAGCAGCACCACGATGGCGGTCGCAAACAGAATGAGCGATACCGCATCACGTACCCACATGTGTGGACGTAGCGCCCCCTGTGATCCAGCGCTCTTCCCGCGCGCGGGTGTAACCTTAGCCGCCCGTTGCGTCTTCACTCGAGTGGATGACCGTCTCTTCTGAACTGCTGACATGAACACCGCGCATGTAGTGCTCTCCTGTTTCTTAACAGGCTGCGGAAAAATGCTCTTCTGCTGCGAAATCCGATCCTTCGGCGCTAGCCGAAGATGAGAGCGCAAAAAAATCCTCAATGTATCGCAGTGGATACACCTGCGGTTTTTTCGCGCTCTCATCTTCACCCATCACCAAAACCTCGAATTTCTCGCTACGAAGCCATTTTTCCGCAGCCTGTTAAGGGAGAGAAAAGTTATTATCGGGGGAGGGACTCCCCAACATTCAAGGGAAATAATAACACCTGGCAACCCTTCGCCCTAGAGGGTTTTTCGGGGGATACGGGGCGCCGCCGGGCCCTCTCTACGACTATTTTACAGCAAGAAATTGCTGTTCGCGTCGCGCGTTGAGATCGCGTAGAGCGCTGGAAACCCCCGCTTCGAATATCTCTCGCCCTGAAGCCCAGCCCGGCCCCCTGCGCCGCTCCCCGACTACATCTCCGAGTTGGAGCACGTTGTCGCTCAGGAAGGTCTGCCCATATGAATAGGTTCCCTGCCACAGCTCGCGGGCGTCAGAGGCACGCACCAGGGTCATCACGAAGGATACCGCCGCCGGGTCTCCCCCAACGGAGGAACCACGGCGTTCCACAAACGAGGTAACCTCGGTACGCAGCGCTGCATCAACGCCGTGCCGTTGCAGCGCTGACAAGGATGGCATCCGCGGGAGCTCTCGTACCAGGCGAGCACGCTCAGGTGATTCACTGATCCAACGTTGACCGAGCACGGTTACGCTCAACTCTCGAGCCGCTATCGACTCGAGACCTTCCCCCACATACGACGGGGTTGGCGGCTTACCTTCCATACCTCCTGAGAAGGTAGGGGGCAGCACCAGCACTGCAGCAACGGTTGCGAGCTGGTTTGCATCGGCCACCCTGACGGAGAGCGGGGTGGTTGTAATACTTCGACGCTGTTCCCCCCCAATCGCCCTTGATTGGGGAATATCTCGCGCACCTCCTTGCGTCGTGCACCCCCCGAACTGCATGACCACGAGCGCTCCAAGCGCAATACACACCACTATGACTTTTCCCGCAGACCGCGATTGCATCCTGCCCCCTCTATCGACGACACCGTTCCTTGGTTAGCGTGGAAACGCCCAGCCTGCAAGAGCAGAAACCGGATCGTTCTTGCGCTCCTCTACCCACCTGTATGTGCACGGTCATGCAGACATCAAATAGTACGCGTAACGTATTGAAGGCATGGTTACCTCTTGATCTTACCCGTCGAAAGGCTTTACGCTCGGAGCAACAAACAAATAAACACCTAGCCTTATTAAGCTCGATGAGGCCTGTATACTATACCTGGAATATTGATTATGACCACAAAGGCGACAGAGAAGATTATTGAGGCACTCACCCAACTCGTAGAGGGATTCGCCGAACTTCAGGAAAGCCTCGAGGAGGACTACGATCCCGAGACCGAAGAAGGTGAGGAGGAGGCCGAAAGCGAAGAGGGTAGCGTTGATCTCGAAGATGCTCTCGTGACAGAGATTCGAGCCGCCGTTGAAGCCGTCATTGAAAATGAGGACTGTGCACCAGAGGACCTGGCCTCGATTGTCTCTGCCCTCTCCGATGCCCTCGAAGAGATCGATCCGGAGGTTTTTGCTCATGGCGAGGTCGAAGAGGAGGAGGAAGATGATGACGACGACGATATCGACATCGATGACGACGACCTCGACGACTACGATGAAGATGAGGATGAAGACGAGGACGAAGATGATGAGGACGAAGGAGAGGACGAAGAGGAGGACGAGGACGAAGATTAGCTCGTCATAGCCCCCCTCCTTCGAGCCCTCGGTGAGCAATTGGCGCTTTACCGAGGGCTTTTCCCTTTACTTTTGCCCTATTCAGGCATCAGGCGGTACTCGGCCCAATCAGAGAGCGGGAATCTGATCAGTGCCCGTTCGATATCTGGGCGACCTACCGCTCGAACGCGGCGGATTACTTCAGACAAGGGAGTGGTCTCTCGGCGATAATTCCACTCGAGCCCAAGCGCCATCAGTCGTCCCATAGGGAGCTCACCATCCAGAACGATACGCGAGACTATCTTTGATTTGGCGCGCTCCAGATCGTCCTCTGTGAAATCGAGAGGGGTCGCGAGTATACCGCGTGCTATCTTGACCACTTCATCCAGCTGTTCAGGCGTCGAGCTGACATACGCCAAAAAGCAGCCTGTACCATCGCGCTCATCGCTGTCGACACTGGCTGAGTCAGCGAGACCCTTGTGAATCAAATCCCAATACATCCGAGAACCGGAGGAATCACCCATGACGGTCGAAAGGAGCGAGAGCGCATATCGCTCCTCATCCTGCGCCGCGCCCCCGGGAGCTATCAATATCGCGTGGGCGTGACTCAAATTCTTGCGGGTAAACTCGTGCTCGACGGCTTTTCCGCTATAAGGCGGCGTATCCCGTCCGACTGAATATCGTTCCCAACCGCCACACATCTTCTCTGCATCAGCTACGAACCCCTCCCACGAAAAATTACCGGTAGCTGCCAGCACCATATTGGACGGAGAATAGCGGCGGTCGAAGTACGCCTTCATCTGCTCTCGAGTGAGTGCCGAGACCGAATCGTGGCTCCCCAATACTGAATTCCCAGCTGGGTGCTCTCCGAAATAATCCTTGAAAGCCCTCTCGAAGAGGAAAAAATGAGGCCTATCCTGATACAGGGCGATCTCTTCTAAGATGACCTTCTTCTCCATCGCGAACTCCTCCGGGTCCAGCGCCGGGCGAATCATGTCCGTCAACAACTCCTGCATCGCGCTGAAGTGCTCGGGGATGATCCCAGCGTAGTATACGGTGTTCTCCTCCGAGGTGAACGCATTGGCCTGCGCGCCGAGATTGCCGAGTTGAAAATTAATGTCGATAGCTGAGCGGGTCGGCGTTCCTTTGAACATCATGTGCTCGAGGAAATGGGAAACTCCCGATTCTACCCCTACCTCGTCACGTGCTCCGGTCTTGACGAAAAAGCCGATAGCAGCGCTCACATTCGAAGGGTTGACCTCCCCGAGAATCGTCAGACCGTTAGCTAATGTATGTTTGTGAACCTGCGACTTCATATTCCCTCCCTCACCCTGCCACCCCTGCCGGAACCTCGAGCGCATGCCTGCCCAGGGTCAAAATCGAACACGGCCGGAATGGATAACGCTCTATGAATGCATCCACACTAGCGAGTGAAACCGCATCTATTGCGGCGGCGATCTCGGATAGCGGTCGAATCCGCCCAAGCAACCACCAATCCCCCGCATTCGAGGACGCTCGAGACCCCGGAGATTCCTCGCCCATAACCAGCGTTGCCTTGATGTTCGTCTTTGCTCTCGCGAGCTCCTCGTTGGTCACACTACCGCGTAGCCCATCGAACTCTCGTAACATCACATCCAGGCTCTCCTGAGCGCGCTCCGGCGTAGTCCCAACGTACGCCGTGATCGTCCCGTACGAGGTGGTAGCCCCGTGACGCGCGTATACCGAATAACACAAACCACGCTTCTCCCGAACCTCAACGAACAACCTCCCAAACATAGAAGCACCGAGCAAACTGACCGCTACCTTGCCATCGTAGTAGGCCGGCTCGTCGAACTTCACCGAGGGTGCCGCCATAACGATCTGTAGCTGGGCCGAATCAACCTCGAGCGGATAATACCTGTGCGGTGCGATCGTCCCGAAGCGCGGAAGCTCGGCTGACGAGCCCATCCAACCCCCTAAATACTGCTCTGCCCAATCGAAGACCTCTGACGCTCTGACCTTACCGGCGATCGAGAGGATCGCACGCTGGGGTACGAAGTAGCGCCGATACAGATCCGTAATAGTAGTCCGAGTTGTCGCGGATATCCCCTCAGCTTCCCCCAGCGAAGAACGGTTGAATGGCGCGGGATAGTAGCGCTTCGTGAGCTCGACCATCGACTTACGAGCAGGGTTGTCATTGAGGGCTGCAATATCCTGAAGCATCACGCTCTGGATACTCGGAATCTCATCGTCGGGTAGGCTCGGTTCACGAATCATGAGCGCAAGGAGTTCGATGGCCCGCCGTAATTTGTCAGCTACCAACGAGCCACTGAGGCTGAACCGATCCATGCCGACCCCTTCACCGTGCCGGATCCCCGCCGAATCGAAAGCCGCCGACAGCTGCCGAGAGTCCATATCACCGGCTCCACGCCCAAGCAGATCGGCGAATATCAGGCTTGCTCCGGTGGTCGCCACATCGTCTACAATGAGGCCACCCGGTATCAGTACGTCATACGAAGCAGACTCGACATGGTCCATCTCCTCCACGATAACCGTCAGCCCGTTGCTCAATCGTGTGGTGGTAATCATAAAGCGCGCTCCATTTCGAATTCGTGAGCCCTGAGTAGAACGGCTCGTTTACTCCCGGGCGAGATCAGCAAGCGAGACCTTCTTCGGATCCCCGCCTACACTGAAACACTCGTATAACCGCCTAACTTCAGACCCCAAAAACATCGAAGCACGTTTCTTGAACACCGCTTCTCGGATCTCTGCGACGGTTACCGTCTCCGGACTACGCATCAACAATAGCGGCATATCGCGCCCCCCTCCACGCATTATGATACCTGCTTGCGTCAGGGCATCCAGCGTTGGCTTTAGCACAACGGAGCTGCATCCGATGTGCTCGGCGATCTCTAGTTCGTTGGGAATCTTCTCGCCCCGTCTGAAGGCGTGTACTACCATCACCAGGGTCTGTACTGCCAGGAGCATGGCGCCATCGCCGACACTCATGAGTGAGCGTTTCCACAGCTTTCCGGTCCGAGGAAGGTGCTGCGCCTGATACGTAATCTCCGCCCCAACGAGCACTATCGACCACGACACGTACAGCCAGAAGAGGAAGATAGGGACGGCTGCAAGCGCTCCATACAGCTGGTCGTAGCGAGTAAAGCGCACCAGATACAGTGCAAACCAGTGCTTTGCCATACCGAACAGCACCGAGGCCGAAAAGGCGCCGAGGCACGCGGCCATCACCTTGACCGGAGCCTTGGGGACCAGGTAGTACAGAGCTACAAATGCCAAGAAGTCGATCAGAAACGGCACAGCATCTTCGTACATCGTGGACAAAATGCCGTATCCCGCCAGGAACGGTTCCACCTTCGTCGTGGTGTAATAACCGGATACTGCAAACAACGGCACCAACACTATGATGGCGCAGAATATAGCCAAACGCTCGGTTATTGGTCGCACTTCGTACACCTGCCACACTTCGTTGAGCACATACTCAATCGAATTGAGGAGGAGCAGGGAGGTAACGATCAGCGTGCTGATCACCACATAGTTGAGAGCCCTGATGTTCTGACTCAGGCGATGGAGCCAATCAAGGACATCGGTCAAGGTTTCAACCGGCAAAAACTGTTGAAAGAGGAACTGCTGGATCTGGGCAGCCTGCTCCGGGGTCTGAATGAAACTACCAAAAATTCCGAAACACAGCACCGTAAGTGGTACCAAAGAGAGCAGCGATGTGTATGCGAGCGACGCGGCCTTGGAGAAGCCGTTGTCCCAGTAAAATCTATCCGCCGAGGAGATCATGACGCGTACGAGCCAGTGAACCTCACTGACAACAGCCTGGAATGAGTCTCGTACTTTGCGTTTAATCACGGGTTGCGAGATAGAACGAGCAGGATCCGCCATGAGTCTCTCTGTAGTGGGCATCCCCCAATCATGGAGCTAACGGCCCGAAACCTCAATATCTTCTTTTCTGTAGAGCGCTTCTTGTGCCGCTCTCTCTTAGATGCCACCTAGCGGTCCCCCTGATGCTGTTAAGCTTTCGATTTACCGCACAGTGGACAGCTTGTGGGGGTCGCGATATCTTTGAAAGGTTCATGAGCACACTCGCATGCTTTCACTGTAAAAAGCCGGTTGAACTTACCTCGCCTTCTGGAGCGGTCAGGATCGGATTCCGTGACACCTGCCCTTCCTGCCACACCGACCTACACGTGTGTTTAAACTGCAGTTTTTACGACGAGGGAGCGCACCACGAGTGCCGTGAATCCTCCGCCGAATGGGTGAAGGACAAGCAACGCTCTAATGTCTGTGAGTACTTCAGGGCCGCCATCGGCCGTGCTGCACCAGCGGATTCGAAGTCAGGTGCCCTAGCCGCTCTCGACGACCTTTTCAAGAAGTAATCTTAGCCCGCCAATTTTAAAGCCAGGTTTATTCGTGCCGCATCGTCTCCGCTGCGATCACTTCCCCTCGCTCGTTGATCCTCAGCTTGTCCATCTTGTACTTCAGGATACGCCGACTGATACCGAGTAGTTCGGCCGCGCGAGTTTGGACGAAGTTTGCACGCTTGAGTGCTTTGACGATCATCTCCGTTTCGAACATCCTCTCAGCCTCCTCGAAGCCGATCCCGGCCGAGAATACAGGTGCATTCTGCGCATCGTCGCCCGAGCGCTCACGGAGTTTTCTCGGGAGATCCTGAAGTAGGATCTCATCATTTGGTGCCAGCGCCAGCAGGCTTTCGATCACATTCTCCAATTCTCGCACGTTACCGGGCCAAGCATATGAGGTCAGGTACTCCATCGCCTCTGGCGAGAGGGATATCTGCCTGCCACCGTAGCGTTGACCGAGTTTAGCCAAAAAATACTGCGCTAAATACGGAATGTCGTCGTAGCGCTCGCGAAGGGGCGGAAGGGTGAGGTTAATCACGTTTATACGGTAGAATAGGTCCTGCCGAAACTGCTTCGAGCGCACGAGCTCTTCCAAGTTCTTGTTCGTAGCAGTGATAATGCGCACGTTGACCTGTATAGGTTTCGAGCGTCCCACTCGGTAAAATTCCTGCTCCTGTAGAAACCGAAGTAGCTTAACCTGCACCGTCAAGCTGAGCTCCCCTATTTCATCCAGAAAGAGCGTTCCCCCATCGGCTAACTCAAAGTGCCCGAGCCTGCGCTCGACGGCGTGCGTAAAGGCGCCCTTCTCGTGGCCGAAAAGCTCTGATTCTATCAAGGTCTCGGGGATCGCCGCACAATTGATGGCTACGAAAGGCCCTTTGCGTCGAGAGCTACACGCATGTATCTGCCGGGCTACGAGCTCCTTACCGGTCCCCGACTCTCCTGTGACCAAAACTGTAGAATCTCGGGCTGCCACCTGCTCGATGCGGCCGAAGAGATCCTGCATACTGCGTGAGCGGCCCACCATACATCCGAAATCACCCGGAGGTTCGGTCATCTCTCGACTCTCCGGCCGCGAGCCCGAGGTCTGCTCTCCAAGCTTAGCCTCTTGCTCCGCAAGCGTTGCAATTATCAATGAGGTGAGTTCTGGGACATCGAACGGTTTGTTGAGAAAATCCTTTGCGCCGAACTTCATCGCTTGAACTGCGGTCTTAACCGTTGTGGTCGCGGTAAGCATAATGACCGGAACACCAAACCCCTGCTCTCTCAATCTGCGCAAAACACCGAGCCCGTCGATCTTAGGCATCAACAGGTCGAGCAAGATCAGGTCGGGTTTGACCTGTGCGAACACCTCCAGCGCCTCCTCACCGTCCTGGGCAACACACACCTCAAAGGTCGATTTGAGCAGCAAGCTCAGGGAGTCGCGGACGGCAGCTTCGTCGTCTACCACCAAAATTGTCCGCCTACGTTCGTCCATATGTGATCAAAACCTGAATTATCAAACAGCTGAAAACACAGCCTTTTACACAACCTGGGATATAGGATGCCGATGAGTCCCCCTGCGACGCTCGCCAAACTCACAAGCCGAGGGTGTAAAGTACTGATAATATTTGCGCAAAACTCTCCTCCTCGCTCCCTGCGACCGAGATAGCGCTAACCGGCTCATTCGTCCCGGGCCTCTCGAGGGTCTCCAGCTGACTCCCCAAGAGGCTCGCCGGCATGTAGTCATGCACACGCTCCCGGTGATGCCGCTCCAAGACCTCTCGGCTAGCGTCAAGAAACAGAAAGTGCACCTGGCCCTCCAGGCCATCCATGAGACGCGTGCGATAGGCAAGCTTGAGAGCCGAGCAGGCCACTACCAGGCACTCACCGTTGAAGCCCCTCATTTCGGCATTTACCCGGGCCAACCACGGCCACCTGTCTTCGTCCGTCAAGGCCACCCCACTCCTCATTTTCTCGCGGTTAGCGACAGGGTGGTAATGGTCTGCTTCCAAGACCGGCACACTGCCCAGGTGCTGAGCCAAGCGCTGCGCCAGCGTAGTTTTACCCGACCCAGAGACCCCCATGACGATCAGAAAACGGGCCATAGCCTACTGCCTACCGAGCTTGTCGTACCAATAACGGTAGACATCTTCCAGTGAACGCTCGAAAGGTATCGAGGGCTTCCATCCGCATTCACGCCATGCTTTGTCATTTGACGAATACAGCTCCATCACCTCCGGCCCGCGCATCCTAGACGGATCTTGGCGGATCTCTACCTGCAACCCTGATACGGCTATCAAGGTATCCAGCAACGATTGAATGGAACGTGGAACACCGGACCCGAGGTTGTACACCCCGACGCCCGTTTGCGCTATACGCCGGTAAGCTCTCACGATATCACGAACATCCGAGAAGTCACGGCGCGCCTCGAGGTTTCCGACCTCCAAAACCGGTGGCGCTCGATGCAGCGCTATCGCTGCTAACTGACGGGCGAAATTGGATGCCACGAACCTCTCGTCCTGTCCTGGGCCGATGTGATTAAAGGGACGCGCAATCGTATGCCGCAGCGACCCGGTTCGGCTGTACCGCTCTACCACCAGCTCACCCATGCGTTTGCTCAGGCTGTAATTGTTTTCTGGTCTAACCTCGGTTTCTTCACGTATCGGAAGTGTGTGTGCTGGAACCTGCCCGTACACCTCTGCAGAGCTCACGAACAGAAGTGACACCCCCTGATTCAACAGGTGACATTGACGGACGACATTCGCCGTCCCACCAACATTGACCTGTAGCGTGCGACCGAAATCCGCCTCCGCCTCCGGCACGAACGCTATCCCTGCCAAGTGGTACACGACCTCAGGTTGAACTCTGCGGATAACTTCTGCACAGGCGTGCTGTTCATTGATGTCCAAGACAAGGCTGTTCTCAGGTGCAAGCCCAGGTACGTGCCCTTCAATACACGTTCCAAACACCTCGTCACCCTGCTCCAGCAGGTGCTCAGTCAAGTAACGGCCGACAAAACCTGCTGCCCCAATGACGAGCGCTCGCATGAATAACTCCGAATGACGACTCTATGAAGCGCTCGAGAGGCGCTCGATGTCGGAATCGACCATCATGTGGATCATCTGCTCGAAAGACACCTCTGGCTTCCACCCGAGCTGCCTCTCAGCTTTCTCCGGCGATCCTACCAAGAGGTCAACTTCCGCGGGCCGCATGAAGGCTGGATCAATCTTCACGTACTGCTGCCAGTCGAGCCCGGCGCGCTGGAAGGCCACCTCGACTAACTCACGCACAGTGCGCGTCTCTCCGGTAGCCACAACATAATCATCTGGGGTCTCCTGCTGAAGCATCATCCACATCGCGCGGACATAATCGCCAGCGAATCCCCAGTCGCGCCGTGCATCGAGATTACCAAGGCGCAGCTCCGCGGAGAGGCCCAACTTGATACGCGCCACACCGTCGGTGACCTTGCGCGTCACGAACTCCAACCCGCGTCGCGGCGACTCGTGATTGAAAAGGATCCCCGAGACTGCAAAGAGGTCGTAACTCTCCCGATAGTTGACGGTGATGTAATGACCATACACCTTGGCAACTCCGTAGGGAGAGCGCGGATAGAACGGAGTAAGCTCGGTCTGCGGAGTTTCGCGCACCTTTCCGTACATCTCCGAACTCGATGCCTGGTAGAACCGAATAGAGGGGTCAACGAGTCTTATGGACTCCAGCATCCTCGTAACCCCGATCGCTGTAAACTCCGAGGTAAGAACCGGTTGAGCCCAGCTGGTGGGAACGAAGCTCTGAGCGGCAAGATTGTAGACCTCCGCAGGCCTACACTGCTTGAGGACCGAGATGAGCGAGTATTGATCGAGTAGATCGCCCTGTATCAAGGTGAGTTTGTCCATGATGTGCGCGATACGTTCGTACTTATCGACCGACGCCCGGCGAACCATGCCGAAGACATCGTAACCCTTCTCGAGCAAAAACTCGGCCAAATAGGAGCCGTCCTGTCCCGTGATACCTGTAATGAGCGCAACTTTTTTTGCCATACATCCCTCTATCGAATTCTTTTCGAACTCACCGTTATTGAATATCTCTTCATCACGTCAGCTCGTGGCGCCCACGGCGCTTGAGCTCCTCGACTACCTTACGCACCTCTTGCACGTGATCGCGCGACACTACCAACAAAGCATCGCCTGCATCGATGATGATAGTGTCGGTTAGCCCCACAGCAGCGATGAGGCGTTTATCGGAGCGAACGACGCAGCGAGTACTGTCGATGACCAACGAGTCCCCTTCGAGCAGATTCCCGTTTTCGTCAGTCTTGAAGCTCTCCGCCCACTGATCCCATGAGCCTACGTCATTCCACCCGAATTCCTCGGCTGCGACCACCAGGCAGTTACGCGCATGCTCGAGTACCCCGAAATCAATCGAAATAGCCTCGAAGCCTGAAAATAACCTGTGCATCTGCTCTTGGCCAGCCGTGGTAATCCCCGCCTCGATGAGCCCCTTTATCTCCATGAGCCCGTCATACATCGCCGGGAGGTGCGCTTTGAACGCGTCCAAGATAACGCTCGCACGCCACACGAACATACCTGAGTTCCACGAGAAAGAGCCGTCTTCGACGTACTTTGTGGCGCGCTCCATGTTGGGCTTCTCAAAGAAGCGCTGCACCTTGTAGGTCCGACCATCGACCAGCCCAGCGCGCTTGATATAACCGTAGCCGGTGTGGGGGTGAGTAGGAGGAATACCGATGGTCACGAGTACCCTGGCCCGTCGCGCGTGCTCGATCGCCTCTTTGAGTGCAGCCCGAAGTCTCTCCTCGTCCTTGACAGCGTGGTCGGCGGGTAAAACCACCATTACTGGGTCCGTTCCCCGCGAATGAACCAAGGCGTGTACTGCGGCCAGCCCAACACACGGAGCGGTGTTTCGAGCTACCGGCTCACAGACGATGCGCGCCCTGGGGACGTGCTCTGTAATCAGGCTCACGAGGCCAGGATTCGATATCACCCATACGTTCTCGGGTGAGACTATGCCCTCAACTCTCCGAACTGTGGACTGAATCAGGCTCTCACCACTCTCCTTAATGGAAAGAAACTGCTTGGGACGCACACTGCGGCTCATCGGCCAGAAACGGCTCCCTTGTCCTC
Organism: Bdellovibrionota bacterium; assembly: GCA_040398075.1. Lineage (GTDB taxonomy): Bacteria > Bdellovibrionota_C > UBA2361 > UBA2361 > OMII01 > OMII01. The sequence continues at coordinate 34,305 of JBBAUR010000008.1, read as the reverse complement.
CAGCAAGAACCGCAACCAGGGTATCACCTGTATCCTGAACGTCACTCACCTGACACCATCCTAATGGATTACCTCAATTTCGCTCAAAAAGGCCCTCAATCCCTCCTGCCACGAGATCGGCGAGCGCCCGAGCAGGGAAGTGATCGCCGTGGTATCAAACGCGGAATATACCGGACGACAGGCGGGTCTATTCAGTTCTGCTACCGTGGTCTCCTCGAGCTGCGCCAGCTTTCTACCTTCGAAGTGTGGGCGCGCTAGCCTCATAATCTCGCTTGCGAAGTGGAACCACGAAACAGCACCCGTGCACGACGCATGAACTACGCCGCCTCGATCAATTCGCGCGAAATCAAGCAGCGCCTCTGCCAACCATCCGGCCCAGGTCGGCGATACCCATTGATCGCTTACGATCTTGACGACCTCGCGCTCCGGAAAGAGTTTGAGCATCGTGAAGACGAAGTTCACCCCTTTTTGTCCGTATAGGCTTTGAGTCCGGGCTATCAGAGATCTCTCTCCTAGGATACCCCTAACCGCTTCCTCTCCCGCTAGCTTCGACCTTCCGTAGACGCTCACCGCATTGACCGGATCGTCCTCTCTCAGAGGCCTCCCGAGCAATCCGTCGAAGACATAATCTGTCGAGATGTGAATCATTCGACAGCGAACCGCTTCGCATGCCTCCGCGACATTTCGAGCTCCATCTCGATTAACGGCGAAGGCCCGCTCTATCTCGGTCTCGGCTTTGTCTACAGCGGTATAGGCAGCGCTGTTGATGACCACATCTGGCTTTACGGATGCTGTCAGAAACTTCACCTGTTCCCGGTCAGTGATATCCAATTCCGCAGTCACGGGAGAAATCAGTTCAAAAGCGAGATCAGACGCGCGCTTTTTCAGCTCATATCCAAGCTGACCACTACCACCGAACAATAATATCTTCACGCCCTCTCCTATCCCCGATGCGCGTAGTTCTTCTCGTAAAACTCACGGTAGGCACCGCTCTTGATCTCGCGCCACCACGTTTCGTTGTTCTTGTACCACTCGATGGTTCGCGAAATCCCCTCTCGGAACGGAGTCTGCGGCTCCCAGCCGAGCTCGGCATGTATCTTCGAGTAATCGACGGCGTATCTACGGTCGTGTGCGGGCCTATCACCGACCCGCTCAATGAGATCACGCGATTTCCCCAGACTTTCGAGGATCATGAAGGTCACATCTCGGTTGGGTAGTTCAGCCTCCTGACTACCTCCGATGTTGTATACTTCACCGGCGCGGCCCTTCTCGGCCACGCGCAACAATGCATCACAATGATCGCTGACGTACAGCCAGCTCCTGACATTCATGCCGTCGCCGTAGAGCGGAAGCTTCTTGTCTTCGAGAGCGTTGGTTATGAACAGGGGTATCAGCTTCTCTGGGAAATGAAATGGACCGTAGTTATTCGTACACCGAGTGACCGATGCATTCATCTGATGGGTCTTACAAGCAGCTAAAACCATGAGGTCCGACGCTGCCTTGGATGCTGCATAGGGGCTGGTTGGATCCAACGGAGTCGTCTCCACAAAAGCCCCGGTTGGCCCCAAGGAACCATACACCTCGTCAGTAGAGATATGCACGAAACGTCCGACCTTCGCGGCGAGAGCAGCATCGAGAAGTGTTTGTGTCCCCAAGACGTTTGTCTTTACGAACTCGTTGGCCGAAAGGATTGAACGGTCAACGTGACTCTCTGCCGCGAGATGAAACACGAGGTCAAACCTCTCCGTATCAAACAGCGCGTTTACCGCCGTGTGGTCAGTGATATCGGTGCGTGAGAACCGGCATCTACGCTCCCTCAATAAAACATCGATATTCTTGAGATTGCCCGCATACGTCAGGAGATCGAGGGCCACGAGGTCCCACGTAGGGCGCTGCTGCGCCAAATAATGAACGAGATTGCTGCCAATGAACCCAGCAGCACCGGTAACTAAAACTTTCACACGACCCCCTTGGATGCTGCGCCTAACGGCGCCTAATTTCCACTATTCTGAGGTAATCCAACATTTTGAGTGATATCGCCTAACCCGGCAAAAGTAAAGCTCAGCATCACCGCTGTTCTGTCAGGATTGAAACGGTCGTTCACCCCGAGGTCGATGCTCCAGCACTTGCAAGCGTTTACGAAGCGCATCAGAGCAGTTGTTTCAATCGCCCGACGATTATCGATGTCGTACCGGGTGTAGTACCCCAGGCGCAACTGGTCATGGAGCTTGAACTCCATGTTACCCTCGATCTGGTTCGTTGTCTGAGCGCCATTTGAGGCGGTTGGTTCGAAAAAAGTGTACCGCAACCGGAAAGCGTCCTCACGGTCGTCTCTCATCGCCATCGAGATATCGTAGCTCGAAAAATCACCGCTTCCTGCATCGAGGTTTGATTGGAATCCCCCGGCAAAATAGGTCGAAGGGGACAGGATCATAGAAAGATTGATATCGGAGAACTCATCCTGATTGGGATCGACATCCTTGGTGGCTTCGATGTAGTCGTAGGTCTGCCTAATGTCGAAGCGGGCCAACTCTCGCACGTCGGTCAGCTGCCTATCCATGTTGAGTGAGGGCGACAGCACCATACCTCTGCCAAATCCCAGCAGAGATGACGAGAGGTCGAACGTCGGGAGTGTCTCCCCGGACGCTGTCAGCTCCTCTACGTTTCGCGAACGCTCGTAGGGACGGATAAACTTACCGTAGATACGAGACGTTCCGCCGTACGAAAACAAGCTCCGCTGCCTAAATCTATCAGTGGCATCGAAGAGCGGAAGGTCCCCCTGGCTCACCCCCGGGATGTAGGTATACTGCACCGACGGCTCCAAGGTGTGCTTGAGGCGCACGAGCTCCCTGGTCTGATTCTCCGCTCCGAGCCCCGCTAAGCTCGTCAAGAAGCTGTCTCTCTCCAACTGATACACCCGCTCAACACCCGTGGCCATCCCGTAGCTGAAGATCGGCAGAGTCCGGGTGTTTGAAGCCTCCAGAAACGAATCCTCTGCCATGCCTCCGTTCGATGTGCCCGCGATATTCGTGCTTGTAGCCGACGTCGTGCCGGCATTGGGGGCTCCAGCCGGCGCGGGCGTGGGGGGCACCATAGTTTCACTCAGAGAGTAGTATGTTTGGTGCAGCTCCGCTGACAGTTGTCCCCGCACATAGTTGGAGATATGGAACGGTATAGCAGCCGCCGGCACTAGATCTGAACGCCAGCCGTCGTAGTAATCCTGTCTGACGAAGTTGGTCGTAGTCGAGCCCAGGCTCGTCACGAGCTTTAAGCCGTACGGATTGAAACCGAAGGGCCGAAAGGTCTCTCGCGTAGAGAGCGCAAGCTCCGGGACCCTCTGAAATTGAAGCTCTTGCGGAGTCAGAATCATCTGGTTGTACTCCGTGCGAAGTTCGGCATTCACCCGTTGAAAGGCCACTCCTCGCAGTATCGCCGTGGATGTGAGGTATTGGGACTGCTGGGGCCCAATATCGACGTCCTCGATCTCTTTGACGAAAAGATTATCGCTCGTGTAGTGCCCATCCGCCACGAATTCAATCGGCAGCTCCGCACGTGGGTCAGGGCGCCACTGCTGCCGATAAAAGCCGCCAAACCGGTTCGTATCGATCGTCGGGTCCGAGTACGTGCTGACATCAAAGCCCCTAAGATTTCCGCCACGCATCGATTCATTGGAATAGTAGACGCGGCCACTCAGGTTGCTGGTCGCGGAGTAGACCTTCTGGACTGCGAAAGCGCTTCCAACTCGCGATTTAGTGTCCACGAATGGGGTTATCGTGAAATCCGTCGACTCATCCACCGGTAAGAAGATCGGCTGGCGGTAGCGAAACCCATCTCGATTTGTCATGCCCCACTGGGGAACAAGGAGACCTGGAGCACGCTTGGTCTTGACCGGGAAGACCATGTAGGGCGTATACAGAAGCGGTAGCCCCTCGAAGCGAAAGGAGGTCCCGTAGGTGTGCGCGTACCCTTCCTGAGTTATGTTGCATGAATCCGAGCGCAACTCCCACGGGCGCGACCCGTCCAGACACTTACACGTGCTCATCTCGGAATCGTCGAGATCGAACTCGAACTCAGAGAGCTTGCGCACCTCCTTGGCACGGATATCGTAACCGTCCTCCTCCACTTGAAACTGGCCGTTCTGAAAATTACCCACCTCTCGGTCGATATCGAGCCACGCCGAATCTGCGGAAAACACCGCTTGTGGAGAGGTTACGACTACATTGCCGGAAACAACCCCCTGCTTCGTCTGCGTATTGATGGTGCCCGCGTCTGCCTGTACCTGCACGCCGCGTTGTGAGATCAGCACCCCACCGCTCCCCTTGACCTCGTTGGTATCCTTGGACAGTTCGATGTTTGGGGCTTGAAAATCGAGCTCTTCATCCGCCTTGCCAGCCGGACGGGTCGCTTCGCGGACGGTTGCTTTCTGCTTCTCTTTCTCTGCCTTTGTGTCCGAGGTGAAGACCGTGCGATTGTCGTTGGCGCTCGACGACTGACACCAGGCATCGCCCGTGCTCAGGTGCAGGCCACACGCTAGTACCACTGCCCCTCGAGCCACAACTCCACACAGCACTACGAAACTTCTAAAGCTGGGTTCCACCATGAGCACACTCTATTATTTGCACGCACCCACCTTGAGCGCCCGCGCAAGCACTTGTGTCCGGGGCCCTTTTCCACCCTACGAGCGGACCCCCCTCTCTGCGCACCCAAAGCCTAGCGAGCAACGAGATTTGTCGAAAGGGTATTTCAACTCTCTTGAACAAAGACTAAGGCGACTCATCTTCGGAGTTCGCATGCAGCGGCGACTCCGACCCGGCTCAGATACCGAAACCGAAGTTGCGAAGGATGAGCCCGATCTCCTCTCTCATCGCCGTACGGGTAACGATGCGGTCCAACATCCCATGCTCCAAGAGGAACTCCGACCGCTGAAACCCCTCGGGGAGTTTCTGCTTGATAGTCCCCTCGATGACCCGCGGCCCAGCGAACCCGATCAACGCATCTGGCTCAGCTATCATCAGATCCCCCAGCATGGCCAGGGATGCCGCTACCCCTCCGGTCGTAGGATCCGTCAGCACCGAGATGTAGGGGATGTGCGCCTGACCCAATCTGGCCAGCGCTGCACTAACCTTGGCCATCTGCATCAGGGAGAACAACCCTTCCTGCATGCGCGCGCCTCCGGAGGCAGAGACGATAATGACCGGTCGACGCTCGGTGATTCCGAGCTCGATTAGGCGCGCGAGCTTTTCACCGACCACCGAACCCATACTGCCGCCCATATAAGAGGAATCAAAGACTCCCAGCATAACGGGGATGTTCAGAATGCGTGCCCTCCCGCTTACCACCGCTTCTATAGCACCGGTTTTCTTCTCCGTGTCTTTGATCCGATCCTTGTAGCGCTTCTTGTCCTTGAAGTTGAGCGGATCAGTGGAGCGCAGATTTACGTCCAGTTCCAGGAAGGAATGCCGATCCACGAGGATCGGGATGCGTTGGCGAGCAGTGAGGCGAAAATGGTGCGTACACTTCGGACACACTCCAAAAGCCCTGCGCAGGTCCTTGGTATAGAGGATCGCCTCGCACTTGGGACATTTCGTCCATATGTCGTCCGGTAACTGCAGCGGCTCCGCTGCTTCACCAGTCTGCTTCGGCGCCTTACTTCGCGTAAACCAACCCATGAATCCTCTGACGAGCTTTTTTCAAATAGTTCTCGAGGGGGAAAACCTAGCAATCTTTCCGGCAACAGGCAACGGAGCGCAATTCCCCTTGTGTTTCCCGTATCATGTTCCGGTTCCTAACGCACTGATTGTGCGTACGTTCCCCAACCGTCGAGCAGATGGAGAAACGGGATGAAATGAGTCCCCTGCGGGGGGAACATCCGTCAGGTTAGGTGTCTTCCACAGCTCGACCGTTCGGTAGTATCGTCTCAACGGTCACGGGCGCAGCGCCACTGCGCTGGCACCTAGGAGAGCTCATGTCATCGATTACTACAGTCCCCCTGCGCGATATCACGGCGTTTCTCGATCAAGAGCTCGAAATATCCCGGTACAACGACCCGGCGTACAACGGTCTCCAGGTCGAGAGCACCTCTACATCAGTGGGCAAGATCGCCTGTGCGGTGGATGCCGGGCTCTCGATCGCCGAGCAAGCAGTGCAGAGCGGGTGCCAACTTTTGGTCGTACATCACGGGATCCTGTGGGGCCACTGCGAGCCCTTCGTCGGACCGCTCGCCAAGAAGCTTAACTTGCTCCTCTCCCAGGGGCTTTCGCTGTATGCAGCCCACCTGCCTCTCGACGGCCACCTCGTGCACGGAAACGCTGCGCGTCTTGCTTCCGAGATCGGAGCGGTCAAGATAACGCCGTGTTTCGAGTACAGAGGAGCTACCATCGGCGTCCAAGCGGAGTTCAGCACCGTGCTCTCGCTGGATGATCTCATTTCTCGAGTGAGCTGCTTCGAGGGGGCGCTGTGTCCCCCGGTTGTGCTCCCTTTCGGAAAGCGGCTCATTCAACGCGTAGGGATCGCCACGGGCTCCGCTACCAGCTTCATTCGTGAGGTCGCTCTGCGTGGTCTGGACCTGCTCATCACGGGTGAGCCAAAACAGGAAGCGTATCACGCCGCGCGCGAATTCGGATGCTCTGTCCTGTGTGTCGGTCATTACGCGAGCGAAACCTTCGGAGTGCGCGCCGTAGAGCGTGTACTTGCTGAGCGTTTTCGTGTAGAAACCGTGTGGATAAGTGAACCAACAGGAATTTAAGGTATGAGGCAGTTAGGTGACTTACAGGTCGAAGGAAAAAAGGTTTTAGTTCGCGCCGACCTTAATGTGCCGTTGAACGAGCAGCTCGAGATAACCGACGACAATCGGATCAAGCAGTTTTTGCCGACTCTGCAGCTCATCCTCTCAAAGGGCGCCAAGGTGGTCTTGATGTCTCACTTGGGAGAGCCGGCTGGTCGCGACGCGGCCTTCTCTCTCAAACCGGTTGCTCGACGTCTGGCTGAACTTCTCGGTTCAGATGTGGCTCTCGCCCCGGATTGTGTCGGCGCTGAAGTAACAAAAATGGTCTCTGAGCTCCTCCAAGGGCAGGTTTTACTCCTTGAGAACCTCCGGTTTCACCCTGGCGAGAAGAAAAACGACCCCGAATTCGCAGCGCAGTTGGCGTCCCTGGGAGATGTCTTCGTGAGTGATGCGTTCGCCACAGCTCACCGCACCCATGCTTCCATGGTTGGAGTCCCGCAGCTCTTCACCGAGAAGGCTGCTGGCCTCCTCATGCAGAAGGAATTGGATTACTACCATCAAGCGCTCGAGCATCCTAAAAAACCCCTATGTGTCGTGATCGGCGGTGCCAAGGTTTCGAGCAAGCTTCAGGCGCTCGTCAACCTTGCGTCACGAGCTGATAAGCTCGTGATCGGCGGTGCCATGGCCAACACCTTCCTGGCTGCACAAGGGTTACAGGTTGGTCGCTCACTGTTTGAGCCTGACCTAGCGCCAAAAGCGCTCGAGCTGCTTGGAACGCTCGCGCGCAGGGATTGTAAGGTTTATTTGCCAGTCGATGTGGTAGTTGCCCCAGCTCTCACGAGTAAGGGGCTCGGTCGTGCTGTTCCGGTTCAGGAGATACCGGCAGACACGATGGCGCTGGATATCGGCCCAGCCACCAGCATTCTGTACCGCGAGGCTCTCCACTCGGCTGAGACCATAGTATGGAACGGTCCGATGGGCGCTTACGAAAATGAGGAATTCGCCAAGGGAACCTTCGAGATGTGCGAATCGGTGGCCAATTCACACGGCTTGACCGTAGTTGGCGGCGGGGATACCGACGCAGCGATCCATCACATGCAATTGGCACACAAATTCAGCTTCATATCCACCGCTGGCGGTGCGTTTCTAGCGCTCCTCGAGGGCAAGCCATTACCCGGGGTGAAAGCGCTCGAGTAGGAGCAGAGAGCGCGGCTGGCACCCTGCGCCTAACCGGTTAACTTGCCGACAGTTTCGCGCCCCATTGTGGGAGATATACGATATTGCGCTTTTCCCTAACACCTCTGCCCCTTGCCGTGCTAGAGAAAGTGAGCTGTTTTCCAGACTAGACCCCCCTGGGAGGGCGGAGCGCCTATGGCTGCCAGCGACCACCGCGTCAAAAAGGTAGGTTCGGTCGACCTTGACCGGTCTTCTTCTGAAGCAGCGAACCGTTCGCGGCCGCCACTGCACTTCAGGTGGAGCACCCGAGAAGAGTCAAGCGTTGCTAAGCCAAGCGAGCACGTCCCCGTTTCGTCCGATGACGTGCGCAGTCTGATCCATCTGAGCACTGCCTGCATCGCATGCTTTGAGTTCGACACACCGATCTCTACCTCTTCCTCCGCATCCGAACTAATCGAGCAGGTCTACAGTGTACCCTCCCGATGCACCGAAGCAAACCTCAGGCTCGCGCTGCATACAGATAGAGCCACCTCAGATGATGCTCTCGGATTGCCCTTAGGAGAGGTTTTACCCCGTTCTTTTGGATACGACAGCCTGTTTCGACGCTGGCACGCCTGCTCGCTGTCGGGACAGAGTTTCGAGATAGATGTCCTTGCGTACGACAGCTCACCAATTGTGTTGCAATCGGTGGTGTACGCTCGGATCCTCGACGATAGTTTCTCTCGTATATGGCTGGTCTTGAGAGACGTAACAGTCCACGCACGTGCGGTGCAGGCGCTAGCTCGCGCTGAGGTTCATTATCGCTCGCTGGTTGAACGACCAGGTATGATGCTGGTGCGATTCAGGCCTGATGGTTGGTACGAATACATGAGCCCCTCCGTGCAGGAGATTCTCGGTTATTCGATCCGCGATTTCAACGCCCACCCGCGCCTGATACTACAGCTTGTCCACCCGGAGGATGTTGCGAAGCTCGAAAAAACGGGCCATTTTGAGCGAGTCGCTCAGTCAGAGCCGGTCGAAAGCGAGTTTCGTCTCAGGATCGCCGATGGCTCTTACCATTGGTTCTTCAGCCGCCATACCCCCAAGCGCGCACCGAGTGGAGAGGTCGAGTACATCGACCTCATGTGCATGGATATCCAAAGGCACAAGGAGCTCGAGGAGGAGCTGGCCCACCGCAATAAAGCTACCCTGGTGAGTCAAACTGCGGCCGGAATTGCGCACGACCTCAATAACTATTTAACGGCCATACGTGGCCAGGTAGAGGCAAGCATTCAGGTCATCGATCCGCAGCACGCCGCTCAAGCCTCGCTGCAAGAAGCTCGAGAGACGATCGCTGCTTGCGCACAGATGACACGCCAGCTCCTGGATACGGGACAAATCGTAGCTAACCAACGCACAAGGAAGGCGGTCTCTTCGATTCTCCGTGATGCAGTAAGTTTAGCGAAACATCTCATCCCCCCGTCGGTCACGCTCCATGTAGAACCGTGTCAACACGACCTTGTGATTGAGTGCTCGTCGAGCGAGATGCAACAGGCCCTACTGAACATCATCCTCAATGCCCGCGATGCCCTCAACGGAAATGGAGTGATAGTTCTCGGTGCTTCGAGGCTGCCCGAGCGCGAGGGAGTTAGCTCTGATCAGGTCGCGATTCGCATCCGTGACAACGGCTCAGGTATTCCGAGTGAGTTCATCGATCGAGTCTTCGAGCCGTACTTCACGACCAAGGGGCCGCGGCGTGGTACCGGCTTAGGCCTCAGCAACGTGCGATCGTCGATCGAGGCTCAGGGAGGACGTATCGAGTTGTGGAGCTCTGTCGGAGTAGGCACTGAATTCTCTATCATCTTTCCACTTCTGGACAGCGCTCTACCTCAAGCTCCCTCGAAGGCACCACTCATCGCAAGCCCAGAGCAGGCCCTCTCGGTACTGGTTGCGGATGACGACGAGGGTGTACGTAACATCATCCTGTCAAATCTCGCTCGCATGGGTCACAGAGCCTATGGCGTCGGAGACGGACAAGCCCTGCTCTCCATGCTGCAGGAGGGGGCTACCTCTTTCGATGCAATAATTGTTGACGACTCGATGCCCAAAGCCAGAGGTCTCGATCTGATTGAACGACTACGGCTTCTGGTCCCCAACGCCAAACTGATTCTTACGAGTGGGGACCCGCGTATCCGGCAGCTAGCTGCTCGCTTGGAATATGCACCTCTATTCCTAGCAAAGCCTTTCGGTCTCGAGGAATTGAATCAGGTCCTCACTCAAACTACTACGGTTCAATGATCGGTTTTGGGCCACAAGGAGAACTTCCATCGATTTAGTTGTTCTGCCTACATTGCACCTGCCCTCTGAAGCGGTAGGCAACTCCCTGCGGGGAATTCTAGGCTCTGGAATGAGAAACTCTGAGCCCTTCGGGGGTCTCAACGCCAAAACCGTACCCAGCGATAGAGGTCGATCATCAGAACGAGCAGCCTTGATGACACCAACGAGTGAAAAAAACAGTGTTGAGCAGAGACAGCTTCTTCGAGCACTTGCAGCGCTAAGGACCAGCTCGGCGTATTCGGTCGTATCCGGAGCGCTCGAATCGTTCGCGCTCATACCTCAAACGTTGCTGCTCCGCCTGCTGACGACGTCTCTGCTCCTCCATCTGACGAGCCTGAAGCTCTCTGCGCCTACGCAGCTCCTCCTGTTGTTGACGTTGCTTGAGCTCCATCTTTTGGCGGTGGTCGAGAATTGGTGTCGGTGTTGGTGGGACTATCTGCTCCCTGTACTGCCGAGGGACCTGGTTCATCCGGTTAACGAACCGAATATTTCCCGCCTCATCGGTGTACCTAAGCTGCTCGGCAATCGCCGTTACAGAGCACAGGCTCAGCGTGGTGAGCACCGCGAGTAAGATCTTGGGTTTTAAAGTCGACTTCATACCCTGTTATGAGTTATCTGCGCTCAGACGACGCATTCCGTGCTGGTAAATCCGTCGTAACGCAAGAGCTCGAGGCTAAGATGCCGAAATGAATAGGTTCTAGCAGCTTGTATCAGTTACCGAGGAGAGCTCCCTCCTGGCAGCCACAGCTCTTCAGAGCGCGTTGGTCTCCCGCCTTTCTTTGTGTACATTGGTGCTGCCTATCTACGTTTTTTAGACCTTATGCGCTCCTGATGAACAGTATCTGTTTTCGAGATGAAACTGTCACATTCGCTACCAAGCACGGAAAGGCTAGCGCAGCCTCGGAGCACTTCGGTGCTATCCTCAACACTAAGGTGGAGCAGCTCGTTATCGACTCCGATCGCCTGGGGACCTTCTCCGGGGAGATCGAGCGCCCTGGATCGATGCTTGACGCGCTTCGAGGCAAGGTCAAACTAGCTCGCGAGCTCACTCCGTCGCGATTCGTTCTCGTAAGTGAGGGCAGCTTCGGCAGTGCAGACGGCCTTGGGTTCGTTCCGCAGGGAATTGAAATGCTGCTCCTTCACGATGCACACAGCGGCGTCGAGGTAATCGAGCAGCACATATCGTCGAACACCAACTATGCCACCGCCACGCTTGCCACGGAGGAGGACTTGAGGCGTTTTGCGCAGCGGATCTCCTTTGGTTCACATGCGCTCGTACTGTACCCCGATGGCGCATCTCTCAAATACGGAGTGCACAAAGGCATAACCAGCATGGAAGATGCACTGAGGCTTTTTGAATCGTGTCGCCTCTCTTCCCCGCTCGCAAAGGTGGCAGCGATGAGCGACATGCGTGCGCACATGAACCCGACCCGCATGCGGGCTATCTCTGCGTGCTGCGAACTGCTCGCTCACCGACTCGCCACACTGTGTCCTCGCTGCGGCAGTGGCGGCTTCGGCCTGGTGGCAAGCATCCCTGGTCTCCCGTGTGAATGGTGCGGCTCGCCTACAAGACGCGCTCGGGCTGAGCGACACTCGTGTGTCGTGTGTAGCGCGAATCTTGAGCGTCCTCGTGCGGATGGAAAGAGCGTTGCAGACCCCTCTGAGTGTGACCAATGTAACCCTTAGGGAAGCACGGCAAAACCCCTACCTACTGCGAAAATAGATCGTCCAGTACACCGAGGCACGATATCGGACCATCGATATCGGACTATTTTCGAGCGCCCCATCTCAAAACGCCCAGCTCGCGTTACTCGTGCGCCGCTCGCCGGATGAGCACGCCACCCTCGGGGTCAACCTCGGTCGAAGGCAGGTCAGGCTCATTCGAAATACTTCCGTACGAACCGGTCACATACGCCATCAGCTGCTCAATCGTAAATCGCTGGTCATCGACGAGCGCACGAACGATATCTCCTATTGATACCAGCCCAACCAGCTGCCCCGATTCCACCACTGGGATGTATCGTGCTCGAAACTCCGCCATCAGTTCAAAGCACTCTCTTGCAGTTGTGCTCAAACCTACTACAGGAAAATCGAGCTTGGCGATTTCACGCAACCGGATTCCGCTCGGCAGATATCCCTGCGGGGTGAGCTGCACCAAACACTCTCGCTCTGTCACCACACCAACGACCTCACGGTCATCGGCTACCACTATCGATCCTATCGAATGTTCGCGCATCTGCTGCACCGCCTCGCGCACACTCGCATCGCCCGGCAACATCCAGACGTGTCGGGAACCTTTGAACGCAAGAACCTCGGAAACTCTTGTGTCAAATATCATCGATACCTCCATGTGAGAGTTGAACGACCGTCAGACAGCTGAGACTAGCGCATCTTGGGCGAGGATTTGCGTTAAAAATGCTCCTTCAGCCGGATTTCTCCATGGCGCTGACCGATAAAGCGTGGCTAAGCACCAGGACTTACGACAGAAGGCTATCGACGGTGCCCCAGACAGAGGAGCACTAGAACCGAAGGCTTGGGTAATCTGCAGAGGCAACTTTAGATTCCGACGCGAAATGTTTCTTGAAGCGCAGCTGCTGATTTTGAGGATGTAGATCATGAATCGGTTCTTTTGCGAGGTTTTTCATGCACTTGTTATCCTCACGAGTCATCACCCTGGTTGTGCTAGGCGCCTGTTCACTGCTCGGTAGCCTAACCTCTGCTAAGCTCGCTCACGCCCAGGATTTCCGCGAGCCGATGGAGGGCGCAGGTGCCCTACCGGGAGTGTGCCAATGGCAGTACTCCTGCGACCCCAACTCGGATTCGGGATATGCAACGCTCTACTGCTTCAACGACACCTATTGGGTCGAGGTGGAACGGGAGCTCATAAGGTGCGGCGGCGAGAGACGATTAGGGCACGAGACGCCCCATGGAGAGAGCGAGATCGGGGCTGGACTCGAGATCTCATGCAACCCCTCGGGTGGCAGTATAGGTGTCACCGTGGGGGCCGACTTCTTACAGAGATGTGCCTCGGACGCGCAGACATGCTCTGTGCCTCTCAACGATGGCTCCGGTCAGTTGAGCTGTTGGCCCAGTGCGGTTGCTGGAGGGTACTTTGTATGTGGCGTCGTAATCGACATTGAGGGTATCACCGTCAGCTTCAGTTTTCATGTGCAAGGGAGCGGTGGCACCTACACGCACCAGGGTGGTTTTGCCTGTCGCTGGCCGCAGATTCAGCTTCCGCGCACTCGCTTGCGAATGATCATCGATTGTCCGCGTGACCCTTTGAATCCGAACCTGTCCGACCCGTACTACTGTGGGCATGTCGGAATCGGCCGAGTGTGGTAATCCGAGTTCAGACCGAGGCATGAGAGCCACGCTCCCAAATTTCTGCCGTGGCAACTTTAGCCAGCGCTGCGCTCTTACTGACCCTGCGCCAACGAGAACCCAGGCGCTCCGTTGAACTCCATCAGGATCTCAGTTGAACATACGGCCACGTCCCGGCATACCCGCTGAGCGACCTCGAACATGTCTCCTCGGGTAGCCAAGGACTCATCGGCCAACTCGATACGCACGCGATACTGATTCACACAATCAGTAAGTACGGAACCAGAGGGCCACACCTGCGTGCCTCGATTGCTGATGAGGGTCAGCTTGAAACCCGCCGGTAACAGCCAGCCAATCGCGTCAGCCAGCTCACCTGGCTGCTGAGAACTCTGGACGAACAGATCAATCCCTACCACCTTTTCGTGCTGCGGTCGTTTCGATTCGAGCATGCGATTGTACGAACCGTGGCGGACCGGTGGCGTAAATGAACCATCCACACCTCGAGCATGATGCTTCTTAGGAATAGATCCCAAGTTGCTGATAATTGAATTGGCAAAATCCTTCGTCGAGCTGGGAGCGATATCAGTCGGTCCAAAATCTGCCGTATGGATACCAGACTCGAGAGTAACCAACAGGGCATTCTCTATTACAGCAGCTTTTCCATGTAGTCCGAGATGCCTCAGCATCATCAAGCCACTCATCAAAAGAGAGGTTGGATTAGCGATACCCTGACCGGCGATATCAGGAGCGGTACCGTGAACCGCTTCGAAGATCGATATTGAATCACCAATATTTGCAGAGGGCGCAAATCCAAGCCCCCCCACGAGCCCAGCACACAAGTCACTGATGATATCTCCCTGCAGATTGGGGAGTACTATTACCTCGAATTGATCAGGGCGACGGACAAGCTTCATAGCCAGATCGTCGACGATTACATCGTTAGCGGTGATCTCAGGGTAGCTCTTGGCTACCTCGTAAAAGACCTCGAGGAAAAGGCCATCCGTAAGCTTCATTATGTTTGCCTTATGCCCACAGGTGACCCTGCCGAACCCGTTCCTACGCGCCATCTCAAAGGTATAGCGATGAACTTGCTCGGATCCAGGCCTCGTTATGAACCGCCGACACAAAGCTACATCATGCGTCAAGAGATGCTCGATCCCTCCGTATGTGTCCTCTATGTTTTCCCGCACGAGCGTCAGATTGATAGGGATACCCGCTCTCGAGAACGGCGTATCTACCCCGTTAAGAGTTCGAAATACTCTCTTGTTGGCGTAGGTATTCCAGACCTTTCGCGCGGTAACATTGATGCTTTTGACCCCCTTTCCCTTTGGTGTCTCCATGGGCCCTTTCAGTAGAACTCCGAATTTCTCGATAGCTGCCGTGGCTTCAGGTGTCATTCCGCTCGAGATACCACGCTCGAAAACAGCTTTTCCCATTTCGACAGGGTGAAAAGATATTGGGACCTGTGCCGCTGCAAAGATTGACAGCACGGCTTCGCTGATCTCCGGCCCGATCCCATCCCCAGCGGCTAAGGCAATGTTCACAGTCATGTACTACTCCTGGCGTATACTCTGACTCGGTTTCACACCGTGATGACGTAGTCGCCCCATCTCTGCTCCCGAGATGTGCGCCCTTCTCTGCGTGAGGTACATTCACCGCTGCTCATCACATGCGGAGACACCTCCGAAATGAACCACAGCACCGGATACCCCGCGTTGAACTCGGCTGACAACTTAGTTGTGATTGTCTGAGCGATCTCGGAGGGCACAACCGTCTCAATCCGGCTGTATTCTTCTCCATGCGCATCCGATGTGTGAGATGTAGGGGCACCACCTTGCGCCCTCACAATCGAACACTCAAGCGCTCCCCACTCAAGAAGTCGAGCTGACAACATTGAATCGACCGCACTTCTTGCAACTATGGTTATTTCGCGCAGGCAGGAGTTTGTCATGGTACCTCTCAAGTAAATAGGTTGAAGTAGTACTCGCTGATGTGAAAATACAGCGGAATGCCAACAACGATGTTGAATGGGAAAGTTACCGCCAAGGCGAGTGTGAGATAGTAAGCAGGATTGGCATCAGGCAGCGTTGCCCGAACAGCGGGCGGTGCAGCGATATACGATGCGCTTGCCGCCATCGTAGCAAGAACTGCGGTGCCGCCGACACTGAGCCCAGACAGGTGTCCCAGAGGGATAGTCAACACGGCGTGCAGCAAAGGAATGGTGATACCGAAGCCGACAATCAGCATTCCTACTCCGCGGAGCTCTCCTAAGCGCGCGGCAGCGGCGATCCCCATCTCGAGCAGAAAGATACAGAGGAGCCCCTTGAACACTCCACCCTTCGGATCGAAGAGCGGAGCTATAGTCTCCCAATTCTTTGCTCCCATTACCCACCCTATCAAAAGTCCTCCTACCAGCAAAACCATCGTCCGTCCGGTCACTATCTCGTGGACAAGACTTGCTGTTGAACGATTGCTCGTACGGCTCCCGAGAAATACTCCAAGCGCAAGGGCCACATGGATCCCGGGGCTCTCCATGAGTGCAACCAACGTGGGCAGATACCCTTCCAGCCGGGGCAACTCGGGCCGAGCCAGCAACATCTCTGCCACGAATGCCTGCGCAGCTATGAAGGTCACCGCAGAAACCGACCCGTAATGCGCCGCTATACCGGCGCTATCTGCCACCGACAGGCGCCCGATCTTTCGGAGGAGAAGATACGCGCAGAGAGGGGTAAGCAATCCGAGCAGGACTGTCACTGCTGCTGGTCCGAGGATTGTCAGAAAGGCGACCTGCGACAGCTCGTGCCCCCCTTTGAGACCGGTTGCAAAGAGCAAAAACAGCGAGATACCCGTATACACATCTCTGGGCACAGACAGCTCGCTCCTAGCTATACGGGCGAGCGCCCCTAAACAAAACGACAGCGTGAGGGGGTTGAGTAAGCTCGCAGAGAGGGCAAACACATTATAAGTCATACATTACCTGAAATGTATAACATGTATATCATAGCTTGTATGTTTCCGCAAGGCTATCTGATAGAGAACGAAGAGCGTTTTGATGACGTGTGCTAGCGCGAGGGGTGTATCGTGCTAACCAACGAATTGTTCAACGAATCCTGAAATGGGCAAGAAGCCAGTCAAGTTCAAACGAGATTCCGCTGATTCGGGCCCCCGCCAGCAGAAGCAGCAGTCGGTCGGCTGGACCTTTCTGAGCAACCACAGCCACGTCATCATCTGTCTAGCGCGCGACCCGGAGATTCGTATGCGTGATATCGCCATAGCCGTTGGTATAACCGAGCGTGCTGTCATCCGGATCGTTACTGAATTAGAAGAGGCCGGATATATCGAAAAGGAGCGCATCGGTCGTCGTAACCGCTATACCATTCTCTCTGAAAAACATCTTCGGCATCCGCTCGAAGCACACCACTCTATCGGTGGAATCTTAGCTTTGGCTCGGCGCTAGGGAGCGTCATACGCAGGAGAACGGAGGTGTGGCGCTCCCAGGCAACTAGCATCGGAGAACTCCTTGCGTCTGAGAGATAGCAGCGGAAAGTCTCTCCACTTACATCACCTTACTCACGACGGAGATTGAGGTGTTTTTTTCAGCGCTCCATGTGCATATACCCCTCCCGGACCGAAACGCTCGAGAAAAACGTCTAAAGTTTTATGGAGAGAGAGTCGATATAAATTGGGTATATTAGGAACGAGAGGTTTGACATGTTTGAGCGTAGGTGGAATCAGTTCGGAATAGTAGTCTTGGCCTCTTTTGTGATTGCATACTCCGTTGTTCCAGGTGCACATTCGGTACCTTCCGGGAGGAGCCCGGAGGGAACCAGCTCATCGGTCACCACTCGAATTGACCCCACACCTACCCCTACGCCGACCCCGGAAGCTCCGCAACCAACCGCCACACCGACCCCAAACAGCGATGGCTGTCCACACTACTCGATGGAGTTCGACCATGTAGTATCCCCTTTTCGCAAAACGGGTAGGACATGGATGAATCAGAGTAACGCACAGCAACTTACCTGCTTTACGGAGCTCTACAGAACCATAGTGCCACACCACAATCCGGCTACGACCAGCGAGTCATGGGCTTGGGTCACTCACGAGCTGTGGATTAAGCTTTTAGAGAAGGTGGGTAGTCATCCGGGAGTTGGCAACACTGCAGTGTATGAAGCCAACAAGAGGTTCATCCATTGCACGGGAGGTTGGCAATCACCACGGTCAGACGGCCACAACGCCACCTCCATGATCGGCGGCGGCCAGGTCGCCGGAAACAAAGGCCGCAATCAGCCTGGTTGTCAGACGGGAAAGCTGTATGTAAACAAGAATTGTGAATTACAACCTATAGCTTCTGTAAATCAGTCGCTGGGAAGCTGTGTAATGACCCTCAAGTCTGAGGTGGCGACCCCCATCTCCCTGGTGTGGTCAGAGGCTTACAAGGGTGAGTCGAGCACCATCGTGAACTTCAAGCTCGATCCAACCTCTCCCCACTCCACCTGGATGTGGCGTGCCTCTGAGGCGCTTCCACTCCTGGTGTACGACCCCGAGCACACCGGGGTGATAAGCTCGGGAGAGCAGCTCTTCGGGGCAAGGGCTTTCGGGGGTAAGGCCGCCGATGCGAAGGACGGCGCGAAGATCGCTTGGCGTGACGGTTATGAAGCACTCGGTAGCTTGGACAGGAACAGCGACGGCGCGATCTCAGGAGCAGAGCTGGACAGTATCTCGGTGTGGTTCGACAGGAACCGCGACGCAATCTCCCAGAAGGGGGAGGTTCAGCGTGTGGCAGACCTTAGCATCACTGCGCTCTACTTTAACGCCGATACCACCCAGGACGGGGTACCCTTTGCTACCAAGGGGTATGAGCGGGACATAAACGGTGCTCGGGTTACCGGTAGCTCTCTTGATTGGTCCGAGCGCTCCGTAACGTCGAAAGCAGCTCTGGCGACGGGCGGTATCGAAGACTCGCGAACCTCGAGCGTCAGCTCCCAGCCTATCGCCGAAGGTGCAGCCGTGCAGCCGACCGCGCTCGATGAGAGCATAGTCGGCAAGTGGCTCTGGACCATCGATGGCCCTGAAGGGAGTACGGGTTATCTCGCCTTCTCTCGCGGAGAAACCGGACTCGCAGGTGTAACTCTGAGCACGCTCGGAATTCGGGGTCTCGTCGGTGTTCAAGCAGAGATACTCTTCTCACACTTCGTACCGACTGTGTACACAGACCAGTCGAGGTCGACAAAGGTGAGTTTTACCACGAAGGGAGCCTCGGGGGCGCTCCTCAGGAACTCAGCACAGCTATCCGAAGATGGCGAGACGCTGATCGGGAAGACCGTAGTAGAGAGCTCTCAACTGGCGAAGTCAGGCAGCTATGAGTACACGTGGCGAGCCCGAAAGGTGTCCTGACCGAGGCGCCGCGTCTTTTTAAGGATGGAGCGGTAACCCCCGGCGTATTCGAGCGCATCGCACAAGCGTACGTACGCGCTCGATGCCGAGGTCACCGCCCCAACAAGGCGTCTCCGACACGTTCGACCGTTCTACCGATCCCACTCACCAACCCTTTGAGCTTTTCCCTAAACTGGGCGAGCGGAGGCTTGCCAAACTGCTGATTGTACGCACGCCCGGCGTTCGGGATGAAGGGAAGAGCCACTGAAGATTCCTCCCGGTTTACTGCTCCACCAGCAGAAGAGCCAGCTCGGGGTGGGAATAACGTGATTGCAGGAAACTGCAACAAGGGACCCATTACCGCTCTCGGCTCATCAAAAGAGGTAAAATCAACCACGAAGATCCGGAGTTTGTCGCCCTTATGGTAACCAGCCCCGATGCTTTCGAGGTCTTTTCTGAAGTCTCGACACGGTCCGCACTGCTCAGGCACTGACGCGACGAGTACCACGGTCAGTTCCGGGTCAGCCAGGGCCTGCTTTATCTCTCTGAGATATCCAGTGCTGTAGGGTTGATGCACCAAGATGCCGGACTCGGCTACCGGTTTCGCGGATTGCGGCTGGCCAGAAGCACGCCTGACCGTACCAGCGAAATTCTCATCGGCTTTGAACTCTATACCATCAGCTCTCTTTGTGAACCAGCCGAGACCCGGAATCCCGTAGTCTGGTGCTTCGACCTTGTGAGTGCGAATGGGGTGTTCGGTGATGATGAGCTCCTCGCCTTGGCGCAGCCCACCTATAACAACCCTTTCTCTGCGGGCAGCCACCTCTTCCGGGAGCGCCTTTGCCAAGATAATACACTGGTCTCCCAGGCACGCGACCCACGTTCCGGACTCGAGTTTTACCTCCGCTGGATTGACCCCTCTGGATGCCGCAAGTTCAACGATCCGGGGGGGAAGTTCCGCAAGTTTCTTCACATCAGGCGATCTAGCACCGAGTGTTGCAGCGGATATGCTCGGAGCCTCACCCGCTGCAGCTCCCGGTGCAACCGCTGGCTTCTCAGCCTTTGAGTCCTGCCCAGCGCTTAGCTGAGGAAAAAACGTAGCTGCTGCGAGCACCACTCCTCGACCCGCATTGGTTAGCTGCTCTCTCATATGATGCCCTCCTTAGCATAATTGTAAGGGTATGACCACAGACCACAAGTGTGTGCGCTTTGAGCTGTGTCGTGATCAGTTTTGATTAAACCGAATCGACACCGATTGCCGAGTATTTTTTTCGGCACTTCGAGAAATCGAGTGGGTAGTGCGGCCCGGCGCCTGGGCGGGGTTGTCCCAAAATGAAGGGAGACACAAAGAGAACGGGAGTGCGGCGAGGGCGAGAAGCATAAAACCGAATATGATAGCCCTCGCTGGCCTCAGTGCTCTCGTTTTTCACCTGCGCACTCGAGCACCTTTAAGTGAACAGAGAGGTCAAAGAAGCGCTATCATAAGGAAACACTTACCTGTGAGTAAAGCGCTACCCATATTCCACTTGAATTGGACCGTTGATCTCCTCCCCTCAAGCTACAGACCGCGCATCTCCACCCTTACCTTATTCCTTTCTAGCGAGCTGCAAAGCTATTCTCTGCCGAAGGGTGCGGTTTTTTTGTCTGGGTTGTGTCTTTCGCAGACGCTAAGCTCTTCGCTTCTACAGGCACGTACAAGTCGACACACCACATACGCACAATAGGAGGTGCAATAATCCGGGGTGTTGTCGACGCGGCAAGCCGCCCAACACGCATATAGATGTACCGAATACTGAAACGCACACCAATCAAACGAAAGGCTTGAACTTGAATTAGTATGGGGGGCCTCAGGGGCTGAATTGTAGTCTCGGTTGCCACTCTGCTTATCGGAGAGGCCACTGACCTCTAATGCTAGCTCGTAGAATTTCTGCTTTTCGTTGTCCTTCGATGACCCACTTTCCTGATGCTTTTTAGAGGTGTCCAGTCGGCGTGATGCATCCTGCGCTACGGCGTGATTGAGCGCGCCTCCTTCTAATAAAAGTAACGCTAAGAGGATCAACACATGATGTGAAATTATTACCTTGGCTCGCAACTGATGAAACTTCATGCATACTCCCCGTAGCCGCACTTGCGGACGATTATTCTTCAATGGAACGACAGCACGAGTGAGACACGTGGATCTATCAACCCGTAGTCGAGGGTTTCGGCTACTCGTCCGGATAACTTGAGAAGAAAACGGAAATAATGCGCCTCCGGGTTTTGAGTGGGTGACATGCGATGTTTTCCTCTCTGTGCCGGGGCTAGGCCTATTTTCCTCTCTGTGCCGGGGCTAGGCCTATTTTTTCCTCTCTTTCCTCTCTGTGCCGGGGCTAGGCCTATTTTCCACTGAATCCGGGGCGTCAAAGTCGAGAGAAGAAGTTTCCTCTCTGTGCCGGGGCTAGGCCTATTTTCCACTGAATCCGGGGCGTCAAAGTCGAGAGAAGAAGTTTCCGAGAGACGGGATAACTAAGAGAAAAGACAGTTCGAGAGCCAATTGTGGATACACGTCTACCCAGCGAATCGGAGATCGCAAAAGTCGTGTGCAGGAGGAGCCTAATAGCCTAGGACATCAGCAAGCTTCGGCATGGATGGAGGATAAAGTCCCGGAGGATAGGAAACGGTAAGGTCCCCCATCTTCCACATCTGCCGTACTGCTCGTGCTTTGTGCATGAGCTCCTTGAAAAATCTGATAAAGGTAACGCGCACACGTCGCTTCTCTGAGAGGCACCACATGCGGCGTCCGCTGCGCTTGGGGCGATAGGTAGTGTCTAAGACCTGACTAAGAAGCTTCTCTCGCCCTAGAACTCGTTTGTTGTTGGTGACTCTGAGCTTTACAGCCCGCTGTTCTAAGAACCTAATTCGTTCGGTGAGTCTTTTGTTGATGCGTTGTTGGTCTTCGGGGGAGTGATAACCGAACGCCCCCATCCAAGCATTGGGCTCAAGGGTAAATAGTTGGCTCTCAGTTGATTCAGTGAGGAGTCTATCTGCTAGCTTGGTGTACCCACGCAGATTGTGTGCATCCCGGGGGATGAATGAGAACTGAGGCCGGCGTAAGCGCTTGTACTGGCGGGTGGTCTCTCCAGACTGAAACATCTTCCATGAAGAAAATCCGGGATACCTATCGATAGAGGCTTCAAGGTTGTCCTTTGCTGGATTGGCATAGAGGTAAGCGATAGCCACGAGTGCTCTGACAGGAGTAAGCACAACGGGGCTGTCGTATCCTTCACACCAAAGGGTTCGTTTCCCTCGTCCTAAGATGCGGTTAATCATGTGCGCTGACTCTGTCTTGAAGCAGCGGATGAAGGCGTGAACATCGTCGGGGTTGCTCACCACAAGGACGATGTGGACGTGGGTAGCCTCGACGATAAAGTGGCAGATTCTGACTGGATGAAGTATCTGTGCTCGAGCCAGACAGCTCTTTACGATCGCCTTGCACAGAGGATTGGCAAGGAGCAAAAGCCCCTCTTCGAGACTAAACGTGCAGAACAATACGCTCCCGTGCGGGTGATACTTCATCGCCTTTGCCATGAACGTAATTATCGGAGAAGAGCGTTAGAAGTTGTGTGCCTACGCGGAAATAGTAGCCCCGCTACAACGTCAAGATAGTAGCCCCGCTACAACGTCAAAAATAGTAGCCCCGCTACAACGTCAAAACGTCAAAACGTCAAAACGTCAATAGTAGCCCCGCTACAACGTCAATAAAGCAGAGAGCTTAGAGATGCCTTTGAGCCTTTCACTCATGGAGGCTTGTACGGAAAAGGGTACGTTCACGTCGGGATGACACCGAGTCCTACCCACTCGATTTCACCAAGAGCCTTTTTTTAAAGGTCACCCGCGCAGGGTTCATTCGTCTCGATTGAGCACCGAATGTATCTTTAGCGCCAACGCTCCTGGCATGCGGCCTACGCGGGCCAACTCCTCCACGGCCGCCTGAGCCATGGTGTCAAGGGTCTTGAAATGCCTCAGGAGACGCAGCTTGTGTTCCGGGCTCACGCCCGATATCTCATCGAGCTTGGAGCGGAACACCCGTTTCGAGCGCTTTTCGCGGTGAAAAGTGATTACAAAGCGGTGCACTTCGTCTCGGATCTTCGAGAGAAATCTCGTGACGGGCGCCCCCTCTTCCAGGCCGATCGAGTCTTCACGACCCTCCAGGTACAGCCGCTCCGGCTTACGTCGCAGCTCCGTGCTGTGAACCTCGCTCTCGGTTCGCATCTTTGCCAGGCCAACAATATCGACCGAGAGCTTCAACTCGTCGCGAGCTTGAAGCGCCATAGAGAGCTGCCCTGGCCCTCCGTCTATCACCAAGAGATCCGGAAGGTTGCCCTCCTGCAGACCGCGCTTGAGCCGACGTGTCACTACCTCATACACCGAAGCAAAGTCGTTGGGCTTACCCTGCTGAGAGATCGTGTACCTACGGTACGAGGACTTATCAGCCACTCCGTCGAAAAAAACCACGATCGCACCCACGATATCCGAGCCTTGAAAGTTCGAGATATCTACACACTCGACTCGCCGCGGGACCTGCTGGAGACCTATAATCTGCGCAAGCCCTTCAGCTACCTGGGTCCACTCCGACTCGAAGGTCAACGAGTTGATGAAGGCTTGCCGCGCGTTCATCTCCGCCATAGCAACCAGACGCGCCTTGGAGCCCCGTTGCGGCGCGAGCACCGACACGCTTGCCCCACGCGCCGCGCGCAGGCTTGCTTCAATCATCGAGATGTTGTCGACCTCGCGAGGAATGAGGATCTCCTTCGGTATCTCTCGCCCTCCTTCGTAGAACTGCTGTATCGCCGCTTCCAGAACCTCCTCATCCGAAACTCGCACGTCCAGTAGTGAGAAGGTCTTTGTCTCCTGAATCCGTCCAGAACGCACCAAAAGGACGCACAGGCTCGCGTGCGTACCCTCACGAGCTAGACCAAACACATCGCGATTTTCCCCACGAAATGAGATCAGGCTGTGCCCGGCTTGAAAGCGTTCCAACACCTCCAGTCGATCACGCCACGCCGCAGCCTCTTCGAATCGAAGCGAACCCGCTGCCTCCTCCATCTTGTTGTTCAGGTGCCTCTCAGTAGAGGCTGTCTTCCCCTCGAGTATCGAGGTCGCCTGCTTGACCAGCCCCAGGTATTCCGCGCGCTCGACAGGCAAACAGCAGGGAGCACAACAGCGCTTAATCTGGTACTCGAGACACGGGCGCTGCCTGTTGTAGAGCACTGCGTCGGTACACGAACGCAGCGGAATCACTTTTCTGATGACCTCTAAAATGTTGCGCAGTTCACCACTAAACGCATACGGGCCGTAGTAGCTCGCTCCGTCATCCTGAGTACGACGAACCAGCTCGAGCCGGGGCCACTCGGCTCGCTCATCGACGCGGATAGAGAGGTAAGCCTTATCGTCCTTGAGCCGGATATTGTAGCGCGGCTTGTACTTGGTAATCAGGTCTCGTTCCAGTAAGAACGCCTGCTCCTCGGTCTGTGTGACTATAGTCTCGAAGGCGACGACCTTCTGGAGCAGGTAATCGATCTGAAAACGGCCATCTCCCCCCATGAAGTAGGTGCGTACTCGCGCCTTGAGGTCCTTGGCTTTCCCGACGTAGATCACCTCCTGGTTCTCATCACGCATGAGGTACACCCCAGGTAGTTCAGGCAGATTGGCCGACTGTCTCCGCAACAGATCGAGGCGAGTTGGTTCAGGGGCGCTCTTCATGGTGTGTGGACGACCTTGGATATCTATATCTCAAAGAAAGTGAGGCAACGTCCCTGCTGTTGGTACAGTATCGTGATACTGTTTGTTTGTTCGGCGGCGATTGCGCCACCTCATCACGCTCTACCTCACCTTCCCGGATATCCTAGCAAGATTCGTCAACCAGAACACCCCACCGGCGCTGATTACCGGATTACCTTCGCAGATGCGTCCCCCTCCCGCGTGGGAGCCCTTTGCCACTCTACATCAGCCTCCTGCTGCTCCTCTTCCTCCTCGTCCTGCTCTTCACTCTCGTGTTCCGGATCAGCCTGTTGTACGACCTTGAGACTCGCCAAGCGCGGTTGTAGCTTGGACAGTAGTGCCTGCACTTCCTGCTTCACGACAGCCGACAGGGCTTGCTCTAACTGCTGTATTCGCATCCCATTTATGCTCAAGTCGACCGCACTTCCCTCCACAAGCAGGTTGAGGTCGCTTGCGGAATCAGGGGTCTGATCTATCACTCGAAGCACCCGTCCGAGCGCTGCCAAGAGGTCCTCGAACAGCTCGTCTGAAAACACAAACTCCAGGAACTCCTTTTCCTGCTGAGCTGTGGCACCGGTTTTGAGCCCCGCAGAGCCATCTCCCGGAACGAAGAGCGGAATTGCACTACGAGCTGCGAACATCATGAGCGGTGCTCTCAACTCTCTAAGGAACTTGGAGAGCTCGTAGATGGCCACATTACTGCGCCAAGACTTCGCCCCTTCTGCACTTCCATTCAACTCCCATCCAACGCCATTTTCGAGCTTTGCGGACGCAGCCCACGTGGCCGAAGCCCCCATCAACTCAAACACGTTTGCGTTCCCCGCAGCCGTCTTCACGTCCACTTTGACTGCGCTATGAGCCTTGTGTCCAAAGAAAGCCTTGGAGAGCGCCTGTAGGCTCGAGCGAATCAGGACATAGGCTCCCTGCTCGGACACGAGCTCGTTCAAACTCACCAGAGAGTTGGGCGTCGTGCGGCTTGCATCGATCCCGAAAGCTTTGAACTCAGGGGATTCCAAAGCTATCTTGGTTATGCTCTCTGCAACTCTCTCTACATCTTGAGCATCGGAGTCTTGAGAGATATCGATAGAGATTGGTTTGGCGCCCTTCCACATGAAGCCCGCGGTTCCATCCAAGGACATCAGACTACTCAGTATGAATGGGAACCTGAATTTGAACCGCTCGAACTTAATTTCCAATGGAGGAACCGGAAAGCCAGTGTCAGCCGCTGCCGCCTGCTCCCGCAGACCTACACGATTTGCGGGCAGGGTCACCTCAATCGCACCCTTGGTGACGAATGAAGCGCCACCTATGAGAGCTTGTTGGAGCTTCTGAAAGCGCTGAATCTGCTCCTCAGACACGCCGGGCAGTCCGGTGTTCGGCGGAGCTATTTGAAACCATTCCGCGAAACCGGGGCCGTAGTGAGCCTCCATGTCCAGGTCATAGCGAACGTTCAGCATTCCATCGGCCCCAATCGTCCAATGTAACCCGCCACCGTTAAACGTGCCTTCGACCATCACTGCCTTATCGCGAGCATTGAGCGTTTTACCCTTGAAGACCAGGTCTACTCCCGCGATGTCGTCCACGATACGCTTCGGGTCAGCGATGATCGCATCGATCTGCTTTTCGCGGGTGAGTGCGAGCTGTGTATCTCGAAAATCGAATCTTACTCGATAGGCATCTCCCGATTGGAGCATCGCCAGCTCCAAACCTCCCATCTTCGAATCGTAGCGGAGCTCATCGAATGGCTCTGCTTCGAGGGTAAGAGAGCTGCCCCAGAACGGTACACTCACTCGGGATACCAGGGGCTTTTCTCCGGCGGAGAACGACATTGTCTGGACCTGTCGCTCATTGTGCTGGGGCAACTGGACCGAGGCTGTCGAAGACCCACTCTTGAGCCCGAACTCCACCCCCACCGCTCCTCGCTGCCACCCTACATAGCGCGCAGGAGTTCGATCTAACTTGAGTACCATCGTAACTGCTTTGTCGGGCCCGAACGCGAGATTGAACTCGCTTTTTGACAGCTTCTTCTCGAGTCGCATGCAGCCGTAGTACCACAACCCCAGGTATCCACCTCCGAGTACTACGAACACCAACAGCAGTAATGATATGAGACGTTTCATGACGGTACCCCCCCGGGAAGTTCAGCGACCATGCCAACGGTCGGCTTCCGTTTCACGAACCTTTAGGGAAGTTGAGGCAAAACCTACCCGTAGCGAGAAAGTAGAGGTTGGGTTGATGTTCGATTTTCGTGACAGGGAAAATACCGCAGATGTATCCACTGCGATACATTGAGGATTTTTCCTCGTCACGAAAATTGAACAGGAACTTAAAGACCCGCTTTGGCAGCACGGAGGGGGTTCTGCCTCTGTTCCCTCGCTGTCTAACCAAGCAGGCACGTTAACAGGCTGGGGCTTTTAGCGCTGTGCGCGCTTCTTTATACAGAAACGAAGTGCATCGTGTGCTCGATGCAGGTAAGTCACCAGAATAAATCAGGCTGGGTTTATCATCAACCGCTTGACTTAACAGGTAGCGCAGCACTCACGGGTCCGGAGAGCCCCAGCTTACCCCTGATACGCCGCACAATCTGTACTGCAAAAGCATCCGCAGGCGTGACCTTCAAGCTGACATCGAGCGCCGCACACCGCTCTCGGATCTCGACAGCCATGGTTCGAATTTTCACAGCATCCTTGACCGTACATACAAGAGGGACACCCGGATGCCGCTGCATCAGCTCCAGCAGATCGCGCTCTGTAAATGTGTAGTGGTCAGCGAAGTCATACTCGCTATCGAGCGAAAATCCGAGCGCTCGTAGTGAGTCGAAAAATCCGCTCGGGTTAGCGATACCTGCGAATGCGACCACCGTACAAGGGCTCAAAGCCTCACCGCTTTCGAGCCTCACTACTCCACGGGTCTCCAGATACGACCGGAAGACGGACGCCCCGGACGGCATCACAGCTAGGAGCCGTGAGTCCAAGTCTGGTAGTGCTTCTGGACCAGCCACGACCCTGCGCTCAGCGATGACAATCACCGAAGCTCTACGCAAGGCGCGCTGCCTATTCTCGCGAAATCGCCCGAGAGGAAGGAGTTCACCGGCTACGAAGAGATCAATCGCTTCGCGCGTTCCCGCGAAAACCGATACGATATCGACCTCACGGGCAAGCGCTCGATGCTGAAAGCCGTCGTCGAGTACGATCACGTTGCCTGTACCATCGCGCTCTATCAAGCGCGCTCCGGCCACCCGGGAGCGCGCTACGTAGACCGGAACAGCAGGGCAGCTGCGTACCATCAAAGCTGGCTCGTCACCGACCAGCCGAGGACTATCGCCTGGCTGGATCCGCCGCGGACCACGTTGGCGCCCCCCATATCCGCGCGACAGAATTACCGGCTTCAGACCCCGCGCGAGCAATACCTCGGCTAGGTACATGCACAGAGGTGTCTTCCCATTTCCCCCTGCAGTTACGTTACCGATACTCACCACGGGCAGGCGGCTCTCATACGTACGCACCAACTTGGCATCGTACAACCAGCCCCTAGCCCGGGTTACTAAGGCGAAAAGAGCTGCCAGGGGGCGCAGTGCCACCCGCTGCACGAACGACACGACCCTATCCATGATGTTCCAGCACAGCTAAAATTCTCCGAGCAGCACCGCGGTGTCGTTGCCATACACCGGAGCCAGCAGAGCCGACCCCCTTCAAGGTGGGATCGTGCTGCGCGACTCGCTCCATCACGCCTCTGATGGCGCTACGATCGGCGACTTCGATGACACCCAAGACAACCTTGAGAGCTTCGATGATATCTCGAATCACCGAGACGTGTGGGCCAACCACCACCGGCACACCGTACATAGCCGGCTCTATCGGATTGTGCCCCCCCACATCCACGAGCGTACCCCCTACGAATGCAAGATCAGCGATGGAGTAGGCCTCCTCGAGTTTGCCCATCGTATCGAGTACGAGGATATCTGCATCCACTTCCCTGCGCGCTTCACATTGACTCCAACGCGTGAAGGGCAGCCCTAAGGTAGCCACTTGCTCTGCAAAGAAAGAGAACTTTTCAGCGTGGCGCGGCGCGACGATCAGCTTGAGCGGTATTGCTCTGCGACGTATCTCCCCGAAGGCCTCTAACCACCACCTCTCTTCGCCGGGACGAACACTCCCCAGTACGACAACCGGGACGTCTGGCGGTGCGTGCGGAAACAGTTCGTTCCTTACTCGCATCCGCATCTTAGGGGTGTTCACCTTGGGCTCGGCATCGTACTTGGAGTGCCCCGTGACTACCACGGCATCGGAACGCGCCCCGAGCGATATGTACCTCGTACGTTGCGATTCATACGGCACACAGATAGCGTGAAACTGGCGCATGATCGGTTCAATCAGCGAAGCAATCCGCTCGTACCAGCCAACCGTATAATCGGAGATCCTACCGTTGACCACATACGCTGGTATGGCGCGACGCGCGACCGCATCGAGAAGGAGCGGCCACACCTCAGTTTCACACACGACGAGTCGTTGCGGCGTCACACGACTAAGCGCCCGCTTCACACACCACCCGACATCGAGCGGCAAAAGACGGGTAGAGTCGGCGTATTGAGCACCTCGCTCCAAGCCTGTCGGAGAGGTTGCCGTCAACAGCACCTTGTCGTCAGGATGTTCTGTTCTTATCAGAGAGAGTATCGGCAGCAGGCCCTGTACCTCACCTACTGATGCCCCATGAAACCACCACGGCACATCTCCGACCTCTTCCCAACCACCAAAGCGTTCAGCGTACCGTTTTCGACCACGCGCAGACGCGAGGAGCGCGCCGGCAGCGATCGGGGAACAGATAGTCGAGAGTGCACTGTATCCTCTAAGAAGCATCCCAGTACCTATCTGCGCGAAGCGTGAGCTCATTCAATGCATCCTGGATCTTCGTGCTTGCCACATCGAGATTATCCTCTCCTCTGACCATGATCGGCTCGCCACGGAGCGCCACTCCACGCGAAAAAGGCTTCGGAATAATCATGCCATCCCAGGAACGTAGCTGCCAGCGCGCCTTCGTCGTATAGGTGAGGGGATATACAGGCAGTCCGGTCTTCTGCGCCAAGATAGCGATCCCCTTCTTGCAAACCCCTCGGGGGCCCTTGGGTCCATCCGGTGTGACTCCGATATCCGAACCAGCTTGCGCCTTTCGCATCAGATCAAGAACTGCCGTTACCGCCCCGCGAGTCGAGGAGCCAGCCACTGAGTGTATACCGAGCAGCCGGATGGCAAAAGCTATCAAACGACCATCGCCGTGTCGGCTGATGAGCATGTAAGGACGTGCTGTGCGACGAGCTCCACGGTGCCGCATGTAGTGCCCCGGTAGCATCAACATACGACCGTGCCAGAAGGCGAATATCTGTGGATCGGAAGCGCGCATCCCAGGGTCACTAGGGCCCAAGTTGACCCGCTCCCAGCGGATCGTCGCATAGAGAACCCGTATGATGAGAGCTGCCAAAAATCCCAGCACGTAGATGCGCACGAACGCGAAGGTGGAATACGAAGACATGCCGCGTTATGCTAGCCAAGTTTCGCTTTCTTCTCAATTACCGGGCCGTTCAAAACCGCGGTTCGGTAGAGCCCCGTGGGGCTTTAGTTCCTACATGAGAGACAGGTAGCTGTTACCTGAGGGGCGCGATACAGAACCCCCGGAAGCCTTGAACTACTCACGTAGAGGCCGCTGCCGTGTGCCCGAAGAGTTTTGGGTCCGGTAAGTGCCACTGCGAGACCTGCCTCCAGCTCGAGTATCACCTGAACCTGCCTGGCATCACGCGAACCGATGTTTTTGACCCGTACTGAGACCAAGCGCGTTTCGAGTGCCCCAGGCCTACCGCTCATGAGCACCTGAGGTCGTTCAGCCCGCAACGTAGTCAGCGTTGGTGGTGTGCTAGGTGTCGGGGTGGGTTTGCGCTGCACAGCCCGAGCAGACCCCCCCGACACCACGATCACACAGCTGGCGAGCAGGCTGATAACACGTTTCATGCGGATACATATCGGCAGTGGAGCCGTGAAAGTTGCCCTTGCGACCAGCTCTCGAGTATCTCTCGAGCCAACCGCTGCACACACCTTGCCTACGTTTAATTTCGGAGCTAACCGCCCCGCTGGAGCGATCGAGGCGAGACCCTCCTCGGCGCGAGATCTCTAGCTCTGCCGCAACAGATTCCGACAGAAGATAATCCAAGCGATGCCCTCTAATCAGGATCAGACACCCCCACGGGAAGCGAGACAAAACCCCTCCCTGCTGCGAAAGTAGATCTTGAGCTGCTCTTTAAGATTGCGTGACGGGTGGGTATTGGCTCGCTTCCCTTGTCTCTTCCCCTATATTTGACTGAAAACCCAGGGCTCGTTACGGTGCGTGTTCATTATGACGCAAAATCTGAACGCACACCCCATCGTAGCACCCTCTAAAACCTTCGATCCGATTGAGCTGGAAGATGCCACCCTTCCCTCCACACCTCGACCGGTCATCCACGAGCCTCTAAAGCGCTTCATTCTCGACCGCTTTAAGACGATGACGGGTCGACAAGCGGCACAATTTCTCGCCGCTATCGACATGCATATCCTCGACCAGCCCCGAGACTCCTCTCAACCTCTACCGTATCAATTCGCTCTCATGGTGCAGAAGTTGGGCTTGAGTTCCGCGGCGGAGATTACCCACGAGCGCGCCTCTGCCTTTTACGAAAACTATAGTCATTCCGACCAACAGGTGTGGCTTGCACGCCTTCTGAAGCGCGAAGATACGAAGCAGATTCTCAAAGAACGGACCTATGATTTTCTCCAAACGCAGCTCCCGGCAATCGGCTACACCCTGGCGCACATCTTCGAAGGGGGCTACATCGGACTGCTCACAGCGCGTGGTGCGCGGAGTAACCACGCTCGTCAGATTCAACGGATAAACGAGACGTTAGGGTTCGGCTCACAGCTCGACCTCATCTATTACGTTAACGACGACGAGCTCAGTAAACGGCTGGGACAGACGGGGAAGAACTCGGCCGAGAAAAAAGCCCTTGTCCTCATGAATTTCATCAACGGCCTCAAGGAGGATAAAGACGGTAGGTGGGTACCGATGAAGCTCGGGAGGCCGTTTGAGGAGATAATATTCATTGACGATGAGGACAAAAATCTCAAGGCTGTCATGGAGTCCCTCGTTCGGGACGTCTGCAGTACAGTGCTGCGCGAGGCTGGCATGCTACACAGCATAGGGAGCATTGAAGACGGAATCACCCAACGAGCACGGAAGATAACTGAAACGTTCTTCGCTACGGAGCGCTTGAAGCCCCTCGAGGCTTTAAACTTCTGGTTCCGGGTGGTCGACGACTTACTCGAGGAATTCACGACACGCACGGGAAAGCTCCAGGATCGAAAGGCTCTGATTGGGGAGCTCAGGGCGGAGAAGAGGTGGCTTCCGGATAAACTCAAGGTATACGACGGCAATGACATTCCCTTCGATAAAGTGCGAACGAGACTAGATGATGCATTTGCGAGCGGACAACCCCTCGAACTAGGTTCGAAGAAATCGATCGTGTTCAACGACATCGACGGCACTCTCATTTGGGTACCGGCACAGTTCTCTGTTCATCGACGTTCCGACCCTGAGGCAACTCCACTGCTTTCATTCAAACAAGTTGATTTTGCCGAACATCCCTCAACGGACTACTGGCTAGAGAAGGTTTCCCAAGAACAGGGAATAGCCTTGGACGAGCTGACCTTCAGCTTTGCCAGCTTTCGAGAACCTGAGCTCATCGAGCGGGACTTACTGGACTCTGGCTTCCAAGGTGTAGCCACGCAGCGTGCGGAGTTGCGGGACGAACATCGATAGCTGACCTTCTACTGCTTGAAACAATCACTCGCCAAGATAGAGAGCGTCAAAGAGTGTTTAATAAACCTAGCCTCATTCATTTTTGAAAAGATGAATGAGAATTGCTGAGCGAGTGATTTTTTCAAAAATCACTCGCGCAGGGTTCATACCCAGCGTAGGAAACCTTCCACACGGCCTCTGACAGAAAGCCTGCCAGGAAGCACAGCGAGCAGACACGACTACGAGTCATCCAACCTCATTAGTGGGACATGGAGCCTGCTGCCCATTCGGACCCCGGCACGTGTGTGAGTCGTCGTCACAGTCACACGCAGCATCATATGGGTTATTGCAGCAATAACCAAAGGAGTCGCTCGATGAATCTGGTGCGGGGCCGCAACACCCCGTTCCGCTCGGACAGAGAGATTCTCCCGACGGGCAGCACAGGTTTTGGTCCGCATCCGCACACGTATCATTAATAGAGCAACACGTGCTGCCGCAACACGCCCTATCAGGCGGGCAACACGAGCCACCACACACAGTATGATTAAAATTGCAGCATAGATTTTGATCTGCATCCGCACAAAACTGAGTATTTCCCGAGCAGCACGCAGTTCCACAAGGAGAGTGGTTTAAGTCACAGCACGCTCCGGTATTAAAATTACACTGAAAATCCCGCTCGCAGCAGGTACCACCCCCGTCGAGACCCGGCCAAGAGGGATTCTGTCTCGAATTCCAGCACCTAGTCTGGTCTGGTTTCGGACACCAACCACATCCGCTACCATCGTCATGAACCATCTGACCTAACGGACAACAAAGATTTGCGCCGGCAGCATTGCTCTTGCAGCGCTCTGTGCTACCACAGCAATCGTCTCCACACAAAGCCTGGGGACAGCACAGAGCTTCACCCGTACTCGTTTGATAACAGCCCTGGGTTCCCGGGCAGCAGGCGTATGCTCCCTGTGCATTACCGTGAATTGGCCCGCAAGGAGCGCGGTTACAACACATACCTACGAAGGCCGAGGTAGTACTCTGGACCGGGTAACACCGTTCACCAGCACTGCAACAGTCCGTACCGCAAGTGGACCCTGCCCCGCTGAACGTTATGCACGGAGTTGGCGGATCAAGTGGGGGAAGTGGAACACACACACCCGGTGAAATTTGCACTGAGCCGGGTGGGCAATCAGCGACGCACAGGAATTCCACAGGATGGTACCCTGGCGGGCAGGGAGGCCAGCACATAAACACGCCTGCGATCCACACCAGGGTGGTCGGAGGTGGGCAATTCGTGGGGGGATCTGGATCAGGGCCAGGACCCGTATCGGGATCTGGGCCAGGGGTAGGATTTGGGCCAGGGGTAGGATCTGGGTCTGGGTCAGGGTCCGGAGTGGGCCAGTCATTACAAATACATCGGATTGTTGAGCACAGACTATTGCATTGACTCGGCGTTAAATTGCCACCACCACAGGAGCGGCTCGAACCCGACGGGCAGCAGTTGCAGGGTACCGGCTGTTCACCCCCAGTATCGGTTCCGGTATCCGTTCCCGTGTCGGTTCCGGTATCCGTTCCAGTGTCCGTTCCCGTATCGGTTCCGGTATCCGTTCCAGTGTCCGTTCCGGTATCGGTTCCGGTATCCGTTCCGGTATCGGTTCCGGTATCCGTTCCAGTGTCCGTTCCGGTATCCGTTCCAGTGTCCGTTCCGGTATCCGTTCCAGTGTCCGTCCCGGTATTAATTCCTGTTACCGTACCTGTATCAGTTCCTGTGTCAGTTCCGGTATCCGTTCCCGTATCGGTTCCGGTATCCGTTCCAGTGTCCG
>JBBAUR010000007.1:74766-93510 GCA_040398075.1 Bdellovibrionota bacterium | reverse complement strand
ATTCGAGCCGGCGCCTGATGACTTCTAGACCCGCTTTCTCGGTGACGGGATGCCAGGGGTGTATGTAAAGTGCCGTTTTTGACAACTTAGCTCACCCTTTCCAACTCTGCTTGACCCCTTGAAACCCTAACGCGGAGCTGGAGACTAACAATCTCGACCCTCGCATAAGCGCTTTCCCGAGGTTTCTGGTCGCCGTAATCAGAGCAACTACCGCGGATCAACTACATGCAAAAAGTGAATTGATCTTACTATCAAAATCTTTGCGACTGTAGGTCTTTTCGATAGCTCTTCTTGGATACTTTCCTCTTGGCAATTTAGCCACTCGCATTTTTCTCTGTAGGGGACCTACTCCCTTTCGAACAGATTGCAACAAATGTCGACGAATAGGAACAATTACTCATGTTCATCGTGCTCAACGCGGAGTAGGCCTCCTACAGATATTTCGCTCGAAATTTAATCGATCTTCCTATTCATAGTCGGTCTCTTAGAGGACCGATTCAGATGTATCCCATCCGTTATGGGGAGGCGAGAGGCTGTTACCATGGCATGTCTCAAGGCTCCTACTGATATCGACCATGTGCCGACGGTCTCGTGCATCATCTTTACCCGATGGTTTACTTGTAGCACGGGCTTGTTGGGTAAGACTCGGCCATCAGGAGATATTACGCCAAGCTTGATGTTGCCCATGGTGCTAGCACCCGCCTTGCGCTCCTCCTGAACCCTATACCACGCTGCGATAAGTGCACTACAAAACAGAAGAGCAGGACGATGATTTGCCATCACTGACTCTGGCTTCCGCAGCCGCCCACAAGTGCTCCGAAATGGAGAGCGCGCACCCTTCCAGTTGGCCTGGCTCCAGTAATGGTGGGTCCGTACTTCATTCACCCAGTAGCTGTCTCCGAACATTGAATGCCACAGTACCTCGCCTAGTGGTTTCGGATCACAGTCCTTGAAGATTCTAATGTCTGAGACGGATTTCAGCATGGCCAGCACTGCTTCCATTCCAATAGGCAGCTTCGACTGATAGGAATAATAGCCACCGCTGATCATTCTTCGGATCTGTCTGTCAGTCTTTGTGCTTATAGACGTCTCATCGTAGCGTCGATGGTAAGCCTTGAGTACGTCGAGCATGAGCTGGCGGTCTAACTTCTGCCAGATACAGCCGGTCAGCGAGAGTGCGATTTTCTTTACGACCGAGGTACGCAGGTCCGCAACACTTCCTTTGCTATGTGGTGTGCCGTCCTCGTTGACTCCCTGGTTCGCAATTCGTCGAACCCAATGCATGTCCCAATAGTTCTGCTTTACTGCTACTTCGTGAAGCTGCTGGGTCCATGACTCGAATCCTGAGGAAGCTCTCCTCAGCCGCTCTTGATCAACTTTGGGTTCGCGCTTTGCTAGTGCGTTATAAATAATAATCGCATCGTTCGATAACGGCACTGCCACAAGAGCACGGTGCTGTTTACGGGAGAAAGGTCCGTGAAAGTCGAAGTTGACGATATCAAAGGTATGTCCGCTTTTACCAAGCTGAAGTAGGGCGTCTTTAAGTTCCATGGGGTACGCACGTACACCAAGGCGCTCGGCATTCGCTAGGAACTCAGAACGCACTTGGGGGCTTCCCTCGACACAGAATATGTTATTGGCCGAGATCCCCATCTCCAGATACTTCGAAACTTCGGGTTCCACGGCTCGACCTGGAAGACACACGACCTTTGCGGTCTTCAAACGCTTGGGACCAAACTCTTCCCGAATGATGTTAGACCACCACTTTCGCCATTCGTGTTTCTCCGGAAAGTCATAATTGACGAGGTCTCCTGTTAATGAAGTAGGTGCTTCGTCGGGGCCCTCCGCGGCTGGCGGCTGTCGGAAAGTAATCGACGGGGCGTGCAGCGTCCCCAGTTCATCGACAATACCGGCAGGTTCACACGTCTCAGAAGAAGCAGTCGGTGTATTCGATGTATTTTCCAGAGTCTCGGAGCAGGGAGTGGGCTCTTCTTGCAATTCTGGAGTATGGTCTGGCAGAACTTGTGTGTCTGGTTTCCCCGTAGGCTTTCGGTTTCTTTCATCCTCGTAGAATTCTACGGCATATCTCAATGATCTCGGGCAAACTCCTAACGCGTGAGCAGTCTCGTGAATGTGCAAATCGTACTCCGGTAAGGCTTGCAAGTCTCGGAGGTACCTGCTCAGGAAAATGAGGTCGTCTCGGCTAACTCTGTCTTCGAGATCCGCTACTTTCAGTGCTCTTGTTGCAGGGTAGCGTGCGTAGGCTGAGATGGAGCGCAGTGCTTGGAGGGGGATACCTGTTTCTAGCGCAAGCTCAGCGCGCTTGTCGGCCATCTCTCGAGCTGACAATCCCGAGACGATCCAATGCTCTGTAAGATCGCGGATCTCCTCCTTGGATATTGGGCGATCGTTCTTCTGCGGGTTGGTGG
Organism: Bdellovibrionota bacterium; assembly: GCA_040398075.1. Lineage (GTDB taxonomy): Bacteria > Bdellovibrionota_C > UBA2361 > UBA2361 > OMII01 > OMII01. The sequence continues at coordinate 91,081 of JBBAUR010000007.1, read as the reverse complement.
ACATCCCGCCAAGATAATTCTATTCAACTCCTTAGTCATGTGCCGGCACTCTAGTTCGTCGCTAGGAGCGGCGCAGCTCATATCCAAAGCGACAGATCGAATCCCCTGGCCCTGGAACACTCTACTTTTATTTCCGACCGGTTCTGACAATTTCGCACCGAGCTACCTAATGTGCAATTCTACATTAAAGAGGCGCGATAGAGCTCTTGTAGTGCTTCACCGGAAAGCGAACATTTGACGGCGTGAAATAACCTACTATCCTCGTGTTTGTGAGACAGGAGGATGAAGATGAGCAGGGGAAGAAAGAAGAGGCAGTATTACACCGGCGAGCAGAAGGTATCGATCCTAAAGCGGCACCTTGTAGAGCGAGGCTAAGCAACCTTTTTTCTGTAAATTATAAAATTATCGTCGTTTGTCATAGTTGATTTCTGTCGTTGCCCCCCCCCAGGCTGGTACATCGTAGAAATCCCCACGGTTCAATTGCTCCGTATTATTTTATTAGGTTCTCCCGATACTCAGTGCCAGTTCAGCAAGCTAGCTAATGTAATTGACTATCGCAGTGAAAGCTGGGGACGGAACGTAGAAAATCTACCATGTACGAGTTGAGGGGACGAGTTGAGGAGGAATGACGAGCCTCCTCTAAATCCCTCTCTGACTCGCCCAGGAAACTACCCTCCTACCGCTCGTCCTACCGCTCGCTACCGCTCGTACATGGTAGTGTGTAGCGCTCGTTCTACCGCTCGTAGGCGGCTTCAATAACTAAATGTACCACCCACACGGCATAATAATAACCCTTGCATATAGTGGTAAATATGCATTACAATTTTACCACGATGTATACTAGGAAGCTATATCCTCCTAATCATTCATTTTTCTTATTTGGCCCAAGAGCCACGGGCAAGACCACGTGGCTTCGGCAATCTGTAAATGCGGCGATCTGGATTAACCTGCTGCTCGACGAGGAATTGATCCCCATCCTTACCAGCGCGGCCCAATTTCGGGCTCAGGTCGATGCTCTTCCGTCCGAATCATGGGTAGTGATCGACGAAGTGCAGAAGGCCCCAGCTCTACTCAACCACGTCCACGATATCATTTCGCTGCGGGGGGATCAGATCCGTTTCGCTCTAAGTGGTTCTAGTGCTCGCAAGCTGCGTCGGCTCGACGCTAATCTCTTAGCGGGACGCGTTATACAGCGCAATTTTTTTCCGCTGACTTTTTCTGAACTGGGAGATCAGTACTCAGCCGATGCAGCGATGACAAACGGTCTCTTGCCAGGAGTCGTTAGTCGTCCAAGCGTGGCGACTGAGATGCTGGAGGCTTATGTCGCAACGTACCTGAAAGAGGAGATACGTCAGGAAGCTCTTGTGAAAGATATCGCCTCGTTCATCCGCTTCCTACGAGTGGCTTCCTTGTTAAATGGACAGCTCCTTTCACTCAGTAATGTAGCCAGAGACGCTGGGGTGGCGCGCGCGACGGTCGAGCGGTATTTCGATATTCTGGTCGATACTCTGATCGCCATACGTGTGCCAGCATGGCAACCGCGCGCTAAGGTACGAGAAGTGGCGCAGCCTAAATTGTATCTCTTTGATTGCGGAGTCGCTCGAGCCTTGCAAGGTCTCGCTCGCGAAAAACCTCGCGAGTATGAAAAAGGTGCTCTGCTTGAAACGCTCCTTCTTCACGAACTTCGAGCTGCGGTTTCCTACCTCAATGTCGCAGGAGAAATCTACCACTGGAGAACGAGCGGAGGCTCGGAGATAGATTTTGTATGGCAGCGCGGAGAAAATGCTATCGGAATCGAAATTAAGGCATCTTCGACATGGAGGTCTGACTATGGCAAATCCCTGCGACCACTTCTTAAAGAAAAGAAACTCAGTCGCGGTTTGGTGGTCTATCGAGGCAGCCACATTACACGAGAGGATGGCGTTGAAGGTTTCCCCCTTGAGCACTTCCTTTCTCGTCTGTGGAATGGTGAGATTTTAGTCGCATCGTAGCGTATCAAGGCGACGTCAGTTTAAGGATAGACGCTATGTAGACCTCTTGCTTGCGCGCAAAAAGATCGGCCACCTGAAATCAAAAAGATCGGCCACCCATTCGCAAAAAGATCGGCCACCCTGTGGAAAAGTGCCAGGATGCCCCTCAAACCGTACTTGGGGAGGGGTAGATGGGCAAGAGAAGGAGCCTACAGGGAGGAGTATTGCAGATGGAGAGGGTGCGGCATGTACTGCGACTGTCTGAACTAGGGTTTAACCAACGGGCTATCGCCCGGTCTACCGGAGTAGCCAGGTCATCGCTTCAAGAGTACCTACGAACGGCGGAGGTGGAGGGGATAACCTACGAGCGCGCTGCACTCATGACCGATCAAGAGCTTCGAGAGGCGTTTAAGAAGCAGCGCCCTGGACGCTCTAGGGTTGAGGTAACCGACCCGGACTTTGAGCAGGTCCATAAGAGCATGATGTCCCGCAAGGGAGTCACACTGGAGCTACTGTGGAAGGAGTGGCGAGCAATTGGCAACGGAGAATACAGCTACAGCACATTTTGCCGTAGGTATCATGAGCACATCAAACACTCCCAAGTTGTAATGCGCCAAGCCTATACGCCTGGCGAGCTGCTCCTTTCGGACTATGCCAGCGCAACTCTTTCCTACTGGGAACGCGATGGTAAGGAGCACGAAGTTCAGATCTTCGTGGCGTATCTTGGTTTCAGTAACCTCATCTACGCTGAAGCCAGTCGCAGTCAAACAATAGCAGACTGGATAAACTCCCATATCAGAGTCTTTAGCTACTGCGGAGGTGTGACAGCAGCCGTGGTTATCGACAATTTGAAAGCAGGAGTCACAAAAAGTGATCGCTACGAGCCTGATATAAACAAGACGTTTCAGGAATTTGGGGCACACTACACCACCACAATCTTTCCTGTCAGAGCGAGGAAGCCACGCGATAAAGCAAAAGTCGAGCAGGCGGTGCAGCAGGTTGAGCGAGATGTCCTAGCCCCGTTACGAAATAGGCGATTTACATCATTAGAGGAGATTAACGTCGCCATAGCAGAATTGCTCGAGCAGCTAAACTCACGAACGATGAAGGACTACGGCATGTCTCGTCGGGAGCTCTTTACCTCAGCTGAGAAGGAGGCACTAAAGCCTCTTCCCGTACTGCCGTTTGTCGTTGCCTCATGGAAGCGCGCGCTAGTAGGGATGGATTATCACACCGAGTTTCAGAGACACCGGTATTCGATTCCTTACTACCATGCTCGCAAAGAGGTAATGATTAAGTGTACCGAGAAACTCATCGAGGTGTTTTGTGACAACGAGCGTGTTGCATCCCATCGGCGCTCTCATAAACCCTATGAATTCAGCACGATTGAAGCGCACATGCCCCCGCAGCATCTCGCCGTGAGAAGCTGGACAGAGCAGAACTTTGTCACTTGGTCACAGACTATAGGGGAGCAGATGCAACTGCTCGTACGCCGTATACTCGAGACCCCATGCTTCAGACAGCAAAGCTACCGCTCTATTTTAGGAATACAGCGCGTGTCAGTAAAAGCGGGCACGTCTCTCGCAGAGGCAGCAGCAACCCGCGCGAACGAGCGCGGTGTCAAATCGGCACGCGCCTTTAAACAGATCCTCGAAGTCCTCGTTGGGAAACACATTGAAGTGTCAGCAGTAAAAGACGGCAGTTATTGAGATCTGCAATTCGCTCGTGAGGCACAATACGTACTGGCGAGAATTCGCACTACGCCTATCAAATGCCGGAAAACCCTATGGTGTGGTGGTTGGTGCAGTGGCAAACCGCTGAGTGCGGCAACTCTACCACGAGCTTAAAAGAGTCGAACAACTGGCACCAGCCTAACGGACACCCATAGCTGTAAGTATTATGGCGAGTACCGTGGGGACGGTAGCGCGCTCGATAGTTGCTTGGGTCTTGTGAACTCGTACATAGCTTGGGCAGCTACCTCTCCCTGTACTCGAATATCACCATATTGGGCTAGGCTTTGCGCTAATGCTCGGATAGAAGCATGGGGTATCCGTCTTGAAATTCACCGATGGCCCCGGGGCTTGTCGTCTCTCGTTCGTGCGAGTACTCGATGCCTTTGTTTTACGGTCCTCAGCTTCAGTATGCACATTGATGCATGCTACGCTTACCGAGCCTGTGCGGTATAATGGCAGAACTTGTGAGTAAATTAGGGCGTTAAAAAATGAGCAGCCAGCTCCTTAGGATAGGTGTACCTGCCACACAAGTAGATTCGTCTTTGCGATCAAATCAGCATCCACATCGCCCCTCGCGAAGCTACGCGAACAGGTTGTTTCGCGTCGCTTCCCCGCTAGGACGGCTCGGATTGTTTCTCTTGGGTCTCGCCTTCCGGAGTCTCGAGCTCCTTGGAAGTGATGACAGACACATCGCTCTGACTTCCTTTGAAGGTCACCTTGACCAATTCGTCAACGACTCCTTCGACGACACCCTGATTTTCGGGGACGATCTTGTAGAGGTAGGTCTTGCCGGTCGCGGCAGTATTATCGAGGAAGGTAAACGTCGTCAGCTCAGTCGGGGCCTCAATGCGCCGTCCGATCTTACCCTGCGCCCGCGCTTCCGTGCGTAGCTTCTCTCGAACCTCGACGTGCGTATCAGGTACGAAACCGACTGCTTCAAATGGGATGTTATTGTCAGTCTCATCACCCCGCTCGATTAACTCTTTACGTCGAATACGATAGCCGCTGAAACTCGTGAGCTCTTTGCCCCGGCGGTCCTGTTCTGGCGCAATCCACGAAAAGGCTACCCCTTGAGCCGAAGGCGCGATGACGAGTTTGTCAACCGCTCGCGGCGCCATCAGCTCTGGTGCAATTGGTGCGAGGTAGCGACCGCAGCCCGCCAACACGATGAACAAAATCGAGAGCACACGCCACCTGCTCATATTCCGCCCCTCATACTACTTGTCCATGAATCCACGCAACCGCTTGCTACGGCTCGGATGACGCAGCTTCCTGAGCGCTTTGGCTTCTATCTGACGGATACGCTCGCGGGTAACATCGAAGTTTTGACCGACTTCCTCGAGGGTGTGGTCACTCTTTTCGCCGATGCCGAAGCGCATCCTCAAGACCTTCTCCTCACGCGGCGTGAGGGTTGCCAGCACCTTGCGGGTCTGCTCTTGGAGATTCATGTTCACAACCGCATTTGCAGGCGAAACAACCCGCTTATCCTCGATGAAATCCCCGAGATGCGAATCCTCTTCCTCTCCGATCGGAGTTTCGAGCGAGATCGGCTCCTTGGCGATCTTGAGGACCTTGCGGACCTTGTCGATCGGGATCTCCATCTTGGCGGCGATCTCTTCAGGTGTCGGCTCGCGCCCGAGCTCCTGTACAAGCTGACGCGACGTACGCACCAACTTATTGATCGTTTCGATCATGTGTACCGGGATACGGATGATGCGTGCCTGGTCTGCGATAGCGCGTGTGATCGCTTGACGGATCCACCACGTTGCATAGGTAGAGAATTTATATCCCCGCTGATACTCGAACTTGTCGACCGCCTTCATCAATCCGATGTTACCTTCCTGGATCAGATCGAGGAATTGCAGTCCGCGATTGGTGTACTTCTTGGCAATCGAGACAACGAGCCTCAAGTTAGCCTCGATCAGCTGATCCTTGGCGATGCGAGCCTTTACCTCGCCGTCCTTGAGTATCCTGACACTATCACCAAACCTGCCGACACTCATCATGACCCGTTCCTCGAGCATCCGCGCTTCACTCATCGCACGCTGCAGGGCCTCGTCGTATTGGCGCAGGTCAGTAGTCTTGAGCTTGAGCCTCTTGCCTGCTCTCTTTACAGCCACCTGATCCGTCGCCAAAAGCTCCGGAAGCGCCTCGATGAGAAACTCGGAGTTCGTCCCGATTCGACGGCCGATAGAATCCAACTTACGACACATGGCGCGGCGCTCTTCATCGGCGTCCTTCACCAGCTGAATCATCTTGTGAAACTGCTTCTGATTGAGGTTCAGCTCCTCGATACGGGCGGCGTTCTTGGTCAAAAGCTTCTGGAACTTCTTCTCGCGGTCAGATTCTGCGCGTTTCTCCACCGGCAGCTCCATGAGCTGTTCGTACAGTGCACGCGTTTCACGCAGCGCTTTTTTGTACGGAAGGGCTTTGGTGAGGAAGCGCTTCTTCTGCTGCTCCTCCTCCTCGCTCTGCAGATTCGGTTTCTGCCCGATCTCCTCGCCGTTCTCGTCAAACTGCGGCTCCTGCTCCTCCTCTTCCTCCTCCTTCTCGCTGTTCTCCGCCTCTGCATCATCCTCGGCAAAGAGATCGCGCAAGCGGATCTGGTCGTTTTTGACCATCTCAAAGAGATTGACGACGTAGTCAAGTGATAGCGGTTGCTTCAAGAGTTGCTCGCGTACTGCGAGGAGCCCGGATTCTATCCGTTTGGCGATCTCCACCTCGCCTTCGCGGGTCAGAAGACTCACATTACCCATCTCTCGCAGATACTGACGAACCGGATCTGTGCTACGCCCGAGGGAGCCGGCTTCGATGACCTCTGGAGCGGAGTCAACTCCGGCCGGAGTCTCCACGTCCTCCTCTTGGGGTTCAGCGGGCTGCTCGATGATATCGATATCGTGCTCTCCGAAGATGGCAACAACATCCTCCACCTGTTCCTCCGACATCACCTCCCCGGCGAGAGCCTCGTTTACCTCATCCATGGTGAGGTAGCCTTTCTCCTTTCCGAGCTCGAGCAGACGGTTGACTCGACTATCGAGGTCTCCACGCTCCTTGAGATCGATAGCGCTGTCGATGTCTCCTAGATCGGGCTCTACCGGAACATCGAACCCGGTGAGCTCCTGTAAACCATCGTCGAGATCCCCGACGATGAGATCCCGGTCCATCCCGGGCGCTGCGGAATCTTTACCTGCATCTCGACCTTTCCGCGGCTCCTTTGTAAGAGGAATAACTGCACCGACGATCTTTGACGCCCCTTTTTTTGAAGTATTCTCAGAAGCAGGAAGCGGCTTGGCAACTGGAGCCACCTTGACGATACGCTTCTCTGAAATCTCCTTGGTCTTCTTGGTAACCGACCCGTTGTCTTTCTCCGAACGAGCCAGCTCTGAGCCGCGCTTGAGGCGCTCACGCGCCGCTGCCTTCAGTTTGGAATTCTTCTTGAGCGCGGGGCTAACGGTCCGGTTGTTCTTCCTGACCTTACCCCCTTTCGACTTGAGACCCTTCTTGAGTGAGGACTTCGTCCCGAGTTTGCTCTTGAGCTTGCCCTGTCGAAGGGACTTCCCTTTACTCGCTCCGATCTTCTTTCGCACCACTGCCTACACTCCAACTAGACTATCCCGTACTACACAATCGGGCGATTCTAACTATTTGGGTTAGCTAGGTCTATACCCCGGCCTGCTAGCGTACACGAATGCTACGAAGAGCCCTGATTCCCCACATGGCCTACGATTCACCTTCCTGCGCGCCCAGGCACTCGAGCATGCGGCGGCTCTACAATTACAGGACAAGCCGCACTCACGTTGTGACTAGATCTAGCGGGCTAAGCCATAGAAAAAACAAAGGTTTCAACATCCCTTATGGTATACCGCGGGTGCCGCTAGTGACCCTAGCGAGCTAACTGGGTCTTGAGGGCGCGCTGCTGCTCGACGAGCTCTCGTGCGCTCTCAGCAGGCAAATTTTCCTCTCCAAGCGCCTTGGTGACCGATTCCAACTCCCTTTGCAAACGTTTCCGACGCATGACATCAACGCTGCTGCGGTACAGATCACGCATGTTCACCTCCGCTTTCAGCCGTTTGTAGCCCTCCTTCCAGGTTGAGACCCACTTCGGGCCGTGTGATTGCAAGAGGGCTTTGACGGCCTCGCGTTGACGCGCTTCATCGTCTGGATATCGCGCTAGGATCTCCGACAGCCCTGATGCAAAGCGCTGCGTCACAGGATCAGCCCCCATACATACTTCGGTGTTCGAAAAGAACTCTGGGAGCAGGTCACCCTTGAGAACCATTATGGAGATGAGCAGATTCACGTCTTCTGCTGGAAACGGAACAGCGCCGTCGAGCTGCGCCGGTTGGGTATCGGGAGTATCGCCCCTCTCGACTCTGGCTACTCCTTTTGCACCGATTTTGAGGGACGTACCAGGGGTTCCCTCCTTACCCTTGCCTGCCACTACGAGCTTCTCCAATTGGGCGACCTCGACACCGAGCCTACGCGCAGCTCGCGCTACAAGTGATGAGCGCACGACCTCCCGCTCGATAGCGCTCAAGGCCTTTGCGACCTCATCGCACAAGCGACCGAGCAGGTTCGGACCCGGTTTCTCCGTGAGCGAGCACCCCGCCTTTGACAACAAGGAATCAACGTACACATCGAGCGGTCCCTCCTTGGGGAGCGCCTTGAGTGCTTCTGCTACTCGTTCTCCGTGCTGGGTTGCAAAGTCGTCTGGATCCACCCCATCCGGTAGGAAACACACCGATATGTCGATCGACGCGTTTCGCGCAGGTAAAAAGGCCTTCGCTGCCGCCGCACGTCCAGCGCTGTCCCCGTCGAACAACAGATGAATGCGATTACACAAGCCCGAGAAGCGCTTGATGTGCTGCTCCGTCATCGCCGTCCCACAGCAGGCAACCACATTCCTCACTCCACGCATCGCGAGCCCGACTACATCCATGTACCCTTCCACCACGTACACCTCGCCCGACTCACGGATGGCTTGCATCGCTTGGGGGAGTCCGTACAGCATGCGGCTCTTGTGGTACACCGGGGTTTCCGGGGAGTTTACATATTTCGGCGATTGCGATTCGTAGCTCGCTTCCATCACCCCCGGAACGAGCCGTCCGCCAAAGCCCGCGATACGTGAGGAATCAACGAAGATAGGGAAGAGCAATCGGCCTCGGAAGAGCTCGTAGAGCTCCCCTCCGGCAGATCTTCGCACGAGCCCGGAGAGGAGTATATCTTGCTCCTCGAACCCAGCCTTCGTGAGCACAGAGATTAATGCACCACGCTCGTTGGGGCTGTAGCCGATACCGAAATCGTTTATGGCAGCAGGCTTGAGTCCACGCCTCTTGAGGTACTCTCCGACGCTGCGATACTCCCCTACACCACCCCGTACCTGGGTAAGCGCACGTCGAAAGAAGAGGTGCGCTGTTCGCAGTACATCGAAGAGCTTCTCCTTGTCGACCGAAGGCGCTAACGACTTCACCGAGTCGCGCTTCACCTCGATCCCGAAGCGCCCGGCAAGATACTCAACCGCATCCGGAAAGCTCATGGCTCGATTCGCCATGACGTACGAGATCACGTTACCCGACGCGCCGCAGCCGTAGCAGATGTAGGAATTCGATGATTCCCGGACAAAGAACGAGGGAGAGCGCTCGGCGTGAAAGGGGCACAGCCCCGAGTAGTACATACCAGCCCGTCGGAGCTTGACCGTCTCGGCCACAACCTCAACGAGATTGGCCTCGTTTTTTACCCTTTCGATGGTGTCCTGCGAGATCACGATGGGTTTTTATACCACACCGCTCGCATTTGGAACACCACATGCACCTACCCCTCGTTCTTCGAGCATCAGACCTTGATGCCCTCGACCTCGAGGGTAATATCGACATTTTCACCCACTACGAGCCCACCGGTCTCGAGCACCTTGCTCCAGGTGAGTCCGAAATCGGTACGGTTTATCCTCGTTGTAGCTACGAACGCGGCACGCTCTTTACCCCACGGATCCTTCACTGCGCCGCCAAAGGTCACATCCAGCACCACCGGCTTCGTTACTCCGTGAATCGAAAGTTCCCCGTGCGCCTTGAATTCTGTATCTGATACCTTCTCGACCTTCGAAGTCTTGAATGCGATCGACGGATGCTTCGGTGTATCCAGGAAATCGCCACCTCGAAGATGATCGTCACGCTTCTTGTCACCGGTATCGACGCTGCTCGCCGTAATCACTGCATCGGCTTTGGATTTTTCGACGTTAGCTGGATCAAAGGAGAAGGTACCTTTGAATTCCGCAAACTTTCCCGGCACCGATGAGATCGCAAGGTGCTTAACCTTGAATCCGATGCTGCTGTGGGAAGGGTCAATCTGATAGTCGGCGGCCCAGCTGGTAGGAGCCACGCACATCACAAGCACTGCTACGATCACTCTCTTCATAGTATCCATCCCTCTCGGTCAGACAGTCGTCAGCGCCGAATTCTGCCATACTCAGTGTGCTACGCCCACCCTTAAAAATCGAACAGCGCCCAAAGCTCATACTCTACAGCAGGGCGAGGTTCGCCGCACCGCTTGGCCGCCGTGGGTTGTTTTAAGCTTCAATCGCTGAGAGCCGCTGGAAGCTCCTGTCATGACTACTTTTTCACCCCCTCGCAAAACCCCTCCCATGATTTGTGAAGCACACCCTAAAGCTCTTCCCGGCAGCTACAGACCCGAAAAAGCTCGAAGGGAAACGCGCTCCCTGCTGCGAAAGCGGATCGTCAAGCTGCTCTTTAAGTTTCGCAAAGTGGAAAACCCCTCAATGTATCGCAGTGTAAACATCTGCGGTTTTTCCCAGTTGCGAACAGTGAACATCAACTTGAGCCTCCACTTTCTCGCTCCAGGAAGGCTGTGCCTTGCTTCCCTAGACAGGTTTCTTGTTATCCACAAGGAATACTTACTTGTGAGTAAAGCGTTACCCGTATTAGGGACCTCTTACTACTTCTGCGCATGTAGCGACTTATCACTTTTGTACAAGGCTCATGATTTCAGCTCTCAGTCTGAAGTTTGAGGCGTTCCGCTTGAGTCTTCTGGCTTTCGTTTCTCAAGTCTCCGTTTATATTCATCTCGTCCTTGAAATTCACCGATGGCCCCGGAGCTTGTCGTCTCTCGTTCGAGTGAGTACTCGACGCCAGTATTTCACGGCCCTCAAAGTCGATCGTAACACAGCGACCAATCATATGCTTCTTTAGTCGTCCCTATGGATTATACTGGCGGAACTTGTGAGTATTTTGCCGTTTAAAAAAGCGGGCTGTAAGCTTGATGGGGAGCGGGTCTCTTTAACACAAGTAGATTCCTTACTCAGTCGTCTGTTCCCTAACAGCCGACCATCTGATGACATCACAGCTACTTCTAGGCTGTGTTGATGATAGTCGATTCCGACACTTGTTCCTGATAGACTCATAGCACCGCCTTGACGCGCTAAACGTTGCACCGAAAAGCGCACCTCCTACTGACCTATCCAGGTAGCGGAGAGTCAGGGAGGTCTTCATCCCAAGCTATGTAGACCGATAAAGGAATCCCGCTCCGCCCGTAAGCAGTCGAAGTGATTGCAATGCGTAATTACGACGAGGCTTATTGAGAGATCCTTTAGTGATTACTAATCGGCCCTGGTCTCAGACACGTCCTCCTGATAGTCCACGAAGATCTCGAGGATCTCGAAGTCACGGGCGCCTCCGGGCAGCACCACACGCGCCACGTCACCGAGCTCCTTCCCTATCACACCCTTACCGAGCGGGGCCTCAAACGAGATCCATCCCTTCTCTACGTCCGATTCCTCAGCTCCAACGAGGCTGATGACGCGCTGCTCTCCGCTGTCGACATCCTCGAGCTTCACACTCACACCGAACACAACACGAGAGAGGTTTGCGAGCTTGCGCGGGTCGATCACCTCCGCATTCGAGAGTCGGGCTTCGATATCTCTGATCTTCGCCTCGACCATGCCCGACTTCTCCTTGGCGGCGTCATAATCTCCATTCTCAGAGAGGTCTCCGTGTCCCCGGGCTATCTCGATGGCGCGAGCGAGCTCAGGCCTCATCGCTTTGAGCTTCATCAACTCGCTTCTGAGCGCAGCGTATCCACGGGGCGTCATCGGTCGCTTCATGATAGCTTTCTCCGCATCAAAAAAGGCAGCTAAGCGTCAGGCGCGGCTCAAGTATTCGCCCGTCTCGGTGTTCACGACTACCTGATCACCGATGTTTACAAAGGGAGGCACTGCCAACTGCAGGCCTGTGTCAGTCTTGGCAGGCTTGGGCGAGTTACTGGCGGTTGCACCACGCAACCCGGGCTCCGTTTCGGCGATCGTGAGTGTCACCGTCTGTGGAAGCTGAATACCGATCGGATTCTCCTCGTAAACCGAGAGCTGAATCTGCATCCCCTCCTGAATGTAGTACCTACCATCACCGATCATCTCATCTGAGATAGTTACCTCCTCGAATGTCTCCGAGTTCATGAAATGGTATCCATTGGTATCCGAATACAGGAACGTGGCTGGTTGCTGAAACACGTCAGCCGTCTCGATGTCCTCCGTCGAGCTGAAACGGTGCTCCATCTGTGTTCCGGTCATGAGGTTGCGCAGCTTCATGTGCACCATCGCGCGCAAGTTCCCGGGTGTGTGGTGATGGAAATCCATCACGCTGTAGAGCGTATTTTTGAAGATGATTACCTGTCCCCTGCGAACGTCTTTAGCTTTCATATCGACCCTATCAGTTACTTCCTTGCACGAGGTTCAGCGTCTCGCGAATGCGCGATAGTACCCTATCCTTCCCGAGTACTGCAAACGATTCGAAAAGGGGTGGAGTTACGGTCTTTCCGGTGACTGCGATGCGCAACGCTACGAACGCTGGGCCTGGTTTGAGTCCTAGCTCAACCGCTACCGACCTAAGAGCCTGATCTATCTCCGAAACTGAAAAATCGGTTAGCTCTTCCAGACGCTCCAAAGCACGCGTGAGAACCTGCTTTACCTTGTCTATATCCATCCCCTTTTGAGACATCGCGTCCATCTGTCGCTCGAGCGGTTTATCCTGCAGGAAATCAACCATCCCCGGGACCTCAGTGAGCACCTTGACCCGCTCCTGAATGTGCGGCGCTAGGATCTCAAAGTCTGCTTTGCGGATCGAGATTCCAGCCCTTTCGACAAACGACCACGCAAGCGGGACAAAATCCTCTATCTTGAGATTTCGCATGTAGAGGCCGTTCATCCACAACAGCTTGGCCGGGTCGAAGACTCCACTCGCTTGGTTCACACCCTCGAGCGAGAACTTAGAAATCAACTCCTCGCGGGTAAAAACCTCTTGATCACTCCCCTCTCCAGGTGCCCACCCGATTAACGAGACAAAGTTCATGATTGCATCTGCAAGATACCCTTGATCACGGAGCTCTCTCGAGTTCGCCGCCCCCGAGCGCTTGGACAACTTCTTACCATCGGTTCCGTTTATCACCGGCAGATGCGCGAAGGTGACCGGTTCCCATCCTAGAGCTTCGTACAGCAAGAGGTGAATCGGCGTCGACGACAACCATTCAACACCACGCAAGGCGTGCGTAATCTTCATGTCGTGATCATCGACTACCACAGCCAGGTGATACATCGGGAATCCGTCACTTTTAAAAAGTACGGTATCTTTAAGCGGAATGGAATCCCACACAACGCGACCACGTATCGCATCGACAAAGCTCACCGTACGCTGGTGCGGCATCTTGAAGCGGATTACGTGCGGCACATCGGCAGAGACATTACGGGTGCGACAGTAACCTGAGTATCCAGGGCTCTCCTTTCGAGCCATCTGCTCGAGCCTCTCCCTTTCGAGCATCTCAGGCGTGCAATCGCATCGATACGCAAACCCCTTGGCGACTAGCTCCTCGGCCACCTCTTTGTAACGGGGTAGCCGCAAACTCTGAACATACGGACCGTATGGACCATGGAGGTCTGGAGCTCCATCCCAATCCTCCCCCAAGGCTCGAAGCTCCTCTCGACTAGGACCCTCGTCGATCTCGATACCGAACCACTTGAGCTCCTCAATGATGAAACGAACAGCCCCGGGCACCGAGCGCTCCCGGTCGGTATCCTCTATGCGCAGCAGGAATTTGCCACCGTGCTTCTTAGCCAAGAGCCAGGCGTAAAAAGCGGTTCGAAAACCGCCTACGTGCTGGAAACCGGTTGGTGATGGGGCAAAACGGGTACGGACCTCTACCATGAACAGATTCCCTTCTGGAGCACAGCTGACTTGAAACTACGAGCATCCTCTTAAACACTTTAGGCCTTGCAAAAGCGCCAAGGATCTCAACGATATCGCCAAACTAGGCAACCTGTCGGACTATAAACCACAAAGCTCCAGGTTGGCAAAGCTAGGCTTCTTGTCCACCCGTGCATGGCCCGACACCCGCGCCATAAAACTCTCCGGCATTCCCACGCTTACTACTTACTCAGATAAAACAAAGGGATAGCCCAAATTTATGCCTTATTAGAGCCCCCCCTTTTTGCTGCCCCCTGCATCCTATTTCTCGTAGAGAAATTAAGTATTTGGGCCAAATGGTCGTTTAAAAGATTTGGCTGAGAGCGTCTTACGAGATCGACCCTCAGCATGCCTGGTCATTATGAGCTATCCCCTCTCCTGGCAACGATACCGCAACGCTCGGCTCACACGATGGCAGTCACGCAACCGGCTCATTCTCCTCCTGCTCGCTTTCCTAACGTGGTGTGTGAGCTCTAGCGCGTCGGCAGCTCCTCCGACTGCAGCACCTACCGCCACGCGAACGCCGACTGCTACCCCAACTCCGAGCTGCGCTAACAACAACATAACCGTCACCCGAACCTCAGCGAGCGCCCTGTACATCGACACCTCGCTCACCACCCCTATCACGAACGCATATACCTCTTACCGGATCCAGAACAACACAGGCGCAACGATATCCGATCTATGGGTGAAGATCGGAAACTTTGCTGGACCCAGGATAGGCCTTGCAACGTCTGCTCTCGACACTCATCACGTGGGATCGCTGGCTGCTGGGGCCTCCACAACCGTGTACTACTACCTAAAAGCTTCCGCACAAACTGCCTCTGACGAGAACCACTCCATAACCCTCTACAACGGCAACCCAGCCGTCGTATCTTCGACCTGCTCTAACACATTCGCTCTTGGAGCCTCTCAAACGATTCAGGCCGCCGCCAACAAGGTTACGTCCGTAATCAGCGGCCCCAATCCACCTGAGGTGGGGGGCATAGTCACCCTGACAACTACCGGCAAAACCGGTCAAAACACCGGCGATATGGCTATCTCACCGGCAGCGCTCGACAGTTGGCGAGCCGACGTATTTCAACTGACCGGGGTAACCCTTACCTTCTCCATCAATGGCGTCCAACAGGGAAGCTCGAGCGATGCGCTCTTCCTGAACATACCGGGGACAGATGACAACGACTACACAGCCACCTACACCTTCAAGGTCACTTCGATCACGAATTCCTCTACGACCATATATCCGGTCAACAACATCTCCAGCGGTAACCAGATGAAGCACACGGATACGTCTGCTTTCTCTTTCGCCCCAGTCCAATCGCCGCAAAACTTCCTGAGGCTATCACTTGCAGCATCACCAATGAGCATGATGCTACCGGGAACAAGCGCGTTCACTGCAACGATCCATAATACGGGATCCTATGCGACCACCGTCGATAGCCTCTCCCTTGAGCTACCGTCGAGTTCGGGAATACCGACCTACTCGCCCAACACGAGTGCATTCAACGGAACGACGATCAACGAACCTGCCCTCTCGGGCTCGACCCTAAGGTGGTCGAGCGTCTTCAACATCCCAGCAGGAACTGAGCGCAACCTTACATTCACGATGGGCTTCCCGAGTGGTACTATCGGCAGCTACGCTTTCTCGCTTACCGGCAAGACTGGCACACTGATTTTGGACTCAACCGTATCCACGACTGACTCCAGTCCGGCAACAACGAGTGTTGAGATCCTCCCTACCCCTACCCCTACCAATACACCAACCAACACCGCGACACCCACTATCACTCCGACACCGAGCAATACGCCGACCGCGACTCCAACACCAACGGTTACGAACACCCCAACAGCGACGCCTACGGCGACACCTACTGTTACCGCGACTCCAACTGCAACACCTACAGCAACCGCGACCCCAACAGCAACACCTACTGAAACTCCAACGAGTACTCCGACAGAGACTCCAACTAACACCCCGACAGAGGAGCCAACTGCAACACCAACTGCGACTGCGACTCCAACAGAGACTCCAACTAGCACTCCAACAGAAGTGCCAACCGCAACTCCAACAGAGACACCTACTGAGACTCCGACAAGTACTCCGACAGCAGTACCAACCAACACTCCAACGGAGACGCCAACTGCAACCGCGACTCCAACAGAGATACCTACTGAGACTCCGACGAGTACTCCGACAGAGACTCCAACTAACACCCCGACAGAGGAGCCAACTGCAACACCAACTGCGACTGCGACTCCAACAGAGACTCCAACTAGCACTCCAACAGAAGTGCCAACCGCAACTCCAACAGAGACACCTACTGAGACTCCGACAAGTACTCCGACAGAGACTCCAACTAACACCCCGACA
>JBBAUR010000007.1:0-74666 GCA_040398075.1 Bdellovibrionota bacterium | reverse complement strand
CTACTGAGACTCCGACAAGTACTCCGACAGAGACTCCAACTAACACCCCGACAGAAGTGCCAACCGCGACTCCAACAGAGATACCTACTGAGACTCCGACAAGTACTCCGACAGAGACTCCAACTAACACCCCGACAGAGGAGCCAACTGCAACACCAACTGCGACTGCGACTCCAACAGAGACTCCAACTAGCACTCCAACAGAAGTGCCAACCGCAACTCCAACAGAGACACCTACTGAGACTCCAACGAGTACTCCAACAGCAGTACCAACCAACACTCCAACGGAGACGCCAACTGCAACCGTAACTCCAACAGAGACACCTACTGAGACTCCAACGAGTGCTCCGACAGCAGTACCAACCAACACTTCAACGGAGACGCCAACTGCAACCGCGACTCCAACAGAGACACCTACTCAAACTCCAACGAGCACCCCAACAGAGGTACCAACTAGCACCCCAACGGAGACACCAACTGCAACCGCGACTCCAACAGAGACGCCTACTGAAACTCCAACAGGTACTCCGACAGCGGCTCCAACTAGCACTCCAACAGAAGTGCCAACCGCATCTCCAACTGCAACCGCGACTCCAACAGAGACGCCTACTCAAACTCCAACGAGCACCCCAACAGAGGTACCAACTAGCACCCCAACGGAGACTCCAACTGCAACCGTGACCCCTACAGCGACGCCTACTGAAACTCCAACAGGTACTCCGACAGCGGCTCCAACCAGCCCTCCGACGCAGACACCTACTCCAACGACTACCGCTACAGCTACGCCGTCTGCTACTGCTACAGGTACGCCATCAGTGACACCGACCTACACACCGAGCACTACCCCGACAGAGGCGCCTACGTTGACGGCAACACCAACGATCGCTCCGACTACGACGCCCACCCCTACGGCGACACCAACTCCGACCCCTCTCATCTTGAGCCCAAAGCTATGGCTGACTGTCTCCTCGGCTCCGAGCCCTCTGGCAGGGGCAGGACCAGTCACTGTGACCGTAAAAATTACTAATTCGGGAGACGCTGCGGGGACACTCGATCTCGTGTTGATAACACTTCCGACCGTTGCAGCGGGGGTACCGGTGTACGTTCCGAACTCCACCTCCTACGAAGGCAACCGCGAGGGGGATCCAGACAACGAGGACTCTGGCCTCGTCTTCCGGACGCCTCGCGATGTTGCTCCAGGTCAGTCTGTCACGCTCGAATTCAAGATCTACATCCCGTCAGCACCAGACAGCTATTTGTTCGAAGCGAGTGGACGCTCGAGAGCTGAGGTCGTCGACTCCACTGAAGACCCCAACGACCAGGCGCCAGCCTCTACCACTGTCGTTCAAACCGGTGATCTGCCTGCCCCATCCGGATTCAACATCATCGGAAGGGTGCTCAATGAAAACGGCGAGGGCATGCCCTACGTGGTCGTCTACCTGTACCGAGGGGCCGGCATTAGTGCTTTCGATGCCGAGTATTCAGTCAACAACGAGTACGGCACCTTGAGTGCAATAACTGACCTGGATGGAACGTATGCATTCCGCGATATACCACGAGGTACTTACCGTGTAGAGCCGAACTTTACCGGGCTCACCTTCTTCCCGAACGACGTTCGTGTAGCGAGCGGATTCTTTGCTCCCGTCATAACTGCGGTAGCCCAAGACCTTCACCACGGCGGCTGTGAAACGTTCCGTCGTGCAGAAGCGATCGTGCGCTCTGACGACATCGCTCGCGAAGGAGTGTTCCTCGGCCTCCAACTCGCCAAGTTTTACCTGGCACAGGCTTCTGAAATGCTACAAGGCCCTGCGCGAGCACAAGCTCTGCACGAGCTGACCCGTGCGTCTGGGCAGCTGCAGCGCTCATACACCCGGATACTCAACACCAGCGAATTGCTACCGAAGCTCGAACTGCAATGCTCCAACAAGCCCGGGTGCCGAACGGCATCCTTCGGAAGTGCTCTCAAGCGCTACCGAGCCCAATTGAATATCTTGAGAAAGCTCGCGTTCTTTGTCGTGCGCACCTCGCGTCTAGCCGGTCTCCCAGAAGGTGGCGCCAAGTGGTCGCTCCTGGCCTCGCGTATTCGCAAGACCCACACGGCATCGATAGCGGTGTGGCGTTCTCTTCCGCGCCAGAGCGATATCTGTGATCATGATTAAAAACGTCAGGAACCGCTCTCGTAGCAGGGTGAGGTTTCCCTAAGCGCGAATCAATCCGACAAACTCCTCTTCACTCAACACCGGGACGTTCAACTTGCGTGCTGCGTCGAGCTTAGAGCCCGGAGACTCGCCCGCTACCACGAAACTTGTCTTCTTGCTCACAGAGGAGGACACCTTCCCTCCGCGCTCAATAATCAAATTCTCGGCATCCTTCCGCCCCATGGAGGAGAGGCTGCCGGTGAGTACAAATATCTTTCCCTCGAGCGCGCCACCGGTAGAAGCGCTGACCTTGAGCACCTCTGGACGCACACCCAACGCAAGTAGCCGCTGCACCATCTCGACCTCCTGCTCGTCGGCGAGAAACGTAGCCACAGAGGCAGCGGTCTCCGGGCCTATCTCCTCCATTGCCAGGAGCGCCTCCTCGGTGAGCGTGAGGAATCTCTCTATCGTCCTACACTGCCGCGCTATTGTCAGGGCAGTCTTGGTTCCGACATGACGTATTCCGAGTGCGAAGATGAAGCGATCCAACGGCCGATGCTTACTCCCTTCGATGGCGTCGATCAAGTTTCTGCTCGAGAGCTCGCCCATGCGAGGAAGCTCTTGGAGTTGCTCTACGGTCATTTGGTAAATAGAGGGGAGATCTCGCACCAGCCCGTGCTCGAGCAGGAGTGCCGTCATCTTGTCACCTAGCCCCTCGATGTCCATCGCATCCCGTGCTGCGTAATGGAGCACCCGATTGTGCAGCTTGGCTGGACAGCGCGGATTGGGGCAGCGCACCACCGCTTCACCCGCAACGCGCTCCACTTTGGTTGCACACTCGGGACACTCCTTGGGGAAGACGAATGCATACTCTTGGCCGCTTCGGGTGGCTGTGATCGCGGCAACAACAGCAGGGATCACATCTCCCTGTCGACGAACAACAACCCTATCCCCGATGAGCAAACCCTTGCGCTCGATCTCATCCTGATTGTGCAAGGTAGCACGCGACACGACGACCCCGCCTACACGTACCGGAGTCAGGACAGCTACGGGGGTGAGTGCCCCGGTCCGTCCCACCTGAACCGTGATGTCCTCCAGGGTCGTAACAGCCTCCACCGGTTTGAACTTCGCAGCTATCGCCCAGCGCGGCGAACGTTGCCTGAAGCCTAACCGTTCGTGAAGAGATGTCTCGTTCACCTTGATAACTATCCCATCGACCTCGAACGGCAAAGCATCTCTTGCAGCTTCTCCATCGCGATACGCTTGCACCAGTCCGCTCGCCCCCTTGACGACGTTGTATCCGGGAGAGATCGAAAATCCCAACGACTCCACGGTCTGCATGGCTTCCGAGAGAGAAATGCTTTGTATTCCTTCCAGACGAGGTGAGTCGCTCTCAACGACACCGATTCCATACGCAAAAAACCACAGGGGCCGCTTAGCCGTCTCTTGCGGATTGAGCTGTCTCAAACTGCCTGAGGCAGCGTTCCGTGGATTGGCGAAGCTCTCTTCACCTCGCGCCTGTCGTTCTGCATTTAGTGCCTCGAACTCTTTTTTCCGAAACAACACCTCGCCACGTATCTCGAGCGTACCTCGAAGCTCTCCTTTCCCACGGAGCTTGAGTGGGATAGCCTTGATCGTGCGAACGTTCACCGTGACGTCCTCACCGGTGGTGCCATCCCCTCGTGTTGCAGCCTGCTTCAACACGCCGTCGACATACAGGAGAGATACCGCAACTCCATCGAACTTGAACTCCACGGTATACTCGACCTCTTCACGAGCAGCACCGTCTTTAGCGAGAAAGCGCCTCACCTGCTCGTCGAATGCCGTCAACTCCTCCTCGTTCATCGCATTGTCGAGGGAGAGCATCGGAAGTCTGTGTCGGACTGTCGAGAATCCCTCCAAGGGCTTAGCACCAACCCTCCTAGTGGGGGAATCGGAGCGTACGTTCTTCGGATAGCGCGCTTCGAGCTCTTGAAGCTCCCGAAACTTCTCATCGTACTCGGCATCGCTGATCGTAGGCTGTGAGAGCACATAGTACCGGTATGAATGGTCGTTCAGTTCGGCGACGAGCTCATTCATTCGATCTATATCACTACCTTCATGAACGGATCTCTGCATGACTATTACTATTACTCCAGTCTGCACTTAGCTAAAAGCGGGCGACTACGCGTACCACACCTGGCCTTTCGAGGCGCAGAGGCCAAGGCTACCGTACGACTCGTGGACTCGAGCACCGTAATGGGCACCCCACACGACTCCGCCGCAATAACCATCATCGAGGAGCAATCAGAGCTCCACCCTCATACCCAAGAGAGCTTTACTTGCTTCCCTAGAGCGCTAGTATTAAAAGCATATCATCAGTTTCGTGCAAACTAGTACCCTTTACTCGAAGCCATGCGCACTCTCACCGTTCCATTCGAATTCGAAACCCCCGCACTACGCCAGATCGGCCTCGAGATCGCTCGTACGAACGGAATCAATTTGGCCCAGGGACTGTGCATGCTGCCTGTTCCTGCCGAAGTGCTCGAGGGTGCAGAGAGAGCGCTCAAGGATGGTCACAACCGCTACAGCCTGGCTCAGGGTATCATCGAACTCCGTGAGGCCCTGGCCGAAAAGCTTTTGGACTACAACCGGATTACCACATCCCCCGACTCTATTCTCGTCACACCTGGCTCGACAGGCGCCTTCGAGGTCATCTGCGAGGCCTTTCTCGCCCCAGGGGATGAAGTGATCGGATTTCTTCCATTCTACCCGTATCACAGACACTGCCTCAGACGACGTCGTGCGGTCGAACATTACATACCACTCTCGGGGAGCGAGTGGCGCTTCGATATCGAAGCTGTGCGGGCAGCCGTGACCCCTAGAACCAAATTCATTCTGCTCACTAACCCCGGCAACCCTACGGGTAAGGTCTTCAGCCGCGAAGAGCTCGAAGCGCTCCGAACCGTTGCCCTCGAAAACGACCTGCTTGTCGTCACCGACGAGGTGTACGAATACCTGACCTACGACGGCAGAGTACACACATCTCTCGCCTCGCTGCCAGACATGGCAAAGCGGACGATTACGATGGGGTCCTATTCCAAGACATTCGCCATCACCGGATGGCGCATCGGATATCTCGTGAGCCCACCTCACTTCAGCGAGCTTCTGCGCACTATAAGCGATCAGATTTTTGTCTGCCCGCCCACCCCGCTTCAGCACGGAGTGGCGCACGGAATCCGCAGTCTTGGTCCATCATTCTATACGTCACAATGCGAGAAGTACGCGCGCAAGCGCACGATCCTCTGCGATGCCCTCGTTCGAGCCGGCCTCACGCCGTCCATTCCCCAAGGGGCGTATTACGTGATAGCGAATACCGCTCGGCGCTTTCCGAACATGACCTCGGAGCAGGCTGTCCAGGAGTTGCTCCGCAGTGCCAACGTGGCCGGAGTTCCAGCGAGCGACTTCTTGGGGTCTGAGGTCAAGGGCGATCCACAGCGCAGCACCTTCATCCGCTTCATGTTTTCAGTGGAGGATGCGGTGTTGGAACAAGCGGCTGCGAATCTGACTAGTTCGCTCGGATAGCGACCGAGCGGCTTACATCACAGCCTGCGACATATTCCTTCCAAAATAGATCTCTTGGAGTAGATCGTTACGACGCATCTCCTCTGGTGTGCCCTCGAGGATTATCCTGCCCTGATCGAGAACTATCACCCGTTTACTGAAGCTCTGCACGAAATTTATATCGTGCTCGATGATGAGCGTGGTCTTCCCGAGCGACTGCACCCGGCTGATGAGGAGCGCAACCTCCTCCTTCATCTTGGGAGAAACGCCCGCCGTCGGCTCATCGAGCAAAAAGAGCTCTGCTCCGAACGCCAGAGCACGAATTATCTCCAACAGGCGCATCTGCCCGCCTGAAAGAGCGCCCGCCTTATGATTGATCTTCTGCGCAAGACCTACCTGCGCTGCATAGTCCTTGGCCTCCTCACGAATCGCTCTACTACTCGAAGACCACGGGAAGAGCGTGCGCCATACGCTCGTCCGGCCTTCCAGAGCGACCATGAGGTTTTCAAGCACTGACATCTCCCTAAAGATCCCGAAACTTTGAAAAACCCGCCCTATCCCCAGTTCAGCTCTCGCAAAGGGGGGTAGGGCCGTGATCTCCGCATCGTTGAAGTGTATCGTCCCCTTCTCTGGTAAGACGAAACCACTCAAGCAATTGAACAGGGATGTCTTGCCACTGCCGTTCGGACCGATAATGCCGACCGTATCCCCGCGCTGCACACTGAAGGTTACCCCGTTCAAGATCGCTGCATCACCAATCTGCAGATGAAGATCGGACACACGTAACATTTACACCTCTCGTTGTGACGGAAAGAGCCGTTTACGGTTTAACCACACGACCGTCAGCAGTACCACACTGTGTAGAAGCTGCCGCATAGGGCCGAGGATAGACGAAGGGATTTCAATGAAACGTAACGGCTCCGGAAGGAGCACGAGAAATACGGTGGAAGCGATGCACCCCCAAAATGAGCCCGGTGAGCCAACCACCACGATAGTGAGAAGAAACACCATCTCCGAGAAGGCGAAAGAGCTCGGATCGATGTAGTTGAGGTAGTATGCGAACAGCGACCCCGCTATGCCCGCGAAGAACGCAGAGACAAAGAACGCTGTAGTATTGATCAGTCGCACGTCACGCCCCAACGCCATAGCTGCGAATCTGTTCTCGGCCTGGGCCCTCAAGACCCTCGCAAACGAGCTTTCAAAGAGCAGGTACAGCACGCCGAGCGATACCGCGACAACCGCGACTACCAGCCCCAGAAAGGAGCTCTCATCGTTCAATTGCAGTGTGCCGAACTCAGGTCTTGGGATACCAGGGATACCTAAAACGCCGCGCGTAACGCTCTTCCAATTGACGAGTAGAGCAGAGACGATGGAACTGAAAGCTAGCGTGCCGATCGCGAAGTAGTCCCCCGCCAAGCGCAGCGCGATTCCGCCCAGTAGAAACGCCGATAGTGCACTCACGAGACCGCTCGAAATCATACACTGCACCGTATTCATGCCCAGCTCGAGCGAGCCTAATGCCGTCACATACGCACCGATCGCATACCCCGCAACATGCGCCAGGTTGAACAATTTTCCGAGACCGACCGTAACATTGAAGCTCTGAGCCAAGATCAGGTAGATGCCGACCAGGATCGCAAGGTGAACCAGATAATTCATCGTACCCTACGCCGTGCGCCTCCGCCACGATACCAATCCCTGTGGGCGCACTAGCAACACCAAGAGGATTACGACAAAGGCGAAGGCATCTTTGTAGCCAGCAGGCAAGGAGTACTCCCCGAGATCGAGCCCAACTCCGAGGTTCTCGACCATGCCCAGGATGTAGCACCCGATGATCGTACCCCACAGGTTTCCGAGACCTCCGAGAATCATCGCAGCGAGCGCCTTTATTGTGTAACCGTGCCCCATGGTGGGCTGGAGGTTGGTCTCATAACCTACCATGATACCCGCATACACCGAGAGAACTACGCTAAGCGAAAACACCACTACCGTTGTGTTTCGGACGTTAATCGAGAGCGCCTGAGCACCGACCTCGAGCTCCGCCATCGCCCGCACACGACGACCAAAGGAGGTCGAGTGCAAAAGGTATGCGCATGCGGCGAGGATCACCACGGCACTCGAGATGATCGCTATCTGAAGCGGAGTTATGTAGACCGAACCGATCTCGAAGCTCTGCATGGCACTACCGCTGTCGAGTGCCTTGACGTTAACCCCAAAACTCATCGAGACGAACGACTCGAGGATCGTCGCGAGTGCCAAGGTTGTCACGAGGGGAAGAACAGTGCTGTATCTTTGGAAAGGGGCTACGAAGACAAACAGAGTAAGCAGCGCGAGTATGAGTGCTCCTACCGTCGTACACAACGCTGCCAGCGGTAGCGACAATTCACAATTCACCGAGAAGAGGTAAAAGAGGTACGCCCCGCTCATCATCAAGTGACCGTGGGCAAAGTTCAGAATCTTGAGCACGCCGTAGGTCAACGAGAATCCGACTGCTACCAGGGCATAGATACTCCCTGTGGTCAGCGCATTAACGAGTAACTGTGGAATACTACCCATGCCAGAGACTGTATCACTAGCCCTTGAATCAAACGAGATGCTTTAAGAGAGGAACCACCGGCAACGAGGGGCGTCAGCAGGGGCCTAAAGCCCTCGAGCTATCACGAGGACCCAGCCGCCGATGTGGCTCGCCACCACGGGCCGCGTGCGAAGCTGCGACGCTAACGCCGCACGCATCCCAAACCGCTCGGCAACCGGATGTCCTGACATCCTCGGCGGCGCTCGTCTTGCGAGCACTTCTGCTCACTCGGGGAGAACCCTGGCGGACACCGGTCCTGGGATGGCGCAGGCCTGCTCGGTGGCGGTTGGTATGGCTGCTGATAAGGACGTTGGTACTGCTGCTCTCGCTCACGTTCGAGCCTTTGCCGCTCGCGCTCAATTCTGTCCCGCTCGGCTTGGAGCCGATCGCGCTCGCGCTGGTTCTGATAGTAATCATCGCGATACCCCCCGCCATACCCGTAACCGTACGGGTTCCCGCCATAGTAAGGGCCTGAGCCGTATCCACCCCCCGGTGAATAGAAAGGGTCATTGGCGTTGACGCACCCCAGCATACCTACAGCACACAGGGACACACCAACGAAGCGGGCCAAGGAATTCGTGAAGCTGTTAGTTTTCATACCTTGGAAGTATAAGACTTTGAGGTGGGGATCCGCAATCATGCGCTGCAGGCGCCACCCGCAACAACCAAAAAATGTTTAATTTCGAAGACCTGGGGAGATTTCTGTGCTCATGTGAGCCCTTCCGACCCGGCCCTAACCGCAGTACACTTTCTCGGTGCCAACGATTATCCGAGCCCATCTGTCTGTAGCCACCCTTCCGTTACTCGTCCCCTTTGGACACGCGGCGATGACCAGACGGAGCAACACCACTATCTTCGTTGTGCTCGAAAGCTGTGCCGGAACACTCGGGATCGGTGAGGCTTTGCCGCGCCGATACGTCACCGGCGAGGAGCCTGAGGATGTCGTTGCTGCACTGCGCCCTGCGCTCGAGCGCCTGATCGGAACCTCGATCGATGAGGCTTGGGAGCTCCTCCCTACCCTGTGTATTCCACTGTTACCCGTGAAAGGTGGCCTCGGTGCGTGTTGTGCCTTGGAGCTCGCCTGCCTCGATCTGCTCAGTAGGAGTACCAAGACCCCCGCAGCACAGATCCTGAAGCTGCCAGCTGCCAGCAGCACTCTTCCGCCGGTCACAGCTACCGTGCCACTCCTACCGACCTGCTTAATGAAGCTCGTCATGCGCGGTTTTGAATGTGCAGGAGCTCGAAATTTCAAGCTCAAGCTGCGCGGCGAGCTCCCTCATGACGAAAAGATTCTCAACTGCGCATCGAATACGCTACGCCACGATTCTGATATGCGAGTCGACCTCAACATGGCGCTCTCTTTTGAGGAGGGAATCCCTTATCTCGAGGGCCTCGCACTACGACATCCGCGCCTGACCTGGATCGAAGAGCCGTTGTGCGCCACCGAGCGACACCTCATGCCACAACTTCAGGCACACTTCGCCAACCGATTCACCTTCTGTGCAGATGAGTCGTTGTGTCGCGAGGATGATCTAACTGAGATAATCAGGAACCGCGGATACTCGGCCGTCAATATCAGGGTCGGTAAGCACGGTGGTCCCTCTCGAGCGGCGCAGCTTGCTCGGCGGGCACATGAGGCGGGACTATCTGTGCAGGTAGGCTCGCTCGTCGGCGAAACGGCAGCGCTGTCGAACGCCGGGGCGCTCGTTGCTCGACATACCCCGGGGGTCCGCTACCTCGAGGTCGGACTGTCACCGATGATCGTGCGCGCAGCGCCGGTGCATGGCGCTGTAACCCCTGGCTGGGGAATGCGTCTGCGGGTGGAAGACCTACCGCGCTACGGACTCTCGACCACGCACCGTGCATGGCAACACCGGATAGGAAGGATAGAGGAGCTGTATGCAGCTCGTTGATCGCTGCTTTCGAACCGCGCTAACACTGAGCGCTCGAAGATACGCCGACGCCCTCCGGTGTCGGCTTGCTCGTTTCCGGCTGCAGCAAACCTCTCTGTACGAAGAGTATGCTGTCAGTGACGTGAGCCCGCGGGGGTACTCCGAGCAGCTACGCGCTGAGCAGCGTAGGCTCCACGCTTCACATCCAGGTTCCCACCTCCTACTCACCTCGGGCACGACCTCAACCCCTAAGGAGTTGTGGTACCCTGACCAGCGCCTTGCAGCTCTGCAGCGGGAATTTGTGCGGCAGGTATTACTGCTCTCCGAGGATCTCCCCTTACGCTCTCCGTCGATCTATTTCCTCACGAGCCTGCGCCCCTCCCGCTCCCTGAGCAGCGCCTTGCTGCGCGCTCCACGGCTTTCGCTCTTTGAAAGGTTAGCGCTCTCTCAATCTGTCGTTTGTGCTCCGCGAGCTCTGACACTCAGTCAAACGAACCCCGAGTTATGGGTCCACGTTGCGTACATTCTACTGACGCAGCCGGCTATCATCGTCGCTGCAAATCCGAGCACTGTGCTCACCGCCTTGCAGCAGATCAGCTCCGAGTGGGAGTACGGTCGCGCGATCGTACGCAAATTACTACCCGAGATCTGGGGTTCACTTTCGCGACTCACTCGGCTGACCTATCGATACTCCGGCGCTTTGTCACACGCATCGTCACTCACCGAACGCACATCCTTGAGCGCACGGGAACTTCTCCCGCACCTGGAGGGGATCGCCTGCTGGACCGCTGGGTATGTTGGTCCCTACATCACACGACTACACGCAGCCATCGATACACCGAACCTCCATATCCTCCCACTTATGTCTCTCTCGACGGAGGAGATCCTAGGATTACGTTTCCCGGGAATCCACGATGGTTCGTGTGTCCCACTCGCAGAACAGGTAGCTTATGAGTTCGTGCACGAAGACAACGAGGCTCCAGAGCTGCTCAAACCCTGGGAGCTCAGAGAGGGAACGCGGTACTCGATGGTCGTTTCTAATCGCTACGGCTTGAAGCGCTACGACACATCTGACCTCTTCCTGTGCACCGGGATGTTGGGAGATGCACCCCTGCTCACCTTTGTCGGACGCACCGGCCTCCAGTACTCCTTTAGCGGCGAGAAGCTCACCGCTGAACAGCTTCTCGAAGCCTACCAACGCGCGTACGCACGCGTTGGCCTCATGATCGTCGATACGCTGTGTTTCCCCGAACCAGGAGACCCCGACCAACTTCCGCACTACGTTTTGCTCGCCACTACTCCGCTCGAACCCCCTCAGGAGCAGCAGCTCGCCCAGGAGATCGATGGAGCGTTGTGTGAGATCAATGACGAGTACCGTTCGAAGAGAGCCAGCGGTCGCCTCGAAGCGCCACGCATGCATTCCCATGATCTGGCTGGGATCATCGCTGCGCTTACCCTGCGAGCCATGCATAACCACGAGATCAATCGCACTCAGGTAAAGCTCTTGCCGCTGTATCCGAAACTGACCTGGTCGGAGATGAAAGCGGGCCTATCGACCCGCTAGAAAAGCAAGTTTTTAATCGCCCCAAGCCCTAACGGCGTCCACCGTCAGCGATTCATGATGCAGAGAGGCGAAAAAGATCGGATAATTTCCGCATGAAATCGGCACAGCAGCAATGGGTCAAGAGCGGCGTCTGGGACACCTTCTTCATCATGGGAGGTATCTGGCTCCTTCCGCTGATAGCCCTCTTCGGGGTCATTCCATATCAATTCCTCCTCCTGTCATTGGCCCTGACCGGAATCCTCTGGCTCTCGCACCGCGTAGCCACCTTTTGGACGGTATTCTGCACCCCCTCGTATCGAAGCCTGATCGCCGCTGAGCCGGTCCGTTTCATCTTCCTTCCGGCACTCGTGCTACTACTGTCGGTGGCATTCGCCGTAAGCTCATATCCAGCCTCTGCGCTCCTGCGGCTGCAGATCATGGGAACCATCTTCATACTCTTCAACACCTATCACTTCGGAGTGCAGCACTTCGGGGTACTCACGATCTACCGTATCAAAGCCGGGCAACAACTCTCGAACTCTAGTCGTAACCGGGAACGGACGGTGTGTCTCCTACTTGGGGGTGGCTTGGTTTTGATAGGACAACTCCTCCATGGCGCAGACGTCGTGCGTGAATCCCTCTTGGCTGCAGCCGTACCTCTCGGCGATACCACCCTCGTACGCGCATTCGGGATCATTTTAGCGCTCCTCGCCGGAGGGTGGACGCTCCGCGATGAATGCAGCGCTCACCCATGCAGTACACCCAAGCTGCTCTACAAGGGAGCGCTCACTATTCAAGCCGTTGCCGCTTTTGTGCTCCCAGCGCTCCCCTTCCTGGTACTGTGGGCCGTTCAGCACTGGCTCGTCTCGGTGGGGCTTGCACTGCAGATGAGCTCGAACAGTGCACTCGAAAAATGGAGTGTCGAACAGGGTCGTCTCTCGCGATGGTGGAGCGCTATACTACGACAGCCCATGCTCTCCGGCGCGACGCTGGCACTCTTCTCGTTACTCTTCACACCTCTGCTCCTCGTACCCACCAAGGTAGTGAGTGGTGCAACCTCGGGCATTGAACTACCGCTTCTCGTCGAGTGGTTCCTACAGCACGAAACGGTAAGCCTGGCCCTGATCGGCGTGAACTTTGGGAGTGTTTTCTGTCACTTTCTCTATGACCGAGCCGTCTTCCGCTTCTCTCACGCTCCCACCCGTGCAACCTCCGGCCGGCTGCTGTTCACTCCAGCGGGAGCAGATCGATGACAGGCACCGTTCCGACCTCTGTCATCCGACGTACGAGGATACTCGATCTCCTGGCACTACTGTTCCTGGGCCGAGTGCTCGGACAGCTCGGTGTGTATCTGGGTATCCTTCCCTTCCTTCCGCCGATGGATCAGTGGCAGTCTGGCGCGCTACGCTATCCCGTCCTGCTGAGTTGGCAGGTAGCTATCCTGTTCGTGATGCTCCTGGTCCGAAAACGACTCCTCTCGAAGGGTCATCTGGTGAGTCGCTCGGTAGCCTCCTATCTGAAGCCAACGACACGCATCTTCGCCGCCTTCTACGCCGCTATTATGTCTATCCGCCTACTCGTATGGAAATGGGGAGAGCTTCACGATTTCCCCTTCTTCGGTGTGTGGATACCCCCCGTATTTCACCTCGTTCTGGCGGGCTACCTCTTCGCGCTCGCATCCTCTCTCTCTTCCAACGACACAGGACACACCAAGGAGAGCTAGCAGCGGTCGATTATGCGCCTCTTGCCCCTTTTCATCACAACTCTTGTCGTGTCGGGATGCACACTACTCAATCCGCTCACAATCGTCGTGGAACGTTCACTCCCTCAACCTGAACACGCATCTGACTTCGTGCACGAAACGGCGCTGATGAGAAGCTTCGATGGTATCGCGCTGCACACCGAGATATTCAAACCGACAGCCGCTTCCCGTGAGACACCGTGCATGCTCGTACGTATCCCCTTACCCGAAGGGATGCAGTATGACCTCTACCGCGCCACGTTCGGCGCTCTGTGGGCTCGGCGTGGCTACACGACGATCATCCAGAACGTGCGCGGCTTTCCCCCCTCCGACGGTAGCTTCGCGCCGTTTCGTTTCGAGCGTGCTGATGGAATCGAACTCCTCAACTGGCTTCAGACTCGAGGGCTGTGCGGGGATTCCATCACAAGCTGGGGCGGCTCCTACTTCGGTTTGACTCAGTGGGCGATCGGCGACCAAATCAAGGGGCCCAAGATGATCCAGATAGCGTCGCCCCGTTTGGCCCAGGTGTTTTTTCGCGGTGGCGTATTCGCACTCGAAACAGCGCTCTACTGGTCCGCCCGAAACCACGGCCGAACCCCCACACCAGATGAGGTGCGCGAAGCTGCGGCTGCAGCAGCAGTCACTGACACCGACGATCACCTCCTGGGTGCAAACGATCCGGCCTTTGACGAGTGGCTCACTACCGGAGTCTCTGAAGAGGGTTGGCGCAAGCACTTCCCCTCAGCGGTCGACGCCATGACTGGCCCGGTATTCCTGATGGGAGGATGGTATGATCCCTTCCTTCCAGCGATGTTGGCTGATATGCACGAACTAAAAGCGCGCGGTGAGGAGGTAACGCTCACGATAGGCCCGTGGGCACACGCCTTCACCGTTCAATTGGCTGATGGCCACCGCGAGCGTAACTATCGTATCGAAAGCCTCGCGCGCCCGATTGAGTTGCTGCGATGTCGTAGGCAACCTGGCTGTATCCCTCCGCCGATAGAGCTGTTCATCATGGGCTCCAACAGATGGCTCCAGAGCACCAGCTACCCGCCCCCAGAGACGACCCCGCAGGTGTGGCTCGTGGACCTCGCTCACCGGGTGCTGCACGTCGGCAACAAAACCACCGCCAACGGCTCGAGTGATCCGCGTCAGCATCAGCTAACCCTCAATCCCCACGATCCTACTCCGAGCATGGGAGGGATAGCGCTCGGAGATGATGTGGGACCGCTCTCACAGTCTGAGCTTGTCAGGCGCCCTGAGGTTATCTCCCTTACGTCATACCCACTCGAACACGATGTAACGATCATAGGAGAACCCACGCTTACAGGAACCGTCGTGCACAGCGGGTGTACCCCCGATCTCACTGTGACCCTCATCGATACATCTCCCGACGGCAACCGATACCTGGTCACTGAAGGGATCTCGAGAGTCCCGAGCCCACCTGGCACCCACGCCACACAGGTTCCCCTATCGCCTACTGCATATACCTTCAAGCGCGGGCACCGGGTTGAACTCGTACTTGCGCCTGCCAAATTCCCAAAGTACGCCCTCCCCCCTTGCGCTACCTCTTTGGGGGTAACATCTGCCACCCTGGTGCTCGACGATACCCCTGGCTCACCGTGGAAGCTCACCCTGGGGGTGCTTCGCTGAAGCCACCCACTGTAAAATGTCCACTCCTCTTAGCTGCTAGCCTCGGTCTTGAATTGCGAAATCTTCGGGTCACGTGCGTGGGAATCACGAGCCCTGGACCCAAAGGCACACCCCAAACGGGGCGATATGCAACACGAAAGGCTCCTGACTGCATAATCCTTTCAGATCGAACCTGTAGGTGCCTTATGAAGAAACAGATCCCAACGGTACTAGCGCTGCTGGCTGTCTTGGTCCTCGGTATCGGCCCAATCTCAATAGCGCAATCTCAAGTTAGTGGGCACAACACAGCACCGGACCAGAGCAACGATGATGATGAAAACTCAAGCGGCTGTTCAGACGGTAGTTGCAGCGGTGGTGGTGGTGGCTGCTCAGGCGGCAGCTGCAGTAGTGGTGGCAGCGGTGGCGGCAGTGGCGGTGGCGGTGGCGGTGGCGGCGGTGGCGGCGGCCTCGGGCAACTGCTCAAACAGGCTGCCCCAATGGCGATCCCTCTTCTCATGGGGCTGCTCATGAACGGTGGCCAAAACAGCAACCAACCACCAGCTAACCTCGTTCCCAGTCCGACACCTACTCCTACGCCTACGCCAAACCCTGTAAGAACGGCGACCCCCTGTCCAACGATGACGCCCGTGTCGACAGTCGGGACACTCCCCACGCCGGTAGCCTACAGCCACACCGACCCACGCAGCTTTTTCCCCGAGCTGCAGTTAAAAAACATGTAAGGTGTGCCGAACGTGATCAAACGCCTATCTCTCCGAATTCGCGTGCGCTGTCTGGTCAGCGCCGTCACAGCACTCACAATCAGCGCCTTCGCTCTTGCGAAACCGTGCGATGCATACGCCCTCGATGAAGTAGCACTGCGTGCATACCAGGAGACCTTTGCGCGCGAGCTATGTGCGGAGGGGGCGTCGTGGCTACGGTGTTTTCAGCTCGACCCTGCAAATTGCAACACCGTGACGGGAGGCCTCATCGAGCGGTGCACCCGCTCGTTCATCGAAAAGCAGAAGGCGCCGGCCAAAGACGCGGAGGAGGTTCGTACCGCCTCGAAAAAGATCGTTCAGTGTATCGAGCGCGATTTTCGCCAACAATACGAGGCTTTCAAACTCAATACGCGCGAGTGTAAAAACCTGTGAGTTGTTCGTCAGGCACAGGCGCCCTGCTCCCTATACGTGTCGAATCGTCTTACGCCAGATGAGCAGCGCACGCACTGATAAGACGGTGTAGATAAGGTACAACCACACCGTTATATCGAGGTCACGCATCCCAAATACCAGCGTCGCGATGAGGTCGATGACGATCCAGTAGTACCAGCCCTCGAGAACCTTGCGCGCCGTGAGGTAGGTAGCCACGACGCTTCCGATGCTGATGAACGCATCAGAGTATCCGAACAAACCCGCACGAGTAAGGGAGAGTGCATATCCCACCACGAGCGCAGCTACCAGTACCGCAGCGGCTACGAAGGCATTTCTGCGTATCGGTATCGAAACAACCCTCACCTCCTCGGTCTCCGACCTCCACGTGCGCCAGCCGTACACCCCCATACCGACGAAATACAGCTGCAGTATCGCATCGGCGTACAGATGCGCCTTCCAGAACACCGGAGTGTAAAAGCACGAGCTGGCGATGTAGAAGGGCCAGGCGATCCAGCGACGTTGCGTGACGAGGACCAGATACGCCAACGCCGTAGCGACCCCGAGGAGCTCGATGAGCTTCAACGGTTCCACACCTACACCCTCACCTTAGAACACATAACTGACCGTTATACCGAAGGCACGCGGATCGCCGCGCTGAATGTACAACTTGTTCGGGTAATCGGGGGGTTCATTACCGAAGTAAAACCCGCGTAGCGCATACAGCTCATTGCCCAGATTACGCCCCCACGCCGTTACGCTCCAGCGTTCCTTGCGCCAGCCGAGCGATGCACTTAAAAGGGTGTATGGGTCGCTGCGTTGATTGTGGCTATCGTCGAAGTAGTAGCTATCTCGTCCGCTCACCTCGGTACGTACGAAGAATCCCGCTCCAAGCTCTGCCTTCGTGCCGATCGAATACTGCCAGCGCGGTGCGTACGAGAAATCACGTCCGTCCAACCCCACACTCTCGTCGGGAACCCCAGTGAACTCGGTATCCATCAGTGTGCCGGAACCGAACAGGTTCCACCATGGCATGAGCCTGTAACTCCCCTCAAGCTCCACACCGGTACTGCGACCACGCCCACTACTGTCGGTCACGTACGTGTAGGAAAGTGGGTCCGAGGGGTTATCCTGAATCGCGAACTTGAGCTGTTGGTCACGACGCAGATCGTGAAATAAAGACACACGCGTCTCTAGACGCTTCTCGAAGAAGCATCCCTTCACCCCCGCTTCGAAGTTCCACAGATACTCCGGATCATACTCTCTCTGCGCGGTGGGAACGCTCGGCCCGGGGTTGAATCCTCCCCCTTTGAATCCTCGAGATGCCGTGACATACCCGCGCACATCCTCCTTGAAGTCGTGCTGCAGCGTGGCTGCTCCACCGAGCATTGTATACTCGGGGGTAAAGCGCGTGCCTCGCGTGTCGTCGTAGTGCGCGCTGCGTTGCTCGACGCGCAAGCCGTTCACAAACGAGGTCCCCGTACTGAGCGGGGCCTCAAACTGCCCGAAGACCGCCCCAGTGTTTGCGCGATAATCGCTGGAGATAAAATCATACACCTCGTTGTCAGAGAGCTCGGTCGTCGAGGTCTCCTCGGTCAGTCGTTGTGCGAACAGCCCTCCTAACCAGCGCCACGCTTCGCCATGTACGTAGGCTGGATCATCGTTCGAAAGACGGAGCTCCTCGGAGAGCACCCGCCGAGTACGCCCTGTATCCGAGAAGTAATCGTAGGGAGCATGAGGCTCCCAGAAAGGGTTGTTACCCCAATCCCCATCGAAGCTGTACTCCTGCTCGGTGCGTGCAAGGACCGATGTACTTTCGAGTCTAACGGTATCGGAGAGCTTCGAGGTAACCTTGAAAGAGGTCGCACCAACACTCGTATCATCTTCCCCCGGTCGGTCTGATTGAGTCGTCAAACTGTTGTCGATCGCAAATGTATCGTACCCGTTGTTCGCCTGTGCGCTCCACGCAGCCCAATCGAACCACAGGGCACCAGATGCCTGGTAGCGCAGCTTCAAGCGCGCGACGGACTCGTCACGACGATTGGTATCATCGGACCCTATGAAGGCATTGTCACGAAATCCGTCACTCTGCGTACTGAAAGCTGAGAAGCGCAGCTGCAACTTCTCGTTGGTCCCCGGCACTGCGCCACCGATAGCGATACCACCGGAAGCGAGCTCGTCGTTTCCGGCCATCACCTGCACAGTTCCTGACGTGTAGGGCGTCGGATCATTCGACTTCACGTTCATGACTCCCGCCAAGGCGCTCGAACCGAAGCGGATTCCCTGAGGCCCACGCAGAACCTCCACCTGTTCGATATCGAAGAGCGGAGTTACGATACCAAGACCGCTGAAGTCGATACTGTCGATGATCGTCGCCACCGATGGATTCGGAGCACCTTCGTACTGTTCGAGTTCTCCTACGCCGCGAAAGATAAAGAAGCGCGGGCGGGTCGTACCGCCAGACCACGACACTCCCGGGATCGATTCGAGCTGATACTCAATCGAGGTTTCACCCTTGACGGTCAAAGTCTCTTGCTGCACGACCGTTGTACTCTGCGGCACGTCGCGCAACGGCTCCACGAAGGGAGCTCCGTAGATGACGATCTCTGATTGAATCTCGGAGGGGTCGTCGTTTAGCTCCTCCTGCTGCGCAAGCGCAAGCGGGCATGACCACACGAGGCTGAGCAGACAGAGCCGCGCGTACCGTTCAAGAGGGGAACACAACCCCCACATGTGATTATTCTTCATACTCCTCTCCCTACGCCGGCATTATCCGTCTCAGGTTCAAAGGGTTTCGCTCGCTGTCGAGCGTCTCAGGCCATGACCTACGTCAAAGGGGCCTCCCCCGGGTTTCACATGGTGAGTATCGTACGCGGGTATTTAAATCAAGCCGCAAAGCTTCAAGCGGAGAGAACCATCTCTTCGAGAGTGGCTATATCCTTCTTCCATCCTATTACTATCAAGGTCGAGCCAGATGACACGATCGCCTCCCCGTCTGGGTTCAGCACGAGTTCACCGCTCGGAAGCACGACCGCAGCGATGCTGACGTTTGCGCGCTGGCGCAATGAAAGATCCCTCAAGGTCTTGCCACTGACCGGCGAACCCTCGGGCACCTTGATCTCTTCGATGCGCCATCCATCTGCACTCGTACCTGCAATCTCGAAGAACTCGGTCACGTACGGGCGCAGAAGCCCGTCTGCAAGCCTTCGTGCGGCTAATCGGTGGGTCGAGATGAGCCGATCTACACCGGCTCTACGAAGGCGTTTCTCACCGACTTCATCCTCGGCACGGCTCACGATGTAGATCGATGCGTTCATCTCCCTCCCTGTGAGGATGACATAGAGGTTGTCGGAGTCACGAGGGAGGAGCGATATCAACCGGGCTGCGCGGGTGATACCGGCCGACACGAGGGTTTCATCAATCGTGGCATCACCGCGCACTACGAGGAACCCCGCCTCTTCGGCATCGTCTGCACGAGTCGGATCGTTTTCAACAATTACCACGTCCTGCCCCTTCTGCCGCAACTCCTTGGCAGCCATCCTGCCAAGACGGCTATAGCCACAAAAGATCGTGTGTTTGGTCAGATCGTGTAACATCTCTTGTACCTTGTGCCTTCTATCCAAAATGCGCGAAATCTGCGTTTCTACCAAACTTCTTCCCACACTTCCGATCACTACCGTACCGATACCAACCCCGAGAAAGATCAAAACGATCGTGAAAGCCCGTCCCTCCGTGGTGAGCGGATGCGTCTCACCATATCCGATCGTAGCTAAGGTTATGACCGTCATGTAGAACGAATCGAACAGGTCCCACTCCTCGATCAGAGAGTATCCGATCGTACCCAACGCGAGAACAAGGGCGACCAAAAGTAGCGCGAGTGCTGATTCCTGTCGTTTACGTTTGACCGTGCTTTGGACCATGGAGAGATAGTAATCGAGATGCTCCTTCAAAGGTGTAGCGCATCACGACAAAAGCTACCAGATAGAGCGTATCTCGGAAGACAGGTTATGGCCTGCTGTACCTCCTCGAGACCCTAGGGAAGCAAGGCAAGAACCCTATATGCCCGCTCTCCAGCTATCCGCACATCGAGCTCGTCTCATGAGCTACTTTCGAGGAGTCCACCGATAACTGCGTCGAAACGCTCCAGCACCGCGCCCCATGAAAACTCCTTTGCGACGTACCGTCGACCGAACTCGGCATGCCTCTGGCGAGCCTCACGATCGCCCATAAAATACTGCGTGACACCTGCCAGATCAGATGCAGACGAGAAGTACAACCCGCCACCACTCGCGACAACGTGGTGCCGAGTGACGGGACACTCTCCGTGAACGACAACCGGCGTTCCTACCATCCACGCCTCCATCAAAACGATCGAGAAGGACTCGTTCATCGAGGGCTGACAGAGATAGAGCGCGTGCCTCAACAGGCGTTGTTTCTCCCCTTCACTCAGATGAGGTAGGTCGATTACATCACTTCGACCTGCTGCCTCGGGACGATGCAGGTCGGAGAAGCTCCCGCCACCGAGGATTGCTAGCTTGACCTCTGCCGGGATTAATCCGTCGCTCTTCGCCGCGCAGAAATAGTCTATTAATCGGTGTACGTTCTTACCGGTCTCTTTCCGCCCTAGGTACAAGATATAAGGGAACGTGTTGTCGAAATACGGGGTCAAACTCTCTACTGACCGCTCACTCGGCAATTCGAATCCCATCCCCACCACACCTCCGGGGATGTTGCCATAGATCGATCGCGCCAGGTACATCTCGGGCTCTGTATTGAAGAGGCATCCCCGCGCACGTCGAAACATCTCTGCGATCACCTCCTGATACGCGTAGCTCTCGTCGTGCAGGCACGGAATGAGGATACTCTTCTCAGGGGCCATGAGTGATCCCCAGAAGGTCGTGCCGAACAGGTATGGGCCGAAAAAGAGCGCGTCGAACTCCTGGACACTCTGTACGATACGGGCGTACAGAGCCTTCGAATTGACGCTCTCCCACATCCAGGTGAGCTGTTCATCCGCCGAGACCTGAGAACCTTCGTGCACGGCACATTGGATCGGAATCCAGCGCTCCAGGGCACGCTCATCGACCGCAAACCTCGTGACCTTCATGCCATTGACGACTGACTCCCCTGCCTCGAACTCGTTTGCCCATGTTCGATTGTCTTTGGCGCAGGTAGTAACTATCTCTACCGAATCACCGCGCGCCTGGAGCGCGTGTGCAAGACCTGCCATGAGGGTCTCAGCACCCCCGGCTATACCTTCAAAATATCGCGGGGGAACGAAACAGAACTTCATCTGCGTACTACACTTGGAGCTAGCCCGAACACCCGAATCGAGACGTTCGAGCGACTTCGATTCGACACCGAAAAATGGCACAAAGCGCTCGGCGAGAAAACAGCCCAATCCCCGGATTCCACGTGCATCCGAGTCGGTCGTGGAGGTCTCAACGAGCATTTCTCCACACCCTCGGGATCCCCGACAGCGTCCCCATTTCGTCGAAAAACCGATTAGTTAGCCCACTAGCCCGCACTAATTCCCGAGAAATCGGGACTTGTAGCACCTAAAACAGCACATCCCAACATCGACCTACCATAACTTTGTTTGTAACTCGTGCGTATTGAACGGGTAACGATAGTTTCGGTAGTACAACGAAAGGAACGTTTATGACTAATGCACCACAACCGCTACTCCTGACTGTCAAGGAAGTAGCCAAACTGCTCCGCATCCATCGCCCCAAAGTGTACGACCTGATTAAGGCAGGCACGATAGAGGGATTCAAGCTCGGCTCTGATTGGCGTGTAAAACGAGAATCTGTTGAGCGTTTGATCGGGGAGATTCCGGAGGATTTTTTCTCCAGCTCGAAGGCCGGGGTCAAGAAGGTGACGGCTAACGGTCTCGACCACGTCAAGCTCGCTTCGTAGTCCGCAGAAGCTGTGCCTCGCTTCCCGAGGCGACCGTTTAGGTCGCGAAGGTCGGGGTACAGCATGGTGATAGCCTTCGCTACACCGGCAGCGCCGCAGCTAAGGCAGCGAACTGCCCTATCCCCAACTGCTCCGGGCGCACGTCAGGCGAGATTCCAGCTCCCTCAAGAGCAGAGAGAACAACCTCTTTGGTCCACTTGCCCCTCGATACCAAACTATTGACCAACTTCTTACGCCTCTGTGAGAAGGCTGCTCGTACCACGAGCTCAAAGTGCGCCGGATCCCCAACCGGCACCCGCGGCTCCCTCAGAATGTTGAGTTTCATCACCCGCGACTCGACCTCTGTTGGCGGATGGAACGCGCTTCCAGGCACGATCGGCCCCAACTCCACATCGGCCCACAGCTGAACCGCCACCGAGATACTGCCGTAAGTCCGGCCTCCTGGTGCCGCAGCAAGACGCTCGGCGAACTCGCGCTGGACCATCAGGACCGCATGGCGAACCGATGCGCGAGAAGCTATCAAGTGCAAGACAATCTCAGTGGAGAATACATAGGGGATGTTTCCGAATACGAAAAGGTCATCACCGACACCCGAGAAATCAACACCGCGCACATCCTCGTTGATAATCTTGGCATGCGGGTACTGCTGTGCGAGGTGCTCACAAAACGACGATTCTATCTCGACCAGGGTAAGCTCATGCGCCCCAGCCAAATACTTCGTGAGTGCACCCGTGCCCGGACCGATCTCGACGATGTGTACCCCCGGGGGAGCATCCCCAAACGATACGATGGATTCGACGACATCAGGTCTTATCAGGAAATTCTGGCCGCGTTCTTTCGACGGCCTGACCCGCAACGAACGCAGTGTATCTTTGGTCCTTTCGGAGCGCTGAGAACTCTTTCGATCCTTATATTTCACCGCTACCCCTGTAGAAATCCCTCAGCGACTCGACCGGCCAACGACTGAAGATCTCGAGCCGTGGTAGTTGAACTCCTTCGCGGAGGTAGCGCCCTCCGACGTACGCAATCATCGCGCCGTTGTCGACGCAGTGCTCGATTGGCGGGAAAAATACCTGCCGACACGAGGCTGTGAGTCGCGTACGTAGCTCCTGATTGGCTGATACACCACCACACACGATGAGTGGCAGCCCACGCTTGTTGACCTCACGGGTAGTTTTGTTGACCAGCGTGTCTACGATCGCATCCTGGATTGCCCATGCGGCCTCTGCTCGTACATGCTCGTCGGCCTCGAGCTCCTTCCGATTACGCTCGATCATGAGAGCCACCGCGGTCTTCAATCCAGAGAAGCTGAAGTCCTCCATTTCGCGCGCTACACGCGGCAGCTTGAAGCGCTTTGAGGACGAAACACTCGAAGCTAACGCCGCTAGCCGCGCGCCCCCTGGATAAGGGAGAGCGAGCAGATTAGCTGATTTATCGAAGGCCTCACCAGCTGCATCATCGCGCGTTCGACACAAGGCAGTGTAACGCCCCAACCCCTCGACCAACACGATCTCGGTGTGTCCTCCCGAGACGACCAAAGCGATGTATGGCGGTCGGAGCCCCTCGACATGCAACTCCCCACAAAGGATATGACCCTCGATGTGATTGACCGGAACGAGTGGAATGGCACGCGGCAGGGACAATCCCTGCGCATAGGTGATGCCTATCAAGAGACACCCTTTGAGCCCAGGACCACACGTAACTCCGATCCCCTCGATGTCTGAGAGAGACAGGGAGGTGCTCGAAAAGAGCTCCGCGCTCAGTAACGGCAGGCTACGCATGTGCTCGCGTGAAGCGAGTTCGGGGACAACACCCCCGTAGAGCTCGTGTAACTTCACCTGCGAGGCGAGAACCTCGCCCCTGCTCGTAGCTTTACCGTGCTGGTCGAATTCGAGGATCGCCAACCCAGTTTCATCACAACTCGTCTCTATACCAAGGATCAACATCGAAGCGCTTCCTACTCTACCGCGGGAACAGTGCGCAGGTAAGCTACGAGCGCCTCGAGCTCTGCTAGGGGCGTCCGCGCGAACGAATCTACCGGGCAGAACCGGCCGTCTACCACCTTGCCGTCGGGCTTGCGGCCGGAACGAAGAAAGTTGAGTAGATCCGTCTGCGACCAGGCCCCTATCCCCGCACTCGCCGAGGAGCTGATGTTGGGTGCGACCTTTGTATCTCCATCGAAGGAGATCTCCTCCCCACCACCGAGATACTTCTCGGACTCGAAAAAACCACCAAAAGAGGAGTGACAGCCACTACAACGCGCGATGTTGTCCACCAGATATCCACCATACTCCACCTTGAACTGGGGTGATATCCGCGGGACTAGCCCCGTTACTTCGGGTGCGCCCTCAGAAAAACCAGCGGTGTTTCTGGCGAAGAACGAGATCTCTCGACGCTCGACCGTATTGTCGCTCACCGGCAAGGTGCGCAGGTAAGAGATGATAGCTGTGAGATCCACATCAGAAAGCCACTCGAATCCGCGATGAAAACTGGTTGAAATCCGGATGCCGTCTGGGCGCTCGTAAGCTCGGAAGAGCCGCATCAGGTCGCGCTCACTCCACGAACCTATACCGTTAGCCGAGAGCGTCACGTTGGGGGCTTGAAGCTCCCCGTAGTGGTCACCCATCGTCCGTCCACCACCCAGAGCAGATCCCGTCGCACTCCCATGGCAAAAGCGGCACGCGGCCAAACCCTCCACCAGAGCTTGTCCCCTGAGCGCCGCGGCTTCGCTGGTCGGAAGCGCTGGCGGGACGGGGTCCTCAGAGGAGCAGGCAACCAAGCTACCTACGACCACTATAGCAAGCAGAGAGAAAATACGGAGCAGCGCGCCTTTCATGCCCCAAGACTACACCGAGCCTGTCGCGGCGGGAAGTGCAGGAACGATCTTGATATCGCTCTAATCAGCTGATGGAACTACCAAATCGAGATCCTCTGTCGGGGCCTGCGTCTTCTGTTCGGTGAAGAAGCGATTCAGTCGCCGCCGGAGCATGAGCCGCGAGCGATGCAAGCGGGATTTGACCGCTGGGATCGTAAGGTCCAGGAGCCGCCCTACCTCCTTACTCGTGAGGCCATCCACATCACGCAGGATGAATACCGGCCGGTAGTCGTCAGGGAGCTTCCGTATGGCGACCTCCAGAGCTTCAAGCATCTCGTTGCGGATCGATTGAGAATCGACGTAAGCATGCTCCGGGCTTTTGAGCGCCGGGAGCACGTGCGACTGTTGCATAATCTCTTCGAGCGCCACACTCTGGTCTTGCTTACGTTTTCGGAGCTTCATGAAGGCTGCATTCATGGTTACACGGTAGAGCCAGCTCGAGAACGACGACTTTCCTTCGAAGCCATCTATCTTGCGGTGTACCGTCACGAACACATCCTGGAGCACCTCTTCGGCGTCCTCTGCATTTCGAGTCAGCCTGGATGCCAAGCTGAACACCTTGTTACTGTAGCGGCCAATCAACTCCTCGAAGCTGTGTTGATTGCCATCTCTAACTTCAGCTATCAGCTCCAGGTCAGTTTTCTTTTTCATAGCCTTACGCCCCGCACTGGTCCTTCTACACCGCCACCGAATCAAGACCCGATGGCTACTCCTAGGGGCGGTACATGCGAAAACCTTGCCAGGTTGAAGGCCCCCTGATGCAGGAGTCCAAAAAAAGGATGCACCACGTCAAATCAGGACCTTAGTCGACGTGCACCGGGCGAACTGACCAAGATTCAGTCACCCCTGTCACGAATCCGATAGAGTGCGTCAAAAAAGGGCAGATCTTGCCTACGAGAAAATTCCGCTTTCTCATTCCGATGGGAATAGTTGTCCGGTTCCCTGCGCATCGACCTACACGGTAGCGTTGCGCTCAGTTGACGGGAAGGGCTCAGCGGGCGCGGCGCACGTAGGACATACGTAGGGTGTGTAGCACCTCTTCCAAGAATCGAGCCTCCTCATTGGAGAGATTTCCGCGTGTTTTACGTTGTAACATCGACAGAATATCGATGGTTTGACGACCGGCTTCGACATCCACCGGGATCTCCATCCCCTCTGGTGGCTCCATCTCTCCGATCTGTACCAAGGCCTGAGTAGCGAGCGACATCAGGAAGGACATAAACGACACCCCCGACTCCTCACTCTCACCACTCTCCATCCGAAACTGTTGAGCGATCGCCTGGTCTCCCTGAAGCGCTGCTGCTTGGGTGGTAGAGGTCTCCGCAGGGGAAGCGGCCAACGTGTGAGGCTGGTCCGCCCCTGGTCTTGTAGCTGCGAGAGAAGTAGCCTCTCGAGCACTGATCGCTACCTCCTGTACCTCTTCGTGCTGGCGCTCGCGCCCTTCCGAATCGAAGCGCCGCCGGTCTACTACCTGAAAGGTCTTCTTTATTCCCTCGTTGTTTTCCTCGGACATATACACCCCTAAACCTGATAGATAACGGCTGATCGGAAAACTCCGTATCGACTGATGATGTTCTACCACGCACCTTCGATAGAGACTACACTCCTCTTTGAGCGTAGTGGAAATGCACCTAAGGCTCGTACTCTGCCTATTTCATGCCCATACCTACATGGGAGTGATTAGGGTATCCACCAGCCCAAGCACGCTCGTCAGTCTACATCGGGGAATACGGTATGAAAGTGAGGCTAGACGCAGCCTTCATTGCGGGCTAGTTAACAGACTGCTGAGAGAGATTCGCCGTTGACACGAGAGCTTTCATGGAATTTACCCTTCTAGGCTGCGGAACATCCACCGGGGTGCCCATCCCAGGTTGCTCCTGTCGTGTATGCACCTCGGGCAACCCTCGTAACTACCGCGACCGCACCTCTGGGTTTATTACCTTGGATAACGGAGGTACCATCCTCGTGGATGCCGGCCCCGACCTTCGGCAGCAGGCTCTGAAACACAAGATCCCGTCAATCGAACACGTAATCTTCACGCACTCACACGCCGACCACATACTTGGCACCGATGACTTACGAACCTTCAACTTCATAACCAAGAAGCGAATTACCTGCTTCGCCACCGCAGCAACGCTGAGCGGTATCAAACAGTGCTTCCCGTACATATTCAACCCCAATCCCCACTACGAAGGGGGTATGGTTGCGCAACTCGACCTGGTCGAGATCCAGAACGATAGCGATTTCACGATTGCTGGCACCACAGTAAGCCCCTTTCCCCTCACCCACGGTGCCGTTACGGTCACGGGATTTCGCATCGGGGAGCTCGGTTACGCAACAGACTTCAACGCTATGTCCGATCGCGCCAAGCAGATCCTACGGGGTGTCAGATATCTGTTCATGGATGGACTTCGATTCGAACCTCATAAAACACACCTTACTATTCCGCAGGCAATAGAGCTCGCTGCGCAACTCGAAGCGCAGCAGACGTACTTAATCCACACGACACACAGCGTCGATT
This sequence comes from Bdellovibrionota bacterium, assembly GCA_040398075.1. GTDB lineage: Bacteria > Bdellovibrionota_C > UBA2361 > UBA2361 > OMII01 > OMII01. The sequence goes on along the minus strand of JBBAUR010000007.1, from coordinate 47,139 downwards.
ACGATGAGGTCAACAGTCAGTTACCAGGCGGCATACAACTCGGCTACGATGGCTTGAGGGTGAGTTTCTCCTGAAGGATCTTTGGGTCTACCCTACTGGTTTGGCTGAGAGCTCGGCGAATACCCGGTTCGCTGCGGAACGCGCTTATCTATCTCGGCCAACAGAGCACCCAACCCGATCCTCTGCGCAGCAGAAACAGAGATTCCCGGGAGCTCCTGAGCAAGCTGATGAACCACGTGCTGGTCAACTTTGTCGATCTTGTTGAATACGACCATCTCGGGAGCATCTCGCAGTTCCATTACCTCGAGGATCTTTCGCACGGCTCGATACTTTCCGAGTGCGTCAGGATCGGAAGCATCCACGACGTGCACCAACACGGCAGCATCGTAGAGCTCCTCGAGCGTAGCTCTGAACGCGGTCTCTAGTTCGGCCGGTAATCTCCGGATGAACCCTACCGTGTCGCTCAGGATCACCGTTCGACCCGCTCGTCCATCATTGATCGTGGGTGGCAAGAACAGCCGTCTCTGACTCGGGTCGAGCGTCGCAAAAAGTTTGTTCTCTGCCGTCACATTACTACCCGTCAGCAGATTGAAGAGGGTAGACTTCCCTACATTCGTGTAGCCTACGATCGAGACTAACTGAAGCTGATTCTCGCGCCGACGACCCCGTCGGAAATCACGTGACTCGCGCACTTTGCTCAAACGACGCTCGAGTTCGGATATTCGATCGCGAATACGACGCCGGCCTATCTCGAGCTTGGTTTCGCCGGGGCCACGCCCTCCGATACCTCCGCTCAAACGAGAGAGTCCAGCATCTTTCTCCACCAGCCGCGGCAGATTGTACTTTAACTGTGCGAGTTCGACCTGCAGGCGCCCCTCACTACTTTGGGCTCGTTGGGCGAATATATCGAGAATCAGCATACTGCGGTCGATCACCTTCAACTCAGTTGAGTTTGTGATCGCCCGCCACTGAGAGGGCTTGAGCTCCGTGTCGAATATCAACATGTCCGCTCCGAGGCGGATGCAGCGGATAACCAGATCTTGCAGCTTACCGCTCCCGATATAGGTCTTCGGATCAGCTTTGCGCTTCTGAATTACAGCGTCTACGATCTTTACACCAGCCGTACGAGCGAGTTCGCGAATCTCTGCAATCGACGTCTCCGGATCCACATCACTTTTGTCGTATACACCAACTACTATTGCACCGATGTGATCACCTGCATCGAGCTGAACAACCTCAGCCGATAGGCTCTGCTCGACCGCCTCGATGAACTGTGAAAAGTCGAGCTCGCTCGCACCGAGATCGCGAATCGTCTCTGACATCGTCGCTGCACTATCACCACCATTTGCAGGTACGAGGTATGCGAAGGTTGTCGAGATCCGATTACTGGCCGCTCGTACACTCACCACAGCGTCGAAGCGCAAGCGTTCGAGGTCGGTGTAAATATCGTATGGGATAGAGGCCTCCTCCTGATTGTTCGAGAGATCAGTGAATACAAGACGTAGATTCCGCAAACGTCCTCGCCCCAACCGGTAGCGGCCCAAGTCCGGAAGATAGAGGATATCTTTGGTCCCGAGGATGACCTCGACGATCTTTCCTTGGCGGTTGATAAGCACACCTACACGGCGACGTAAGGCAGCGCCCAATAACGTCATCTCGCGCGCTAAGTCGAGCGACACCAACTCGTGTGCATCAACCGAACGCTGGAAGAGCTTGCGAACTGCGCGCAACTCCGAGGGCGCTAGTCCCTTGGTATTTCCCGATATCTCTTCGGACATACGCGGAAGGATATCACACTAGGGAGCCGAAAACCTCCCCTTCACCGCAGCTTTTCGGGCCGCGTCACCCGCGAAGGGCTATCGCTGCAGCCTCAACCAACGACCGCGCTACCGATGGTTGGGAGCCAAAGTGGAGGAAATTGAAGGTGCTACAGGCCTGCGCCGCTGCGGAATAGCCTTCGTTATAGGAGGGCAGGCCTTCGACATTGACTCGCAGCGTGTGCAGAACCTGTCCGCTTCCCCCCGCAACTACGCTTCGTAATCCCCACTCACCGGAACTAACGCCCTGAATCTTGAGACCTGTACGGCCCAAAACTGAATCCTCGGCTGTGACAACATCGAGGAAGGTAGGTGCTGCATGTGCCGGCGCTGCATCTCCTGGAATCAACCCGACCCCCGCATACTGCTCCCCACCCCGCTCGACCTGATATGAGCGGCACAAAAATGCCGTGCCTGCCCCTTCGGAGTACACCACTCCCCCTGCTCCGGCAAACCTGCGTATCGCATCCCTCATCTGTTCGTTCCGAGACAGCTCCTCTCCGTAAGCCGCAAGGTATGCACCGGTGATGTATATCCCCCCTACGTCGCGCGGAAGCTCCCTATCGAGGAGCGGCGAAAACGGAACAGGTTCCGCTCCGAAATATCTGAGGAGGTCGAGATTGTCCTGATAACAGAGCCCAAAACAGCTGTCGTCGGAAACCGCAAATCGACACCTCCGTGGGACCGGGTCGGGAAATTCCCACTTGAACTGCACGCGCGGAGCGGCCCGAGCGATGTCGAGCATGTGATCGATATCGACGAAGTTTGCGATAAGATTACCGATGTCGAGGAGAAACTGCATCGGTAGCGCAGTGTGATTAATTTCCTGGTAGACACCGCTGGGCGGCAGTGGTGCTTGAAAGGATATGGTTGGTAGCCCTCCGACAAAACTCGGTAGGCCGTATGTACGTAGAGCTTCCTTGATGAACACGACCGCCGGATTAGAAACAAGCGGGTCGGCACTGTCGAAGCCCTCCATGCGATTTCCCACGAAAGCTTTGACGAAGGATTCCGACGTGAATTTGCAATATCCCTTCATGAGTGCGGCCACACTGTTGGAGAACGCAGGTACATCTGCAACGAGCAGCACCGGCGTTCTACTCACAAGAGCTATCTCGGCATCCGATCCACGCGCATCCCCCGGGCCGGCTCCGTCGTACAACCCACCATTTCCGTCAATCAAGATAACGTCCGCACCGAGGCCCGCCTGAGAGAGCGCAGCCAATACCTCGTGAGGCTTGAGCATTCGCCGGTCGAGAACTCGGGTGTACCGACGTGATATGCGATGAAAAATAGAGGCTTGTTGCAGCGCTTGTCCGGTCACACAGCACGACAAACTCAGCCCACGCTTCCGCAGAGCCACCGCCAGGCCGGTAGCAAAGAGGGACTTACCTACCCCTGAGAAGGTGCCACCTACAAATAAACGTGGGGTGCTCAAGAGCGCCATGACGAACTCGGACAAAAAGATTCATGGTCCAAGTCGACACTACAGCAAGAAAGCTAAATCGCCTTTTCCAGAACACGGGATTACTACCCGTCACGGGAAGCAACGGGTAACGGAAGTTCTCGGGTTATCACACTGTTCTCTCTCTCGAAGGATAATTTTACAAGGAGAGCAGCGAGGACACAGAGGAGGAAGGAAATAGACGCCTGATACCGGCTTTTGAGTAACTGAACGTTAACAGGCTGCGGAAAAATGCTCTTCTGCTGCGAAATCCGATCTTTTAGCGCTGGCCGAAGATGAGAGCACAAAAAAATTCTCAATGTATCGCAGACTTCGGCGAGCTGTAGTCGAGTCGAAGATACACCTGCGGTTTTTTCGCGCTCTCCTCCTCACCCATCACCAAAACCTCGAATTTCTAGCTGCGAAGCCATTTTTCCGCAGCCGGTTAAGGCCCTCACCCGGGGCTATTGTAGAGAGGACCAGTGGCTCGGTTTGATGCTCGCTCGCGCTCGCACAAAACAGCCAAGCGTTGTCCCGCTTTCCTACGCTTCGGACTACTTGCGCTTGAGCACTACGAGCTCAGCGCTTGCCTCGTGAGCTAATGACGAAGCGCCTTGTATCAGGCCAGAGCTCTTTGCATGGCGTTCGACCAAGGTCCCCTCGAGGGCCCAATAGTCACCAAACCCTGAATCGAGAACGGTTGCAAGCTGCTCCCGGTACGACACCGCCTTTGATCCGATTCGGCCATTACCGACACGCACGACCGCTCGCCCCCCGCGCTTGACGAGTCGAGCCATCTCGAACAACACCTCGTTGATGTAACCCTGCCATTCATCGACGGAAGAGAATGGAACCTTGCTAGAGGGCAATTCGAGACCAAGCCACCACGCACGCAACCACGAGCGTAGTCCGTGCTCGACCAATCCAGGCTGCTCGGGGCAGACCAACGCAAGATTTACCCTCCCCGTTGGGATGGACGAGATGTTACGAGCATCTGCACAGACCAGCCGCGCGCCATCACGCTCCTTCAGCAGAGCCGAAGGTACACCGTCTCTCAGAAGCGCAGCCGCTTTCTTGATCACGCGCGCGCTCACCGCTCGATACGAGGGAACTTCACCTCGCTTGCGATTCAAGGTGGCTTGCGCGTCTGGTGAGAGCGCCGTCTGAGGCGAGGTGTACGCAGAAAGGTGCCCGACTGTATGTCCGTGAAGAACACTCGCAACGATAAACTGCACGAAACGATCCACATGATCGGCCGATCCCTTGAGCGCACTCTTGAGGTTCATCAACTCGCAATACGTATCGACATCGAAAAAGAGCGGAAAGGGGGTCTGAAATCCGCGAATATCTACCGGGCGCTTGAAGTTGACGAATTGCATACGCAGCGCGACTTCGGCGATGTCAGCAGGACTCAAGCGCGCCTGCGCCAATCGCACCAGTGAATGCTCGGATGCACAACCAATAAACTCTCGTCCGGTGGTGAGACACTCGAACCCGACCGCTCCGGCACCACAATACGGGTCGAGCACTAGGTCGCCTTTGCGCGAAAATCGATCGAGGAGATACCTGACCATCTGAGGCTGCCACGGCGTGAGGTATGCGAAAGCTGCGTGCAGCGAGTGAACCGAGCGCGAAGAAGCCTCCAGGGCTACGTCGAACTCCTCACAAAAGGGTTGAGGTTGTACAAGTTTCAGAACTGCTGACATCTTCGCTTTCCTTAATCTCAAACGAGCGATGTCACGAAGTATAGGGACGTGTTGGAACTGACACCACGAGGATAGTTGCAAACGGAGTTACTAGTACAAGGATCTTAAATCTTACAAGCGACTGAATTTCCTATGTTTTTACCCCACTAAAGCCATCTGAAGGGATTTCTGATTTTTTTTCAACCATCGTCGCGCTGACGAACAGGCCTGGGAGCCCTACGGCGGGTAACAGCCGCGCTTGAAACGACTGAGGATACTATGAGCAATGATTACGGGGACTTTGGCGATCCTGGATTGATAGTAGTCAGCTATTCTACTCTCCCCCGACGACTTCCAAATTCTTTCGGGCGATCTCGAGCTCTGGGTTGAGCTGCGCAGCCATTAGAAACTCCTTCCGAGCTTCGCCACGCTTTCCCATGCGCTGCAGTAGCACCCCGAGATTGTTGTGAGCGTAGGCGTTTGAGCCATCCAGGGAGATCGATTGCCTCAGGCTCTGCTCCGCTTCGACCATCTTCCCAAGTTCGAGTTGAGCCCGACCGAGTGCGCTCCATGCGCGGGCATTTGTCGAGCTCAGCGTCGTTGCTTTACCCAGGACCTCGATCGCTTCCTGAAATTGTGCGTTATTGATGCACAAAAGCCCGAGATTCACATGCGCCGTCACATTTGTCGGAGCGAGCGCGACGACCCGACGTAGAGCCATTTCGGCCCGCGCCGGGTCTCCGAGTTTGTCGAATACCTCAGCGAGAGCAAGGTGCAGACGCACATCCTCCGGCTTGATTTCAGCTGCTTGTTGCAAGGCTCGACGAGCTTCTTCGAAGTTACCGAGACGCAATTCGAGCGTTCCGCGATAAAAAAGTGAATCAAAGTGCTTCGGGTTTATCTCACTGGCCGTTTTGTATGCGGCGGCGGCAACCTGCAGTCGGTTCAACCGCTCGTTGAGGGCTCCGAGGTTGAAGAAGGTGACGAAGTTACCCGGTTCGTAGGTCGACGCTTTGGTCAGGATATCCACCGCGTCGGACAAACGTTGCTGCTTCTCCAAGAGCACCGCGACACCCTGAAGCGCTGCAACGTTACGCGCATTCTGGTCGAGCACTCGATCATACTGCTCCCGAGCCGCGGATATCTCTCCTTTCTGAACGAGCACACCAGCCAAACCAACTCGGAAAGTTTCCTCGTCCTTCAGTTCGAGCGCACTTCGTAGCTCTTTCTCCGCTTCCTGGAATTGTCCGCGCTTCTGTAACGACAACCCGAGATTGAAATGTCCCTCGGCCATCTTTGGACACAGCTCGACAGCCTCACGATACGCAGCGATCTCTGCCTCGGAACCGTCACCTAGGTTGACCCCTTTCTTGACGAGGGTTGCTGCCTTTACACATCCTTGCTCAGCCCCTGCCTCGCCGACTGCTGTCATCACGATACAGACCGAGGCAACAAGCCCGTATACCCGAATCCTCCGGGCCATCTGGAACATGCTACTGAAGGGAATAATGACCATATCAGGTTGATGATGTATCACACTCCGTGGAGCGGCTCTACGTTTTAGTTCACACATCCCGAACCGAAAACGTCCTCATAGGTGGCTTCAACCCGAGCCCCGTCTCCATATCAGTGCGGGTTACCTCGAGTGTTCAGCGAACCGGCATCAGATTGTGCAGTGCGGACACTACATCTCTGAGCCGCTCCTCGGGAACCACGGCAGCGAACCTCACGAACGCATCAAAATCCGACCCAAACACGATCCCTGGCGTCACGAGAACGCTAGCCTGGCGCAACAACCGCTCAGCAACGTGCACTGACACCGGTTTTTGTGCGCCCTCCTGTGGCAGGGTCAGATAGGCAGGATAGCGACACCATAAGCTCGCCCCTGCCTTTGGCTCGAGGACCTCCCATCCGAGGCTCTTGAGCCCCGTGGCGAGAACCCGTACTCGACGCTCATACGCTGCTACGGTCGACCGAACGAGATCCTCTGTGGCTGTCAAAGCGACCGTCGCAGCGTACTGCAGCGGTAAAAACAGTCCGTAGTCCGAGTGCGATTTCAGCCGGGATACGGCCCTGACAACCTCAGCATCACCCAGGATCGCACCCACGCGCCACCCAGGAACGTTGTACGCTTTCGAGAGCGAGTAGACCTCCACACAGCGAGCTCCGCTTTCACGCACAATGAGCGCACTTGCGGCTGGCTTTCCCGAGAAACACATCTCACCGTAGACGAAATCGTTTACAATCGTGGTATCGAAGCGCTGGCACACCCTTCCAACCGCTTTCCACCAATCACCGTCGACCACTGCTCCAGTGGGATTAGCTGGGAGATTGAGTACGACTACCCTTGCTTTGGAAGTACGCAGCACCTCTTCCAGGGTTGAGGCCGCCTCACTTGGTTCACAAGAATACTGCCATGGCACGTAATTCGCTCCCACGAGCGACACTGCAGAGATATGCGCCGGATATGAAGGCGCCCCAACCACGACGTTATCTCCAACCCGAACAAGTGAGCGCAGAGTCTGGAAGGTAGCATCTTTACTTCCCAAACAGACACACACCTCGCTTTCGGGGTCGAGTCCAATACCGAACCGCTTGGTATACTTGACTGAAAAAGCCTCTCTCAAGCGACGCACGCCGCGAGAGACGGCATAGCGGTGGTTGGCTGGCTTCGTGACTGACTCCAGGAGACGATCCAACACCACTCGCGGTGGAGCCAGGTCCGGGTTCACCATCGATAGGTCACAGATAGGATGACCTTCGAGGAGCAAAGAGTGCTGAAGCACCTTGAGCGACTGTAGATGATCGTGTCCTAGGAGCTGCTCCAACGGTTGCGTTTCTGCCGGTATATCTGCTCCGTTTTCTCTCGCATAAGCAAGCGAGCTTACATTAGCTGAAGGTGACATGAGGTTTGACGAAAACTCCGATAATTAAATCAGTGGCGCTCTCGCGGAGCTACGAGGTTAAAGAGATACACGGCCGGAGCCACCTTCCCTTTGACCTTAATCTTATCAGCGAGCATCGCAAGCTGCGGATTCAGATCACCGGAGCGCACGGACATCAAGTTCTGCTCCGAAAGCGATACGATGCAATCAACCGCCGCTGCATCACTCGTCTCCCCCTGTGCAAGCTGAATCGGTCCCTCTATGGGGGAAACTTTGGGCTCCTCTCCTCGCCAGTCAAAGAGGAATTTTTCACCGAGGTTGGTTAACTCTATTACCAACGTGCCAGCGAGATAAGGCCGCAAGCGCGCTTTCGCCCGAGACGCGCGGGCAGGAAGCTCTTCGCACACCACATCTCGCCCGTTCTGGATCGGCTTCTTGACGAGCGGAGCCTGCTCAGCTTCTTCCTCTTCTTCATCGTCGTCGTCCAACTCATCGTCGCCTGCCTGTTCCTGTAATGCAGACGCTCCCGACAATGCCGGCTGATTGGTCCATGTCTCATCATCCTCTTCGCGCTCGAGGTCTGTTGTCGTCACAGTGGTTGGCTCGACCAGATCATGAGCACTTTCACGATCCTCCGGCAAACTCTCTGCGTCGACTTGGTCTGGGTCTTTGTGATCGGACATGTAACATTCCTCCAGCGCTTACCTATCGACCGAGAGACGTCTGAACTGCCGACGCGTACACATCGGCCCTCTCATCGACGGCGTTACCGCGCAGTTTACCCAAGATATCGCATGGAAGTACATGGGTTGAATCGAAAAACCCTCCGTTGGGACGTACTTCCTCGCTTGATCGTGCTCATATCGGAGTGATGCGGAACCCTCCAGGATTGCGGCATGAAACCAACACGAGCTCTCGGAATTCTAGCCCTTGCGGCGGTAGCAACCCGAATCACCCTCGACTGGAAGCGTGCGTACAATTATACCAACAGACTTGTAGTCATTTCAGGCGGAACCCGGGGTCTGGGGCTCATACTGGCTCGTCTGCTCATTCAACGGGGTGCCCGCGTAGCCATCTGCGCGCGAGACGAGGGTGAACTATCACGAGCAGTCGAGCACTTAGCCTTCCTCGTGGAGCGGGGAGGCCGGGGTGATGTGTTTGGAGAGCGTTGTGACATAAAGGTCCCGGCGCAGATAGCCTTATTTCTTCAATCCGTACGAGCGTGGGGAGGCCCCGTTGACGTGCTTATTAACAACGCAGGGGTGATGACGGTCGGGCCAGCGGAGACCATGCTGCCGAGCGACTACGAGGAGGCCTTTGATGTGCACCTGCGCGGGCCTCTGGCTCTCATCGAAGCCGTGCTGCCCGATATGCGTGCTCACGGGGAAGGTCGCATCGTGAACATAGGTTCGATAGGCGGTCTCGTAGCCATCCCACACATGGCTCCCTACTCTGCCAGCAAGCACGCGCTGGTTGGCCTATCGAACGCCTTACGTATCGAGCTAGCACGTGAAAACATCTTCGTGACCACCGTCAATCCCGGCTTGATGCGCACGGGAGGCCACGTAAACGCCCGCTTCAAAGGAAAACACGAATTTGAGCAGACGGTGTTCTCTCTGGCGAACGCCAATCCTTTACTATCCGTTAACGCCGAGCGCGCAGCTCACCGGATCCTGGATGGTGCGAGAAGAGGTCGTGCGCGGGTAAGAATAGGGTGGCTCCCCTTTACCCTGGGGCTCCTCGATCTCCTCGCTCCTGAAATGCTTCAGGAGGTACTAACCCTCGCCGAAAGTTTGGCACCCCATCCTCGGCCCGTCCTTTCCGTTGCGAGGAGTGGTAGAAGAAGTGCGAGTCCGTTGTCCCCGTCAATACTCACGAGCCTCGCGGATAATCAGGTGGCGCTCAACAATGAGTGAGCAGACTCTCCGCACAATGGTGTTAATTCCTCTTTCTCCCCGTTCGGCACTCGCTCTATAAAGAGGCATGACCTTTTCCAAGACAGTAGTGGCACTCACTGGGGGTATCGGCTCTGGAAAATCACAGGTTGCCCGTCTGTTTGCAGAGTGGGGGGCTGAGGTCATCGATGCTGATGACCTAGCTCGCGCGGTAGTGGCTCCGGGGTCGCCAGGGCTGGCCAAGACCGTGGAGGCCTTTGGTGCCGAGATCCTCAATGCTGATGGGTCTCTCGACCGCTTGAAGCTGGGAAGTTTAGTGTTTTCTGATGCATCACGACGGAAGCGGCTCGAGGAGATCCTGCATCCGCTCATCCGCGAGATGTGGCTTTCCCGCCTCAAAAACCTCCAGGAAACCTCGGCAGCTTCCGTGTTCGTATACTGTGTGCCGCTGTTTTTCGAAGCCAAGCTTCACTATCCCGAGATAGGACGCGTAATTCACGTGGCCGCGCCGGAGGACGTCCGTATCGCCCGGGTAACGGCTCGCGACGGCTGTACCGTAGAAAGTGTCAAAGCTCGCATGACGGCACAGCTTTCGGACGAAGAAAAGAATGCTCGCGCCGACTTCGTCATAGTAAACGACAGCTCATTGGACGAGCTGCGACAGCGTGCCCGGGTCGTATTCGATTCACTATCAGGAGGTGGCGCGTAAGCCCAGCCTCATTCATTTTTGAGAAAACCCCCGGAAAACGACGATTTTCACCCTGTCAGTCCAATCACGCCGGTACAGATTCAACATCGCACCGGAGCGAAAAGAGTATTGTTGTCGCTGGTTTCTGTCCTGGCGGACAGAAACTCGATAGCCTCTTTCTGCAGCTAGAGTTTTTTTGTCTTCTGCGGCGCAACTTGGGCAAGCCAAGATTGCGCTCGCCCTGCTATTGCGAGTGATTTTTTTCAAAAATCACTCGCTCAGGGTTTAAGTACACCAGGCGCGCCACTAACACCACAACGACGAGCACGAACACCACTCTTACAAACGCCACGCCTTTGGTGGTCGCCAGTCGTGCTCCGATAAACGAGCCCACCATATTGGCGAGGGCCATTCCGATGGCCAGTTCGTAGCGCACGTTACCCGTAGGGATGAAGAAAGCCAGTGACGCCGCGTTCGTGGCGAGATTGACGATCTTGGCACTAGCCGACGCGTGCAAAAAATCGAACCCTACAAATGCCACAAATGCAAATATGAGGAAGCTGCCAGTCCCCGGTCCGAAGAATCCATCGTAAAAACCGAGGAAAGCCCCGACTATGATACCGAGCGCCGCCCGAACTATCCCGGAGCGCTTGGGGCTATGCACTCGACCGAGATCCCTACGCACCAGGGTATAGACGAGAACCGCCAGCAATAACACGATGACGACTGGCCTCAGTAATGCCGGATCGAGCAATGATACCAAACGCGAGCCCAGGAACGAACATACGAACGCCGCCAGCGTTGCACCACCTACAACGTGCCACGGAATTCTAATCCGTCGGGCGAAGTGCAGAGCCGATACACTCGTTCCGAAAAAGCTTGCAAACTTGTTGGTGCCGAAGAGAAGTGAGATCGGCGCGGTGGGAAACACATTCAACAACGCAGGTAGTTGAATCAGCCCGCCACCACCCACCATTGAGTCAACAAACCCTGCGAGACAGGCACTGATCATCAGAACGAAGAGCTCCATATGCTAGGTATACCAAGCAATCATTAATGGAGCATTTTAGAGTGCGTAACAAAAATGCCCCTCTGCTACGGATGGCTGCAATCGCCAGCGACTTCGTCTTCGACCAAAAAGGTGCTCAACGTGCCGCAGAGGGCACGTCTCCGCGCCTTTTTAGCCTGCATCCTCGTCGCTGCCGATTTCGCTCATCCTCGCTACGAGGTTCATTTTTGTTACGCACTCTTAATTAACCCTCTGCTTCTCCTGCTCTGGAATCCGAACTACACTCCAGCACAACGGATTCCAAGATAACGTCCAGTTCACGCACCGCCCCGGGGATATCCCACTGCGACTTATCACGCGGACCAACCATATCCGAGATGGCCCGAATCGACAGAAAGGGTACCCCCGCAAGAGCAGCTGCATAGAACAGCCCCGCCCCTTCCATGTTCACAACAAGGGGATCGAAACGCTCCCTTATCCATCGTATGGTATGCGCTTCACTCAAGACTCGGTTGACCGTGACCGAGCGCACCTTAGACAGCGCCGACAGAGCTCGTACCTCGAGCGGAGTCGCGCGCAGCTCGCCACCTTGGAAGGGAAACTGGTTTGGATCGAGTAATCCCATGTCAGTAATGTGTAGCAGGCCACCGTTGTCTTCGGCACCGAGATCTCCACAGATCTCGGAAACGATTCTAACCACTGACAGCTTGGGCAGGTCGGGGGAAAAGCTGCCAGCAAGACCCGCCTGCACAACAAAGTCATAAGGTCTCGTGGCGAGCACGCGAGACACGTGCGCCGCGCATTGCATACCCCCCACCCCTGTTACCAGAACATCGACGTCCGAAAGCTCGAGAATAGTTCCGGCCGCACCGATGTTCTCACAAGGATATGCGCCGCTCCTGCGCCTGATGAAGGGGGAGATCTCGAGGAGAGTAGCTGCTGTTACGAGCGTAGACATCTATGGCACCACCTTGCTTGCTCTAATCAACGGGAACGCGGCGTTCCAGGCCGATCGAAGATACGAAATGGAGAAGCCTGATAAAGCCTATTGAAAAGCCGTTCAATCTCCCGCAACTGACCTCCCTCACTCCCATCGAGCTGCGTAAGTGCATACGACGCCGCCAACGATAGGGTTTGGGCGTTACGATCCTTACGTCGGCCGAGATTGCTGAGAATCTCGCACAACTTGACCCCCGCCGGGCCGCTCCAATGCGCTCCTGCGAGCTCGAAACCCACAAAAATCGTCTCTTCCCCCAATGGCGCATCACTCGCAGCCACCTCCTCCAATCCGGATAGTAAGTGCATGATCAACGGCTCTGGGGCACAGTCAAATCTCCCGTGTACTACCCCCCACCAACGAACCAGATTGTACAGAGCCATCTGGGCACACTGTGGACTGCGCGAGAGTGTCAATGATTGCAGGATTGACTCAACCACGTCGGCTCGGTTTTTAGCCAGGTGGTGCGAGAGAAGGTGATCCCTTCCGGCACGGGCAATATTACCCCTGCGCAACGGGTCGTCCATGAGCGCTCTGAGCTTATCGATGGCATCGAGAGGGTTCCGTGGCTCATAGGTGACCAGGTGTTGATTGTCGACAAAAAGCTCTGCCAAGCCGTTCGGGGATCGTGGTGTTACCAGACAAGCACCACACATTATCGCCTCGAAAACCCGGAAATTCACGTCATCACGAATCTGTTCGTTGAGTACGATCTCGGCTCGACTAAAAGCCTCCTCAAAATCGCCCTGGGCGTAATCGAGAGGTACAGCCTGTGCAACAGCCCGCAAGAAATCCACCCGCTGCTGTCGTTGCGGAAGCTCTAAGGTTCCCCGAAAGCATATGGGGATGTCTCTCATTGACGAGGGCTCAATTCTGCGGGGGGCCCAGAGCGGGAGCCAGGACACGTGGTTCGTATGCACCTGGAATGCGTGCATATAGCTACGTTGAGCTACAAAAGTATGGTCAAACATCCCACTCACGTACGAATGCCACGTTCCATGAATGTGAGTGTCTACCGAATAGAAAATAGTCGGCAGCGGGCATTTGTGCATCTCGCAGACTCGGATGTAGGAGCTACTGTCATCATGATACAGGATGTAGTCCGGACGAAATGGCGCTATCTGGTCGAGGATCTCGAAGATCGAGGATTGGTCACGGAACACTCCGTCACATGCGTCTATGGACCACTGGTCCCGTCGAGAATGATCATATTCCCCCTCGAACGCCAGCGCCACGACACGATGACCGAGCGCTTCGAGCTCCTTTTTGAAGAGCGATTTTACGAGCAGAAGGATGTTATGTGCCATACGACCGGGTGAAAGCTTGTCAATATTACTGCACACCCGTCTCTCGGCTGCAATTACCTTTAGGCACTCGTCATGCTTGTTAGCTCGGGACCTCTGTTCTACTATCGAGAGTATGGCGTATACGATCCCTCAGAGCGATGATTCCAGCCTAATTGATCAGGAATTCGATCTTTTGGATTGGAGGATTCGAATCGGCCATCTCGACAAAGTCCGGGAGATTTGTGCGCAGATACTCACCTCTGAAGCTCGCGATCTGGGCAGGACCTCGTGGGCACGCATACTGTGCGGAACGATAGAACTTTTGCGGCTCAACTACGAAGATGCGCTTCGAAACTTCGAAGCCTCGAACGCGCCCCCTGCCCCTCTCCGCCCGCGGGCGAAGGCTGGAGCTGCCAAATCGCTTACCATGCTCGGTCACATCGACCAGGCAGGAGAGTTGCTGCAAGCCCTGGTCAGCGAGTGGCCGAATTCCTGGTATACATGGGAAGCAAGCGGGCTCTGGCATCGAAAGAAGGGGGATGACGAGGCGGCTTGGAGGTCACTGCTCAAGGCGTCAGCCCTCAATCCTGGTAACCCGTCCACGATCTCGACCCTGATAGCGATGGGCCTCGTACCGAATCGATACCACGAACTTGTCGTAGCCTTGGAGAGCCATCTCGCGATAGAGCCGCTCAATTTGGGGTTTCGTGGGTGCTTGGTAAACTGTTTCCTGCATACTGGAGAGCTAGACAAAGCCTGCGATCAAGCTCGACGGATAGTGCTGTTTGCTCCCTTCAGCGTCGTACCAGCCGAGTTAGTATCAACCATGCATGGATTGCTCTCTCAAGTAGAGAGTAGCTAGTCGGAGAGCCGCTATGACCCACATCGCCGTGGTGACGGTCCCCTTCATCAAAGCAGATCTTCACCGAGCTTTGGCAGAGCAATGCCTCGACTCGATTCAGTCCCAACACACAGTCGAGCGCATTGCGATAGTCAACTCGATCCGTTCCGATGAAGATGCACGCTGGCTCGGCGAGCATTTTGATCTGGTCGAGCACAATGACGTAAACATCCTTGCTCGCGCGTGGAACCGAGGCATTCGAATAGCTCTCGACCGCGGAGCAGAGCTGGCTATCGTAGCCAACCTCGACATCCTCTTTCATCCGCTGTGCCTCGACAATCTCCTTGAATGTTCCCGACAGGAACCGGAAGCAGTGATCTGGTCTCCTGTGCCGTGGCGGGATCGAGCTACTTTTGGCCATGCACAACTTCTGCCTGAATCTGTGCCAGGAATCACATGGTCATGTTTTGCCGTGAATCGCAAACTATTCGAAACCGTCGGCATGTTCGACGAAGGCTATACCCCTGCGTATCTCGAGGACAGCGACATGGCGTACCGTATGAAACTCGTTGGGGCACGCGGGATCTCGTGTCGTGCGGCACTTTTCTTCGACCATGAACGTGGCACAATAAAGGGACTCTTCGATTGTGCTCCACAGGACGTACAGCGCTCGGCAAAGATGCTCGCCGACCTACGTGCCAACATCACGGCCAACGACGAGCGCTACATAAAAAAATGGGGTGGCCTCGGCGGGTCCGAGTGCTTCACGATCCCCTACGACGGACCTCCATCTGAATGAACGCGGTAGCTTCACGGGACGAACTGCTGCGCTAGGTAGAGCTACCGTTAGCGGTGCCTACAACCAGACCGCGGACCTTCAAGTCTGCTTGCTGCTGGGTCGTGGTGCTGCTGGCAAGCGGAGCAAAGCTCCGCGGTCCATGGGGAGGGGGCTGCCGTGTGCTTCCAAAAGTGTGCGTGAAAGGCGGTGTTTGAGCTCAGTTGGAGCTTAACTTAATGGCCGCAGGAGACCCCTACTTTCCTCTGCCTGTACATGCCAGAGTAGGGGACCGCCTCCACCTTTTTGAGTGTTACATGCGAACGGAGAGCGGTAATGTCTTGAAGGGCCGCCCCGAAAGCTCCATTATGAGGCGCAGCAGTTCTAGTTGGATATCTGGGGACCTCATTTATGTTCATGAAAGCAGTTTTAAAAGCAGCTCGACTCTGCCTGGCAGGCCTTACCTTGACCATCACCTGCGCCGCTATGACAGAGCTCGAAGCTCAGGGCAAAACCCTCGTGGACAGCGGGTTCAGACCCAAACCTAGCGGCTTTAGCTTTCCAAACTGGGGCGGTGACGAACACCCTGCATCAAAGCTGACGCCCAATGACCTGGTTCAACTCTTCGGAGAGCGCGTCTGCGTGCGGTGGAATGGTAACGATTGCGTACCAACCCCTGGTGCTATGCTCTGGCTCGAGCAGCAGAACGCAGCCATGCGAGGCGGCCACTGCGAGGGGATGGCCGCTCTGAGTAGCGCCTTCCACGTAAACAGCGAAAATCCCGCTGAATATGGAGCCTCACCAACCTTCTCCCTCACACCTGCGAATCGCGAGCTACTGACTTCTATCTCCACGTATTGGGTGACGCAGAACCTCGAACCGGTATCTCAAAACACGCGTGCCAGCAGAGAGTGGTCACTTCAGCAGATGGTTGATTTTCTCGTACAGAACCTCGCATCGAAGAAAGACTATGCCACTCTAGGCATCTACTCGGAGGACTCTGGACACGCGATCACACCGTACAAAATCGACGAAGTAAGCCCCAAGGTGTATCGCGTCTATGTCTATGACAACAATCACCCAGGGGAGGAAAAGTTCGTCGAGATAGATACAGCCAAGAACCGTTGGACATACGCCCTCGCGGCCATCAATCCGAGCGAAGACCCAGCTCCGTGGGAAGGAGGGGTAGGAGCGATGGACGTAACCCTACTCTCTTCACGTTACGCACCACTCGCGTGCCCATTCTGCGGCGAACATGCTCCTCCTCGAACACCAAAACCGGCCAAGGGCCCCCAAGGCCCTCGCGCCCCATCGGTGAATTCTGATTACATCACCCTCGAAACACCAGCGCGTTGTAGCCAGATAGTCGTAACCGGCAAAAAGGACAAGAAGCAGTTTTCAGTCGGGAAGGTAAAGAAGAACGAAATCAAAGGCGCGTCCATGTCTCAGAGTCGCGGATCGCGAGGTTGCACCATCAAGCTCCCGCCGACTCAGCAATACGACTTTCAGCTGGTTGACGATGGTCGACCAGCTCGCACACCGATGACCGAGCTGTTTATGTATGTGCCAGGGAATGTCTACTCGATCTCAAATGTCTCGCTCTCTCAGGGCAGCCCACAGACCTTTTCTATCGGCACCGATACCTTCGTGTTTCAAGCTGGTGGCTCTCAAAAGCCAACACTGCGAATCGCTCGCGAGACTGCCGATAGCCTCGGATATTACGAGGTCACAGATCTCACACTCAACGACGGACGCGCCTTCAAGGTCGAGGAGGGAGCTGACGGAAAAATCTCCTTCAGCGATGATGACTCCAACCTCGACAGCTTTGACCTCAAGGTGCAGGATATACACGAAGATGAAACCGAAACGTATGAATTCAAGGATGTGGAAACTACAGACGACGGCAGAGCCATCATCGACATCGATGATCCAAACGGCGTAGATCTCGACATCGACAGCGACGGCGACGGAACGATCGACGAAGAGGATGCCGATGATGACAACGACGGAACTCTCGACGCCAAGGACAACGACGACGATGGCGATGGAACACCAGACGAGAAGGAAGAGCTGGACGCCGACAACGACGGAACCCCCGATACCGCAGACACCGATGACGATAATGACGGCATCATCGACGCCAAAGACAACGACGACGATGGCGATGGAACACCAGATGACGCGGACGAAATAGACGCCGATAACGATGGAACCGCCGATACCGCAGACACCGATGACGACAATGACGGTATCGTCGACGCTAAGGACAACGACGACGACGGAGACGGAACCCCAGACAGCCAAGAGGACATGGACTCGGACAATGACGGCACCGCAGACGGTGCAGACAGCGAGGATGATAACGATGGCACCGTAGACACGCAGGATAGCAATAACGAGACAGACGCCACGACCGACGACACCCGTGATGATGAGATGAACCAACCATCCGACGATGTTTCCAATCAGGACGATGGCTCAAATGACGACGGAGTTGCTGACGCAGAAACCGATGGTTCAGATGATGGAGACGAGCACGGCTAGCAAACAGTAGATCTGCGCCCTAGGCTAAGTCTATTGTCCAGATGAACATACAGGATTAGTATGGTTGCGTTCAGGATAGCTCTCGCCGCGAAAGCGCCCACAAAGCGCGAGAGGCCCGAAACAGCTTTTTTCTTCTGGTCATCAAATGATAACATTCGGAGCAATCGACCTTGGCTCAAACGCGTTGAGACTTGCTGTAGGTCGTTTTTCATCCGACGGGACCTACGAGATTCTCGCCACTCATCGTGAGGCAGTTCGACTAGGACAAGACGTTTTCAGAACACGTCGAATCACCCCCGCGCGCATGGACCAGGGAGTTGCCGGATTTCTTGCATTCGAAAAGATCCTTCGAAAGCACAAAGTAAAGACTGTCCGGGCGGTAGCTACTAGTGCCATGCGAGATGCCACAAATGGTGCGACCTTCATCGAGCGGGTCGCCCGAGCCACGGGGATACGAATCGAGATCATTTCGGGTGATGAAGAAGCCCGGCTCATCCAGCAAGCGGTCTCCTCTGTCATGAATATCAACGCCGGCACCAAACTGCTGGTAGACATAGGAGGAGGAAGTGTCGAGCTCTCCCTTCTTCATCGTGGTAAAGTTCTTTTTGCCGACAGCGTTCCCATGGGGACCGTGAGGCTCTTGGAGATGCTTCGAGGACGCAAACAACCTGAACGAATGCTCAAGCGCCTCATCCGACAGTACGGACAAGGTATTCGTCGGCAGCTCAAGCGACGCATCGGCTCCGCTAAGGTGGGTTGCGCCATCGGTACCGGAGGAAACGTAGAAACCTTAGGGGATCTTCGCAAGCATCTCCTGGGTGAACCGTCCGGTGCTCTCATCCGAAGATCCGAACTCCGGCAGATAATGGACGAGATGCAGAGCATGTCGGTTAGTGAGCGCATCGAGCACCTACATCTCCGCCCGGACAGAGCCGACGTCATCGTACCAGCGACCGCCCTGCTCCTCGGTATACTCCAAGAGGCAGGCACCCCGCTTCTTAAGATCCCCGGCGTAGGTCTACGCGAGGGGATCCTCATTGATATGTTCGAAAAGAACCTCGAATATTCCCGCGAGGCGCCGCTCGAGTACCGCCATGAACAGCTGATAGTCTCCGCACTGCGACTGGGTCGACAGCTCAACTTCGATGAGCGCCACGCCAAACATGTGGCGAAATTGAGCCTCCAGATCTTTGACCGAACTAGGTCACTTCACAAGCTTGACCTCCAAGACCGCTTACTCCTCGAAATCAGCGCTCTGGTGCACGATATCGGCTACTTCATCAACAGCACCGATCACCACAAGCACTCGAGTTACATCGTTGAAAACAGCTCTTTCATCGGCTTGCGCGAGGGGCAGCGGAGTCTCGTTTCAGCTGTCGTTCGGTATCATACCGGCAGCTCCCCCTCGATGGATCACCCACACTGGCAAGCTCTCGACGTGCAGCAGCGCAAGTCTGCCGGTATTTTAGCGGGTATTCTGAGGATTGCCGAGGAACTCGACAAGGAGCACCTACGTCGAGTACGAGAGGTGTCGATACGAAAGGTTGATTCGACGATCAGCCTGAAGCTAATCGGTCAAGGCCCGCTACTCGTTGAACGGTGGGGAGTTGACCGCCGGAAGGAGCTACTTCAGAGCTGTTTGAAACGAAAAATCATGGTTACATGAGCAGCGAGCTCGACTCGAGCCGCAAGCTAGGGTAAGGGCTAGAACACTAGGGTGTGTGGCCTCAGCGATATCGCCCCTTGTCTACCGATTTCTTCTCAGAGTGCGTAACAAAAATGAACCTCGTAGCGAGGATGAGCGAAATCGGCAGCGACGAGGATGCAGGCAAAAAAGGCGCGGAGACGTGCCCTCAGCGGCACGTTGAGCACCTTTTTTGCCGAAGACGAAGTAGCCCGATTGCAGCCATCCGAAGCAGAGGAGCATTTTTGTTACGCACTCTCAGTCAGAACCTACTCCCTCTGGACCTAGCGCTCTGCCCCTCTCCCTATAGATCTTCATCAGCGTCTCTTGCGCGCCAACCCCATTCCCCGTCGTTTTAGGTGTGCGGAGGGTGTAGGTCCCGTCTTGTTGCAACTGCCACGCCGTAACCTCGTCGCTCATCATGATGCGCAAAGTTTCCCAGCACTTCTCCTTCACCTCCGGAGCCAGCAATGGGACTGCGAGCTCGACTCGCCTGTGTAAATTTCGATACATCAGATCTGCAGAGCTGATAAACATCTCACCTTCAAGGGGATTTTCCATTCCGTTTCTGAAGTAAAAGACCCGTGAGTGCTCTAAAAATCTCGAGACTGTCGACAGCACTCGCGGGGATAAGTCGTCTCCTTGACGCACCGGCCTGAGGCAACATATACCCCGAACGAGTAGATCAACTGTTACCCCCTTCCGCGCTGCATGCTGCAGAGCTCGGCACATCATGGTATCTTCCAAACCGTTAATCTTAATCACGATGTGAGCTGGCAAGCCTTGCTCGTGATTTCGAATCTCGCGCTCAATCATCTTGAACAAAGCATCTTTCAGTCCTGACGGAGCTACCAACAACCGGGAGTAATTAGTCTTCAATGAGCGTCCCGTAAGGTAATGAAACAACTCCACCAGGTCCTGGCATATCTCCTGGTTTGCCGTAAACAATCCAAAATCTGTATAAGCTCGCGCTGTGGTTCCGTTGTAGTTCCCCGTGCCAAGGTGTGCGTAGCATTTTATCGCTTCCAACTCCTCCCGAACGACGAGGATAACTTTGGCGTGAGTTTTGAGCCCTACCATGCCATACATCACGTGAACACCGGCCTCTTCGAGGAGCTGCCCTAGTCGGATATTACGTGCCTCGTCGAAGTGCGCTTTTACCTCTATCAAGCACACCACCTGCTTCTCTTGCTCCGCTGCTCTGATGAGTAGAGGTATGAGCGGGCTACTATCTCCCGTGCGATAGAGAGTCATCTTGATGGCAAGCACCTTCGGGTCATCTACAGCAGTCCGCAAGAATCGCTCGACACTGGATGAAAATGCCTCATACGGATGATGAACGAGGATATCGGAGTTTCGGATTGAAGAGAATATATTTGCGTCCTCATCCGCAAGTTGTGGACTTACGATCGGACTCCAAGGCTCAGCCTTGATCTCGGGAAGACTGAGCTCGACCAACTCCTTGAGAGCCATGTAGTTGACCGCGGTTGTGGATTCATACACATCGTTTTCACTCAGCTCCATCTCCTGCATCAAGAAATCGAGCATCATGCGGCTCGAGCACGCGCCGTGCTCTAAGCGGATGATTTGCGCAAACTTCCGTTCCCACAATTCATCCTTGATGAGCTGGACGATATCATCTGCCTCCTCTTCATCGAGGTCGATGTCGCCGTTTCGAGTGACGCGAAACGGCATCTTACTCTGGAGGATCATACCCGGAAACAAGCTCGAAAGATTGTTCTCTATAATAGAGTTCAGGCTCACCAGGCGGATTTCACTACTCGCTGCGGAGGCTTCCAGCCTCAAGAGCTGTGGTAAAACACTCGGAACCTTTACTCGCGCAAATAGGTTTTCCTCTCTGACCGGATTCACAAGCTCTACTCCCAACGACAGCGAGAGATTGGAGATGAACGGGAACGGATGTCCTGGGTCTACTGCCTGGGGGGTGAGAACCGGAAAGACTCTCGAGTGGAAAAAATTCGAAGCGTACTGTCGCTCCGCACTCGTTAGTTCAGCCCACTCGAGAAGAAACACCCCCTTCTCTCGCAGAGCAGGAAGGACCTCCCCGTAGCACACCTCGCTGAGAGCCTGAAGCATCTCGGTTACCTTTTCTCTCACTATGATCAAGTGCTGAGAAACGGAACCTGCGAAGGAATTCGAGCGGTTAATACCGGCACTGAGCTTTTGCTTGAGCCCCCCAACGCGATTCATGAAAAATTCGTCGAGATTCGCCAGGCAGATCGCTCCGAATTTCATCCGCTCCAGGAGCGGATTCGAGTGATCTGCTACTTGATGCAGCACCCGTTTGTTGAACTCTAGCCAACTGAGATCACGGTTGAAAAATTCATCTGAGATAGCGTTTACGATGAACGGGTCCTTTCTTTTCTTCCCTACTCGACGCTTGGATTTTGTACGCGCTGTTACCATCGTCTCCGCTCATTTGATGTAGAGCCCCTTCGCGCTCCACTCCGATCATATGGTAGTTGCCCGAATCACGGACGGCCAGCATCAGGTGTGCTCCTCATTGAAATCTAACAAAGAGAGTCGTTCCAGGCTTACTCTTACACTGAGCTTGGTATCACGAACATGTTTTCACACTTTTCTCGCCATCTCCTAACTGTAAATACCGAGCATCGTCCCAACACTCGGGATATCCTCAGCATCATGGCTCAGCAGGAAATCCATCTGATACAACAGCATAGGGGAGGTCAGTCAAAAGAGGATGTTGAACCACCCGACCGCCCCGGAGTTTTTAATCTACTCAAAATGCCCGCCCTCCCTCGCGAAAAGGTTGTTGAACCTGCGATCGAAGCGGAGCTCCGCTACTTTGTCCCGCTATCGCTCTTCAAGGAGGTCACCGAGGGGAAAAAACCTTTGCTCATCGTCCAAAGCTATCTCCCTCGGACACTCATACCCGACCTCCTCGAGCACTACGAAATACATCAGTGGGTGAACTACGCAGATAAGTTTGATGTCGCCCGAATCCGCGCTGTGCAGGATCCGACGGGAACGTCTTCATATGAGCTTGAATTCAAGACCCCGAAATTCTCCTCTGGTAATGTGAGATCTTCCCGCCACATCCTGCCCCACCCGATTCCGATCACGGCTTCGGACTTCACAACACTCCAGGAGCACGCGACTGATGGAACCTTGGTCAAGCGAAGATATACCGTACACGGCCAGATAGGGCCCAAGAAGCGCGCCACCCCGTGCGTGGCAGAGGTGGACGAATTTATCGCCGGCGGCATTCCTCACAAAAAGTTCGAGACCTCGTTTGTTACTGTCGACATAGAGCTTTCTCAACAACAGCTCATACATCGCCTCATATCCGGGCAGCACACATTCGACTTCCTGGCCAAATGTGTGGATATGAACATCGTAAATTCAAAGCTCTGTAGCCCCTTGTCGAACCGTAAGATCGCACGTAACGGGCTGGGTGATAAACAGATAAAAGCCCTGCAGAGCCTCGAACGAATACGCCTTGCTGCTTCTTGACATCGAGGGCAAACGCCAAACCCTCTCTTCCACTAACTGCAAGGCTACGCAAATATGTGCGTAGGCGTGGGAAAGTGGCTGGAAAGCCACAGAGCTGCGTCAGGATTCTCTTAGCCACCTGAAAAACGCGGTCAGGTCACCGATGAAACGTGCATCTTCCATGATCGCCTGTTTGAGACCGGCCAGTTCAGAAGTACTATGAGTTCTCCGTGAACGTCGCACTGAAGCGGCAAATTCGTCCCAGGACATTCCACGCGCTGCCGCCCACGTACGGGCATCGCGCGGAGTTTTCCAGCTCTGCACAATTGCTCTCCAGTTGTTTACTCCTAGCCACCTGTTAAACTTCGAGAAATCACCCTCGAACCTCGGATCCAGGGCTATCGCATGAGCTAAGCCTTCGAGACACTCCCCGATACCGCCCTGACTTGCCGGAAGGGCGCTGGTCTCGTTCAACCAAGATCTCCGGCCGAGATTCGATGCAGTGATACCACGAGCACTCCCCCATGCAATCGCATCGCGTGGGGTGCTCCACTTCCTCACCACCGCCACAAAGTCTGTCTCCAGCCCCAGCCAGGCACGAAATCGGGAGATTTTTCCCTCGAACCGTTCGTCCTCTAGAATCGCCCTGCGAAGCTCCTCGCCATACGGCTCGGTCGAAAGGACGCCACCCTCGAGAAACTCCCACGAAATCCGAGTCGAAACAGCCCAGTCCAACGCATCCTCCTTACTTCTCCAGCTGCGCACCAACGCAACCCAGTCGATATCGAGCCCCAACCACCTCCGAAACAGGCCGAAATCTCCCTTGAAGCGAGAGTCGCTCAATACCCCTGCCACGATAGGCGAGAGTCCCTTGCTCGTAAGCGTATCGGGTGAACCAAGGTCAGCGAGACTTATCCCACTTCCCTCAGCCCACAGCTCTGCATCTGCTCTATCGCGCCATGAACTCACAGTCGGGCTGACAACGGCTGCTAAATCCAGCCAGCTTTTGAATTTCTTGAAATTTCCCCGAAACCGAGGGTCACTGACGATGGCTCGATGTATTCTCCGCCGAGTACCACGAAATACGGTCTCATCCGAAAGACAGCTAGCATCAAGTCCGTTGTGCGCTGCCCACCGCAATACATCTTCCCGTGTACGCCACTCTGCCACCGTTGTGTTGTCGCTACTCCCCTGTTTGAACCAACTCGAGAACTTCGAAAACTTTCCGAAAAATCGAGAGTCCTCGAGGATTGCTGAGTAGAGTCCTTTGAAACCATCTCGGTCTGCTAGGAGAGGACTCTTACGAAGCCAACAGCTGTCGATCAACTTCCGCGCCGGTAAGTCGTATAATCGCGCCCATATGACCGCATCGTCGGGAGTGTACCAGGCTGACACCACCGATGGGAAATCGCGCCACGGCTGAAGCCACATTTGGAACCCACTAAAGTCGCCCCCAAAACGTTCATCCGATAGAATTGCCCGATAAAGCGCCCGACCCGCGCCCTTTCCTTCGAAGACGAGCTTAGAGTCCGATGTAGAGCTGCGCAGCCAACGAGCATCCGCTGCCTCGACATCCTCTATCCCCCGAGCGCGAAACCAATGCCATGCTTCAAGGGGAGTTGTCCAAGACTCGACCACTTTGCGCCAGAATGAATCCGGTGCTCGACGCGACTGTCGAGTACTTACGCTTCCGCGACGAGCCTTACTGATTTGTTTTGTGCTCCGTGCCGAATGCACCGCCTTACTCCACATCACCTCGATTGTTAAAGCCCCGAAAGAGGGGGGCCCCGCAGACACCCGACTCATCGTGAGCACATCGAGCGATCTTCGTTCATGCGAGAGAGACGGACATTCTACTCACGCTACGCTAAACAAGTATGTCTGTCGTGTTAGCCTTTCATGAGTTATTGCTTCGATTAGAGTGAGATCAAAGCACTACACGATGGCGAGCGACCTTCTAGCTTTCTCTGAGTATTCGTAGAACCTGCTCGTGCAACGCAGGGGAAGAAGCAAGGCATGAAGTACTGAATCGACCACTTCCGTCCGTTACCGGATTACCGTCAAAGTCAGTAATCTCTGCACCTGCGCCTCGCAGGATCGGAACGAGCGGCGCGATATCCCACGCATTGAGTCCTGCGTCCATCATGATGGAGGCTTCTCCACGGGCCACCATTGCATATCCAAAGCAATCACCCCATGTACGAGCGATGTACACCTCTTCGAGTAAGCGGCTAAATCCGCTCCGCTGAGGTGTGTGCACCAATTCAGTCAGGTCGGATGTCAACAGAACTGCATCCTCGAGAGCGGGATTGTTGTCTACGGATATCGCCTTGCCATTACTGAATGCCTTGTGACAGTCTCCAACAAGATTTTCCTGCCATGTGGGTAAGCATATAGCTCCGAAGCATGGCTCTCCTCCTCGTACGAGACCGAGAAGTGTGCCGAACATTGGTATGCCATATACAAATGGTGTGGTGCCATCAATCGGGTCGATCGTCCACACATACTCTTCTGATGGCCATTTATTGGCGAACTCCTCTCCCAGGATTCCATGCTCGGGGAACTTGGCGCTAATGAGAGCTTCAACTGCCCGTTCGATAGCCTCATCTGCTTCGGAGACCAAAGAACGATCATGCTTCTTTCGACTCCTCAATGTTGCATTTCTGAATGTCCTGCCCACAACCTCACGAGAGATCGTACTTACTGCATTCACGACTTCGCAAAAGCTGTCGAAGCTAATCTCAGCAGTCATCGTGCTGCAATCCAAATACGACACCCCTAAACTCCGGCCAGCTTACTTCAGACAGGGAAACACTGAGTGGACCCATCGGCCTTAAGCATCTATCACGCTCCATCCTCTCGAAGATGTCGAACTCGTGTACAAGCGATAGAAGGAGCAATTTCTTTTTTGCTTCCAGATCGAGTTGTAGCCCGTACGCTTCCATCGATTTTTTCAACAGGTCAAGATCGCCTCCCAACAGATCCATATGGATGCTGGTAAAGTCATACAGCGGATCAAAGACGACCGCATCAGCGAAATCAATTATACCGGATAACTCCACTGCACCGGACGGATCGCGCTTAACGAAGAAGTGATCCCGGTGAGGGTCACCATGGAGCAAAGCGCTATCGTTGAGAGCTTTCAAGAGGTGCCTATTCTTCCTGACGAAATCAGCTGCCTCGAGCGAAGCCTCTGCAGAGAGCCCCCTCCAGCTGCCGGTACCCTTTCGATAACATTTCACATCTTGCACGATCGCATCTGCGTTGGCCTCCAGTACAGTACGCAAGCGTTGACTCGATAGCGCCAACGGTAGCTCGTCTCCGACCTGTGTTTCATGCAGACCCTTCAAGGCAAGACCTACTTGCGTAGCAAACTGCCTCTGCTCCTCAATTGAAAAACCGAGAAATCCCTGATTAACGCACTCTCCCTTCGCAAAGCTCACGACAATATAGCTACATCCCGGGCATGATGGAGTCGATTCTATTGTACCCGAGGCATGTAGCCGTGGTGTAAGATGCTTGACTATCGACCCTGATATGAGTTTGTAACCTGCACACTCCCGGTCGAAATAACTCTCTCCATCGCACTCTGCAAGCAGAAGCTTGACCACCACGTCACGCTCCTTCCCTTTGTAGAACGCACTCAGGTGGAATGCTGGATGAGTGCCGGTTGAAAACTCCCCTACTACCCTTGGTTGAGCTATTCCATTGATCGCGCACACTTGCTCAACGAGGCCTTTGATGAAGCTCTGAAGCGCTGTGTAACGTCCGAACTTTTCGGCCTGTAAGACCCTTTCCAGAGACAAAGCATTCTGCTGATCTTGGCTAAGCGACATACTATTTACCTACTACCTCTCGCCCACACAATCATAGAACACGCACTCCTGTTTAGCTCTTCAAGGCGTCAATGACTTTGCGGGCCGCTTTTTCAGACGAGTCCCGGTCCAATTCACCGTTCGGATGGTCAAATACGAATGTCCCCGCATACTGGTAGTCTATATTTGTTTCGAATTGCACCATCTGTTTTACGAGCCCAGGGACTTCGGTCAACCGGTCAGGATGATTTCTCTTGATGACCTGACATATGTTCGACCAGTGGTGCGCCTCATCGCGCGCGACCGCTACTATCCACTCCGTTAGCGTGCGACCGATGCTTTTATCGAAGACCGGAAAGTCTTTGCGAGCATTTTTGCTGTACTCCATGGCTGTACGAATTTCATCGTAAGCGATGGTCACCGCGGTAGTGAATTCATCTTTCAGGAAACCGTGCTTCTCGAGAGCTTTGAAGTTTCCCGCCTCTGCACGCAATTCGTCGAAACGTCGATGGATGTATTCAGCCTCCATCATGCTCGCATCCTTGTGCAGAAGAGCTTCGAGCATGGCGAATCCAATCGCATGATTGAGCTCGTCTCTGCGCCACCCCTTTTCGAACGCTCTAAACTCCGGACTAAGAGTTAGTGTTCCCTCTTTGACACGCTCCTCGAGATAGGTGCACATTTTGTCGGCATCGTACTCTGCTTGAGTATTTCGCCTGCACGATTGATAGAATCCCGACAGGTCAGCGATCTTCTCGATCGCCACATGCGAACGGCGCACTTCCTGCAACATCAAAGATGACTCCCAATTGTCGGCTTTCATTGCAAGCTCGACTTCGGGCATAACAAGCTCTTTTCCGCAAAAGTGAAGCGACTTTGTAGTGATGGTGCGTAAGCTTTCACCGAAACTTCGATAAGCTAATGACTGGTCTTCGGAACCAACACCGCGGACTTCGTTAATGCTAATAACTGCTTCTGTCACAAATTTAGTTTCCACCCTTGATACCTCCCAGTGGCGTTCGTGTTGCTTCGAGAGGTATTTCTTCTGCGCTTCATGAGATCGCAAAAGCTCTCGGCAGAGCACTGGGTAGCAATCTGTTCCTTATCAAACTGCTTTCCAGTCTTCTAAGGAGAGGTATAGGTACAGGGCAACACCTAAACAAGGCGCCTACAAAGTTCTCACGCGACGCTCACGCTCTGTTAACATTTGACGTTTTCTTCGAGCTCTTTTCGCGCGATGTTGAACGAGTAGACAGCGAGAGAAAGGAGAATGAGTGCACGAAAGGTAGAGGTCGTAGTTATTGGAGGAGGAGTGGCAGGGCTTGCTGCAGCGTCGACCTTGGCTGAAGCGGGGGTTTCAACTCTCGTAGTAGAAGCTCGTCAGCGCCTTGGCGGCCTCGTACACTCCAGCCGAGACGAGCTCGGAATTACGGAGCGCGGAGCCGAATTCATTCACGACACGACTCACATCATCGCGCGGATTCTAGAGAAGAGCGGGGCGGTGCTTAAGTCTGTGCCGCCGAAAGTTCGATACGTACGAGACGGCGAGCTCCTGTCGGACTCGGAGCCATGGGTACTGCACGTACGTCGAATCAAGTCAGAGATCGGACTTCATTCCGGTCGAGCTGTCTCGGTGGCCCAACTCTTGTGCTCTCTTTCGGAAGGATACCCCGCAGACGCCTTGGAACGGGTTGCTAATGCTATTTCCTCGCACGAAGGAGCTCCAGTGGATGATCTTTCGATGGCGGCTCTCAACTACTATGGAGACACGCTGTCTGAACACGCCCGTATATGTGGGGGATTTGGACTACTCGTTGATTTCCTGAAAGCAGGGGTCGACGCCCTTCTTGGCTGTCCTGTTACTCGCGTGTCACATGATGGCACTGGTGTTCGAGTGTTCGACCAGGAAGGAAAGCAGTTTATTTCAAGCCTGTGTGCCGTCATTGCGGTTCCGTTGGGCGTCCTTCAAAGTGGAACAATCGTAGTGGAGCCGGGCCTCGATAGTAAGCACCGTGAAGCCCTCAGCTCGCTCAGGATGAATCGCACTATCAAGATTGCTTTGGACTTCTCGAGTCGCATATTTGGCGGGGAGGAGCTCCTCTCACTACCCGGCGCAGTGCCCGAGATGTGGGCTACCCCACGGGGAGCAGGGGAGAAGCTGACAGGTTTTTCGGGTGGTCGGCTGCTCATTGACTACGAGGAGCTATTTAGTGACGTGGGAGCCTTAACCGAGAGTCTGCTCGAAACCCTAGAAATGATTTTTGGCTCGGCCGTGAGACGTAGCTTCTCTTCAGCGGAGCTCATCGATTGGTCGCAGGATCTCTATGCTCGCGGATCCTGCTCCTATAGCTCATTTGGAGCTAGCGGCAGTGACTTAGAGGCTCGACGAGCGCTCGCTTCTCCCCTCAGCAGCAGACTTTTCCTATGCGGCGAGGCAACGAATTTTCTTGGAGCTCACGGCACTGTACATGGAGCATATGATACCGGCATCCGAGCAGCTAACGAAGCACTCGAGGCTTTACGAGGGAGCTAACAGCCCGGAGTCCTGTGCTCCCTGGGAACAAAAACAATTCACGATCCTTTTTTCCAACGGGAGGAGGTTTTACTGGGCCTCCCTGGCATGTGCTAATCCGACATCAGCCCTTTGCGCTCTGCTGAGATGCCTTTCGCTGCCAAACAGCTAGTTTTGTGTTTGTATTTTGTTAGAAGCTGCTTCTCCGTTCGAGCTTTTCTCGTGAAGTCTTAGAATTTCGTTAATTACCCCGAACGTCCTTCTCTAAGAATCTCAGTCTCGGCATGATCTCCTCATGGTTAGAGTTCATATCCACAACTCGAACATGTCTCTATGCGCGTAGTCTGCATTCATAGCGCTCGCCCGCGAGTCACATCAGCTCTCGATGAAGCTGCCGGGGCGCTGTACGAGACCGCATGTAGCATGAATCATGCGCGATTTTTCCAGCATCAACTTGATGATATCACGCAGAGCATCTGGGCGCCTTTTGCCCTCGAATTTTACTCGTCGTCGAATATCGTGCATCCCTGCTTCGTAGGCTCGGATGAGATTATCGAGCATCTGTCCACGGGTGTGTATGCATGGATGGAGGGCTGTGAAATCGAGGATTCTCCCGACTATACCAAGCAGATAAACGAGCAGACGATGGTCGTAGGGATGGAATTGAGGTTAATTAGACCTGACATCTATCCCATCAAGTTCAATGGAGAGTTTCTCACATCAACACTCGCTCCCGTTTTAACGGCTCTTTCACAAACTACTGGCGGCGAGCGCCTCTTGATTCAAACTATCGTGCAACCTCTCGCGGATACCTGGTGGCAACAGGTCAAGTTATTCTGGAGCCGCAAACAGACGATAATCCTCAATTCGGTCAACCCTCGCATCTGGTTGAGGAACGGTTTTACCGAGGATTCCCTTTCGCGCATACAGACGAAGTGCATGAGCCCGCTGTTTGCAGTGAACATCCGGATATCAGCGTTTACAGATCTTGATTCTCGAGCATCCCCCGACACTATGCGTCATACGAATCATCGGCTCTCCGAGCACGTGAAACGCGTTGCGTCTGCCACGCAGCAGTTCAACAGAATTGACGAGAACGGCTTCACTCTTACTCCTATCCAGACTGGATCCGTATGGGTGAAAAAGGTCCAATGCCGCTCGTTTGACCGGCCTTTCAGGCTGTCTGCGAATGAGCTTGCTGGCTTCTTCAATCCTCCGTCGGCGGGAACTCTTCCGAACGGACCCCGGGTACTCTCGCGTAAGGGCCCTCCTCCGATCGATCTACCGCGCCGTTCAGAGCGGGGCGATTGTGCGATATTCGGTCACACCAACTATCGAGGACATTGTGTGCCCTTCGGAATCAACCAAATCGACCGTCAGCAACACATGCACATCCTCGGTAAGTCAGGTAGCGGGAAATCAAGTTTGCTGAAGCTTCTCGTACGAAACGAAATCGAGCACGGAATGGGATGTGCAGTTCTCGACCCGAACGGTAATCTGGTCGACGATCTGCTCGAGATGATACCCCGACATCGAGCTACGGATGTCGTGCTGTTCGATACATCTGACGAGCAATTCGTTCCCTGTTTCAACCCCTTTGAGCCGGTACGTCCAAACCTGCAATCTCGAGCGATCATGAGCTTCATCGACTCATTACGGCATCTCTTCAAGGATCAATGGTGTGAGCGCATGGATCACATAGCTCGCTACGCGATGCTCGGAAGCATGCACGTACCGGGGATCAGCGTACTGACTCTCAGACAAATGTTGACTGACGGTAATTTTCGAAGGTCGACTGTTCAACGTGCGGCTGACGAGCACGTTAAGCGTTTCTGGTTACGAGATTTTCCAGCACGTCGGGATGAATTCGAAGAGGGTCCAATAGCGCGACTCATCACTTTATTGGACGATCTTCTCTCTACTCCAACCCTGAGGACCATTCTGACTCAAGGGGCAAATCTGCTCAATTTTCGGGAAATGATAGATAGCCGTAAAATTGTGCTACTGAAGGTTTCGAAAGATACTCTAGGTTCGAAAGGTGCTGATATGGTCAGCTCCCTGTTAGTCTGGAAGATTTACGAGGCAGCGATGTCGCGGGCAGATGTTTCGCCGGAACTCCGACTACCGTTCAGTCTCTATATCGACGAATTCGACCGCTTTGCCAATGAATCATTCAGGGAGATACTCAGTGAGGCCCGCAAGTATTGGCTTTCGCTCACGGTTGCTCATCAACATCTCGAGCAGCTGTCGAAGTCGGTCAAGAACGCTCTGTTCGGAAACGTGGCTAATTTCCTGACGTTTGGCATCGGAACACAGGATGCTCCAATTGTAGCCGGGGAGCTGGCTCACACCTTCGACACGTATGACATCCTGAATCTTCCCTTACGGGAATTTTACTTGAAGATGTGCATAAACGGCGAAGCACAACAGGCGTTTTCTGGAAGAACACTCAACATCGAACACCTACCACCCCACGAGCGTTGTATCGACGAGGTCGTGAAACTCTCCAAAGCTCGCTACTGCGTCAGGAAAAAACGAGAAGGCCACTCGAGTGACAAACGTAACTCAGGCTCCGTACCACGCTCTCGTGCACCTCTACCAAGCGAATTTGGTACTCTTATTGGTTAAAAAC
Source organism: Bdellovibrionota bacterium (assembly GCA_040398075.1). GTDB lineage: Bacteria > Bdellovibrionota_C > UBA2361 > UBA2361 > OMII01 > OMII01. Next base: position 15,156 of record JBBAUR010000007.1, on the reverse strand, counting down.
GAGCCCCAACTCCAATCCGATATCCCTCGAAGTCATCGGCGAACATGTAACTACCACCGACTGAGAGGGTTGATACCCAGATCCCCTTGTCAGCTACGTCTGCGAGAAGCTCGGCACCAAGCTCGAACATGTTCACAAAGTGAAGCCCTCTGATGGCCTCCCCGTTGATGTGCGTCCACTGGAAAGCGGGTCGCACCGAGAGCTGGCTCTGCTTGACCTCCATCCCGAGCGGAATCTCCATGTCGAACCGATTGGTCAGAAGACCGGTGTTCGATTGAACGTTCAATGAGGAGTGGTCGGTAGAGATTGAATCGTTGAAGAGGTGTTGATACCCGAGGTTGTAGTGCACTGAGCCCCAACACGTCTCACGCGCATAGGACATTCGGAGCGAGGGGGCGTACGTAAACAGGTCCATGTCAGAGTTGAATATCTGGCCATCTGCGGGGGTGAAGTTTGCCTGACTGAAGGGATTGTTGAAATCGTAGTTATTGGAGAGATGCGCGTAGGTAAAATTGAAGCCCGGAATGATGGTGATGTTATCGCTCACTTTCCACTGGACACCAGTTCCAACTGTACCGGCATACAGGTCAGTGACTGAGAAATCCGCCTCTCCTATCCCATCTATGGCGTTATTGCCCGAGGTAATCTTTACATGTGAGAAGCTTCCACGAACAAAAGGGCGCCAGGTCTGCCCACGTTCGCCGAAGACGTACTCGCCAGGGAGTTTGAAGGAATCGTATTTCTTATCCGGCTGAGGGCTGCGTCTCAATACGAAGTGACCGTTGGACACCGCGTCGTCGGTGGCGAAGATCATCGAAGCATTCACCGCCTCGTTGCTGATGTTGTTGATGAAGTTCGAGATGCGCGGCGGAATCTGAAACTCCTGGGCCTCACCTGACCGAACGAGCAAGCAACACAACGAACACACAACCCCTACTATGATCTTTCGCACGACTGTATCTCCCCAAAAAGCTCAAACCCTCCAGAGCATAACCTCCCTCATGTTGCTGTCAAGCCGCCACCAGGACATCGCGGAAACGTTAAAACCCCGTCTAGTTCTCGGCAAGTCCACAACTTTCCGCGAAAACCGCCGAATATTAGGGTGCTAGAGACCTACGGAGCGACTGTGACCGAAGGAGCGGCTGTGCAGGACTGACTGCGCAGTACTGACTGTGCAGTACTGGGCATCGGCCCAGGTTCCGCTTCCGCGGCCGGGAGTAGTTTGCCCCGCTTCCTCAAAGCCTCTCCAGCACCAACGCGTAGACAATTATATGAAAGGGATCCTGTATGAGTTCAATCTCCTCGTCGGTCAACTATCGACCCCAAAACGGTCTGATACAACACGCCAACCCCTACTCCGCCCAAACACGAGCAGACAAAACCCGAGAGATCTTCGGGCAAGTTGTTCCGAGCGCTATCGGCAGCGGACTCAAAGGGTTCGAAGCTGCAGGCGCTGCTACCCAGGGAGGCGCCATAGCTGCTTCGTCAACGAGTGGTGCGGCGCAAGCCGGTGCACTCAGTGCGGCAGGCAGCGCAGCTACGATCGTAGGAGGATTGTACGGAGCCTACGACCTCATCGCAAACTGGGGTGCTTCCACACCAGCACGTGGAGCATCGAGCGGAATGGCGGTTGGTGCAGCGCTCGGGACCGTGATTGGGGGCCCAGGATTCGGCACGGCGATCGGTGCAGCTATCGGTACGATTGCGGGGGGGCTTATCGGTGCCATAACAGCCGGCAAGCACAAAGACCAAAAGGTTCGAGACCAGATGCGTGAGGCTCTCGTACAGAACGGAGTACTCGATTCCAACTATCAGCTGCAGCTCGCCGATGGAAGCACATACAACATGGGGCTGGACGGAGGGCCGCGGGCAGAATTCGGGGGACGTCGTCCATTCGAGGTAGACCTCTCTAATCCTTTAGCAAAGTATGCTGTCTCGTGGGTGAACCCTCTGATTGAGGTGCTTGCTCAGGGTAATCCCAAACTGAAAACTGATTTTGTAGGTTACTTCGCGAATGCCGCAATCAGCAACGCTAAAACGCTCGAGGATGTGCGCCAGAACGTAACCGCCTTCATGCAACGCTTCGGTGTGACTCCAGAGACACTTGCTCAAACCGTTGTGCAAGCCGCGCAAAACGGGCAACTAGATCCGAACGTTGCTGGAGCTTATGTGAACGGTCTCCAGCAGCTGGCGAATCCCTCCCTGATACCTGACTTGGATAGGAGCGCTGAGACCTCAGCCAACACGCTCCAAAACGTTGGTACGCAGAACGAAGCTGTGCAGTAACACGCGCAGCTGTGTGCCAGCGCCAAAAAAAAGGGGGCTCGCAAAGAGCCCCCTTACCTTCGGGTCACTTATGTGACTCCACCGATCCTAGAAGCGGCAGAGGTCAAATGGTGACGAGAGGGTTACAACGTGCTGCCAATCGTCGTTACCGAGGGTGCGGTACTCCACACCGTAGTCAAGACGAATAGCACGAATGAACGAATCATCCTCGAACGCATAAGCAAGCCCTGCTCCCAAGGTCCACGCGTTGTACTTCGCAGAGCCATCGATAGAATCGAGGGCTGCACGATCGTAGTGCCACGAGAAGTTAGAGCCGTAGCGATAACCGCCGCGAACAGCGAGCCAGTCCATCAGCTGATGCTCGAGACCCAAACGTACATTCAGGGTGTTCGAACGCGAATCGCCGCCCCACGGGATGTCGTTGCTCACAGCTACGTCATCTCCGCTGTTGCGGTAATGGGTGTAATCGAGACCACCGCTTACTGCCGTTGCCTCATCCAACGTGTAGGTGGCACCAGCTCCGAGACCAACTGAGAGTTGGTCAACCGTCTGGTTACCAACACCGCTGGCGATGCGACCAAGACCATCGGAAATACGGAGACCATGCGAACCGTGCCCGATAGTGAGCGACGAACCTACAACGAGGTCAGAATCAACACGATTCATGATACCGACGTTGTGTAGGAAGCTGTTGCTCGAATCGTAGCTGTAGTTGTCTCCACCCACGCTGTCGTTCTGATAGGTAAGCGAGTAACCGAGTCCAGTATTCTCATCAAGTGCAAACCCATAACCGGCCGCAACCTGGTAGGTCTCAGGGTCAGTGTTCGTTGGGTCGTTGGTCCAATTGTTGTAGCGACCAACCCAACCGAGACCGAGGTTTCCGTAGTCAGGGAGAGCATCCTTCACCGGACCAAGCGGAGTAGCTCCGAAGATGGCGCCTGAATTCTCCTTATCTTTGACACGAGCACCGTTGAGCTGATTTCCAGAGACTTCGTTGTAGCCGTAAGAAGCCGCAACGTCGCCGTACTTCATCATGCCGAGTCCGCCGGGGTTGTTCACCGTGGAGTAGCTGTTGGCGGTTGTGAGCGCCGAGCTACCAGCCATACCGAACATACGGGCATCCTGGGCCTGCGTTACGAACCTCTTCTGGTTCTGTTGATAGTAGAAATCGGTTGCCTTGCCGTCGGCGAAGCTCACGCTGCTCGACACGAGGCTCGCGACCACTGCCACGAGAGTTTGTCCCTTAAGGGTCTGAATCCTCATTACATCCTCCATTAGATTGACCTGCTCATTTAATGGTTCAACTCAAGCAGGCGCCCCCGGTTTCTAGCACAGTCTCCTCGGCTAGACCACCACCAGAATTGACCTACCTCAACCGTAGCGTGATACCGGTCAAGGTTTCGCGTCCCGACCGGGCCCGTTCCCGCGGGTGCTAACCTATTGAACAACTTAAGTAAACAACTGAAACGGCTATGCCTCATTCTGACCTGTTCTACCTTATAAGACACTGCTTCAACCCAAAACTACGCGCTCCTTTCAGAGTGATATAGCCTAACCTACGAGTGCTCCAGGGTATCGAATGCCGGTTACGGCTCAAGCAAATAAGGATACACCACGGAATACCGCCTGAGACTAAGGTGACCGGCTCTGAAAGGGATACCTTCATGGCTTGAGGGGGATTAGCGAGGTCACCATAATTTGGTTTCACTGTTTGCGCTCGGGCATTCCGTCTTGCGCACAGACTCCCACGCATCACTATAATCAAAGCTAGGGAAATGGCACTGACGTGGCGGCTCGTCACCTTCCGCGTCGATGAGATTGTGGTGGATGCGCTAAGTTTAGAGTCTCGGTTTTTGTTGAGTTAAGGAGAAGGAAAATGGTTTTCAAAGGAACGGTTTTGGTATCGGTAGCAGTGGTTTCACTCGCCTTCGCGGGAGTCAATGCGTCGGCTCAAGAGGGGCTAGGTGAAAGGTCGCTGAGAAAGATGGCTCGCGGAACTGCTGGAGCCAGAGGGGGATTCAGAGCCGTGTGCCCGCAGGTCAAGGGGGTCAGCAATGAATTCCTCTATAAGTCCACTATCTCACATCACATCTCCTCCGGAGATGCTCGTGCATCGGGCCCTACCCTCATCTGTAACCGCCTCTGCCCTAGCTTTCCGGCTTCGGTTCTATACTCGGATGGCTCGCAAGCGACCCGACTGGGTTACTATGGGCGATGGAACGTGAGTGGAAAAGCGCGCGCCTACTGTGGCGCTGGTGGAGTACCGGTCTGCTCCAACTCAACGCTCGCAAGGAATGCCCGCGCGCGTGGTCGGGACGGTAAGCTCTACGTAAAGATCGGCTCGACCTGCTATCGGGTAAATCCCGTGGGCCGAACTGGTACACCTACCTAGTTCCTGTCCAGAAACACCGATTTCCACACGAACTCTCACTTATATTCCCTGCGAGGCGAAAAGATCTTCATCGATAATTCTGGGTCGCTGCTCGAAAATTGAGGTTTTTCGCGTCTTCAAACGGAGTAAGCGATTGTCGCTGGTGAATATTGAATCATTTCGAGAGGCGAAAAAGGTCTTGTTTTCTTTGGTTTCTGTCCTGGCGGACAGAAACCATCTAAACGCACAGCGCTGCTCTGGCTCTTGCTTTATGGAGCTTTCATCGGTACTCTTGTGAGGTTAAAAGAAACGTATGCAGCTCAGTAGACTCTCTTACCTCTTTGGACTCGTGGTAAGGCCTTCGTAAGGCAGAGTCACCAGCTCGCGCTGAAAAAAGGCTCTGCTTCACCGCAGGGCCTTTTTTTTTGCTGCAAATCCCCCTCAAAATTCGAAGGGTGAAAAACATGGGAATACCGAACGAGTTGAGGTCGCACACAATGCAGGAGAGCCGAAAGATTGAGATATTCGACACAACCCTGCGAGATGGGCAACAGTGTCCAGGCGCTGCCATCTCGTTCGAGCAGAACCTCGAATATGCTCGGCTCGCTCACAAAGCTGGCATCGACATCCTCGAGGCAGGCTTTCCAGCAGCGAGCAAACTCGATCACGATATCGTTCACACGATCGCTACCGAATTAGCGGGGTACGCCGACTCACCAACTATCGCTGCTCTATGCCAACAACGACGAGAGCAGGTAGAAAAAACCATCGAGGCTCTGCGACCGGCTGCCACAGGCGGTAAAGCTCGTCTGCACATGTATCTCCCTGTTGCCCCAGAGCTGATGGAGGCATCTTTGGGAGAACGCTCGAAAGACAAAGCCGCTCTCGTGCGGGAGACTCACGAGCTGTGCATGCTCGCCTCCAAAGCTGGCATGCAGGTCGAATTCAGTCCCGAGGGGTACTCGCGAGTTGGAGAGAACTTCGATTTTACGACCGATCTCATCCGCGCCGCGATCGAGGGAGGCGCCACGGTTATCAACTGCCCCGACACCATTGGTGGCGGGTGCTGGCTGGAAGGTGCGCGTTATTTCGTGAACCTCATGAATCAACACGCAAGGATCATCGCGAAGGAATATCCGCTTCGAGAGGTAACCTGGTCGGCCCACTGCCACAACGACTTCGGGCTTGCTCTGCACAACTCGCTTCAAGCAGTGTTTACGGGGCCCTGCCGCCAGATCGAAGGATGCTTCAACGGCATCGGAGAGCGCGCAGGGAACGTATCACTCGAACAGGCGATACTTGCGATTCACCACTTCGGAGCTGCTGCGGATCCAGAGAGACCCTTCCATACCACTGTCAAACTCGAACACATTCAGAGTCTCTCTAATTTTGTGGCTACCCACATGCTACCACGTCAGCCGCATTGGCCGATCACCGGAGAAAATGCTGCGAAACACTCTTCGGGTGGGCACACAAACGCCATCCTTCACAATCCGCTTGCCTATCAGCCCTTTGATCCGCGTGAAGTTGGCAAGGAGATCACATTCGTGTTCGGACCACTTTCGGGGGGTAATCACGTGAAGTCAATCATCGAGGGAGCCGGGTATCGATGCACTGATTCGGAGAAGTCTACCATCGCTCAGTACATCAAGAACTTCTACGAAACCCGTCGTAAAGGGGTCACCGACTACGAGGTGCTCGCTGCTTACTTCGAATATCGGAAACCGATCGCTATCGAGAATTTCGACTACGGCAAGCGCAGCAATCAATCCGAGATATTTCTGCGTGGACGATTTTTCGATTTCGCGGGGGAGCTCCACGAATCGTACGAAGGACGCGACTCGGCACTTGCGACCCTCAAGAAGGCCATCGATTCACGTTTTCCCGGATTACAGATCGTGAGTTATCACAGCGAATCAGCGAGCTCGGGAATATCTGCTACGAGCATCTCAACTATCGTCGTCGCAGCTCAAAGTGGAAAAACCTTCACGGGGAGAGGTGAGGACAGCGATATCGAGATCTCTGCGATGCGGGCTCTCATCGACGGAGTCAATCACGCCTACATAGACGCGCAATACAGACTGGAACAGCACCCATGAAACGCACTATCATCGAAAAGATCTGGGACTCTCACGTCATCCCGGCCGAGGCTCACACAGGCGCCCCCGACATATTGACGATCGACTTCATGCTGATTCACGAAGTCACCTCGATTCAAGCGTTCTCACTCCTCAAGGTGCGCGGCATCCCTCTGTTCGACCGCACCCGGATCGCTGCCACCCTCGATCATAGTATCCCTACTCGAGTAAATAGATTCGAGATCTACGACGACTCTGCGCGCGCGCAGGTAGAAGCTTTGCGCAAAATGTGCGCAGAGTTCGACATTCAGCTCTACGATTACGGGTCGGGACATCAAGGAATCGTGCACGTCATCGGCCCGGAACTCGGACTGACTCAGCCAGGCATGACGATAGTATGCGGTGATTCTCACACATCGACGCACGGAGCTTTCGGTGCTCTGGCGTTCGGTATCGGAACGAGTGAGGTCGGACACGTCATGGCAACCGGCTCAATTCTACAGCGTAAGCCCAAGACTATGAAGGTCTCCTTCGAGGGCACCTTCCGTCCCGGAGTCTTCGCCAAAGATGCGATCCTAAAACTCATCGCTGATATCGGCATCTCGGGTGGTAACGGCTATGTAATAGAGTATTGTGGAGGTGCGATCCGAAAGATGTCGATGGAAGAACGCATGACCATCTGCAACATGAGCATCGAATGCGGCGCCCGGGCAGGCCTGGTATCCCCGGACGATACGACTATTTCCTACATCAAAGGTCGTCCGTACGCCCCCAAAGACTCCGACTGGGCGCGTGCGGAGGATCTCTGGCGTTCACTCGCCTCTGATGATGAGGCGTCCTACGATCAGGAGGTCTCTATGGATATCGACTGCCTCGCCCCGATGGTAACATGGGGAACGAACCCCGAGCAGGCTATTATGGTCGATGAGACCGTACCTCGTTTGCGAGAGCTTCCAGAGACGCACCGTGCAGCTGCCGAGAAAGCGCTTGCGTACACCAAGCTTTCTGAAGGCCGACCGATCAAAGGCACTGCGGTGCAGTGGGCGTTCATCGGTTCTTGCACCAATGGTAGGATCGACGATCTCCGCATCGCAGCATCGGTCTTGAGAGGTAATAAAGTACATCCGAGAGTCACGCTCTATGTGGTACCGGGTTCAGAAGCGGTATCTGCTCAGGCAGAGCGAGAGGGCCTCAGAGAGATATTCGAATCAGCAGGAGCGCACTTCCGTATGCCCGGATGCTCGATGTGTCTCGGTATGAACGACGACAAGGTACCACCTGGCGAGCGCTGCATCAGCACATCGAACAGAAACTTCATCGGTCGACAAGGCGAAGGAAGTATCACTCACCTTGCTTCCCCTGCGACGGTAGCTGCGAGCGCCATCGCGGGTCATATCACCTCGGTCAACCGATAGGAGGCGCACTATGGAAGCTTTTGAAACCGTAACATCGATAGCCGCACCACTACCCATCAAAGATGTTGATACTGACATGATCATTCCGGCTCAGTTCCTCACGAGTATCGCTCGTGAGGGATTCGGCTCGAATCTTTTCTTGCGCCTTAGGGCCACGGATCCTCTCTTCTTCCTCAATCAGGAACGCTTTCAAAATGCGCACATCCTCGTAGCTGACAGTAACTTTGGGTGTGGCTCTTCCCGAGAACACGCAGTATGGGCGCTGCGAGGGGCAGGAATACGCGTCGTGCTTGCCAAGTCGTTTGCTGACATCTTTGCCTCCAACAGCGGAAAAAACGGTCTACTGCTCGTGACCCTAGCTGCTTCGACGATCGACACCCTTCTGGAAGAAGCGGGTAGAGGAAACCTCTCCCTGTCGGTGAACCTCGTGAAACAATCCGTCGAGTGCTCGGATGGTCGGAGTTGGAGTTTCTCCTATGACCCATTTTTGAAGCACTGCATGCTCAATGGCCTGGACGAAATGGAGTATCTACGATCACGGCTTCCACAGATCGAGGAAACCAAAGCAAAACAACGCGAGAGCTGGTTTTTCAGCGTAGGAACCCCCAATCGGTGAGAGTATGAGCCCAAAAAAGATCGCAGTGTTGGCCGGTGATGGAGTCGGTCCCGAAGTGATGCACGAGACGCTGGCCGTTCTACGAAAGGTGTGTTCGATCTACGGCCGTGAACTCACCTTTCGAGATGCCCTTGTCGGAGGAGCAGCCTTCGACACGTATGGCGCACACCTCCCGGACGAAACAATCTCGATATGCCTGGGGGCAGATGCCATTTTGTTCGGTTCGGTAGGTGGTCCCATCGCCAAATCTCACCTTCCCAAGTGGAAAGGATGTGAGTCCAACTCTATTTTGGCGCTCCGTAAGACGTTTAGCCTTGCCGCCAACTTCCGTCCTGCTAAGGTCTATCCGCAACTCGAAGGTAGCTGTCCGCTCCGTGACGAGATTACGAGGCAAGGTGTCGATCTCCTGATCATCCGGGAACTACAAGGAGACGTGTACTTCGGCGAGCACTCGATGTGGAGCGAAGGGGGCAAGCGTTGTGCGAAAGATGTCGGTGAATACACCGAGGATCAGATCGCCTTGGTAGCTCGAGTCGCCTTCAAGGCAGCTCTCAAGCGCCGTGGACGGGTGACCTCGGTTGATAAAGCCAACGTCATGCACACCTCGAAGCTGTGGCGGGAGGTGCTACACGAGGTTCACTCGGAGTTTTCGGATGTACTCCTCGAAGACATGCTCGTCGATAATTGCGCGTTGCAGCTCGTCAGAAATCCGGGGCAATTCGACGTCATCGTGACCTCGAACCTCTTCGGAGACATCCTCTCCGATCTTGCTGCAGCGCTGCCTGGCTCTCTCGGCCTGACACCCTCGGCGAGCTTGAATGCCGCCGGGTTCGGACTCTATGAGCCATCAGGAGGCTCGGCACCCGATATCGCCGGTAAGGGAATCGCGAATCCAGTGGCCCAGATACTGTCAGCATCGATGATGCTCCGATTCTCCTTCGGTTGGAGCGCCGAGGCAGATGCGATAGATTCAGCTGTAGTCCGAGCGTTGGACGAGGGGTATCGCACTGCCGATATTTACGCCGGCACCGGTAAGGAAGTTTCGACACATGAGATGGCTTTGGCAATTGGCGAGAGGATAGAGTGATGGAAACCACTAAATACATCTGGATGAATGGTGAATTCGTTGCATGGGAGGATGCCAAGGTCCACATCCTCACACATACCTTGCACTACGGTGATGGGGCTTTCGAGGGTATTCGGGCGTACAAAACGGAGCGTGGCGGGGCTATATTCCGTCTCAAAGAGCACATGGAGCGGTTGGTGTACTCCGCGCGGGTACTCGGAATGACCCTCCCCTATTCCGTCCAACAGCTGTGTGACGTTACGTGTGAGCTGCTCAGGAGGAACGACCTACCCCAGGGCTACATACGTCCTTTGGCGATTCACGGCTACGGAGTAATGGGCTTGAATCCCCGCAATTCGCCGGTAGAGGTCAGCATCTCCTGCTGGCCGTGGGGTGCCTACATCCCGGTTGAGGCCGCAGACATCAAGGTGAGCTCGTATATCCGGATCCACCCTAAATCAACGGTAGCTGATGCGAAGATCTGCGGGCACTACGTCAACAGCATCCTCGCAGTACTCGAACTCAAGGGCACCAAGTATCACGAAGCGTTGTTCCTCGATGAAGACGGTTGCATCGCCGAAGGCCCGGGAGAAAACTTCTTCCTGATAAAGGGAAACGAGATCGTGACACCTCCGCTCGGAACTATCTTGGCAGGGATCACCCGCTCCTCTGTGATGCAGATCGCTCGAGACCTCGGGTTTATTATCACCGAGCGTACGATAACCTTAGAAGAGGTCTACTCTGCTGACGAGGCTTTTTTTACGGGAACTGCTGCCGAGGTCACTCCGATCGGAACTATTGACGACAAGCCTATCGGGAATGGCAAGGCTGGGCCAGTGAGCTCCAAGCTCAAGCAGGCCTACCTGGATGTCGTACACGGGCGCAACCCGCAGTACAGCTCGTTCCTCACCTACATCAATTGATTTACCCGGCTAACAAAAGAGATATTACGAAAGACTATGACGACGAACTCAGCAAACAAACCAGCAGACCAGCACCTGGCAGATGTGCGTGCGGAGATAGATCGACTCGATCGAGAGCTACTCACCCTTCTAGCCTCCCGCAGAACGCTCGCCGAACAGGCGATTCAAGCCAAGGATGCCGAGAGCGCGGCAGTGCGAGATGAGACCCGAGAATTGAAGTTACTCAAGGCACGAATCGCAGAGGGTAAGTCTCTCGGTCTCGAACCACAGTACGTCACCAATATCTTCCACGAAGTGGTAGCTGAGTCGGTACGGGTGCAACAGGACGCACTCCAACGCAAACTGAACGGCTCAACCTGGCGCGCCAGAAACGTAAAGGTATCGTTTCAGGGCATCGATGGCTCCTACTCACACCTAGTGGGACGCTCTCATTTCACCAGCGGCGACAACGGGTCGGCGACATTTGTCGGCTTTCCCTCCTTCCTCGAAGCCGTGCGCGCAGTCGAGGCTGGTACCTGTGATTTCGGAATCCTTCCGATTGAAAACACGACTTCCGGTGCTATCAACGAGGTGTATGATCTACTCCTCAACTCTCGAGTCTCTATAGTCGGAGAGGAAAAGTTCGAAGTCAGTCACTGTTTGATAGGCAGCGAGAACGTTCCCGTATCGCATCTCGAGCGGATCTACTGCAGCCCACTCGCTGTCTCTGAATGCAGCCAGTTCCTGGCTTCTCTCCCTGAGTGTCGCCTCGAGTACACCAACGACTCGGCACTTGCCGTGAAGCGTGTGCACGAGGCGGGCAATCGTGTGTACGCTGCTATCGCCAGTCGAGAAGCAGCTGAGATGTTCGGCCTCTCGATTTTGCAGGCACATATCGCGAACCAGGAGGAGAACTCAACGCGATACCTCGTGGTGGCAAAGCAGCCTGTCAAGGTCGACCCCCGCATTCCAGCTAAGACATCAATCGTCATGAACACTCTCAACCAAGCGGGTGCCTTGGTGGATGCCCTGCTTGTCTTCAAGGGAAACGGAATCAACCTCACTAAGCTGGAAAGCCGTCCGATCGCTGGCAATTCATGGGAGGAGATGTTTTATGTCGAATTCATGGGTAATCTCGACTCTGCCAATGTGAAGACCGCACTCGATGAGCTCACCAGGATTGTCCGCTTCATCAAGGTGCTGGGGTGCTTCCCGTCGTGTGACGTAGCGCCAACCAAGGTTGAGATCGGCGAGGATAGGCAGCCTGCTACCCCTTCTGAGCCAGAGCTGGCAGAAAAGCCAGCTCCGAAATCAAGCGGTAAGGACAAGGGGTACAAACTCGTCACCCGTGAATACAAGAGCGACAACACGATTATCGATGTCGGAGGTATCAAGATCGGTGATGGGAACTTCCTGGTAATCGCTGGCCCTTGTTCGGTCGAATCGCGCGAACAGATTATGTCGTGTGCCAAAGAAGCACGTGACAACGGCGCTCGGATCCTACGTGGTGGCGTCTTCAAGCCGAGATCGTCACCGTACAGCTTCCAAGGGATGGGATACGAAGGATTGGACATCTTGGTGGAGGCGGGAGGCGCCTACGGTATGCCGGTCATCACCGAGGTGATGACGACAGACGACGTGGCTCGGGTCGCCGAAAAAGCCGATATTATCCAGATCGGCGCGCGCAACATGCAGAATTTCAGCCTCCTGAAAGCTATTGGGCAGATTCGACGCCCCGTGATGCTCAAGCGCGGTATGAGCTCTTCGATTGAAGAGCTCTTGCAAGCGGCCGAGTATATCTTGGCTGGAGGCAATCAACAGGTGTTCCTGTGCGAGCGCGGTATTCGGACTTTCGAGACAGCTACCCGTGGAACCCTCGACATCAGCGCAGTGCCGGTCTTGAAGGCGAGAACGCACCTGCCTGTGTTCATCGATCCCTCCCACGCCGCCGGCGTGAGAGAGCTCGTACCACCTCTAGCACTAGCGGCGAAAGCCGTGGGAGCAGACGGTATCATCGTCGAGTTTCACCCCGAGCCGGAGAAGGCGCTGAGTGATGGACCGCAGGCGCTGCGCTTCCCGCAGTTTGAGAAGATGATGGCAGATCTTCGTCGATTACAGGTGTGATATAATGCGTAGCCTTACTCTGAAAGTGTCTCGAATCGAGATGACCTCACAATTGTGGGTCGGTCGCGCGCTTATCGGGCAGCTTGCCTCTCTGCTCCCTACTAAAAAGTATTCATCGATTGCTGTCATAACCGACGGCGGTGCCGAGGCGCATGCACACACTGTGTGTGGGAGCCTCGCTCTCGACCCGTCGTCACTCCTGGTGATTTCAGGGGGTGAGCAGGTCAAAAACGTACAAGGTCTCGAATCGGTCTGGCAATTCCTCGCCGATCGAAAGCTCGATCGACGCTCTCTGGTCGTTACTCTCGGAGGGGGTGCGACGAGCGATCTGGTAGGGTTTGCTGCGGCCACGTATATGCGCGGAATAGAGTTCGTGCACGTACCCACTACACTACTGGCACAGGTCGATGCGAGCATCGGAGGGAAGACCGGCATTAACTTTAGCGGGGTAAAGAATCTTCTCGGAGCTGTCAGTCAGCCGAGCCACGTCGTAATCGACATCGATGTCTTGACCACCCTGCCACCCCGTGAGATGCGGTCAGGATTTGCCGAGATCGTCAAGCACGGCTTGATAGCAGATGCCGAGTACTTCGCCTACGTCACCTCGAGACCATACGATGCATGGAGTCTAGACGAATTGTTGGATGTGGTGTTCCGCTCCTGCGAGCTCAAACAGCGGGTTGTGGAGTCCGACGAAACGGAGCAAGGTCCGCGCAAGACACTAAACTTCGGTCACACAGTCGGGCACGCCATTGAAGAATACGCGCTTCAAGAAGGTATAGCACTCACGCATGGAGAGGCCGTTTCAATCGGGATGGTAGCCGAGGCGCATATCGCGCGCCGGATAGGACAGCTCTCACACGATGACTATGCGCAAACACGAGCCGGAATAACTGCGGCCGGCTTACCAGTTGTTCTACCTACTCGGTTCGACGAAACCCGAATACGCGCGCTCATGGCACGTGACAAGAAGAACATCGGTGGGCACATGAAGTGGAGCCTGATCGATTCAATCGGCGCTTGTTCGATCGATGTAATTGCCCCAGATGAGGCTGTTGCTGGAGCTTTAGACACGATTCAGCCGTTGCAATAAGCAAGGTGGATCAAGGCGAGATACGAGACCGGGTTAAGTAAAGCCGTACTTCTCGTTTCCGTTACTCTCGCCTCCCACACTCTCTCTGTGCGAGCCGCTCGTCGACTAGCTCTCGCTGGAGCGCTCGGGAAACGGGGCAAAACCCCTCTCATCCGCGAAAGAGGAGTTTGGGGTAGTTAGTTATCGACTCATCTGAGAGGCCGGCCCCTGTTTGGGCGAAATGAGCGTCAGACTCGAGCAACGGTCCCGACACAGCACCGCGACCTCACCCAAATTGATGAAGAACGCAGTACCTTCAATCTGGATCTCGACAGGATAGTTCTCAGAGCCTTTCATCTTGAGACCCTTCATTCCATCTACGAGTTGTTTGTACCCGTTGTCGAGATTCACGACGACCCCACTCTTGAAAACGATCATCGCAGCATCACCAGCATGAGCAAGCGGCGTCTCAACCATCAATACGAATAGAGTGGCAACTATCGATCTCATTATCTTCTTCATCAATCCTCTTGCACCACGCGCGCTGTATTAATCCGATTTAATCAAGCCCCGTGTGGCGTGCGCCCTCACACACCTGGGCTAACGGGATTGGGCATTCAGCTTTGTCCGAGAAAACGCCGCCGCTACAGGAGAACACGAATTTCACGAAGTAGCACCGGTAAATAAACCTTGCGCGAGTGATTTTTCGCGCTTCAGGAAATCGAGTGGGTAGTGTGGCTCACTCAACCCTTGGCCGGACTACGCAAACTACAAGGGGGGAATTACAAAGAGAGTGGGAGTACAGCGAGGGTCAAAGGCGTAGAAACTCGGTATGCTACCCCCTTGCTGACCTCTTTGTTCACCTCAAGGTGCTCGAGCTAGCACCAACTTGTCGTTCAAGGGCCAATCGGTAGACTCTTTGTGAAATACACAAAGGTGCTCCCCACTCAAAACCCGGAAGCGCCTGAGTTTTTTAAAAAATCACTCGCTATAGCAGGGTGAGCGCAATCCCTGCTCGGCAGCTCGTATGCCTACGCCTGTGACCCGCGCCTGCCTGTTACACTACGCACTTCTGAAAAGAACTATTTCAGCCAATTGAGTTCAAGAAGGCTCATGCAGCATACAGGAGAGCTCTCGGAATCCGTCGATTCGAGAACCCCTCTGTTGTAGTTTTTTAGAGTGCGTAACAAAAATGAACCTCGTAGCGAGGATGAGCGAAATCGGCA
>JBBAUR010000006.1:0-100966 GCA_040398075.1 Bdellovibrionota bacterium | reverse complement strand
TGCCGATTTCGCTCATCCTCGCTACGAGGTTCATTTTTGTTACGCACTCTAAGTTTTAATTATCCTCCATTCTGGGCAAGCTTCAAGCACCTGAGCCGTTTAAGTCTCTGGGTATGATCTGCAACAGGTAGCGATCTATGGCGGCCTCAGCGCCCGTCGTGCCTATACCAACCAGGCAAATCAATCACCGGAATCGATGACTACAGCACCCGACGATAGTAGAGTAGCTAAGAGCGCCGTACACGCTCGATCGTCGATAAAAGGCATCAAGCGCTCTACTGGCACTACGATCCTATCAGCGAGTATAGAGGCTAAGTCAGCAGCCTTACCAGCGAGCTCGTGTCGTCGTCCATTTTCGAAAAATGATACCGTCTTCCCGTTCCTGATATATGCCAAACGAGAGCCCTCCGCGCGAACGAGGGAATGCGCCTTGTGGATCAATTTACCAACTCGGGAAGGCGTGGTTTTAAAGGCAGTGGCCCGTAGATCTACATCGTTGTAAGGCTCGGTAACAGAGTGACCCAACCAATCAGTGATCACATCGTCTGAGAGGAGAACTTCAGTGATCTTGGTCTTAATCTTGGTGATTGCATCTCGAGAGATCTCTCCTGGAGCTTGAGGCTTCAGATCCGGATCGATGTATCGTAGAGATTCATCAGTATTCACAAGCCCACTTGCAACCACTCCGTTCAGAATATCGTGAATTGACGGAGAGCGGAAACCAACGGAGATCGTCATACAGTCGCCGCCGCGTGCGATACCGTGATGTGGAAAGCGTGGAGGGAGATACAAGATGTCCCCTGGTTCGAGCAGCCACCTATGTGTGGGTTTGAAACGCTTCAGCAATCGAATCGGTAGATCCGCGACGAAGTTATCCTCGACAACTGGACGGTCCTCGATCATCCATTCACGCTTACCATGAGCTTGGACGAGGAACACATCGTAGTTGTCTACATGTGCACCGACGTTGCCTTCCTCGACAGCATAACTGATCATGACATCATCCATCCTCCAAAACGGGACGAATGAAAACTCATCCAAGAGGGCATTCACCGCGGGAACGAACCTATCGACACCGTTCACCAGGAATGTCCACTTCTTTTTGGGAAGCTTTTTGAAGGTCGATGGTTTGAAAGGACCACGACGCAGCTCCCAAGGGGTCTTGCCTCCCTTCTCTATGATAAGGCGCGACTCAACCGCTGGATCGCAGGCCATTCCGGCTAACTCCTCCGGGGTAATCAGGTTAGGAAAGGGGAGCAGGGCTTGTTTGATCAAGAGGGGGCGCTTTTGCCAATAACGGCTCAAAAAATCCCTCTGTGATAGTTTACCGAGGACCGGCCATTTGTGATTCTTCATAGCAGGATGGTTGTCTTCTAACGTTAAGTTTCGCTTGTGAGATAATGCCTCAAGCTGTGCCCGAGAGCTATCCTGCTTCGCCTCTAACGCAGGGGTGGCCAGAAATACACGAGCCGCTCTGAAGTTCAGGGGGCTTGAAACCACTCCCCTTTGAGAGTATCAATCCGGTGCGTTTCAAGAACGTAAAAAGGGACTGTTGCCCGTTCTCTTAGTAGTGGGATAGTCACGATTAGATCGGAGAGAGCGGCGGGCAGAAAGGGAAACAGACGACGCACCCAGTCCTCTAACTACTGGAGTTTGAGCTTGAGGAGCACACCTCTTCGGCTCTCAGCGAGCTTCATGAAGGAGTCTCAGTGACCACTATCGGAACCCCAGCATCGAATTCGGCAACCAAGGTTCTCTTCTGCGGCGCAGGGGAATTAGCTAAGGAGGTCGTCATCGAACTCCAACGACTGGGGATCGAGGTGATCACTCTCGATCGCTACCCTGGTGCTCCTGCTATGCAGGTAGCGCATCGAAGTCACGTCGTGTCGATGCTCGACGGTGAAGCTCTCGAAAGGCTAATCCTGGCTGAAAAGCCACATTTTATCGTCCCGGAGATCGAAGCTATAGCAACAGGCACACTAGTGTCGCTCGAGGGGCGTGGATTCAAGGTGATCCCCTCAGCGCGCGCCGTACACCTTACCATGAACAGGGAGGGTATCCGACGCTTGGCAGCTGAGGAGCTAGGACTCAAGACCTCTCCGTACCGATTTGCAGGAAGCTTTGACGAGTATCGTAATGCCGTCCTCGAGCTCGGTTACCCGTGCATCGTTAAACCGATCATGAGCTCCTCTGGAAAGGGCCAGAGCAAGCTAACCAGTGAGTTAGATCTCGAGAAAGCCTGGGAGTATGCTCAAAGCGGTGGGAGAGCTGGAGCAGGACGAGTTATCGTCGAAGGTTTCGTGCCCTTTGACTGTGAGATAACGCTTCTCACGGTGAGACACCTAGGAGGTACCGATTTCTGTGAACCGATCGGGCATCTCCAAATTGACGGTGATTACCGTGAGTCGTGGCAACCGCATCCCATGTCCAAAGCTGCCCTCGAAGAGGCGCAGCGTATTGCTGAAATTGTCACTACAAACCTAGGGGGCAGGGGAATTTTCGGAGTGGAGCTATTCATCAAAGGCGATGAAGTTTTTTTCAGTGAAGTGAGCCCCCGTCCACACGATACCGGACTCGTTACCCTCATCTCCCAAGATCTCTCTGAGTTCGCCCTGCATGCGCGAGCAATGCTGGGACTCCCCATCCCTTGTATCCGCCAGCGAGGGCCATCAGCTTCGTGTGCACTGCTTGTACACGGTGAATCTCGGTCGATTCGATACTCGCACGTAGACCAAGCACTCTCAGCTCAAGATACGGACCTAAGGCTCTTTGGAAAGCCGGAGGTATCCGGTCACCGTAGGATGGGGGTAGCGCTTTCGCGCGGAGCTTCTCTCGAGGAGGCGCGGAGTAAGGCTCGAAGGGTCTGCGAGGTTGTCACAGTGGGCCTGGAATGATTGAGGCTGAGGACCGATGCTCTGGGGTTAGGATGTTTTGGCTCCGAAACGTGAGCACCGAGAAGAGGGCCGTTCGACACCTACCCTGTCCTGAGAGCAGCTCGTAATGTCCGAGATAGACAAACGGCAGCCACAAGCGTTCGGCGATCTCCTGCCGATGCCGGAAGGATTACGGATAGTAGTCATTTTAGTAGAGCCCAAAGATCCACGAAATATCGGGGCGGTAGCGCGCGCTATGAGCAATTTGGGCATTAACGAGCTTCGCCTCGTGAGCCCGGCCAGCTTTGACGTGGTGATGGCCCGTGGCGTTGCCTGTTGGGGTGCACCTTTAGTCGATTCAGCACCCTCCTTTGAGGCTCTATCCGAGGCATTAGCTGACGCGCATGAGGTCATCGGGTTTGCATCAGATAGCTCCTCGCATCGAGTCCCGCAGCTGCTCCTCGATGAATGGGTTGAACGGCTGGCACAAGCTCCGAAGCGGACGGTTGCGCTGCTCTTCGGCTCGGAGGAATCGGGCCTCAGGCGCGAGCACTATCCGTTTTGCCATTTTCTAGTGCGGATCCCTTCGAATGCAGAGAATCCGTCCTATAATTTGGCTCAATCAGTGCTCCTAGCCCTGTACTCGCTTCGAAAACGCATGAGCTCGGCAGTCGGCTCTGAACGAGGCGAGTGGCCAACGAACGCCAATCTCGAACAGTTCGTGAGCATAGTTCTCAACACTGCCACAGAGGTCGGTTTTCTGAACGATAACTCACCAATGCATATGCGTGATCTCCTGGCGAACATGGCGAGACGAGGACACTTCTCTGTGCGTGAATTGCGTATCCTGACCGGTTTGTTTGGCCAGATACACAAGGCCCTGCTCCGTGCGCAGACGCGCTAGCGTGGTCTTCCTTCACGTCCGCGATAACACTGAATGTTACCCACTCGAAACCCAATGAGCTCGATCTCAGAACGAGCAGCTACCCGTCACATCAGCCCATAGATCTGAAGCTATCTGCGGCAGATCTGAGCCGTATTTGGAAACGACGAGCGCTGCCATACGGCTTGCGCCGTTAGCCGCCACTCTCGGGCTCAGGCGCATAGACAGCCCTGCTAAAAACGCTCCGAGGTAAACATCTCCAGCACCTGTTGTATCGACTACGGTAGTGCCACTCGTATGAGCGGGAGTAAAAAACCGCTCTCGGTTCATGTAAGTCCATGCCCCTCTCTCTCCGCACGTTACGACAAGTCCAGGAGGATATTTCTCTAGAATTTCGAGAGCCTCATTCACAGACGAAGTTTCGGTCAATGCGCAAGCCTCCCGTTCATTTGCGATGAAAAGACCGATCCGAGGTAGGATTGAGGCAAAGATCGCTTCTCTCTGAGTTTTTGCTATGTACTCAGATGCCAGGGAGAACACGGCCTTTTCGCGAGTAGCTGCCAGGGCTGCCAAGCTAGCAGATAGTGCCGAGCGATTACTGTCGCTACTGACCAGAAGGTAGCCCTCCAAGATAACCCAAGCATGTTCTCTGAAAGAAACACGCTCAATATGTCGAGCATCGAGAAGGCTCGATGCGCCAAGATTTGTTCGCATCGTCCGCTCTCCGTCAGGGGTAATGAGCGAGATACACATTCCGGTTGGATACTCCTGTGTTGGATCGAGAGGAGTTTTGATCCCTTCATTGAGAAGTAAAGCACGAACACGTCCCCCGGCTGGATCGCTCCCCATGAGGCCCACGTACGATCCACCTAACCCTAAAATGCGGGCGCTTTTGACAGAGTTGAGCGCCGAGCCTCCCGAAAATTGATGCATTCTGTCAACAGGGATCTGGACCAATAATTCACTCATCGCTTGACTCGTCAAAAACTCGTGAGTGCCCGGCACAAAGCCGTTACGCTCGAGAAGAGCGGTATCACACGGAACAATGACGTCAAGTAACGGCTGGCCGACAGCAGCAATCGTTGCGATATCGGCAGGTACCCTTTCTGTACCAGTGACTTTGCACACGCTCTCTTGCGATTCGTGATCAGAGGTTTTCATGAGGCCTATACTCTGTGCTCGCGGTGCTTAGACTAACTTCCATTCGCGGCTATCGAAGACTGAAGTCGTTTATCCAATTCTTGATACACCTGCAGCAGTTGACTTCGAATCGGCACCGCATGCTCCGAGAGTCGTCGTTGCTCACGCACGTAGAGTTCACGGCCTTCTAGAGATTCGATCGGGATAGCTTCGACTCCGAAGCTACTCAGGTCGTATGGACTCGCGCGCATATCGACCAAACGAGCGTCGAGAGCGAGTAGGAAAGCATCAGCGATCAATTCGCTCGAACACCACGGTGCGATCTTGTGCGCAAACTTGTAGAGGTCCATGGTTACATGAATGCATCCGCGCTGGTCGTAGTGAGGTGTTTCCTCTCGGCTAAGAGCAAACTTGTTGAGTGGTACTGCCTCAGCAGTAAAAAAACGAAAAGCGTCGTAATGAGTACAACGCACCTCTGAGTCCTCGAGGACAGTAGCTATCTCTCGCGTCGAGAGACGTAAGGGAACCTCGCCGTGCCGTGGTGTATCATCTCGGTAGACCATAGCCCATTCGTGCAGGCCGAAGCAGCAGAAAGAAGCCGGCCTCGTCGCGATGTTCCGCAGGTAACGAATCGCCCACGAAAGATATGGAGCGCGATGGGCTGGAAAGCTCTCTCCGGGAATGATCGCCCCTTGGGCGCATTCCCGGAAGTCATCACGCCAATCTACCTCGTCGAGCGAACAGTCATCGAGAACTACGTCTGCACCTGGCGACCATCTCTCCAGATGAGCTGGTCGAAACGAGTAGTATGTAAAGAGGAAGTCGAAAATTGGGTGCTTTTGATTCCGGGTAGCCCGCGTAACTCGATCCTCTGTCCAATGATGCACGCGCTCCCGGTGAGCTGTGCGTCGAGTTGTCCATTCGTCTCGAGTCAATCGATGAATGGGCTTCCATGAGGTGACATCCATACCTGAGTGGTGCACGTATGCTCAGCTCGAGATTACTGATAGTAGATCGGTGCTGTCTGCACCTGCGTCTTTTCTGAGTTGTACAACTTGATCCGTACGTTTCACGATTTTAAATGAGCTATCACGTTGGACGGGGGTAAACCCGGCCTGCTGTATGTGCATCTCGAGCTCAGCGGGACTCATAGACCACTTTGTTGCAGTTGGTGCTCCCGCTTTAGAAACCACATTCTCCTCCATCATCGTGCTACCGATATCGTCGCATCCTGCGTGCAATCCGATCTCTGCGACATGAGGTCCGCAGGTTGGCCAGCTCGATTGATGGTGTCTAATATTATCGAGGAAGATCCTGCACCACGCCACATTCTTGAGGTACTCTAAGGCCCCGGCTCCATACTTCGCCACGTGACGGCTACGTCCGAGGGATGTCCGCTCATTGAACTGATGAGTCCAGGAGATGAAGAGGTTGAAACCCGCGTGTCCACGGCTCTTGGACCGATCCTGTAGCTCGCGTAATCGCTCGAGATGATTGATACGCTGCTCGAGAGTTTCCCCAAACCCGATCACCATCGTTGCAGTCGTCACGAGGTCCAGGCTCTGTGCATCCTGCATGACCTCTAACCAACGCCCAGCAGAGATCTTTTTGGGGCTTATTCGGCGGCGAACTTCGTCGTCTAGAATCTCTGCGCCTCCTCCTGGTAATCCATTGAGCCCGCATGCCTTGAGGTCTTCGAGCACGTGCCGAGAGCTCTTACCCGAAACGAGGGTCATCTGATGGATCTCCGAAGGGGAGAACGCATTGAGATCGAGCTTGAAGGTCGAATGCAGCCAGTCGATCATTTCGAGATAAAAACCGTAGGGAAGCTCATCGTTATGCCCGCCCTGCAACAGGAGACGGGTTGCCCCGAGCTCCTTAGCTTCCAGCACCTTTTCCGAAAGGGTTTCACGCGATAGCACGTAGGCTTCAGGGTCTCGCGGGTTGTGGCGGTAAAATGCACAAAATGAGCAGTCCGAGTTACAAACATTCGTATAGTTTATATTTCGATCGATCAGGTAAGAAACTGCGAAGGTGGGATTCTGCCGAAACCGAACTGTCTGGGCTAAGCTTGCTAGCTCCGTAAAATCGAAGAGATGCCACACTTCGAGTGCCTCGAGGCCCGAGATCCGCTCTCCCGCGAGCACTTTATCCGACAAGTATGCTTTTCGCATAACTACAATAATCCAACCAAAGTATGCCCCCCGAGAGGGGCTTTTAACGCTCTATTCTTGGGATAATCGAGTCAATTGTAAAGTCGCCTACCTCGGATATCCGGCCCTGCCTGGCCATGAAAATCGAATATGGACCTAATTCCCCTAGTCTTTAGCTACCGACAGGTTTTGCCTCGCCTCCCTGAAGAGAGATCGAGTAGGATGGGCAGGTATTTATGTGGCTATTCAAAAGACCTGTTAACCTAAGTACTGCTCTAGCAGTAATCTTCGCTGCGCTTACTATACCAGCTCTCATAGCCATCTTGGTAGTCTCCCACTGGCGAAATTCGGTAGCCATCCGCCGAATTCTGTACAGTGCGATCCATCAAGAAAAACGGGATACCGAGCGGATGGTGGATGAACTCGTTCGACCTGCGGTCACTACCCTAGCCCTTCTTGCGGAGTATGCTGCCGACGATAGCTCCTTCCTCTTTGAGGACGCCGGAGTGAGCGCCCTTTTTAGAGCATTAGATAATCTCAATCAATTGAACACCCTTCAGGTCTCGTATGAGGACGGGCGGTATCGATCTCTGACTCGAATAGGAGAGGCAAGCCGTCGAGATAGGCCAGATCTTCCGGCGGAGGCGAAGTGGAGTTTGACGACCCAACCTGATCCGACTCCAGAGGGTGATGCTCGTCCGGCGAAGAGAAGGTATATTTCGACCTGGCCTTCAGTGCTACAGACAGAGCAAGCCTCCCTCCAAATCGCCCCACGAAGCCTCCCAGTCTATCAAAGCGCGAGGCAGTTGGGTCGCGAGAGCTTCGCCCCGCCCTGGTTCAGCCCCGATTCAGGGGAGGTCGTAGTATCGATCGGATATCCGATAAGACATAAGGGTGTCTTCAAAGGTATAGTCGGGGCGAATATAACATTTAACGAGCTGTCTCGATTCATGGGCGAAAACCGCGTCAGCGAGCACAGCTCGACTTTGATCATCGGAGCAGACGGTTCCGTGATAGCGAGCACCGAGTATGGGCAGGGCCAAGCCGGTTCCTTGGCCCCGCGAAAGCTCGAATATCTCGATGATTTGATAAGCCCAAGTATCAAGGCAGCACTCTCTCCGATTGAAGCCGCGGGGCGTTACATGCTCACTCGTGTCGAGCAGACCGCTCGAGGCGAGGCAAGCGTGCTGTTCTTCGATATCGAGAGTAGGTATGACCTCGGACTGCGAGCTCTTGTTGTCACGCCGGTAGACGACTTCGTTGGCGCACTCAAGCAAACCAATCACATAATCATTCTGTTTATCTGTGCTTTGATCTTAATTGACTGGATTCTTATTCGGCGCCTCTCTCATACGTTATCCCGAGGAATTGAGAACATCTCCCACGACTGTGTCTCTCTTCAGTCTTTGAAGTTTTCGGAGAGCCGCGCGCATCCAAGTTCGATTACCGAGGTAGCGGAGGTACAAAGAGGGGTAGCGTTGTTACGAAATGCTTTAGGGACCTTCTCACGCTTCGTGCCTATGGGGGTCGTTCGTCAACTCGTAGACAGTGGCAGACCCCTAACCCTGGGAGTGGAGACGAAACAACTTACGATTCTGTTCTGTGATCTAGAAGATTTCACTTCGCATGCGGAGAAGCTCCCACCTGACCAACTCCTATCACAGATATCTGCTTATTTCTCGATGGTCACCGAGGCAGTATCCAGAGAGCAAGGTACAGTGGACAAGTTCATCGGAGATGCAGTCATGGCGTTTTGGGGCGCTCCGGTGGAGATTGAAAATCACGCCCTGGGTGCCTGCAGGTCTGCCATGCGCATAGTGCGTGGTATGGAGCGCCTGAATAGAGGTTGGATAGCGCAGGGGAAGCCCCCAATGGGTATCCGTGTGGGGGTGAACACTGCGGAGGTTTTGGTGGGTAATATCGGTTCAGACGATAGGCTCAGCTATACAGCACTAGGGGATGGTGTGAACGTGGCCTCCCGATTGCAGAGTGTCAACAAGCAGTTCGGTAGTCGAATCTGTATCAGCGACAGCGTATATGCAGCCGTTAGCTCTGATATCGTCGTAAAGCCGCTCGGGTGTGTCAAAGTAAAGGGGCGTCTTGCCGAATTCCCGATCTATGAGCTCCTGGGAGTCAGCGGAGCGGAGGATCCGGATCTACTACCCTTGGAACCAAAGCATAGGACTGAAACCGCTATCTTGGAACAGACGTGAGTATGCAGCCTTGCTGTGATACGATCTTGAGAGTAGCTCACACATCGGAGACGATGAATTAACCTTAGAGTGCGTAACAAAAATGCTCCTCTGCTTCGGATGGCTTCAATCGGCAGCTACTTCGTCTTCGGCAAAAAAGGTGCTCAACGTGCCGCTGAGGGCACGTCTCCGCGCCTTTTTTGCCTGCATCCTCGTCGCTGCCGATTTCGCTCATCCTCGCTACGAGGTTCATTTTTGTTACGCACTCTTAGTCGCGGAGGAGAAATGCACAGCGACCTCTTCTTAGGGATCGATCAAGGGTCGAGTAATACGAAAGCTGTGCTCATCGATGGGGCAGGCGAGACTCTCTACAGTGTACATGCCCCTGCGCCGGCGCGTGTCGAAACAGAGCGTTGCGTCGAGCAGGATCCAGAAGGACTACTCTCTTCTGTCGTCGAAGTATTTTTGAAAGCAAAAGAGTGGGCGCACATCGAGGGGCGCGTCATCAAAGCCGCAGGTTTGGCAGTTCAACGCTCGGGCGTGCTTGCGTGGCGCGCCGATGATGGAGTGCCTGTACATCCGATGATCACATGGGCTGACACACGTACGCACACGATCATTCAGAACTTTGGTAGGGGAGTAGAGAAGATCTCTCAGATGACCGGGATTCCGACCATCCCCAATTTTGCTGCCGGCAAAATTCATCTCCTGCAGAGACAGTTCCTCGAGCCCTCTATCCTCGTGGGCACTCTCGACTCTTTTCTACTCTATCGACTCAGCAAGCGTTCGAGCTTCGTCACCGAAGAGACCATGGCCGCCCGAACGATGCTGTATGCTCTCGAAGAGAGGGGCTGGAGCGATCTTTTGTGTCAACAGTTTCAGGTCGACAAACGAAGGCTAGCACCCATCAAGACCTCCCTTGGAGCATACACTGAGTTCGAGCAGATACCGATAATGGCAGTTCTAGGAGACCAGCAGGCCGCCGTGCTTGGGCGTTCTCGTGGAACAAAGCGCCCACTCCTGAACCTCGGTACTATAGCCTCGCTTTCAGTAGATACCGCTGCTGAGATCGTCAAAAAGACCGGTTTGATGACGAGTGTCCTATTGTCGCGGATGATGCCGAGTGGCTATGCGCGTGAAACCCAATACCTCATAGAGACCACATCCCCGGTAACTGGGAGCGTCTTGTTGGAGCCTCTTCGGCGCGGCTGGTATTCGGACACCGGAGCGCTGGATGCTGCCTGCCACAAGGCAGCCGCGGAGCATCCCAAAGGTCTTGCAACGGCGTACTTCCTCAATCAACAGCCGATTATGCCGAAGTGGCCCAATGGATTGCCCAACACCTTGGTTGTGAAGAGCGGAGCCTCGGATGCAGATCGTGCCCGAGCGGTGGTAGAGAACGTTGGAAACCTGATCGTTCGAATGCTCGAAGAGTTTGCAGATAAAGGCCTTCTCGGGGAGGTGTTTCCGGCAGAGCTCGACGTCGCAGGAGGAGGATCGGAGATCGACTACCTGCTTCAATACCTAGCAGATGTTTCAGGGCACACATTTCACCGCTTACAGGGGAGGGACGCGAGTGCTCGTGGAGCGGCGTTGTGCGCCTGGATGGCGACGGCAGGCCGATTCCATGCGCACGAACTCAACAACGAAGAGCCAGTACAGACTTATCGATGTCTTAGTCCCGAGAGAAGGCAGCGCTACATGGTGTGGCAAAAGATGGAGCAGGATGTTTTGAACGACTCATTACCTTCGCACGCGACCGTAGAGCATTACTGAGGTTGAGACACCTTCCCGAACATCCAAGGCGAAATGAGGTTCTGAAAGTCAAAGGGGATGAGATTAACGAAGCGATGCCGCTTCGCCACTCAAAGGTACTTTTTCCATTTGAATTGACCAGCCATCGGAAAGTAGCGACTCGTCAGATGGAAGTTTTGGAGCTCAGAGTGTGTGAAGTAATTGAGTAGCACTCGTGCGCCAAATCGAGAGCGCTCCTCCGGTCTGATGTCTTTCTGAACCAGCACACCTACCGAGAGAACCCCTCCGTAATACGAACATACCGGAACATGATCTGCGCGCTCTAGGTTGCGCAGTAGAATACTACCGCGCTTTGCGAGAGCAGCGCGATCAGTCGCAGCGAGTGTAAGTACAGAAAACGGAGTGAGACTACTTTCCGAAACAGTTATCTCATCCGATAACTGCCCAGCTTCCTTCATCCTAGCCGCAAGAGTTCGCGGTATGAATCCTTTCGGTAGATCACTCGGGAAACAGTGAGCATGGTCGTGCTGAGGCTGCGACATACCGCTCTCCGGGTGGTTGCGGATCGCCACAAAATCAAAGAGGTCAGCAACGCTGAACATTGTTTCGAGATAATGAGCCGAAGGCGTACCCCAGGTCATCCCAGATTCCTGGATCTGGATGGATGGGGTTTGAGAAAGTGGAAGCGAAGATCTGACCTGAAGGTCGTGAGAAGACGGCATCAAAAGAAGATTTCCTGGTTCCCACGGGAAGCGATTCACCATGAGTGAAAACCCCCCTAACTCCATGAAGGTCACACTGCTAGCGATATCGTCGGCCTCTTTGTCGTCTTCCGCCTTCGCAACGCATTCGCACAGGGCGCATGATTCAGGGATGATCAACCTACCAGGCCCGTAGTCATCACGATTCGCTTTGATTGGGTAGAGTTTGTTATACAGTGCTACCAGCGCATCTCGCCGCTCGAAGGAAACTTCGTGTACCTCAAACGAGGCACCATCCAAGCTAAGCGTCACCCTTTTATTTGCCAGTGAGTCGAGAAAAGACAGTGGGGTGTGGAAGGCCTGCAATGCTCTGCTCCATGCCGTCAGGAAAGTCCCCCATTGGCTCGTGTCGAGATGAAACCTATCCGCCCATGATTCGACGGCTTGAACCTCTACTGGAGAGCCTTCCCGGTCGAATCTCAGTTGCGGTAGGTTCTCAATTGCACCCTCTCGGAGGCTCGAAGGATCGAAGCTGTAACGAGAAAGGGTTGAATCCTCGGCACCAAAAGGAGCTGTGCAGCGATCGTCTAGGATGTTTGTCAGATCCTCCATGATAAAATTGGGGGTTTACCCCTTAACAGGTTAGAAAAAGGCTGCTCGAGAGTCAAAGAGCTTGTTTGAGAGCCTTACCGACTCGACTAGAAACCGACCCTTACCTCAACTGAGCACGACTATCCGGCAAGAGAACCACACGAGGCACGAATATCCGCACCACCCGAATATCGGCGTACCACGGGTTGCTTGAGGTATCGAGAGAGGGCGTCCCGAAAACTCTTGAGCTCCTCGGGGGTCGGTGGGAGATACATCCCCGAGTGATCTGTAACGTCTATCAGGTCTAGTCTAACAGGTGTGTCGCCGATCAGGTCCGCCAGCGTTCTTGCGTCAGACTCACTGACGTTCTCTCCGCGCACACATACGTACGCTAGGTTGACACGTTGTTTCCGGGCTAGAGCGTGTCTGCGAGCGGCCTGCATAACACGCTGCACAGGGGTTCGAGCAGCGACCGGAACTAGCTTGGCTCTTTTCTCATCCGAGGCTGCACCGATACTGATCGAGAGGCGAAAGGGAAGATCGAGATCTGTAAAACTCTCTATCTCCGGCACGAGTCCGACCGTACTGATCGTGATCGCCTTGCCTGAGATCGCCTGTTCAACAGGGAAGTGAAGCCACCGAGCAGCTTTTATGACGTTCCTAAAATTGAGAAACGGTTCACCCATGCCCATAAATACAGCGCCTGTTACACGCCGCCCCTGCGAACGCACCAAGGTTCGCGCTTGAATGAACTGGTCTATAATTTCCCAAGAATGGAGATTTCTGCGCTTGGGCATTCGAGCGGTTGCACAGAAAATACACCCCATGACACATCCCACTTGTGAGGAGAGGCAAACCGTTACCGAGCCAGCCTTTTCGAGCGGTATGAGCACCGTCTCTAAAGCGAGGCCATCCGCAGTACGAAAAAGTAGCTTCTGAAATCCATCGGTAGGCGATGAGTGGTGCTGCTCGAGGGATAGAGCTGGCAACTCGTGTACGTGGTGGGCAAGGCGCTTGGGGATATGGCTACTCGGTATAATTACGTCAGCCCGATATGTCCCACGCCCCACGACTGCGCCAGCCCAACGACGAATTGAATCTTCCGAGAAGGATTGCGCTTTGGCCCAGGACAAAAAATCCTGGGGCGAGAACTCTCGAGGGTCAACCACCGAGGCATCCGCAGGTATGATAGCGGCTGTAGTGTCGAGCGCAGAGGTCATCGATTCTTTCCAAGACCCTCTCCTCAGGAGAGCAAATAAAGGCTCTGATAGTATCCGTTTCCAGCTCCGGCATCAAATCGCACCCGGCCGCACCAGCATTTCAAACGGTTATCACGAGACTATGGTGGCGCAACGCGAGGCAAAACAGGTTTCCCGGAGGGCGCTTTTGTACGAACATTACGAGCATGAGTAAGTCGATATCGGCCGTTCGAAAAATCGTAGCAGTTTATGGTGAAATGTCCCGAGCAGGATCTCTTACTATTCTCGAGTTCGACAGGCGAGCTCGCGTAGGACGAAGCGTAAAAACAGCCGGAATATGTCTCACGGTAACGGCGCTGTGTGTATGCATTCCAGGGGCGCATTTCGTACTTGTTCCCCTTGGTCTCCTGCTGACGCCGGTCATGGTATACCGGACTGCAATAATCACGACTAAGATAGTAGGTTCCTCTGTATCATGTCCGTACTGTGGACAAGATGTATCTATCTTGACCTCTCGAGAGCGGTACCCCATGTACGAAAATTGCGGCTCTTGTCGGCGTGAGATTAAGATCATTCGCGGGGAATAAAGCTTTCGTCTCCTCTGACTACAATCATGAGATTCTGCTCCCCCAAGTGTCTATTCTGCCATCTTCTAGGCTGAGTAGAGTTCGGCTGTAGAGCACCTGGTTTCAGAGTAGTTAGGCTGCCTCGTCAACCTATAGCCAGCATACGCTAGTAATCTAACCATAAGGAGACAGTATGGCTTTTAGTGATCTACCTATAAGAAGACTTCGCGGAATCGGTGAAGAACCGGCTCCCGTACCGCGTGTATTTCGGCGGCTTTTGGACTCTATGATGCAGGACTTCATGGAACCTTCACTCCTGGCTCCACTCTCGACATCGATGTATTCCTTCATCCCTCAGATCGACGTTGAGGAGGACGAACAGCAGCTCAAAGTGTACGCGGAACTACCGGGCATGACCGAGAAAGACGTCGAGATAGTTCTCGAGCCTCAAATGCTGATAGTGAGAGGAGAGAAGAAGGAGGAGGAGACACGAGAGACACGCAAGGGACGTGGTCGAATCGAAGAACGTCGCTACGGTAGCTTCGAACGGCGTATCCCTCTTTCTAGTGAGATCCAAGAGGACAAGATTGAAGCGAAATTCGATCGCGGCCTGCTGACAATTACGCTTCCGAAGACTGAACAAGCTCGGGCGCAAGCAAAGCGCATTCAGATACAGGGTGCTGCTGAGGCTCAGCAGCACACACAGCAACGACAGCAGGGGTCCTCCAAGGCCGCATAGTCGTCACTGATGTCGATGCAGAGGGGACGACATTTCTCTTCAGGGATGTCGTCCCTTTTAGAGCGAGTATCTCGAGAGGCTCAGCAGATACAGTGGCCTGTCGCGTTCGAGAGCCATCGATTCAGCGAATTGCTCCTCTCGCTCAAAAAAACCAGCTCATACCAATGCTGTAGCGCGTCGCTCGTTCATTACTGATCTCGAACTGTAGAGCACTTCCTGCAGAGATCTGATATTGACCCTTACCTCCCCATACATCGCGATATCGCTCTAGTTGCCCTTGCGATTCGACCCCTCCGTATAACCACAGTCGACTAGGACCAGCCGCAAGGCGCAAGCCAAGGTGTGGGCGAATACGGCCGTACGATTCGAGCGTGTGTATCGCTCCATCGACCATGCCGTAAACTATCATTGATTCAGTCGGCTGTGCTGCTCGACCAAATCCAAGCGAGAGTATTCCATCATAACGATCACCCTCCTCATAGCGCACGCGCTCTGAGCCAAGCCGCAGCTCCCACGACACGCCACTCGCGTCCGCGGAGGTCTCTGGAGTGGTGTTGAAATTAATGATTCGGAGGAGGTCGAAGCGGTCTACAAAGAGCGACTCCTCTTCGTGGAGTACACCTAATGTGAGGTCCGATACCACGAGTTCATCTCCCTCTAGGCTGTTTTGACCCACTATCTCCCATGCAAAAGGCGACCAATTGAGCCGGGTGAATGCCGAACGATTGTCCCACCCGACGCCGACATAGGCGCGAGAAGGGCGTGAGCCCTCTGTGGGAGATGGAAGTTCGGGGACCGGCTCTGGCTTCGCGGAGCTCGATGGTAGAAGGAGCCTAGCCAGCAGGACACGATCCCGAAATAGTTTATGAAAGGGTTCGTGCTCATCTCCCAGTACGGTCATCCGATAATCGGCGTGAGCGAGCAGGGCATCTAGGATCGTTATTCTCTCCCTTACGTCGATAGTGCGTAGCTGTTGCTCAATTGAGTCTGGTCCCGCTGTCAGGATTGCCTCGAACAACTTGCGCTGTGAGGGGGTCAGATTTCGAAGTTGATGGATCAGCGTCCGTTGAGTTGAAGGAATGAATGTGACCGAGGTAATGAGCGAAGATTCTCCCCTTGTAGCGCGCGCTTTATCGGCGTCTCGCAGGCCGAAGAAGAGATCCACCGGAGCGTACCACCCGAGATGCGCCTCAGCTACCGGAGTGTCTACTACCAACTCGATTAACTCTGCGAGTCTATAGGCACAGTTCCTATCGAGAAAAAAATAATTGAAGTTGTGTCCTAACAGCTCCCAGACATGAAATACGAGTAATTCTCTATCATCGGGAGCGAGCGCCAATTGAAAGTCCCAGATGTCTCGGAATTCAGACCGAGAATAGACCAAGTCCTGTGCGTAGTAGTATTTGTCCAAAAAACGTGCGCTGTATCCCCCAAAAAGGCCCTTGAGAATATAGCGGACGCTCCACTCATTCTCAGGGACCAGTGCACCAAAACCAACGGTTACGTCGAAGAGCGGATTCGTATCGGTTTTTGATCCCGAATTGAACTTCAGCACCGCATGCCCGAACGTCGACGCTGGATTCCCGAAATACCCGCCGATGAGGTAGAGGCTCACCGAATCGAGATCATCTATGAGAGCCCACGTCTCGAGATTAGTGCAGCGCTTATCTCGTGGTGTGTAGTGTGGTAGAGAGATATGGCGCGCAAGCCAGAGGTATCGCGCGGGGAAGCGGCAACGGGGATGTCTGTTGGGGTCCCCATCCCAGGAGGATTCGAGAGCTCGCACAGTAGCTTCGAGCTCAGACTCTGGATCGGTAGAGCCATGCGGAGAGAGATAGAAATCTGCTGAGATAATTCGGTCAGAGGAAGCGCCACTTTTTTGATGAAGCAGGCTGAGCCACTGTGGATGATTTGATAGGCTACGCTCCCGAGCTAGCTCGAGTACTTCATCTACCGGAGAAGCGAAAGCAGAGAGACATACAACCAAGAAGAGGAAGGTCGCGAAAAGCGACGTGCTGACATTGAAAGGTATCCGCGTCGACAAGGGGCACAAAAAGATAAAGCCCGGATAGTTTCTTAACAGGCAGCGGAAAATGGCCTCGTAGCGAGAAATTCGCGGTTTTGGTGATGGGTGAGGATGAGAGCGCGAAAAAATCGCTGGTGTATCCACGACTCGACTACAGCTCGCCGAAGTCTGCGATACATTGAGGATTTTTTCGCGCTCTCATCTTCGACCAGCTCCGAAAGACCGGATTTCGCAGCAGAAGAGCATTTTTCCGCAGCCTGTTAAGCTGCCCGGGCGTGAACCTATGAGGATTCGAGACCTCTCGAATCCAGTATCTTTATGACTGAGCGATATGTTTCTCGACGATATCAAAGAGAGCCTCTGATTTGTCGAGACGACTCTTCTCCGAGTAGCCGTTTGAGGCAACGACCTTGGCAAAATCAGCGCGAATGTGTTCCGTGATCACCTTTTGTGATTCCCCCGACCACGAGTTGAGCGCTGCAAGGGAGTCCAAGTACCTTCCCTGGCCACGAGAAAGATCACTAGCGAGCGCATCGTAGGACTCGTGAATGAATAATGCTGTCTTGGCGCTCGAACCCTTACACGTATCGGGGGTAGTAGCATTGGACAGAATGGCAGTAGTGCCCAAGTCCGTGGTGATGTTAGAGACCAAGGCCAACGTCGGATCGTCTGATGCAATCATCGCACCGAGCCCACATTGTCGATAAATCTGCCCAAATTTGCGACCTGCGTGAGCAAAATCAACACTCAACACAGCAGCACATACTACTACCATCGACGCAACGAGTTTTTTATTCATAGCAATCCCCATTTGACTATTTATAAATCACCAATTTCGGCACCTGCAGGTCACCTAAGAGGTGATCATAAGAGATGCTAATAACAAAATAGTATTTAGCCTAGGGTATAAACCCAGATCAAAGGATTTTAAAAAACTCACTCGCAATAGCAGGGCCAGCGCAACGCACTGCGGCAAAAGCCACGGCCTCTAGCGCTATGCGCGCTTCTATAGACGGAAATTAAGGGCAAAATACAAAATCACGCACAGCCATAGTGAGTTGCGTCATCCCCTGCCCAGGGCTTTAAGTTAGCGTACAAGAAACCAAACGCTATACCAGGCAAGGCGCAATCGAGCGGTGTAGGTGGAGCTCTTTAAGGCTCATCGAGTCAAGGCTCGCTCAAAACCCCAAATGAAACAGGTCGCAAGGTAAAAAAAACCCGACCACCAAATGATGATCGGGCCCGAGACGCTAAGCCGTTACTGTATGACAACTATTACGCTATCAGGGACTGTAACTTGTGAGGAGCGGAATCAACCGAATCCTCACTTGAGCTCAACGTCTCTTGAGAACAGAGCATACGGGAATCCCTAAAAACTCCCATGATCGGAATTAGGTGCTGAGTAATCCTTTGAGAGCTTAAGTTGATTAGTGAAGGGGTTGAGCCGCTTCGTACACCCGCTGCGGAGGTGTTCTAAGATCCCATACCAATCCCATCCATGAGAGAACCTTCAGGACGTAATGCGATATATCGATCTCCCACCAATAGAACCCTTGTCGCTCGGACCCCGGATAATAGTGATGGTTGTTGTGCCAGCCCTCTCCCAGCGTGATGAGTGCGAGGAACCAGTGATTCTTACTGGAATCAGTCGAGGGAAACCGACGCTTCCCGATGAGGTGGGTAAATGAGTTGATGCAAAAAGTGCCGTGGTAGACGAGGACCGTGCTGATGAAGAAGCCCCATGTCAGCATCTGCAGACCCGAGGTTCCTAGCTCAGGGTGGGCCGTTTGCAGCCAAGCACCTAGGAAATAGGTAAGTGTTCCAAGGATAGCTGGTGGAATCATGTAGTATTTGTCCAGCCAGCGCAGTTCAGGGAACTTGGTCAGGTCCTTGACGAGCTCAGGACGCGAGTCGATGAACTGAGAGCCCAATACCCATCCTACGTGGGCATAGTAAATTCCGTGAATGATCGGAGAGTGAATGTCCTCCTCAGTGTCAGAATGTCTGTGGTGGTGTCGATGGTGAGAAGCCCACCAGATCGGACCCTTCTGGGCGGCACTGGCTCCGAGAAATCCAAGGACGAATTGGAAGGGACGGCTCGTTTGGTATGAACGGTGAGAAAAATAACGGTGATAGCCACCTGTTATCGCAAACATGCGAACAAAGTAGAGTAGTAGACAGACCGCCAGAGCTACCCAGCTGAAGCCCACCCACAGAGCTGCTAAACAGGCAACATGGACTGACCAGAAAACACCCTGTTTGATGATATTACTTAATTTGAACTCGTCGTTAGGTCCGGCGTCACCGTGATACATTTCTAGATCCTTACTCGCTTAAGTCCGCTGATCGTTACACGATCCGAGTCTCTGAACAAGAGGATGTACCCCCCAAGAATTTAGGGCAGGAGAGTACCGCATCTGACATCTGGTCACACATGATGACGATCGAGGCAGTCAAACAACACCACAACCATTACCTGTTTACAGGAATCAAAAGGTAGGAATTTCGGAGAGTTGCAAAGCTTTCTATATACCGCTGGGAAAGGTCTCCGGAGGTTCCTCTAGTCGAGGCTCCTGTTTAACGTCGAGCGGAGTAACCGCATGTGTAGTATCGACGTGTATCACTGCATCGAACTGCTCGCTCAATCGAGCGTTGAAGTAGTGGCTGTACCGTTCGGTATGTGGGTGATAGACAACACCGATAGCGCGTTCGAGACGTGGCCGTGCGAGCATAAGCGATAGGGGGGTGGAACCGCGGAGGGGTACAACAAACTGTTGGGCTCCCACCTGGTGAAAGAGATCCTCGTAACTCCCAGGGAGTGCCTCTCTGACCACCTCGATTTCTCCTGCTGCACCCCACTCGGGTGCGGCAATAACTTCACCCTCGTACGTCGTAAAGCCTACCAGACAACAAGCGTTGCCGAACTTCTGCCTCGCCAATTGACCGATGTTGAGCTGTCCGCGCTGTGTAAATTCAGTTGCCCGTGAGTCCCCGATATGGGAATTGTGCTCCCAAACTACGGCGCGTGCAGGTCGCCCCAACCTTTCCTGGTGTTGCATCAGTGCTGTTAGGGTATCGAACATGTGCGTATCACGAAGGT
This sequence comes from Bdellovibrionota bacterium, assembly GCA_040398075.1. Classification (GTDB taxonomy): domain Bacteria; phylum Bdellovibrionota_C; class UBA2361; order UBA2361; family OMII01; genus OMII01. The sequence goes on along the minus strand of JBBAUR010000006.1, from coordinate 81,048 downwards.
TCCAGGTCACGTGTGGCTGCCTGAACATGGCTCGATAGTACGCTGCAGCATTGACTACGATAGTGGCGTTTTGTTCTGCGCTAAATTGAGCATCCTCTGCCAGAAGCCCGTTCGAGAGGAGATACTCCCATCTGTGCGCTCGTAGCTCCTGTAGCTGTTCGATGGCACGTTCTTCGCAGCCCGTAGCCAACCCAAGGCTCGACGCAAAACCATAACTCTGTGCATCGCTCGCGTAGTGCTCGAAACAAGAGTAGCGATCCCGAGCCCTGCGTGCCGCCGCAGAGTCTACTACCTCGAGATACCCAAGCACAGACTCCAGTGAGCTGAAGAGACTATAGAGATCCAAACCATAGACCCCAACACGCTGACTCTCGGCCCGCACATCATTATAACTCCGCAGCCATTGGATGAATGAGTGCACAGCGGTGTTGGCCCACATCCACGTTGGAAAGCGCGTAAACAATCCGAGAGAGGTGGTGGCGGATACAGCACCTTCACGGCCTTTCACAAAACGGTTGACACCATAAGCTTCGGGCCAGTCGGCTTCGATTGCGACCAGGTTGAAGCTGTGCTCCTCGATGAGCCTCTTGGTGAGTTCCGCGCGAATGACGTAAAAATCCTCCGTGCCGTGAGTTGCCTCACCGAACATTACCACTCGGGCCTCGCGCACCCGTGGCTGTAAGTATTGGTAAATCGTATCTACCGAGTGTGGGGTATCGCCTACGGAATGCTTGATGAGATCTACATCGTCCCAAATAGTCATGACGCGCCTCTAGTTGAAGAGAAGACCAGTTTCCATAACTACCCTTTAAAAACCCCATGCCTCTCTGATGGACATCAAGCAGTACCTGCTTTGAATTACGCAGCCTGACGACCTCGACGAGATTGAGTTGAACTCTCTGTTGACACGCCGACTCAGCGGATTGTTGGCTGAGCACCCCAGGGAATGAGGAAACCCTCGATGGATAAATCCTGGAATGGAACCTCTCGTTAAACGAACAATGATATGCCTAGAAACAAGTACACAGAGGGGGGGAACTCGATCGTCATCCCTAGCACATGCTCTCTGCATAACTTCGGGACCGGTAGGGTCGTACCTTGGTTCAGGTATTTACGAGGAATGAATGGATCTCTCAGCAGCTAGAGGCCAGCGCGCACAGTGTTACTCTGAGTGGACTGGTAGCCGAGCGCCCCCGAATAGCGTTTGATCATCTAAACGCTTGGGGTAGTGCTATCGAGAGGGTAGATTCTTATTACGATGTAAGCCAACTACCGTGCTGATTGAAGCCGACATTTTACATGATCACACCGCAGGTTTGGAAAACAGCGATCACCATCCGCCACTTTGAGCAGCTCCTACTCAAGCTGTTTGCAGAGGGCAAGCTGAACGGTACCGTGCATACATGCGTGGGTCAGGAGCTTATTCCTGCTGTGCTAGCACAGCACATGAAGGACTTAGACACCTTCTTTTCGAACCATCGAGGACACGGACATTATCTCGCTAAAACTGGAGACCTACGTGGCCTACTCGCGGAGGTAATGGGGCGAGCGTCTGGTTGCTCTGGAGGATATGGAGGAAGCCAGCATCTCTTAGGCGAGGGGTTCTTCAGTAACGGTATCCAAGGGGGGTTTGCGCCGGTCGGAGTAGGCTTTTCACTCGGACGCTCGCAGATCGCACCAGAAACGGAGCCGATATCAGTTGTCTTCCTCGGCGATGGAACTCTCGGCGAGGGCGTGCTGTACGAGGCGTTACAGTTAGCAGCTCTCTACAAGGCTCCTACACTCTTCGTGCTCGAGAATAACGGTTATGCCCAATCGACGAGCGCCCGCCAAACATTTCGGGGCGACCTCAATGCGCGTGTAACGGGTTTCGGTATCCACTTTTTCAGCGGGTCGATCTGGGAGCCTGAACGACTGAATACAACAGTGGCAGAAGCGGTCCAGAAGACCCGATCGTGTGAGCCGTGTTTCATCGAGATCGATTGCTATCGACTGAACTCGCACTCGAAAGGGGACGACAATCGGAATCCCGATGAGGTTCGTACTTTTGTCGAGCGCGATCCAATTAACCAGTTTGCCTTGCAGCAGCCTGAGCTTTTTTCGTCCCTTACCCAGGAAGTGGAGGCCGAACTACAGCACATTCTTACTGCGGTCACACAAGATCCGCTTCTCACCTCGCCGAATGTCTCGGAATTGATACACAATACACAGTGCAAGTATAAGGCGCTGACCCTATCGGACGAATCGATCCGCTTGAATGAGGGAATTTATCGGACCCTTCGGGGCGCGTTAGAGTGCGACGAGCTCCTGCACATCTTTGGCGAGGATATCGAGGACAGAAACGAGTTTAATCCCCGCTCTTACGGTGGAGCCTTCAAGGTTACGAAGGATCTGAGCGTTCTTTTTCCAAGCCGCGTCAATAACACGCCTATCAGCGAAGCCGGTGTTGTAGGGCTCGGTATCGGTATGGCCCTCAGTGGTGTACGAACTGTCGCAGAAATCATGTTCGGTGATTTCACGACCCTCGTAGTTGATCAGATCCTGCAGCAGGCATGCAAGATCCAGGGCATGTATGGGCGGCGAATTCCGCTACCCTTCATGCTGCGTACTCCGATGGGTGGCAAACGTGGCTACGGCCCAACGCATTCCCAGTCGCTCGAGCGTCTTTTTCTCGGAGCGTCGCATTTGGAGATAATAGCGCCCAACTACCGCGTTGACCCGACCGAGCTCTACGGACATTGGTTCAAGTGCTCGAAGTCCCCAGCCCTCTTCATCGAGAACAAGCTCGACTATGGACGGTTTCTCAATGAGGCTATGAATGCAACTCACACCTATTGGCTCTCTGACGAGCAGTATCCAACCCTACGCATATCACCCAGAGAACCCGCAGCTGGTGCTGCGATAACTCTATTTTGCTACGGAGGTACGCTGTGGGACTGCGAAAGAGCCCTCGAGGAGGCCTTCCTCGAGGAGGAGATATCAGTCGAGCTGATAGCTCCTACGCGAATACAGCCCCTCAATTTGACGCCTCTCATTGAGTCGGTGCAACGCTCCAAACGACTTCTGGTGGTCGAAGAAGGCCCGAGTTTTGCCGCTCTAGGCGCCGAGGTAGTAGCAGCGCTTACTGAGGTGAAAACACCTATTCAAGAATTTCGCCGGATCGGCAATAATTCCGTGATTCCGAGCTCTCACGCCGGGGAGTTAACTCTTTTGCCGAGCGTAGCTACTATCAAGCGGCTAATCAAAGAGATGGTATGATCCACGAGACCAACATACAGCGTTGCGAGCAGTTGAATGTCAACGATGCCACCTACAAGGTAGCCGAGATACGCTTTTCGAACGGAGAACGAGTGAAGAGGGGCGATCTCGTCATGACACTAGACTCCAGTAAAGCCTCCTACGAAGTTCATGCCGAGACCGATGGTGTGTTTGTCACCTCACATTCCTTGGGAGACATGGTTCAGGTCAATCAAGGACTCTTTCTCGTACTCGAGCGCTATGCGGAAGCAGATGCGGCCGAGTACCAACGCGCACTTGCTCCTGTCGTCGAGTCGCGATCTCCTCAATCAGCCGGAGATTCAGCTAAAACGATAACTGCCAAGGCAAAGAAGCTACTCGATAGTCATGGCATAAATCCCAGCGTATTTTCGCAAGCACTGATTACCGAAAAGATAGTAAATGACTTCATCCTCTCGACGAGTCGCCGCTCCGCTCGTGATGCAGTGGTTGCGCGTTCTCCGAACACGAATCGTTTTCGCCGTATAGCCGTCGTCGGAGGAGGAAAGGCCTTCATTCAGGTTCTCGATGCAATGGTTGGAAGCTCCCTGTGTCCGGTGTGTATTTATGACGACGAGAGCTCGAAGCATGGACAGAGCATTTATGGTATCCCTGTATGTGGAAGCGTCGACGCCGCTGCCATGAAAGCCGATCTTGCACGTGGTCTCTTCGACGCTGCTGTAATATCCGTCTCAGGCTCAATCTCCGTTCGCAAGGAGGTTTTTGAGAAATTGCGGGATGCGGGCATCCCGCTGGTGAACGTAATCCATCGGAGTGCTTATATCGGTATAGAGACCGCGCTCGGAGATGGTAACGTGATCCTAGCGAACGTTACGGTGGGCCCCTGCGCAGAGATCGGAAGTAATAATTTCATATCAGCGCATTGCAATATCGAGCACCACAACATAGTTGGTAGTCACTGTACATTCGGACCGGGTGTCATGACATCGGGCTCAGTGACGATCGAGGACGAGATCAAGCTCGGCACGGGGGTCTTCGTCGAACCTCGCCTGGTGCTAGGAGAGCACTCAATTGTAGGCTCGGGCTGTGTCGTTGTGAAAAATATTCCGCCACGGAGCATAGCATTCACGCGAGCCTCGGAGATTGTGTTGAAATCACGAGAAAGCTAGGCGAATAAAAACCGCCTATTAGCTCTACAGTGGTTGAACCCTAAACTCTGACCGTAGGGTGACCATTTCGCACGAAATTCGAGGATTCCAAAGTGTAAGTAACGAATCGAAACTACAGACAGAGGTTCACGTGCGTACTTGATCCAGTGTTCTCAAGAGTTCGCACGCATCTCTGTTGTCCGGAAAGAGAGCAACCTCGCGCGAGAAGGCATCGTAAGCCTCTTCAGCTCGCTGCATGCGAAGAAGGCCCAGCCCTAATAAGTAATGTACATGTCGCCCTCGAGGATAATACCGCAGAGCTCTCAAAGCAGTACGATAGCTCTCCTCTATGTTGTTACTTGAAATCAGTTGAACGGACGAATTTAGTAGCTCGTCCAGGGGCGTAATCGGCTCAGACGACACAGATGAGCCGATATTTCCGAGAAAATGAGATAGGATGTCGACAAGCTGTTGAGTCCTATGGAGCATACCGTGCTCGCGCAGACACCGCTCTTGGCCCCGTCTGGCGATCTCTTCACGCGCAACGTCATTGTGCGAGTAGAATCGTATCTTCTCTACGAGTTCGTCGAATGAAGAGTAGGTCTCTATTTCCCGTCCTGGTATGAAGTGCTCGAGTAAGGAATCATGATATTCAGTGAGAAGAAAGGTGCCACATCCTGTTACTTCGAATTGTCGCATATTGCCGGACTCACCCTTGGCGAAATCGATGACATTATTGAAGCCGATCTTGCCTCGTCGGATCTCCCGATACATATCGAGCCCCCATCGTTCAGTCTTCACGAACGGAGTGGCGTACTGAAATCTCCAATCACTCGCCTTATAAACGAAAAATGCTGGGGTGAATTCCCCGCTCTGGCGAGCATACAGCGATAGTTGCTCTGCGAGTGTCACTCTTTTGAGATGCTCGTGGCTGAATTGCCCACAGAATACGACATCATGAGCCTTCGGCTCATCTTTGACTGCATCAGCGACCCATTTCGGAAAGCCGGGCAGGAAATGGCGCGTAGCTCGTGCTCCTTGCTTCTTGCACAGCTCAGGGGATACAGGGTCACTCGATAGCATGAGGTCGAACTCGGTAAAGTCGCTCCACGCCGGGACACCAGCAGCCCTCCAACCGACCACGAGGGGAGGGCGTACTGAGAGGGAACGTAAGAATCTCGAGTCGAAGGTGATCGGATCGCACGAGTAGAGGATATCTGGACGATAATCTTCGATCTGTTTCTTCAGTATCTCCATCGACCAGTTTCTACCGGCTACCTCGTAGCCATGCTCGCGCGCCCATGCTTTCTGCATCGGCTCACAATTCGCGACTATGCATCTGGAGTCGCATCCCAAGCGCTTCAGTTCGAGCCAAAAGAGGTGAGACGCAGAGAATCCGTCGGCGAAAAGGCGTTCCGCTTGAGTCTCGTAGGGCTGTTGCAGGAGATCGGGGTGTTGGTGGTACCAGTGATTCAGGTATTCCGGATAAAATGAAAAGATCTGAAGGAAACGCATCGTCCCGTACCCCCTTAGCTAGTTTGTAGAGAGAGCGTCTGCGAGCGCGTCGACCACGTACTTGATCTTCTCTTCGGTCATCTCTGCGTACATTGGAAGTGACAAGATACGATTCATGCCACCGGCAGCGACTGGAAAATCGGCCGCGCTATGTCCTAGGTATTGGTAGGCACTCAGCAGGGGAAGAGCGATCGGATAGTGGATCCCGGTAGCAATCCCTCGCGCCTGCAGACGTTCTTGCACCTGTTCGCGATTGGGAACCTGTACGACGTACAGATGGTACACATGCCTCGAATACTCTGGACAGATAGGGCGCTGGATGTCGAGGTTAGACAGATAGTGATCGTAGCAAGCAGCGTTGTCTTGACGTGCCTTGGTCCACTGCTTTAAGTGCGGAAGTTTGGCACTCAGAATCGCCGCTTGAAGGCCATCGAGGCGGCTGTTTCTGCCTTCCAGCCCGTGATCGTACTTACCGAGGCGTCCGTGGTCACCGACCATTCGGCACGTTCTTGCGAGCTCCTGATTACTCGTCACGATACCCCCTGCGTCCCCGTATGCTCCCAGATTTTTACCTGGGAAGAAGCTGAATGTTGCGATATCTCCGAAAGTGCCCGTCGTCGTGCCCTTGTACGTGGCGCCGTGGCATTGGGCACAATCCTCGATGACCTTGAGGTTGTATTTGGCTGCCAACGACATAATGACGTCCATCTCTGCAGGCAATCCGTACAGATGAACCGGTATGATTGCTTTCGTGCGGGCAGTGATCTTGGCTTCGATCTTCGATACGTCAATAGTATACAGCTCAGGATGGTTGTCGACGAATACCACCTTTGCACCCGCAGTGGTTACGGCTTCAGCGGTCGATATCCAGGTGTTCGCTGGTACAATGACCTCGTCGCCGGCACCTACTCCCAGCGCGCGAAGTGCGATTTCGATAGCATCCGTGCCATTTGCACAACCAATGCAATGTTCGATACCCAGATACTCCGCAAAGCTTTTCTCGAAAGCGGCGATGTAGGGACTCTTGATGAAAGCTGTCTCGTCAATCACGCTAGCGATTGCGTGGTCAATTTCGGCTTTTATCGACTCGTATTGGGCTTTAAGGTCAACGAAGGGGATCTTCATAACGTTTACCAACTAATGTACTAGCGCCAAACTTCTTTCGGAATTTCACAAGCACCTGTATCTAGCCGAGTCGAATCTGTGGCCTGTGCGGGGGCGGTGGTACCGCAATCGCTCAAGATCTTCACAACCTTTGAGGCGTGTTCCGGGCCCGTCCAGCATTCGATACCGCGCTCGATGCAATCGAGAAAGTGAGCGACTTCGATGGCCAGAGGCTCCTCCATCTTGACCTGCGGCTCATAGACCTTGCCCGTTCGAAGGTTGAAGGAAGGTCGGTCGTAATCCATGTTTTTGTCGAGGGAATGAAGACGGTCGATACCTTTATCGTAAATCGCGATCTTATTTTCCTTCGTGTCGTCGTAGATCGCCATCTTCTCTGATCCTACTACCGTGAGGCATCTGGTGCGATTCGGATCTAGCCAGGAGAGGTGAAAGTGAGCCATGACGCGGTTGGGATACATGATGTTGACGAAAACCACGTCATCTATTCCCCGTTGGACGTAATCCATCCCGGTGCGCTGGACAGACAATGGGACGGGATCTCCCAATAGAAACTGAACGATACTAATGTCGTGAGGTGCAAGGTTCCACAAAACATCGCAGTCTGATCTTATACGGCCGAGATTCAAGCGCTGGCTGTAAACGTAACGAACTTGGCCGAGCTCTCCTAGATTTATGATATCACGAAGATAGTGAACGGCGGGATGATACACGAATGTATGACCTACCATAGCAGTAAGCCCTCGCTCTTGCGCTGCCAGGCCGAGCTTCTGTACCTCCTTCACGCAGGTTGCCATCGGCTTCTCTACCAGGATGTGCTTACCCGCCTCGAGTGCCCTCATGCCTAGTTCGTAGTGAGTTGCCGCAGGTGTGGCTATGACGACTGCCTGGATTTCGGGGTCGTTGAAGATAAAGCTCGGATCATCTATAGCCGGAATAGCGGGAAAGCTCTCTTTGACGAAATCCCTTCGCTCGGCAGAAAGATCGGCGACAGCGACCACTTCGCAGCGTCGGTTTGCAGCCAGGTTGCGAAGCAGCGCTGGACCCCAATAACCGACTCCGATCTGAGCTACTTTAATTCTAGACATAGGTCGAGATTCCTCATGAACGATGCCAACACGGTAAGCCGACAATCGACAGTTCTCGCAACACAGCGCTGGTAACACCTGTATTTTTCATAAGATGACGGGTTTCAAGGGTTCGTTTCTCGAAACTCAGCGGAGAAAATCGTCCGGTAGAAATGGCGCAGTGGCTGCTTAACCAGTTGGATTCACCTGCATTTAGCGCACATCTCTGGACAAGCGCTAGAGAGGTACGGTTCGGGAGACGTGGCTAATGACGTGTGAGCTCTCTGTCAATTACCTGTGCATCTGGGAAGTTGATCAGCACCGCCCGGTGAGGACCAAAATGAACAACCATACTTCCTGCCGCGCATGCCGAAGCGCCTGCCTGATGAACGGCACGTCCGAAATCTTCTACGCTGTGTGCTCCACCACATGCGACTACAGGCACTGATACTGCAGCGGTAACCCGTTGAATGAGAGATAAGTCGTAGCCAGAGTGAGTGCCATCGCGATCGATTGAATAGAGAAGAAGCTCACCGGCACCTAATTCAACGGCGCGTTTTGCATATCGGACGACCTCCATTTTGGTACTGACCTGTCCGTTGCGAACATAGGCTTCGTAACCCCCGAGTAATTTAGCACGAGCGTCTACGGATACCACGATACTCTGACTGCCGAAGGTCTCGGCGATGCTTCGCACTAATTCGGGCTGCTCAAAAGCAGCCGTGTTCAACACGACCTTCTCAAAGCCGAGGCTAAAGATAGTGCGCGCCTCCTCGAGGCTACGGATACCCCCTCCGTAGGCAAGTGGCATGAAGCATTCATCTGCGATTTCAGCTAGGACTTTGAAGGGAGGCTTCTTACCACCGGCGGTGGCGGTAATATCGAGGAAGACCAATTCGTCCACCTCCAGTTCGTTGTATATCCGAATGGCATTGACCGGGTCCCCAACGTACGTGGGGTTCTTGAACTTCACGGTTTTCACCAAGACCCCATCTTTTAAGAGGAGGCAGGGCATAACTCGAGCGCGATACATATGAGAAATAAATATTCGTAGTCGTCACCATTGACGCGTCACAGGGATTGCTCCCCCAAGAACTTAGGATGCGGCGGGAGTCGTGTGTGGCAGCTCAAAGTACAGATTTCGAAATCGTGCAGAGGATCTACTGCATCAAAATGAGGGGCCACAGTCTATTACGGGAGCCCTGCCGCGGAGGTGCAAATGTCCGGAATAGTTGCGATTATAGGTGTAGAAAGTGCGGCTTCCGATGCACACAAGATCGCGTCGACTCTCTGCCGTACCGATGTCCTCTCACATGTCCACACCACGACGAGCGCGGGTAGTATCGGCCTAGTAGGGGTTCGGTCTCAAGTCCAGCGCGCTCCCCTGGCCACTCTACAATCCGGGGTCACATGTGTGTTTCAAGGATACCTCTCGAATCGTGCTAACCTTGCAAAAATCCTGCGCCTGCCCGCGGATTCCAGCGACAGCTTCATCGTCCTCAACGGTTTTGAAAGGATGGGCGAAAGTTTCTTTTCGAAGGCTGACGGTAGCTTCGTCTTTTTCCTGTCGGATTCTGCCACTAAGACTCACTACCTTGTAGGCGACTGCTATGGGCATCTACACACATTTTACTACAGCGACAATGAAGGCCACATTCTGATTGCGCCTGAACTCAAGGCCTTCAAAGCGTGCCCCTGGGTAAAGATCGGTGTCGATTGGAAGGCGATCGCTGATTACCTAGTCCTCGGACAACCCTGGGGAGACAAAACGTTCCTGGAAGACGTAAAAAGCCTCGAAGCTGGCACATTCGTCAGGTGGGATCGTTCGGGTCGTAGCACCAAGCAGTACTGGAGAATTCCGTATCAGAAGCGCATAGGCCGCGAGGTATCCTCTGCCGCTTTTGCGCTTGAACTGGATAGGTGTCTGGAGGCATGCGTAACTAAGCTCGACAGTGTAAAGGGGAAAAAGGGGCTGTTTTTGAGCGGTGGTTTCGACTCTCGCATCATAGCCTGTTACATGCAGCGAGTTTTCGGCTCTTCATTCGATGCGCTCGGGATGCAGTTCAACGGACAACCTGCTACAGACTCTCGGGCATCTACCCGAATTGCACACGCGCTCGGAATCCCGTGGAAGCCTGTCAATTATCAGATTACCGAAGCAGAGAAGTTGCTAGCTGAACATCTTGAAATCCACGATGGAACGTGGCCCTGCTCCTATTTCCCTCAAGCCTTACCCGTTGAACAGCTGCGCAGTGAGTATGACTTCGTAATCAACGGCAACAATGGCAACCACATTTTCGGGGATTATGCCACGACGTATTTTAAATTCCAGATGGGTGTGCTGAACGAGGGGATCTCAGCAGACTGGTTCCTACAAAATAGGGGAGATGGGCTCCACCGAATGGTGGTATTTCATATCCTGAGCCAGATAAAAAATTCGACGCTACCCATGCTCGCTCAGGACTTTGCACAACAAGCGCTCTTGAATGCAGCTTCCTCGTTCGATAGACAGTTTTTCGCAAGAATGGATATCTCGGCGGCTGACAAATTCGAGTATCTGGCCATGACCCAGACCGGTCGGAGGTGGGGCCTGTTCAATGCGCCGCTGCAGGACCACTACGAGGGACTCAATCCATTTTACCACGATCGTTCACTCCTAGAATTAATGTCCAGTCTTCCGAGTGAGCTAAAATTTTCTCGCACCTGGGACTCAGAGCTTCTAGCGACTCAGTTTCCGGAGGTCTTCATGATCCCGAAGATCAGCGGATATGCGAGCTTTCTGAGATACCAAGAGAATCTCATTACTCAAGGTGTGCCGGTAGATGATTACTACGATGGAAAGTCCATCTTCCGAAACTTGTTGGCTCCGCGGATCGATACTATTCTCAATGACCCACGATTCGTGAGTAGACAGTGGATAAATGTGCCCTACGTTCACTCACTTTGGGCACAACACAAGGCTGGTGCTGCTGATGCTACCGCACCTCTTGCATCCATAATGGCGCTCGATTACTTCCTACGAACCTTTACCGCTTCCGAATAGGAGTCCGAGAGGCTTCTTTCTCAGCGGCTTGTCCGTATATCTCGAGCAGGATTGCCAACTACAACAGAATCCGCCGGAACGTTGCCTATCACGGTACTACCGATGCCAACCATAGTATTGTGGCCGATAGTGACGTTTTGGATGATTGCGCAGTTCGAGCCCAGGTAACATGATGCGCCAATCACCACGCCACCAGAAATATTGACGCCGCCTGTAATACAGCAGTAGTCCCCCACGATGCAGTCATGGCTTATAACAGAGTTAGGGAGCATAATAACGTGCTTACCGATTCGCACATTCGATGTAATCACACAGTTTTGGAAAGCCACCACTCCGCAGGACAGCGATGCGCTAGGGGAGACAGACACCGAAGGATGAAGGAGGGAGATGAAACGATCCTCTGGTATGCCGAGTGATTCAATTATAGATGCCTTTGAGCGAAAGTTATTGGGGCTACCGATACCATTGACGAAAACGCACTCGGAGAGCTCCTGAGATCTTTTCAAGCCACCGATAACTTTGATGCCACGGTACGTAACTTCTGCTTTTCGAGGGTCATCGTCGAGAAAACCAAGCACCTCGTATGTGCTAGTTCCGGAAGCTCTGTTGATATCCTCTACGGTATCGACGATATCGAAGCAGTTGCCTCCACAGCCCAGGATTACGAGCTTGTTGGTCATTGTGGTCTCCTACAATTCGGCAAAGTTCTTACACAAGAGCATTCCGAATTTATGGCTCTTTTCCGGATGAAATTGAGCGCCCCATATGTTACCTCGATTGATCGCTGCGCAGAAAGTGATTCCGTGGTCGGCAGTAGCTATTACGTCGGATAGATCATCACACACAAAGTGGTAGGAGTGGACGAAGTAGAAACGCGCTTTGTAGGGCATATCTGAAAATAAGCGATTGGGCCGAGTTGATGTCACGTACGCCCAACCCATATGTGGAATCTTAAATTGTGAGGAAGGGTCGAGCCGAAATTTAACGGTTTTGGCGGCGATCCACCCTAAGCCTGACAAGCTGCCCTCTTCACTCGACTGTCCCAAGAGCTGCATACCCAAGCAAACTCCCAATACGGGAGTTTTTTGCTCGATGACCTTCTCGTGTAGAAGGTCCAGGAGCCCGCTCTCCCCAAGATTCTTCATCCCTGTATCGAAAGCGCCAACTCCCGGCAGGATCAATTTGGAGGCTCTGGCTATTTCGTCGGGCGACGAGGAAGCAACTGCTGTTACCCCGATTTTTTTAAAGATGTTGATGATTGAGCCGAGATTTCCCATCCCGTAGTCGATGATGATGATCATTGGCGACTGCTACCCAAGAGCCTTCACGAGAGCTTCAACTACATAGTCTTGCTCTTCTTCCGTCATCGTCGCGTACAGTGGCAGAGTCATGCTCTGTTGATCCGCCTTCCAGGCTTGTGGACAATCGGACTCAACGAGGTTGTATTTCCTCTTGTAGTAGCCTAATGCATGCACTGCATGAGTTCCCTGGCGTGTTGCTATTCCCTGGGACTGCAAGTCGAGAGCGATCCGATTGCGCTCCTCGTTACTCTCTTTAACCAGGAGTGTGAAGGACTGATAAACATGGGTGCATCCATTCGGCTCCAATGGAAGATCTATACCCCGTTGACCTGCCAACATCTCCTTGTATCGGCTAGCTAGACGGCGGCGATCCGCGAGAATACCACGCACCCTCTTCATCTGTTCAATCCCGATCGCTCCTTGTATGTCAGTCATGCGATAGTTGTAACCAAGGCGGTTGAACTCGGGTAGTATGAAACCGTGGCTACTCTGATGGCGCGCAAGGTCGGTACTTTGTGCTCCATGCGAACGAAGTTCGTCGATGATTGCGACATAGCTCTCGTTGTTGGTTGTAATCATACCGCCTTCGCCGGTAGTGATCGCTTTGCGGGGGTGAAAACTGAAACAACCCAGGTCACCGAATGTACCGACATGCTTTCCGTCGTATAGAGCGCCGCACGCGCATGCGCCGTCCTCCACCACCTTGAGCTTGTGCTTATGCGCGAGGGCCATGATGGCGTTCATATCGGCACTCAAGCCGAACTCGTGAACCGGCATAATCGCCTTCGTTTGAGGGGTAATTTTCTCCTCGATCTTAGCGGGATCAATGTTGAACGTCGCGATGTCGATATCACACAAGACAGCCTTCGCTCCGCAGTATTCAACTGCATTTGCTGTTGCGACCCAGGTAAATGCAGGAACTATGACCTCGTCACCTGGACCAATCCCGAGCGCTAGGAGTGCAAGATGAAGCGCGGTTGTACAAGATGTCGTCGCTCTCGAGAAGGCCGCTCCCGAAAACTCGCTCCACATCTTCTCGAACTGAGCCACACGCGGTCCCTGGACTACCCATCCACTCTCGAGGGTCTGTCGTATTGCTTCTACTTCTTCCTCTCCGAAGATGGCCTTGGTAACTGGAATGTTCATACCTTTCTCTCGGCCTCTATGCGGCTTCGCCGCCACGCAATCAACTCCTCTAATCCTTTGACCAATGGGACCGAAGCCTCGAACCCAAGAACTTCTCGAGCGTGAGAAGGATCTCCAACTCGGTCAGTAACGAAAACCTGGGAAGCTGGTTGATATTCGATGTCCAGCTTGGCACCAGTAAGTTCGAGAAGCATCTCAACTAAAGTTCGAATACTCGTCTTTTTTCCGACACACACGTTGAAGCTCTGGTCAGCAACAGCACTCTTCATTGCGATGATGTTCGCTCTCGCGATGTCCTTGACATAGATAAAATCGTACGCCTGACTACCATCGCCCATCACGACGGGGGAAAGGTTCGAATCTATACGGTCGAGAACCTTCATGATGACACTCACGTATGCATTCTTGTAATCCTGTCGCGGTCCGTAGATGTTGAAGTACCGTAGTGCTACGTAGGGTAGTTTATACATTTCGTAGTACGAGCGTAGCATCTGCTCCAAAGCAACCTTGGTAGCACCATAAAACGTGCGGTTGTTTAGTGGATGATCTTCCGACATGGAACTCGATAGCGCATTCCCGTATACCGATGCAGAAGACGAGTACACGAGGCGCTGAACTCCAGCCAAACGACAGGCCTCCAGTACGTTGAAGTTACCGTTCACATTGACATCAAGGCCTGATCGGGGATCTTCGGCACATTGGAGCAACCAGAGGGCAGACAGAAGAAAAACTCCATCCACGCCCTTACAAGCTCGGTCTATCTGAGCAGCGTTGCGGATGTCTCCCTCGATAATTTCCACTCGTGGATCTTTGATCGCTTCTTCGATGTTGGACCGCGTTCCGCGCACGAAGTTGTCGAAAACGACCAATTTCTTCACGTCCTCAGAAAGTAGTTGATCCAGGATATGTGAGCCTACCAACCCTGCTCCGCCTACTAACATCAGCGTTTTGTCCGATACATCCATGATTCCTCCCTTAAGGCGTGACAATTCGAGAAGCGTGGCCAGAGGTTACAATTTCCAATGCTAATTTGAGGGCGTGGTATCCGTCATGACCTGTACACGGCGCAACCTTATCCTCCGACAGTACTGCAGTCGTAAATGCTTCAAGCTCGAGCCGCAAGGGCTCCCGTTTTGTTATCTGAAATCGGGTCATGTTTCCGGCTACTACGCAAAATTCCCGCTCAGTATCCCAGTTCGCCATCTGTTCGAAGTTGGGAGTCGCTTGATTCTCGAAGAAACAGATCTCCTGCGAATGGTAATTCACTGAAAACATGCCCTTCTCTCCGGTCACGGAGATCTCGCGAACCTGCGTAGGAGTTACCCAATTGACATCGAGGATGCCGAGAACCTCCGACTTGAATCGTAGGAGAGCAAAGATAATATCTTCACGTGCTTTTGCCTTCGTCACTTGAGACACCTCAGCGCTTATGTAGCTCACGTCGGAATTTGTCAAAAATCGCATCATGTCGAGTTCGTGTGTGGCGAGGTCCATACCCACTCCGACATCGACTATTCGACGAGGCAAGGGGCTTTGTCGTCGAGAATGAATCATGAAGATCTTGCCGAGATCCCCGCGATCTATTCGCTTCTTGAGTTCCACGATCGCGGGATTGTATCGCTCTATGTGCCCTACGCCTAGTAAAACACCGGAAGCCTCGGCGCACTCAATCATATCCCTTGCTTCGTTGAGTGTGAAAGATATCGGTTTCTCGACCAATACATGGATGCCTTGAGACATGAGGTCCACAGCGGTATCGCGATGATAGATAGTAGGGCATGAAACAATAACAGCGTCGAGCCGATGATTTGATGTGAGCTCTGCTACCGACGTGTAGTAAGGCACCTTGAAGCGTTCGCCCACTGAAGTAGCTCGCTCAGAAGACGCGTCAACGATGGCAGCTAGTTCGACATTAGGCATGTCGTTGAGTACTCGGGCATGGTTCTGACCCATCGCACCAACACCGACTACTGCCATTTTTAAAGTCCTCATGCTTCGAACCCTTTGTCCGGAGATGTCCTACACACCGTGCACTGCAGTGACACCTCGGGATCCTTCACACGAGCACCGCAGGCACACACATACCCGTGAATCTTGGCCGGATTACCAAAAACCAGTGCATGCGCAGGCACGTCCTTGGTCACGACGCTTCCGCTGCCGATCATCGACCATTCGCCGACCGTAACGCCGCAGACGAGTACAGCGTGAGCTCCAATCGAAGCACCACGTTTGACGAGAGTTTTTGACACGACCCAATCGTGCGCTGACTTGAGTGATCCGTCAGGATTGATAGCTCTCGGAATTCGGTCGTTGGTAAAAACACAGTGAGGCCCGCAGAACACACCGTCCTCAATCTGTACGCCGTGATAAACGGACACGTTATTCTGGATCTTCACATTGTTGCCGATCCTTACCCCTGAATCGATATATACGCCCTTGCTCAAGATGCAGTCTGTGCCGATCTCAGCCCCTTCTCGTACCTGCGCAAAATTCCAGATGCTTGTTCCAGACCCGATCGTGGCATCGGGCGACACATGCGCTGTCGAATGAATGCGTACTCCTGGATGGTTGGGTGCTCTGTCCATTTGATTCAATCAGTTAGGATGCGGACAAGAGAGTAGAGGATGCACCTGATGCTGCTGATAGAAGGGGTGAAGTGCACCGCATAAATACCTAAAAGCATGAGGTTTTCTGCTCAAATATATCCCCCCCCATTGCTGGTGGTATGGCCACTCCCGGGATTACGAGTTAGCTCTCAGTGGCACACGCAGCCTCAAATACCAGAGTCACAGGCCAAGAAAATGTCATCTATTAACTGGAGTATCAAAGCGAATTGTTTCAAACGTCGTTGCTAATGCTATGAGCGCCTCCGTAACAGTCCCATCTCAAAAGGTAGAGCTGCTCTTCACACCGGGGCAGATCCGTGACTATCAAAACCGCATGATGGCTTTACGCCGATGCTCGCGCTGCGTATCGGATGAGGCGATTCCTGGGATCTCTTTTGATGACTCAGGAGTTTGCAACTTCTGCCTAACCCACGGCCAAATGGACTTAGAGTATCCGACCGGTCAACAGGGAGCTGCTCGGCTCGAAAAGATCTTCGCGGGGATTCGCGCTGCAGGAAAAGGGAAGCCGTATGACTGCATCGTTGGGGTGAGTGGTGGCTGTGATTCCTCCTACTTACTATACGTAGTTAGACAGTACGGGCTCAGGCCACTTGCAGTTCATTTCGACAACACCTGGAACTCGACTGCAGCCACTCAGAACATCCAGAAGATGCTCAAAGCACTCGATGTAGATCTATATACTCTCGTAGTCGATAGCCGTGAGTATGACGACATTTACCGAGCCTTTCTAAAAGCTGGAGTGCCGGACATCGAGATTCCGACCGACATCGGATTTGCCAGTACATTGTTCAACGCGGCCCGCAAGTTCAAGGTCTCTCACGTCATCGAAGGGCACTCCTTTCGGACCGAAGGTATTGCGCCGCTCGGCTGGATTTACATGGATGGAGGATACATCAAGAGCGTTCTGAGGGAATTCGGTACGATGCCGCATCCGTCTTTCCCGAACATGTCGCTTGCAAACTTTTTGCGTCGGCTGCTTTTAAGCCGCACTAAAACGATTCGACCGCTTTATTATCTGGATTACCTAAAAGCTGAAACGATGGAGCTCCTGAAACGTAAATTCGGTTGGGAGTGGTACGGAGGTCACCACCTCGACAACCGATTTACCGGGTTTTTCCACACTTACTTTTGGCCACAGCGCTTTGGATTCGATGATAGGATCATCGAGCAGAGTGCGCATATCCGCTCGCATCAGACCACGCGCCAAGCGGCGATCGATGAGATAATGCAACCGCGGGTTTACGATCCCGAAATCATAGCGCTCGTGAAAAAGCGCTTGGAGTTAACCGACGAAGAGTTTACGAGACTCATGACACTACCCAGGAAGTGTTATCAAGACTATCGAACCTATAAAAAGACATTCGAGTTACTCAGGCCTTTCTTTTGGCTGATGTACAAAAACAGCCTGGTCACCAAGAGCTTTTACATGAAATACACATATCCTCAGCCGCGGCCGGTATGGGCCTGCGACAAAGGCACGAGAGAGACGATATGAGGATTTTGGTTGGCCCAACTGAGATCTGTGGCCAGATCTCGCTTTTTGCAGACGGTTTCCGAAAGCTAGGTCACGAGGTAACTACGGCAGTCGTATTCCGAAACAAGAATTGGTGGGATGCAAGCTACGACTACGACTTCACTGATCGGCCCTTCGACGGGCAGCGTATTTTCGATGCCGGCTATTTATTGGGAAGCCATGATGTCTTCCTATACCAGTGGGCTCGGGACAGCTTCCTCCCGAATCTCGGCGATCTTCCCTTCTTGCAGTCGAAAGGCAAAAAAATCATCTCTGCCTTCATGGGCTCCGACGTCAGGCACTATCCCACGTTTGCTGAATGGCTGGGACCCCTTCGGGACTACATCCTCTCTCTTCCTTTCAACAAAGAGGATATCTCATCTTCGTTGGTACCCCTCCGTATGGCGGAAGCCTTTAGTTCGGTTATCTTCTCGCAGCCGAATCAATCGCTGCTCGGCGTGCGCCCGTATCACCATCTCTTCATACCGGTGGATCTCTCGAAAACTCAGTTCCATATTCCCAACAACCCCATCCCAAAGGTCCTTCACATCCCTGCTCGTCGTGGTATGAAGGGAACGAGCTTTTTTCTTGAGGCCTGCGAAGCGCTACACCGCGAGGGTGTTGTTTTCGAGTTGAGGACCCTCGAGGATATCCCGAACAGTCAGGTTCTTTCGGAGATGCGAACAGCAGATATATACCTGGATGAACTACTTGCACCGCTCTACGGGAAAACCGCAATAGAGGCCATGGGATGTGGATGTGCCGTAGTCAACGGAGCTGACTTCGTACGAGAGCCTTATCCTCCCGAACGCCCGATATGGTCCGTTAATCCATGGAATCTCAAGGAGCGTCTCCGCGAGTTGATAGAGAATCGAGAGTTGCGTATCTCTCTTGCAGAGCAGGGGAGGGTGTATGCCCAGCGATATCATGATCATGTGTCTGTCTGTGATGGAATGCTGCGAGCTTTGGAGGATTCAGCCCCTGACTCGCGGATTCATTACCCTACGCTCTATACATCAGGGGAATGTGTACCACATGATAGGATAGGAGAAGATCTGCTACAGCTAACCGATACCTTAGTGCTTCGATGGGGTCTTCCCAGATCTGCCTCCATTGATGACTTGGTGAATAAAAAGTTGTTGTCTCCCGCCATTCTCGGTCATAGAGACAAGATACCTAGGTGGGGAGGCGGGGTTGCAGGAGCCGCAGCATGCATCCATGAATCAACCGCTTTCGTTTGATGGACTGTTCAGATGGATTTTATCGATCTTAAAAGTCAGCAGCTACGGATACGAGACAGGATCGATGCTCGCTTCAAGAAGATCCTCGATTCAGGCACTTACATCATGGGCCCGGAGATCGAAGAACTGGAGACTCAGCTCCGGGATTACACGGGTTCCCGAGAGTGCCTCACGTGCTCGAATGGTACAGATGCTCTCCTGATACCACTGATGGCACTCGGAGTAGGCCCTGGGGATGGAGTGCTAGTGCCAGCATTCACTTTTTTCGCCACTGCAGAGGTGGTTTCGCTTGTCGGGGCCACTCCCATCTTCGTGGATGTCGATCCGCAGACCTTCGTGGTGAGCGTTGCAACACTCGAGGCGGCACTCACAGATGCAAAGTGCCGATATCCAGGCATGACAATAAAGGGGATGATCCCTGTGAGCCTTTTCGGACTATGTCCGGACTTCGATGAACTGCTCAATTTCGCGGAGCGCTATGGGCTCTTCGTGATTGAGGATGCGGCTCAATCGTTCGGAGCCACATTCAAAGGTCGTCGCAGTTGTAATCTCGCCCCAATCAGTGCCACCTCCTTTTTCCCAGCAAAGCCTCTTGGATGTTATGGAGACGGGGGAGCTATCTTTTGCGAAAGCAGAGAATTAGCGGATGTCATGCGCTCGATTCGGGTCCACGGACAGGGAGTAGATAAGTATCGGAATGTCCGCATCGGTATGAACGGGCGGCTCGATACACTTCAGGCGGCTGTTTTGCTGGAAAAATTGAGTATCTTCGACGACGAAGTAGAAAAACGGCAACATGTAGCGCGGCGATATACAGACGGGCTGGCCGATGTAGCGATAACTCCCTCGGTCCCGGATACCCATCTCAGCGTTTGGGCCCAATACACCCTTCGAATTTCTGACCGAGATGCGGTGCTGAGTCACCTAAAGACGAAAGATATTCCGGCCGTTGTGTATTATGCCAAGCCTCTTCACCTACAGGAGGCATACGCACACCTCGGCTACAAACGAGGCGAGCTTCCTTGTAGCGAGCAGCTCTCTGGGGAGGTTGTCAGTCTTCCCATGCATCCTTATCTTTCGATAGCTGATCAGGATCGGATAATCGAAGCAGTACGGGAAGCGCTGCGCTAGAGTGGACCAGCGTGAGACTTGTCGCCCGACCTGTTCAATAACAGCTTTATTGACGGTTTTTACTGGTGTCCAAGAGTTCAGGATCAGTTACGCTCGGTGATATAGCATTCTGACTATTCTTGTTCTTAATCGGGTACGAAACATCGGGCACATCTATGATTCTTTTTGTTAATGTCTTCGTTACGGAGGCGCGCCTCGGAGTATTCTATGATCGAGGACTCTTTCCCCCTCCTGATACCCGGTTCGATGTATTCCGGTACATGCTCGCCAGTCTGGAAGTGATCCCGTTCTCTCGCGTCTACATATATTATCGGTTGGATTCGGAATACGAATCACGCTACGACGAAATGGATGACTACATCCGGTCTCTGTTTCCGGCCGCCTATATCAGGAGGGGTCGCAATGAGTTTTTACCGCAGTGGAGAGAGTCGGTAGAAATGATCAAGGCTGAGAATTCTGCTGATGAGCTCGTTTGGTATCTCGGCAATGACGATCACGTGTTTGTCGACAAGGATATCGACTATCTCGAGAGGCTCCTATCCAAGCTTCGGGAGCTATCGAGAAGATACGGATATGCGAGCTTATTGTTCTCGCATTGGAGCCAGATTTTCGGACAAGTCTACCTCTCTCAACTCAATCAACCAGGCCAGCCTCTTCTCGAGGATACGGACGAGTACGCCGTGCTCGCAATGCGCGAATCGGGAAGTTTGTTAGTGATGAGTATGCCCGTGCTCGAGGACTTCTGGCTGAAGCGCAACCTCGGCACTCAATTACATTTCAGAGCGGATGGTATTCCATCACCCGAGATGGCCATGTTGTGGCCCAAACGTGAGCTGCTCCGTCATTACGATGCATACTCTCATCAAGGATTAGATATTCGGACATGTCCGCCGCTCAGGATTCCCGACGGATTCTTCGAAGGAGATATAAGGATAAATTACCTTTCTGATGCTCGGATGCCAGGGTTTACGAACGTAAACCCGCTGAATCCCGCCTTTGCATGCACGAGTCCGAGCGGCGCTGATTATCGCTGTGCTCTCGATGAGCTGCCGCTCTTTTGGAGAAAGCGAATCAGTCGAATCGAGGCGCCCGCATCTGTCGACGAAAATGAAGTCCTACTGCATCACAATCGAATGATGAGAAGCATGATCCTTGACGGCGCGCAAACCTTCTCCGGTGACCTAACCAAGGTAGTTCCTGCGGCGTTCATGAGGACAGCTACAAGCTCGGGGATACACATACCATTTGACCTCCAGGGACAACGCTCAACCTCGAATTGGTTACGCGAGGTTCGGTACTATAAGCTCAACCTGCAGAAGGCAAGACCTCGCCATTCAATCATACTCGTGGACTATGAAGACGGCAGCTTCGAAACACTCAAGCCGTTTTTTGAGTCCGTGAGTAACGATAAGGAGATAGAGGTTATTTGGCTTTCGCTCTGGAACAATACGCCGCCGGCGGCCCTGAGAGAGCGTGCACAATATTTAGACGCCTGGATTGCCTGTCATTTTCACGACAATCTCCACAAGGGGGCGGCGCTGAACGTTGCGCTCGCTGAATGCAGGGGAGAGATCGTCACGGTTTGTGAATTGGCTTATAGGCTTCCTCGACTCAACAGATCGTTACTTGAATTTGCTGCTGCAGAGTTCGTAAGCTCCGGCTCAGAGCAGCCGCACTCGGTGGTAGTCGAGCATAGCACCTGGGAGGTACAGGGTCCGGTGAACGCCCAAGGTTCGATTGAACCTATCCAAATTCTTCCTCTACCTAATCGCATATGCTTCTCATTTAGCTTCGATGATGCTTTGAGTGGAGACGGGTTCGACGAGTCGGACGAGAGAGCGGGCGTCAAAGGCGGATGCTTTGAGCTCGCAGATCGATTGGTTTTGCAAGGCGCTCGCCATGTGCTGTGTACAGAGCACAGGTCGATTTTGTTCGTTTCTCCCCCGCTCCCAGCCTTTGGAGTGCCGTCCAGCCCGATCTTCGAACACAACAACAAAAAGATCGGTGTCTGAGGGGCTCGATTAGGTAGTCCGCCCAACATCATAGCGCGACCTACTCAAAGCGGTGAGCTCATGCAGAAAGTCCAGAGCGACGGGGGATAATCATCCACAAGAGACCTTGCCTATGCCTCGCTCCCCTCTCCTGTGAAATTCCGTCCCTCAGGTGATTTCAGAGCACCTTGCTGACGGCCTCGAGGATTACGCTTTGATCGGGAGAGATATCGGTATAGAGAAAAAATTGACGAGCCAGCTGACCAATGTACATATTCTGGCCTGTTGTGACCTGCTTCCCGGCCGACACGGCAGCCTCTACCAGTGGTGTAGTATGTTTGCAAAGCACTACATCGAAAACCCTTAGAGCGAACGGAACGATCTGGAGCAATTCATGCGTAGGCTCCGCGCCCCCAGGCGTAGCGTTTATCAAGATATCGAAGGTCTTGCCAGTGGAAGCCACGTCACGACAGCTCCCGCCGAAGAGTATTCCGGCCTCCTCACAAGCAGCCCGTGCCTTTTGTTGGTCCCTTCCTATGCCTGTTATATGAGACACTCCGTGCTTTCTGAGGACATGTACAGCGGTGCGGAAGATGGCACCGTAGCCGTATATCAGGGCGGAACCAAGCTGAAGGCCATCAAGGCAGTCAGCCATACCAGCTGCATCGCAGTTATATCCGTGTAGCGCTCCATTTCGATGAATGATGGTGTTCACCATCTCTGTCTCTTCAGCGAGAGGCTCAGCCCAATCGAGATACGGCAAGACATCTCCCTTCAGGGGCATCGACACACTACAGCCCTGCACATCCAGAGTTCGCACGGCAGCGATCAGTTCGCCCGCCGAGCGAGGAGCAACACGTGGAACGTAGATCGCATCGATCCCATAATGCGAGAAAAGATGAGAATAAACGGTGGTGCCGAAGTTAGTTGGACTTCGAGAGACCGAGATATAAAGTTGAGTCGATTTCGTAATCACGTGCGTAGAGTACCTGGCACAGCATTCGCCTGCCCAGAGCGTACAATAGTTCATCGAACGGTGCTGCGTGAAGGGGGGACATATTAAGATAAATGAGAGCAGTCATGAGCTCCACTCGATTCCAATCGAGCCCCTTTGTATCCACGAAAGAGCGAAGAATCTCCTTGTATGTGTCCCCGGACGACCGTCGGGCGAAATCCAAGAAGACTCCATTACCCTCGTGTGTCACGCGGAAGTGATTGTCCTTGATCAGGTCGTAATTCAGCAGTAGCCCTCCATTGAGCTTGGCTAAGTCGTAGTACAGGTCGCCAAAGTCTGTACGACCCCCAAAATCCTGCCTCCAATCGAGGAGTGTAAATACACCACTTTTTGGGTCGAACAGAATATTGTCGAACTGCAGATCGCCGTGAAATACGACCGGTTCAGCATCAAGCAGGTCATCCCACGGAATACGAGACATGAGATCAGAGATAGCTGGCAGGTCGGCCCCGTTGACCCGCATGGTCTTCCCCGCTGCGGGATGCTTTTTCTCGTAGAGAGCCAATCTCTCTACTGTCTTATCGACGTAAAATTTACGACATACGGCCCGCAGCTCGTCTACTGGCACATGTACTGGTTGCCAAAGCTCCCGATCGAGGAACGCAAGTAACCCTGTGAACAAGTGAGGCGAACAGCCCTGGTACAAGGTATGTCCAGGCTGCAAAGGGTACCAGTAGAAGCCGTTCGTGCACTGGGCAATCTCCGGGAAAACGCCCGGTCGCGACTGCGCTCGCTTCGCCCGATGTTCGGCTATTTCGGGCTTGGAGAAGTACTTAATTACCCGGCTGCCGACGATGTAAATTGCCTCCTCTGGCTTACTGAAATCGAACTGTTCGTAGTGGGCCGCTAGCGTAGCGAATTGTTCGGCCGTCCCGGTATCATACCACTCGACTGGAACCGCGTGAGGCCCGTGACGGGCTACTAGTTCGCTCACCCCATTCGATATCTGATGCTCTCCCTTTATCAGAGAGGTTGACTCGAGCGCGCTCCAGAATGTCTTTGTATTGAACACATGGCACAGTCCTACGAATGCTTTGTACTGTGGGCCACTTACCGAAACTTTGTCGTGGACGGCAGAGATTCGACCGGCAGATACCTCGAAATTACAGTACCGACTCGACTCCTCTGCTGAAACAGTGGCGACGCCAAACCAATCGTTGTGACTCTCGAGGTCGATATCTCCGTCCCACAAAGTGTCACAGGCCACGAAGATAAAGCGTCCAGGAATAGCAGGTTTACAGCAAAGCAAGGAGAGCCCAGGACCACTCCCCGGGCCTTGCCAGTTCGGTATATCGACATAGGTTATATTCAGGTCCGGATGCGCCATCGAAAGGTATGTCTTGACCTGTTCCCCTCTGTAACCAAGCGCCACGACGAAGCTGCACCTCGTAGGAAACTTCTCCAGTATCCTAGAAATAATCGCCTTCTTGCCTAGTGGCAGAAGCGCTTTATTGAGGTGGTCTGAAACCTCTCCAAGGCGGGAGCCGCGTCCCGCAGCGAGGATGCAAATAGTCGGAAGATCTTCTACGTACATGGCTGTCCCTGGTGCTCAGCCTCTATCCGACCGTCAGGTCGATTCGCATCATCCTGAACTCGGACGACGTCGTCGAGATGGGGAGTGGATACTTCGTAAAGCATCAGATCGGTAACTGCCTCTATCCGGTGAATAACAGGAGGCTGCACGTTGATCACCGAGCCAATCGAAAGCTCTACTGACGAGATATCGGCTTGAGTGAGCCTACTGTTATCAGTGTCGCTCGCCTTGTAGTGTAGCTTTGCGCGTCCGCTGAAGAGGACGTTAGTCTCAGACTTAAAATGATGGTACTGCAAGCTCGTCTTATGCGGGGCTGATATCGCTATCTGCTTCAAGGCGTATCCACTATGCTCGCCGGCTATCCAAAGCTCATGCCCCCATGGCTTGACAACTTTCTTTACTTTGTCTGCTCTCGTGACGGTAACGACACCGCCAGCTTCCTCTGACGGACCAGACAATCCTGCTACTAAAATGGCTGCTGCATGGTGTGCCTTCAAACTTGCGCTCCGGCCCTGGACTTGTGCGACGTCCCCTGGATACAAGAGAGTATCTTCGTCGACCACGACTCGGGACGGCTCGGCAGCAGGCATACAAAAGATCGTAAACGACGACAGCCCGTCGATAACCAAGGATCCCTCCGCTTCCAACCGGTAGTACCGATATACGTAGGGTGAGGCGGCAAATTCACAGAACTTATCAGAGGCAAGATTTACTCGAGTAACTTCGTTTCCACCAAAAGATTGACCTATCATACTCATGTCCTATACATTAGTTTTTTGGATTCACATCCAGGTAGGCGCGTAGACCCTTGATGCGGCCGTCACACAGAGTTATGCAATCAATGCCATCCACTCGTACAAGTTCACCCGATAGAGCTTCGAGTCGTAGTGAGAATTCCACGGCATACTCGTCGCCAAATATGTATCGACGCCTTAGCTCGCAGAGGATAGACCGAAACGAGGAGAATATCTTCTGATATTCAACAAGAACCGCCTCTTTCCCCGAGACCAACGCGACATTTGGGTCTTGGAGGGTCACATCTTCTGTGAGGAGCTCACTGATACCTGGCAGGTCTCGTCTAGCGAAGGCGTCGAAATACTCATCGATGACTGACATGGTTGTAAAGTTTCCCCCATAATTTTGCTGAGCTCTTCCCCGACCGACTGATAGTAACCGGCGTTCCAGAGCAGCCTAGTTACAAGCGATGACAACCGACCGATGAGATACTCGTCCAGGTCGATATTCTCCTTCTCCCGCACGATATGCGCCAGCTTCTCTTTTACCTCGAGGAATGCAGGTGTCGAAAATGCATAGTGGCCAGCGATGATGGCCTTATCGAGATCCGTCGCCACGGAGTTCTCGCTCAGCCATTTCTCCCATTTTCGTGTGCTGTGAAAAATCGTCAGCATCTCTTGAAGCAGCGAATCAAGGCCCAGCTCGAGACAGAGGGATACCAGGCACTTTGACTCAAAGACACCCAACTCAGGCGCAATATTGATGCCCCCGACTTGAAGCTGTGTCCTGAACGCCATCGATCCGTCGCTCAAATAGTCACCGTTGTGTTCTTTGATGTAGACCCCATTTATATAAGCGATATCCGAGAGATACTTAATTCCACGCCCTATGTTCTCAACTGCGTATTTCTGATCGTAACTTTCGTTCTTACGTCCCTCGGTAAGGCCTACGTTTCGCATCTCCTTGACGAGCGTACCAGTCTGTACCACGCAAAACAGAGGCTTCTGGAATCCCCGTTGCTGACAGAACTTGGTTATTTGCTTTAAGAGAGAAACGAGCTCCTCCGGCTCTGAAAAATGTCCTGATTGTTGTTCGGCGCCTATCTCGATCTCAATGCGTCGACCGAGTCGTGCTGCGGTCTCGACGACGAACGAGTACAGCTCGCATATCTTTTCAACTGTCTCGACACTAGCTGGCGATCCCCCTCGTAAGGATGGGTCGATGTGAATGAGATCAAAGCCGCATGTGATATCCTCGAGCATCGACTCCTTGGCACGCTCCATGGCCGACTTATCGTCCAGATCTGCTTCGCCGTTACCCTGCCAAGGACCACCGTGATCCCGGCACAAGGGCACGTACCCAAGGTCCCGCGCGTGAACGTACTGTGCAAAGCTGCGAGTGTTCCACCGATTCACGTATCCTCCACCAAATGCCTCACAGTCTATTTGGCGGCGGCTCGCAATCAGCGGAATGGGTCGCTTGAGGCGGTTGGCAACACGAATTACGGACTCGACACAGTTGACGGACATCGGTCCAAGGCAAAGAATCGGATGAGCTGCATCTCTTATATACTCGCGTAAATCAATTACGCTTCTCTCTTGCGCGAAGATAAACCTAGTATTTGACATTGCCATCTCTCTCCTTACACGGACCACTTGCCGCTGAGTGCCACATCGCTCCCGGGCAATTGGGCTCGATCGTAGGGTGAATAAAACTTCTCTAAGATATGGAGAGCAGCTTCTGCTACCGCTCGGTCACCTCCAGAACGACGAGTGACATAGTTAGCAACTTCTTTTGCAAAGGGATCTGCATTAGCTGGTGCGATAGAGTACCCGACCTCACGGAACACGTAATGATCGAAGATCCCGTCACCGATATAGATCACACTTTTGGGATCCCAACGCTCACGAATCCAATCGATTCGTTTTACAGTACTAACCAGATCGAGCGGCATATTCATGTCGTGCACGATTCTCGACGCGCTGATCTCAAACCCTCGATGATCGCCGGTTACAAAGTGAATGTGCAGATATGGCTTGAGTAGAGATAGCGCATCGTGGTCATCTGGTCCGAATGCTTTGAAAGCCTTGCCAGTCGAGTTGTAATAGAATTTCCCGTCCGTCATCACTCCATCGACGTCGAGAATCATGGTAGTGAAATTCTTGAACATGGGTGCTCAAATATTAAGTGCTCGAAATAGTGTGAGCCTAGGCGGTACCAGCCTTCATGGGGCTTATGATGCAGTCAAACCGACCATGGTTTCCTGAAACGGTTCTATCTCGAGGTGGTCTCTGCAGCCTTGCCTCGCTACGTTCAGGCGGGTAGGCTCATCGAGCACATTTTGTCTAGCACTGAAGGCGCTTCGGCGCGCGGCGATTCAGGAATTATGATACTCATGATTGGCGGTAAGCTATTGAAGTTAGGAACGATTAAGGGGTCGCACCAACCTGTCTCGCGTCTACAGGCTACGATACCTTCACGCTTCTCATCTTATACAGCAGGTACCCTGATTTCTTGAGACACCACTCATGACCAGTTCCACGCTATTGATGAGTACGCCCGACCTTCAAGCATGCCTGAAGGAATCACTTGAGTATTTTCAAACTCAACGGTATCGCGAGTGCCTCGAGCTTTTGGATCGGCTCATCGAGGTCGAGGCACCTATCAACGGACTCTATTTTCTTGCGGCTGTGTGTGCACTGAAGCTCGGAAAATTAGACAGAGTAATTCCGGCTTTGGAGAGAGAGCACTTAAATCCTCAGTGCCTACCGGAAGCTCAGTCTCTGCTGGCAGAGATTCGAACTCAATACCAAAAAAATCCAACACTCCTCGAAGATTTGCCGAGTCACTCGGAATATCTCGTATGTGGAATGCCTCCCCACAGTGGTGGCACCGGTGTGTTTCTGTCAGCTCTTTTGCCGTTCGCGAAAGAAGCAGGAGTCAGGTCGATATTCCCAGCGGGAGGGTTTTTCTCAGAGGCAGAGCAGGCACGAATCGCGTCTATTCGCGATTCGCATATAGTGATTCTTCATCCGCAGACCCTGGGTTACGAGTGCTTCAGGTCGCTGTACAACGCGGGAAATAAAATCAGCATGTATGTATTGGATAATGGTTTCTTCTGCATTCAGTCCTACAATCACCGTGCGTCAAAGCGAGGGGAATGTTTCGATTGCTTGGGAGATCTCTCGAGATGTCATCCCTCGTGTAAGCCCGTTCCCATTCCCGTTTCTCGAGAAGGTAACCTAGAGTTTTTGAGTTGGTTACGCTCTGCTGCTTTGAACATCGAATTCTTATGCCAAACGCATCACCAAGCTGCACTACTAGCCACCCATTTCGGAAGTGGAATTACCTGCAGGGTGGTTGGCATGAGAACAGATGAGTTCAATGGAGTCGATGTGGTAGGATCTCGGAGGCTCCCTGAAACGGAGCGTTTCGACATCGTCCTTCACGGCCACGCAATTGCGGCCAAAGGGATACGCTACGCGCTGGAGCTTGCGACTGAGTTGCCTGAGTACAGATTTCTGATCCCTAGCGAGGCTGCACATGTTCGAGGTGAAGCGCCGGAGGTACCTATTTCGGCAAATGTCACGATGAGGCCGCTCAGCTGGAACACTGGCCTGAAGGAAGCGGTGATTGCAAGCAATCTGGTTCTATGTCCAAGTGAGTGGTCTGCCCCTGTCGAGGGCGCTTTGTTAAAATCACTCGAATTCAACGGATCGGTGGCAGTTCTCGAGACTCGTTATGGATTCGAGCGTGAAATTCCAGATAATCTGATATTGAGGTTGCCTCTCGATGCTCGTCGGGGAGCCGCGCTGGTTAGAGCACACATGGTGCGGCACTCTCGAGATGCCAGCGAAGCAACCAAGTTGTGGGCGCGTCAATACCGAAATGGGGTTGACTTGGCTACTGTATTTAGCAGGGAGAAATAACCAGGAGAACTAATCGTGCATACCGTTCTGGTTGTTGGAGCCGCAGGTTTTCTCGGAAGTCATATCGTTGGTGAGCTTGCCTCGAGCTATAAGGTGGTGGCCTGCTGCCGACCAGGTTCGACTTTAGCTCGGTTGACCTCAGTCTCGCAGGAGGTAGAAATAATAGAGTGCGAAGCTCGAGAGCTACCCGCTCTCATAGGACGCGTTGGCGCTCATGTGGTGATTAATGCGGCAGTTGCTTATGGACGTGACGAAAGCCTTGCCGAAACCCTTGAAACAAATACGCTGCTACCCTTGCGTCTTGCCGAGACTCTCCTCTCTACTCCTGAAGCTTTGTTCATTCATATCGACACCTTTTTCTGTAAAGCCTCGACTTCGTATGAGTATCTCGCGGCTTACCGAGAGACGAAGAGAGCTTCCGTAGCATTACTCGCTATGCTCGACACTCGGCTAACGGTAGTAAACATGCGACTAGAGCACCTCTACGGCCCCTCAGACAGCCCCTCTAAATTCATCCCAAGCATAGTCAAACAACTTGTACATGAAGCCCCCTCTATTGCCTTGACAACGGGTTCCCAGCTTCGCGACTTTATTCATGTGAAAGATGCAGCCCGAGCATTTCGAGCCGTCATTGAACAGCGCTCCTCTCTATCTCGAGGCTTTACATCGATTGATGTTGGGACCGGAGTACCAACAGCGCTTCGAGACGTAGTGGAACGTATCAAATCGCTTGCCGGGAGTAGTAGTGAACTACGCTTTGGTGAACTACCTGACCGAGCGGATGAGATCTCTTGCTCGAAAGCGGACCTAGAGGCTTTGTCACGCTTTGGCTGGGTTCCGCTGACCGACCTTAGCTCTGGACTCCGAGAGCTCATAGAGTTGGAGAAGCGGGGGAGCCACAAAGTACCTTAACAGGTTGCGGAAAAATGCTCTTCTGCTGCGAAATTCGATCTTTCGGCGCTGGTCGAGGATGAGAGCGCGAAAAAATCCTCAATGTATTGCAGACTTCGGCGAGCAGTAGTCGAGTCGTGGATACACCCGCGGTTTTTTCGCGCTCTCATCCTCACCCATCACCAAAACCTCGAATTTCTCGCGAAGAAGCCATTCTTCCGCAGCCTGTTAAAAATCTTGAAACCTTTTTAAGCGCTGAATCATCTTCATAAGTTGGCAGGTGCACATCCAAAGATCCCTACAACCGAATGGGTTGCAGGAAGCACCAACTCTGGACTGGAAGGTACTTATGCAGCCAAAAGTATGTATTCTAGCAGGCGGTCTCGGAACCCGGCTCAGTGAAGAGACCGGCACGAGGCCGAAGCCCATGGTCGAAATAGGCGGCAAGCCCATGTTGTGGCACATCATGAAGCTCTATGCAGCTCATGGATTCGATGAGTTCGTAGTGGCGCTGGGGTATAAGGGGGAAGTAATAAAGGAGTACTTCCTGAAGTATTGTCAGCTTGCAAGCGACCTATCGATTGATTTGGCTACCGGAGCCGTCGTGCCAACCAAGCGGTGGGCTGAGTCTTGGAAGGTTGATCTGCTTGATACTGGAGCTACCACTCACACAGGAGGACGTGTAAGGCGAGTATGTGAATACGTCGGCCCAGGTACCATAATGATGACGTATGGTGATGGACTCTCAAATGTTAACATCAGAGAGCTACTCGCCTTTCATCGGGCGCACGGAAAATTGGCAACTATTACCGCGGTCACCCCACCTGCACGCTTCGGCGCGCTACGATTCGAGGGGGACACCGTACATTCATTCCAAGAGAAGCCGCTAGGAGGAGAGGGCTGGATTAACGGAGGATTTTTTGTTCTTGATACACGGGTAGCCTCTTACATTCACGATGATGACACGCCCTTTGAGCAAGACCCCCTTCACAATTTAGCACGAGATGGACAGTTGATGGGTTTCAAACACAATGGTTTCTGGCAGTGCATGGATACGCTGCGCGATCTTCGCCTTCTCGAGCAATTGTGGACCAATGGAGAGGCCCCGTGGAAGATACAAGAGGGGCTGACTATCGAGGTTGAAGCGACGCATGAACCGAAAGTATTGGGTGGGAAAGAAAGTCCTGGTAACAGGGCACACAGGGTTTAAGGGCGGATGGTTGTGTCTGTGGCTAGCGCAGGCTGGGGCTCGCGTCGGTGGGTATGGTCTCGCACCTGACTCAGGTCAGCCAAGCTTCTATCAGCTCTGCGACGTATCGGCTGTCATGGAGAGTTCCCTCCTCGAAGACATCCGAAATCGTGAAGCTCTGACCGCATACCTGAATGACTTCAAGCCAGAGGTCGTAGTCCACATGGCAGCCCAAGCCCTCGTAAGGTATTCGTATCAGCAGCCTGTCGAAACATTCGAGACGAATGTGTTAGGAACCGTGAATCTCCTCGACGCAGTACGGGCCTGCCCGAGCGTCACCACTGTCGTAAACGTCACGACCGACAAGTGCTATGAGAATCGAGAGCTTTTGTGGGGCTACCGAGAGGGGGAGCCGTTGGGAGGCTCTGACCCATACAGTGCCAGTAAGGCGTGCTCCGAACTCGTGACGGCGGCCTACCGTAGCTCCTTTTTCAAGGGAACGGAATCCGCATTGCTCGCAACCGCCCGTGCGGGAAACGTTATTGGTGGGGGCGACTGGAGCCGCGATCGCATCATTCCCGATTTTATCCGCTCCATAACGAACGGCGTGCCGCTTTCAGTTCGAAATCCCGAGGCTATTCGTCCCTGGCAGCACGTTCTCGATGCACTCCATGGGTACATCGTTCTAGCCGAGCGGCTTGCCAACAAGGACCACTCCAAGGCAGGTGCGTGGAATTTCGGGCCGCCAACCTCTGCTCAAAAGCCGGTTGGTTGGCTGCTCGACACGTTCTCGCACCATTACGGAAAGGTCTGTCCATGGACCTATGATTCAAGTGATCATCCGCACGAAACTCTAACCCTTCGAATCGATGCCTCTAAAGCAAATCAATTGCTCAATTGGCATACGCGACTTAGTGTGGAGGAAGCTTTGAGATGGACGGCAGTTTGGTACAGGGAAGTGCTTACTAATACTGCTACTGCTCAATCAACTACGCTCGGTCAAATAGAGGACTTTGAGCGTCTAGCAGGAAGTGAGACCGAGGAATGAGGGACTTGATTGGCTGTATAGTGCGAGAGGCCAACTCTAAGCCTAGCCGCCATTACATCGTAATCGGGCAACTAGACGAATGCATAGTCGAAACTATTCTTTTGTTGTCTGATAGTACTGATCACCAAGACAATCGAAACTCATTCGTGTGTTCAGACGGTGTAACGAGCTTCGCTTATGACCCCCGAAAGATTATCGATATCGACGGGGGAAGTTTGGTACCAACAGACCTCCGCACCACTCAGAGCGTTCTCGATGTCATTTTGCGCTCAGTGGTTCAGAGTGGAGTGGCCAGGTACTATCGCCAAGTTCACGAAGTCATAGCCAGTCAGGAATTTGCGCCTGGTGACCGCGTTCCGTATGCTGGGCGGGTGTTTGACCACTCGGAAATGGAGCTCCTGACCGAGGCATCTCTGGACTTTTGGCTTACGTCGGGTCGTTTTTCGGAGCGATTCGAGAGCGATTTTGCGCAGAAGCTTGGAGTGCGCTTTGCATGCCTGACGAATTCCGGCTCCTCAGCCAATCTGCTTGCCTTTACCACACTGACGTCCCCGCTTCTCAAGGATAGACGGATACGGCCGGGCGATGAGGTAATAACGGTAGCAGCGGGATTCCCAACGACGATCAACCCAATCTTGCAGAATGGCTGTGTGCCGGTATTTGTAGACATAACTGTCGATGATGGAACGTATAACATAGACGTGTCTCAGCTCGAGCAGGCGCTTTCTGCCAAAACCCGAGCCGTTATGCTCGCGCATACGTTAGGCAATCCATTTGATCTCGGGAAGGTTGCTGATTTTTGTAAACGGAACAACCTATACCTTATTGAAGACAACTGTGATGCGCTTGGGTCGCGATATCGGGGGCAGTTGACGGGTACCTTCGGGGACCTAGCCACTAGTAGCTTTTACCCGCCGCACCACATGACGATGGGCGAAGGCGGGGCAGTGTATTCTACGAGTGTAAAGTTCAAGCGAATCGTTGAATCGCTCAGGGACTGGGGGCGAGACTGCTGGTGCGCATCAGGAAAGGACAATACATGCGGCATCCGCTTCGACCAGCAACTGGGAACTCTTCCTCGTGGGTATGACCACAAATACATTTACCGTCATTTTGGCTACAACCTCAAGGTAACCGATCTGCAAGCGGCTATCGGTTGCGCCCAGCTTGGAAAGCTCGATCAATTCGTGGCTGCACGAAAACGAAACTGGAATTTTCTGCGGAATGCCTTGAGTGATCTCGAAGATATTTTCATTTTACCATCTGCGACGCCTGAGAGCGAGCCGAGCTGGTTCGGATTTATTCTTACTTTGAGGGACGGATGTTCGATTGGTCGTGGCTCCGTAGTGGAATATTTGGAAACAAAGGGAATACAGACACGAATGTTGTTCGCCGGCAACATCCTCAGACATCCACTATTCGATGATCTGAGAGGTACTGGTACAGGATACCGAACAATCGGCGATCTGTCTGAGTCTGATCGAGTTTTGCATAATTCGTTTTGGTTGGGTGTCTATCCAGGCCTCAAGCCTTCTATGCTCGAATATATGGTTGATACGATTCGAGCCTGTGTCCGAGCCCGTCGCTAGGGAAGCGAGGCAAAACCCCTCCCTGCTAAGGAAATCGAATATCAGTTTGAAGCTCTACTTTCTCGCAACAGGTAGGTTTTGGCTCACCTCCCCAACGAATCTTCCGAGGGTTCTAACTGGAACACATGTACACGACATTTGGGCTGTTGTCCTCGAACTCCACTCAAATGAACTATGCGCATAAATTTATCGGCTAGCTATGCCTGTCGCGCTGCCCCTCCCGTCGCCCAGGATTCGTCGAATTATCTCCTCTCCAATTGCGAGACAACTAGTGGCGGCAGGAGATGGTGCATTAAGTACGTGTAAAGCTCCTGGCGACTCCGAAAATGCAAAGTCTTGCTCCAATTCGCCTACGGGCTGGACAAGCTGTGCCCTTACTCCCGCGTCGCCCGGAGCGAGGTCATCCCCAGTTACCGCTGGTACGAGCTTCTGAAGAGCTTTGACGAATGCGCTCTTGAAAAGAGAACGATACATCTCAGCGGCTCCCATCCGCCAATGACGTCGTGCCAGACGCCTAAATCCGGAAAAACCCAACATATCGGAGAGATCTGCAAAATTAAATTTTCCCCATGAATACCCCTCTCGCGTAAAGGCGGGGACTGCATTCGGCCCACACTCCACAGAGCCATCAAATCGTCGTGTGAAGTGAACACCGAGAAAGGGAAAACGCTGATCTGGCACGGGATAAATCAAAGCACTACAGAGTTTTCGCGCTGACTCTTTGAGAACATAGTATTCGCCACGGAATGGAACGATACGTCCGTGTGGGCGTTCTCCGAAGAGGCGTGCGATGCGGTCGGAGTATAGGCCCGCGCAGTTGACAACAGACGAGGATGTAAGGTCCGAAAATGTGCCCGAGAGGCGCCACTCCTCTCCGGCTCGAGAGGCAGATAAGACCTGCGCACCAGTTAAAACCTCACCTCCCAGGAGTCGGATCTGCTCGACGAGAGCTTCGGCAAGCCCTCTGAAATCAATCACCCCTGCATCGGGAACCCACATGGCACCAAGTCCTGTGACAAACGGTTCCTTCTCCTTCATTTGATCTGGTGAGAGTAACTGTACTCGCACGTGATTCGTCTGACCTCGGGCATGCAAGGCAGTTAGTTGGTCCATCTCCGCAGGCGTTGTAGCAACGATGAGCTTGCCGCAGATTGAATGAGGAATGTTGTGTAGCGCCGCAAACTCGAGAAGAGCAAGCCTTCCTTTTATACAGAGTTGAGCCTTATAGGAGCCTGGCTTGTAATAAACACCCGTGTGGATGACACCGGAGTTACGCGTGCTCTGATGGTTGGCAACTCTCGAGTCCTTCTCGAGCACGCACACGGACGAACCTGGGCGCGCGAGTAAGAAATGATAGGCCGTACTCAGGCCAACCAGCCCGCCACCAACGATGATGCAATCTTTTTTCATCCTACCCTGTTCAAGATGCCAGCAAGTTGTTTCTAGTATGTTAGGCCCTGCGCAATTTCACCGCCACAGAAATAACAGGGTTCTTCCGAGGTTAGGGTGTGCAAGATTGATAGCCTCCTTGCGCAATCCCCTGTTGCTTACCCACGCTAAAGGCGGAAATGCATTGTATTCAAAGCACCACCTTTTATACAGGAGATACAAGGCGTTACAGGTAAGCTAATGAGATTTCGAACCCATTAGCGATGGATCTCCATCTAAACCCCCGAGGGCTGTTGTACGGCTGGAATTTCTGGCATCGCTAACGCTTTAGAGAGATGGAAAACGATACACAAACAAGTCTTCCCGATACGGAGCTGAGCAGATCGTTGAGGGAGCAGTTTGGTGCATTGAGTAATATGCTCGATGCTCAGATCTCAGTCAAAGACGTTGCGGGTGTCTCGTTTTATGAAGCACAGGCTTATCGGGGCCAACTGTGTGACGATATTTACGGAGCTTTTCCCTACGGCCTCTTCGCGCTGCCTGGCGGTGTGGTATTCGGGGCCAGCGGGACCCTTCTCTCGTCAGAGACGCAGCTCCTGAAGGAACAGAACTACGGTAGCCAGAACGCTAGGGAGGTGATGGTCAATCTCTGTACCGTCCATGCTCACACCCCCGCTCCGAATACGAATAAGCACCTCCCGCACGTTGTCTCATTGATTTCCCCCTGCTGTTACTGCTTCTGGCACTGGATTACGGATTCTCTCCCTAAGGTCGTCCTCGCAGAGGCCACGGGATATACGGGTGTTTATCTTATTCCACCAAGGGTTATGACACCGTGGGCTCGCGTAAGTCTCGAACTCCTCGGAATTAACTCCTATCGTATAGAGGAACACACAACAAATATCGTACTTGCCGATTACCTTTACATACCAACCTATTTCGCAGGTTTCCATGCTCACAAGAACTTTCCACTGTTGGAAAAACTCAGACAATACTACCGCGACGTCATTTCAGATTCTCCGTTGACTAGTTCGCCTAAGAGAATTTTTATTCCTCGTAAGCCCACGGCAACGTTTCGCAGAATTACCAATTTCAGTGAAGTACAGGGCCTGCTCAGTAAGTTTCGATTCGAGACCATTTTCTTCGAAGACTTCACTTTTACCGATCAACTGCGGATTGCGTCGCGAGCAAATGCGGTTGTTGCTCCTCACGGTTCAGGTATGACTCATACCCTCTTTATGGAGGAGGCCTCTCTTGTAGTAGAGCTGTTTCCGTTTCAAAAAAGAGATTCGTGTAATTGCTACGAAGTGCTCATGCCGATATCGAAACATAGATATCGGTCAGTTGAAACTCAGGTAGACTCAGCTTCTGACATCGAGGTAGATACCGACATCCTCGAACGGATTTTGGTGAAGGAATTCTCGTAGCGCAGCCAAGTCTCGTTCATGTGGGGTTACCCTCGAAAGGTCACACTGCTCAGCTCTTCCACCCAAGAAACCTTGATCTCATAATAACTGAACGGGAATTGGCTTAGACGTAACTTATGGGTAAGCCTTCGATAAGAAGGGTAAAGCAGCATGTTTCCTCGTCAGAGCCAGATGGCTCTTTAACTGGGACAAAACTGACTCAAAAGTTGAATGCTGCTAATTCGACAATCGTTCGAGCTTTCCCTTCCTTACAACAACCAGCTCAGGTGCCTGAACTACTTCTCTATTCTGATCAAATGTAAAAGCACCGATTGCTCCCGAATATGAGCCTTGCTGTAGTTTGTCTTTAACCCGTCGAACGTCAAAGTCTCCAGCCTGATTCAATGCTTGTACCAGCAGCATGACCGCATCATAGCCGCCCTCTGCTGATAAACCAGAAGTCTCTCCGAATCGTTGTCTAAATGCGCTTCTAAATTCCTTTGTCGGTTCTGCAGCTCGACTAATGATAAATCCCTCAAGCAATCCTTTTGCAGATGATACCCTTGCGTCATCAAGACTTATTGCTAGGCGCATGCCTTTGTAGCCAAAATTATTCAGAGCCTTAACAGGCTGCGGAAAAATGCTCCTCTGCTGCGAAATCCGATCTTTCGGCCATCACCAAAACCTCGAATTTCTCGCTACGAAGCCATTTTTCCGCAGCCTGTTAAAGCATTCTTGATATCATTGCCAAATGCCGCTGCACTACCAGAAAGCGCCGTAGGAACGCCGATCGTAATTCGCTGCTGAGTTGACTCCTGAGCTTCGACGTTGAACGTGAGCAGAGTACACAGGAAAACTATAGGAGTGACTCTGTTCATGAGAAACACTGATGTGAGATTTAAGTAAGCCACCTACGTGAATCGAACACGTGACCCTCTCATTACGAATGAGATGCTCTACCAGCTGAGCTAAGGTGGCGTGTGGAATACGGCCTAATGGTTTATACCCCCACTCGAAAGCGATTTCAATCCGCCCCGATTATACTCACCTTTTTCTCGGTTTTATGGATGTGCCAATAGTCGCCGCCGCCTGGCCTATGGCAAAGGTGAGCAGGTAAATGAGGGGTTCGTACCGCGTAAGCTGGAGCCCCATGAATATCCGCACAATCGGGATGACAGCGGCCGTCATGGCTACGAGCCGGGAGATACGAGCCCAGATAGGGATAGCAGGCTTTGTTTCCGTACGGAGGTCTACATCCCCAGATAGGTGGCGCATGTCGATAGCGCGGATGACATCATTGGGATGCACATCGAATCCACTACCGGGGATCGTCAGATGAGCTTGCCGCACCATATGGCGTACCCTGAGCATCCAACGCCATGGAAATGGCTGGCGATTCAGGTACGCATCTGAGAGCCGTATCGCAAGGCAATATGTTCGCGCCTGGATGACTGTCCAGATCCGAGCTAACTCCGACCAACAAATAGTCCCGCTTTCTATAGTCGAGAGTCCTCGGCGATCTATGACAACGAGCGGGCTGCGTGTCAGCATGAGGAAGGTGTTGCGGACGAAAATATGGATTGCAAATACGCTCACCAAGCAGCCGAAAGCTGCCTTCTCGCGACTCGGCTGAGGATTAAATAGGAATAGCCACAAACCGAGGGAACCCAGGACCGCAGCAAAGGTGATGCGATAGAAGGAGGCCGAGAAACGCTGATACACGAGGAAGGGTGCCGGAACAAAGGTCGTATGTTGGTGGGCAGCGCCAAAGGTTTGTTGCCAAGCAGGGTCTGCTTTAGGGGCCTGCGGTCGCTCCGGTGGTGCCTGAGGAGCAGGGCGTTGAGTGGCAGCTCTCTTCGAGGGCTTCGGTCTGTTTGGTTTGTAGCCGTTACGAAGCGTTTCAACTGCCGCATTGAGTAGTCGAGTTTGCTCTTCGGCTCGCTTGCGCAAGCGCTCATCTGTCTGGAAGCGGTCTGGATGCCACACTCTAATCAGATCTTTGTAGGCGGTGTTGATCTCATCCCAAGAGGCCCCATCTCCCAACCCAAGGATGTCTAGACATTCTTCCAGAGATTCCATATCGCTGATATTCCTCGATCTCTTCTCAGCGTAGCCCAGTTCGCCCAGCTAGGATTGTGTTGCTGTATTAACTCCTCATGTGATAGCATGCTGTTGAGTAAATGCTATACAAAGGCTGGGCTGGGTAAGTATATGCCAAATGAGATCATTACGAAGCTGCGAGACGGATATACCACAGCCGTGTTGGAAGGCGATGGAGAGAAAGCTGCGCGTGTCATCGACCAGGGATTAGCAGGAGGGATCGTTCCCTCGCGGCTATATCTCGATGTGCTTATGCCATCTCAGGTAGAAATAGGGGCAAGGTGGCATCGAGGAGATCTCACCATTCCTGAAGAGCACATAGCTACTCAGATCACACTACGACAGATGGCGCGCCTACGTGGAATGCTCAAGACTCGCTTGAAGCTGGGTCTCAAGGCGCTTGTATGTTCGGTCGAAGGAGATCAGCACTTCATCGGAGCACAAGCGGTGGCTGATTTTCTCGTAGTGGATGGATGGGAAGTTGACTTTCTTGGGGCCGATATTCCAACCGACCACCTAGTGCCTTTTGCTAAGGCCAAGGGCTGTCATTTGGTGTGTGTATCTGTTTCCCTTCCATCTCTCCTCCCGACCGTTCGGAAATTAATCGCAGAGCTGCGCAATATTCCGGCTGGACCCAGGGTCATAGTAGGAGGAGCCGCTTTTCTCACTAACCTCGAGCTCGTCAAAGAGGTAGAAGCTGATGGTTTTGCGCGTGATCCTCACGAGGCAGTCAACATAGCGCGACACCTGTGTGGAGTGCTCGACGCAGAAAACGCCTTAGCAGTGTTTCTGCGTAAATTAGGACACTCGGTACACGAGCACCGAAAACTCAAAGGGATGAGCCAGCAAGAGTTGGCGCAATCCTCTGATCTTGATCGCGCCTACATAAGCGCCGTCGAGCACGGTAAGCAAAACATCAGCATCGGAGCGATCGCAAAGCTGGCGCGCGCATTGGAGATCTCAATCGAAGAGCTTTTGATCGGTTCTGATTATCGGTAGGTTTCCATACGAGGAGCCTCGCCTTCGAGTGGGTGATACTCAACATATCCCACCTTGATAGTCGTACATCGACCTGAATAGGAGTTGGTTTATGAAGTCACGCGCGCACGGCTACCACGGCAGCGCTGTGAGGTGCTGGGTAGCCTTCTACGGTGCGGCTCGGATCCTCCGGGTCAAGGAACTCTGCCAAGCTTTCAAAGGGGGCATGAGCCGTCCGTCTTTGCTCTTCGGTGGTGATTGGACCAAAGCGATGGATTGAAATCTCCTTGAAGCCGGCCCGCTGCATGAGAGCTGCAAGAGCATCTGCTGTTGGTATAACCCAAGCGTTCCTCATCTTTGCATAGCGTTTGTCTGGCACGAGGAGATAAGGGCCGTCTCGATCGACCACGAGGCTTTCAAGGAGGACTGTGCCACCTGGGCGTGTGGCGTTATAGAGACTACGTACGACCTGGAAGGGGTCTCGTTGGTGATAGATAACGCCCATGCAGAGAATCCGGTCGAAGAAAGAAGGGAATGCTCTCAGAGAGGATATCCCTGCTGGAATGAAGGCGAGACTGGGATGTCGGGCGAGTGCGTTCAACAATGCGAACTGAAGCCAACAGCGCTCAATCGGATCAAAGCCAACAGCAATTGATGGTGAGTGATGCAGTAGCTTGAATAGAAAGTAACCGTTGCTGCATCCCACGTCCGCGATCCTCAAGTCGGGCGCAAGCTCGAGCAGCGGCTCAATCCGCCTCCATTTTATAAAGGAGCGCCACTCTGAATCGATTGTACATCCGTGCACGTCGAACGGCCCGATTCGCCATGGACTCAAAGCTTTCACCAGAGCATCGAGAGCTTCCTGGGACAGTTTGATACTTGAAGAGATTCTGACGGTATCCGCGCAGAGCTCTATCGTATTGGTAGCTAGGGGTGTTGCGACAACCTGGCGCAGGAGCTCGCGACAGGTGCGCCAGTGTTGTGACCTCACAATGCGTTGTAAGGCTGCCCGGGTCTGCTGTGCTACGGGGTATAGATCCAATTCCTGCCTGAAGTTCCGAAGTGGAGCTAGGGTGGAGCAGAGAGGCGGTATCGGTGACATGGTAATACTGGGTAACATGAGTAGTGATGCGAATCCAGAGAAGTGCGATAGAGCCCGCCGTATCGAATTGGCGCTTAAATCAGTGGCCAGCAGGAGGGACTGGCCCTCGAAATCGGTGGTAAAGCAGGGTGATACCGCACTTCCGGTGGTATCAGAACCCCAACCTGATTCATTTTTGAAAAAAATGAATGAGAACTCCACGGGACTGATAGACAGCTCGTTCAAGGCTAATTTCGCCCGACCCAGCAAGCCTTGGGGGCGTCACTCGTACTCACTTCTGACTTCCCTGTGCCCACGTCCTCAGCTAGACTGATCGGCGATGGCAACGTTCACCGAGACTACGGCGCATATTACCGTTTCTGTCCAGCCGACTCCTTTGACCGAAGACTCTCGGCCAGAGGAGAGCCAGTTCGTATTCGCATACACAGTCACGATCGAAAATCACTCGAACCATAGTGTCCAACTCATGGAACGGCACTGGATGATTGAGTCTGCTGACGAACAGATCGGTGAGGTGGTCGGCCCTGGTGTTATTGGTCTTCAGCCGATCGTCGAACCGGAGAAGAGCTTTCAGTATACAAGTAGCTGCGTCATACGTGACCCTATTGGGGCAATGAAGGGCTCCTATGTCTTTCGTAGAGGAACGGGAGACTTCTTTGTTGTCCAGATCCCGCGCTTCCGGCTGCTTTACCCCAACTCTTTTAATTAGGACAAAACCTCATGCCCAAGGATTTCTTTGCAGTCTCTCGTACTACGAGTCTTCATACCCTTAAGCCAGGCTCGAAAATTCATGTCATCGGTGTGTGTGGGGTTGCGATGGCGCAGCTTGCGGTTTCGTTAGCAGAGCGTGGATATAGGGTATCTGGTAGTGACAAAGAGTTCTACGAACCGATGCGAACACTGCTTGCAGGTTCACCGGTGGAAACCAGAACCGGCTACCTCGAGGAGCATGTGCCCTTGGATGCAGGTCTTGTGGTGATCGGAAACGCAGTCAGTTACGGCAATCCGGAGGTGGATGTTATTGAGCGGCACAACTTGCCCTACACCTGCTTCCCAAAAATCCTGCAAGAGGTTGCGATCGCGGGAAAACACTCAATCGTGGTATCAGGTACACATGGAAAGTCTACTACAACCGCTCTTATCGCGTCCCTGCTTCTTCAGCACGAAACCTCCCCTTCGTACTTTGTCGGGGGAGTAGCCCAAAGTCTGCCCCAGAGCCTCGCGGTTGGAAGCGGTAGCTTCTCAGTAGTTGAAGGGGATGAGTACGACAGCGCCTTCTTTGCAAAGGTCCCTAAATTCTCTTTTTACACTCCGGACACCGTTGTGGTGAATGCAATCGAGTTCGATCATGCCGACATATATGCAAATGTCGAAGCGATTGAGCAGGAGTTTACCAAACTGGTACTGGGGCTCGGATCTCAGGGGACGGCGGTATGCTGTATAGATTTCCCACGCGTGAAACGGCTTGTGGGAGAGTGGAGGACAGCGGCTGCGTGTCGCATCATCACTTTTGGCTCTGATCAAGACGCTGAATATCGAATCGTAGCCCGTAAGCCTGAGGGCTTCTCACAGGAGATCACGGTCTATAACGGAGCGCTCGGAGAGCTCACCTTCCTGATTCCAATGGTTGGAGAATACAACGCACGCAACGCACTTGCTGCGCTGGTCGTATCGATGATAGCAAACTTAGCTCTACCGAAAACACTTGAATTTTTGGGCGAGTTTAAACCTGTTAAGCGTCGGCAGGAGGTGCGTGCGCAGCGTGGAGGGATCGTCTTGATTGAGGACTTCGCGCATCATCCGACAGCAGTCCGAGAGACGCTCGATGCAGTCAAGGAGGCCTTCCCCGCGGCCCGCATCACTGCCATCTTCGAGCCGCGGTCCCACACGAGTCGTCGAAAGGTTTTTCAAGAGGAGTACATCTCGGCCTTCAAACGTGCAGATCTCGTAATCCTCAAAGATGTGACTGCCCGTACGATCGATCAGGGTCTCGAGTTGATAAATGTTTCCACGCTGAGCACAGACATCGCGCGAGCGGGGGTTGAGAGTGTAACGCTACCCGATGTCCACGCCATACGAGAGCGCCTCTGGGCTTCAGTGACCTATGCACCTCAGCACGCTGCTCCACGTGAGGTGGTAGTGGTGATGTCAAACGGGTCATTTGATGGTTTAAATGAGCTTTTGCAGCGGGATTTGGAAGCAAAGTAAGACACGGAGGCTGGTTGGAATGACCACGAGATCACAATTCGAGACTGCCTGGAAATGCTCCGCGGCACGAAAGATCGTAGCAAGCGTGACGTGCTCTCTCATATTCACGGCTGTTCTTGTGACGGGGTGTAACTCCGATGTCGTCAATCAGGCCAGAGATGCCATAGACATTTCAGACGGCGTCCCTCGTAAAGATATTGACCGCACAAAGCTGGGAGTGAATGCGTTTTTCAATGAAAGAAGTTTCGGTGCCATATCGACCCAGTATGCCGAGATTCGTCAAACATTGGGCATTAAACACATTCGTGCTCTTCTTGCGTGGAATGATGCTGTTCAGGGAAGTGCTGCGGGAGCGCAGAACCTCTCGTTTTACGACGCGATAGTCGAGGGTGCTCCCAATGGTGTCGACGTGCTGATTATTCTCACCGATGTACCGCGGTGGATGGCAAATCCTGCTGCATGGGTTGATGGAAATCCACGTACGACCTTCGTAAAGCGCTGGGTAGAGCCGATAGTTACGCGATATGCTG
This sequence comes from Bdellovibrionota bacterium, assembly GCA_040398075.1. GTDB lineage: Bacteria > Bdellovibrionota_C > UBA2361 > UBA2361 > OMII01 > OMII01. The sequence continues at coordinate 37,323 of JBBAUR010000006.1, read as the reverse complement.
CCAATCCGCGGGTTGTTGGCTTTCAGATATGGAACGAACCCAACGCCGCTGGTCGTTTCGACAACAGCGTGCTCGAACTCGATACGAATGCTGTCAACTATCTTGAACTGTTGGCGCAATCACACGCTGCCATTAAACGAATCGCCCCCGGCAAATTAGTCCTCAACGCAGCTACCACGGCCATCAATCAAAATTACCCGAGTACCCTCGATTATAACCGAGCCCTGAGAGACAACGGAGTGCTCAACTTTATCGATGTTTTTGCGATTCACTACTATGGCAGACAGTACGAAAATGTTGTGAGAAACGGTGGCGTTCAAGACTTTTTGGGTTCGATGGGGAATCGAATATGGGTGACGGAGTCGGGCGCCCAAGGAGTAACCGAGCAGCTGAAGTATGTCGAGCAAACGTGGCCGTTTCTATCGGAGCGCATACCGGCTATTGAGCGGTTTTACTATTACCAGATGTATGAAACGGGAGATCCGGCTACATCGTACGGCTTGAAAAATGGGTCTGCGACTCAACCGATTTCGGATCTCTATGTTTGGCTCCGTGATGGGGATTAAGAAATAGCGACCGGATAGCCCGTGGGTCGAGGACTTTCAAGTCCGTTTGCTGCCTGGGTTGTGATGCTATTAGCTGGCGGAGCGGAAGCTCCGCGGTCCAAGGAGCGGAGTCATCAACCGGACCACGGACTTTCCAGTCCGCTTGCTGCTAGCATCACGACGCAAGCAGCAAGCGGAGAGACAGTTCCGCGGTCCGAGTTGCGACAATACCTTCTAGTATCGGTAGTGCTCCGGCTTGTAAGGCCCTTGCTGAGATACGCTAAGGTACTTAGCCTGCTCGGGCGTCAACTCAGTTAGTTCAACGCCGAGCTTTCTGATGTGAAGACGAGCTACCTTCTCATCAAGCACCTTTGGCAATACGTACACACCGACTGAGTACTCCCCGCGCTTCGTGAAGAGCTCAATCTGTGCCAAAACCTGGTTGGTGAACGAGGTCGACATGACGAAACTCGGATGGCCGGTTGCACATCCGAGGTTAACGAGACGGCCACGAGCCAGGAGGACGATAGCGCGCCCATCCTTGAAGATGAACTTATCTACCTGCGGCTTGATGTTCATCTCCTTGGTGTTGTTTTCCAACCAGGCCACATCAATCTCGTTGTCGAAGTGACCGATATTACAGAGGATCGCCTCGTCCTTCATCTTCGCGAAGTGCTTCTCGTTGATGACATTGACGTTGCCCGTGGCAGTCACGAAGATATCAGCTTGAGGAGCTGCCGTCTCCATCGTTACGACTTGGTACCCCTCCATTGCAGCTTGTAGAGCGCAGATCGGATCGATCTCTGTCACAAGTACACGGGCACCCAGTGACTTCATTGAATGAGCGCAACCCTTGCCAACGTCGCCGTACCCCGCTACCAGGACGACCTTTCCTGCTACCATGACATCGGTAGCGCGCTTTATCCCGTCTGCGAGCGACTCACGACAGCCGTAAAGATTGTCGAACTTCGACTTGGTTACCGAGTCGTTGACGTTGAAGGCCGGTACCTTGAGAGCCCCTACCTTGAGCATCTCGTACAAGCGGTGTACACCGGTGGTGGTCTCCTCGGAGATTCCGTAAATGTCACTGAGAAGATCGGGGTACTTCTCGTGTATCACCTTGGTAAGGTCTCCCCCGTCGTCGAGTATCATGTTGGGCCCCTTGTCTCCGAAGAAGATCGTCTTCTCGATGCACCAATCATACTCCTCGAGTGTCTCTCCCTTCCAAGCGAAAACCGGGATTCCAGCCTTCGCAATAGCAGAGGCAGCATGGTCTTGGGTCGAGTAGATGTTGCAGCTCGACCAACGCACCTCAGCTCCGAGCTCGACCAGCGTCTCGATCAGTACAGCCGTCTGAATCGTCATGTGTAGACATCCCGCAATCCGGGCGCCTTTGAGCGGCTTTTGCTTGCCGTACTCCTCACGGAGAGCCATTAATCCTGGCATCTCCTTCTCGGCGATCTCAATTTCTTTGCGTCCCCACTCAGCGAGGGAGATGTCGGCGACTTTGTAATCAATGAGGTCAGTTTTCATGGTCTCTATAGCTTCTCTTGACGTTGAATTCTGAGGCGCCGAATGAAATCGACCACCTAAACAACAATTTCGAAATCGGCGGCGCAATAGGCGGAAACATCTCACTGCGAAACCGAAAGAGACAGTTTACCCCAGTGTTGTTTGGGCGACAAGGAGCAGAGCTAAATACCTCTTCTTAGTTGAGAAAATGCGGCAAACGTGAGGGGAATAAGAGTTGCGGAGATATGAAGGCCATGCTGAACCGAAGAAAAAACTATTAACACAGAAGGGAGGAGGTGTGGGGGATGCAGAGGTTTCCCTTTGCATCCCCATCCTCACACGAGCCTCTCGCACTATTCCCTGCGCGGTGGCTTTTTTTGATTTTCCCGTTGTATCGCCTCATGTACCTCTTGGCGATGAACGGGAATCTCCTTAGGGGCGACTATACCGAGGCGAACCTTGTCGCCTCGGATATCGATCACCGTCACAATAATCGAACCCCCGATAACGATGCTTTCGTCTCGGTGTCTGCTTAGTACCAGCATTTTGTGCCTCCTGCTGGCTAGTGTTCAGACCTCATCATCGGATACCACCATGGTATCCTTCCTTTGAGAGATCCGGGCGAGGAAATAAAACCTACGGCTTTCTATCTCCGCCATGAGCGGTGCTAGACTGTAGCGAACTATTCCTTGAAAGCCAAATCATCCAAGAGCTTTTTCGCACGCTGCCACAACTCTTCGAGCGTTTCCCGGGGGATACCTTGCAGGGTTGTGTTACCCAGATCGCGCTCCGCAAGGTATTCAATCATTTTGAATCGTTTGATAAATTTGTTGTTGGCCGCGATTAATGCTTCCTCGGCGTTAAACCCCAGGTGCCTTCCGTACTGGGCCAGCGAAAAGAGGAGGTCTCCAAACTCTTCAAAGGTGCGTTCTGTAGCTTTCTGTTTTGATGTGTTGCTCGAACCGGATTCGGTCTTCTGCGATACCTCGAACAGGAATTCGTCCAACTCCTCTCGAACCTTAGTGGCTACATCATCCTTGGAATCCCAATCGAACCTGATCGTGGCGCAGCGTTCGCCAATCTGGTGTGATCGATGTAGTGCCGGCATAGAACGCGGCAGCCCATCGAGAAGGCCCTTATTTTCCTTCTGAGCATCGCGTCTCTCCTGTTGCTTGATAGCTTCCCAATTCCTCAATACGTCCTCGGTCCCAGACACCTTGACATCTCCGAAGACGTGCGGGTGTCGCCGAACTAGCTTGTCGGCTATCCCGCGTATAACCGCCTCAAGTGAGAAGCGCTTCTGCTCCGTGGCAATTTGAGAGAACAGAGCTATGATCGACAGAAGATCCCCGAGCTCTTCACATAGCTCTGCATCACCCTCCTTGATGGCATCGGCTACCTCGTAGCTCTCATCGAGCAAGAGTGGAGCTAGGGTGTCAAAGGTCTGTTTGAGGTCCCATGGACAACCGCCTCGAGGGTCACGCAGCTTTGCCACTATAGAGAGGAGGTGTTCGAGAGCCTTACCGGCCCCGTGATTGGATGACTCTGGTCGTTCGATACTCATCGCCTACTCATACCCCGGTTCAGATAGCGAGTACACTGGATCCGTATCAGGTGGGGTACACCAGGCATGCGGTGCGTTACGAGCAGTCTCCAGCATAAGGAGTGCCGTCCGGTCTGAGGGTCTCCTTGCAAACAACCTGTGCGCTCGATGCATTGCTTACGGAACTTATCTTGGAGCTCTCCGCAAAGAGGGCGCCGCTCTGTATGAGCGTTACGCCCCTCCCCGGCGCGGTAATCTCCGAATTAATCAGCTGAAGAGTGCCATCGAGAACGGTAGCTCCTTGCGATGCTCCCCGAATCTTTGAATTAACAACGCTTACTGTGCCCCGCAGCACGGTTAGACCGACGCATCCCGCTGTCGTTTGGGCTGTGCATGCTCCCTTTTCATCCTCGGCAACCAGGGAGGAATCGGTGATTGATACCTGAGCAGTGTCGCCCATCGAAAGTAGGGCCTGACTACTGGTGCTAGCTTGTCCGGTAGTAACATTGACCTGCTCGAGCTTCAAATCGCAACCGTCGTTGACGATCCCGTAGGAGCGTTCAGATGGATTCTGGCTGCGGATCGAGACACCACGGACGAGGTTTAGCGTATCGCCTGGTGTCGCTGAATTTGCTAGCGCAGCGGCCGAGCAGCGTAGCACTACAGTAGTGCTCCCGGAAGCTTCATTTTCAACCGAGACCTGTTCGATCCCAGAACCCCGTGCAAGAACGATGAGGGCCGCTTCGTTATCGTTAAAATCCGTCCCACTACTCTGCCCCACGATCGCACTTTGAAGCTGACCCGCACCCTTGACGCTCGAGTAGCTCGGTATAACGATGGATCCTGCAATCCGGTGCTCTCCAGGCTCTAGTCTTATGGTCCACCTCAGGTCAGGCTCACGCACCTGGCGCCTCACCAACTCAAGCGCTTCGAGGAGTAGGGGTACCGAACCAGGAGAGTTGCCCACCCAGACTGTACGGCTTTCGGGATCTATGGTCGGGACTACCGGAGCAGCTACCGGAACGTCTGTGCTGTCGAGCGGTTCCGTGTGGTTTTGCGCCTCGGGGCGGTACCTCCACGGTAAATCGTATAAATTGAGGGTCGAGATGTAATACACAATCGCTAGTAAGAGCAGGCCGAAGATGGCCACCAGGAGCATGATCCGCTTCGTGCGTTGCCCAGAGAAAGATTCTCCCTTTTGCTTGAAAAGGTCTCGAGTCGTATCAAGGGTTCGGTTGAGCCACTCGTCACTGTTTTGATACGACTGCTGGCGCTCGTGCTTCACGTAACAAGCTGCGCACAGGGCCTTGTTGGGAAGGGCGTCGTCGGGACACTTTAGACATTTCATGGAGCAATTATAGATGACTGTAGCTGTTTGGTCTCTTGCGTAGTATGGCCTGCGCGTTCCGCACGTCAAGTATGAAAGAGAAGGCACCTTTAGTGCTTGAATATAGCCCCGATTCGGGAACGGAAGCGGCTCCACACCGGGGTTCTTGCCAAAGCGAATACATCAACGTCGACCGCTCCCGCAGAGCGCAGTGCATACACTGCCGCGCTTATAGTCGCCCCAGTCGTTATAACGTCTTCAACTACGAGGATCCGTTTCCCGCAGACATGAGCTGGTCGCGTGCACGTAAATAATGTCTTGAGGCCTCGAAGTCGCTCAGCATGTGTACGGAGTGCTTGGGGGGAGCGATGAGAGCTATGCTTCAGAACCTCCGAGTAAACCGAAGTTGGCGTCTTACGGGCTACAAACCTGGCGAGCTCACCGCACGGATGAAAGAGGCGTCTGCGATAGGCGATCGGTGAGGAGGGGATCGGAACGACGAGGTCCCACGTTTGCTCCTCGAAAAGGTGCACAAGGGCGTGAGCCATCCACTCACCGGCTAACCGTGTGAGTTTAGGGCTGGGCCGATACTTCATGGTGCGTATGAGATCCCGAATGAGCCCCCCATACTCCCATAAAAAACGGGTCCGGTTCGGTATCGGGGGAAAGTGGATACAAACCGGGCAGGGCCCATCGTCGTCAAATGAGCCGACGCGGGGAGAGAAGCAGGCTGTGCATCGTCCCGTCATGATCTCGTGGAGCTGAGGAGCTGGGGGTCTGCACCTGAAACACAGGTAACACCCCTTCAGGGGTCGTTGACACACCAGACACTCCCGCGGAAAGAGAACCTCCAGGCTGCGCACAATAGCCGTGATGTACGGAGAGCTCATGCCGATCTATCGGCTTACGGAGCAGAGAGTTGCGTCACCGTGCCGAGCTAGGCAAGTGAGCCAAGTCTCTATGGAGCCCTCGGGCTGGGGTGCTTCCGTGGCTCAGAAAAGGCTCTTGCCGGTCATTTCGCGAGGTTGTGGAATCGTCATCATCTTCAAGAGCGTTGGCGCAACATCGCAGAGTGCGCCATCAGAGCGCAACGCGCTGCTCTCGGGGCAGCCCACTACAATCACCGGTACGGGGTAGGTAGTGTGAGCGGTGTGAGGAGAGCCGTCCTCGTAGTTGATCATCTGCTCTGCATTGCCATGGTCCGCGATGATGACAGCTTGCCCACCAGCATCTTTCAAGGCCGCAAGGATCTGCCCCAAGCAAGTGTCAGTAGTTTCTACAGCTTTGATACCTGCTTCGAGCACTCCAGTGTGTCCCACCATGTCACAGTTTGCAAAATTTACTACGATGAAATCATAGGATCCCGAGCGGATGCCCTCCACAACTGTCTCGGCTACCCCAAAAGCGCTCATCTCCGGTTTCTGGTCGTACGTTTTCACGTCACGTGGTGATGGAACCATTTTGCGCTCCTCACCCTCGTAGGCTCTTTCTATTCCTCCGTTGAAAAAGTAGGTCACGTGCGGATACTTCTCGGTTTCCGCTACTCGTAGCTGTTTTAAACCTGCCGCTGAAAGAACCTCTCCGATGTGGTTACGGATATCTATCTGCGCGAAGAGTGCTGGTAGGTGGAAGGTGTGATCGTAATCCGTGAAACACAGCACCCGGTTCCGATCTGGTAAGGGTAGGCTGCGCGTAAATCCGGAAAATTCCGACACGCAGAGAGATGCTACTATCTCGCGCATGCGATCTTCGCGGAAATTAAAGAATACCAACCCATCTTCAGGCTCGACTGGGCGTGCCGAGGTGACGGCGGGCTCGAGAAACTCATCTGTTACTCCGCGCGCGTAGGAATCTTTGATATACGCCAGTAGGTTATCGGTTAATACACCTTTTCCGAGAGCAATTGCGTCATAAGCAACCTGGACTCGTTCCCAGCGCTTGTCTCGATCCATCGCGTAGAAGCGGCCGCAGATCGAGCCAACGGAGCAACGCGGGTATCTCTCTAACTCAACCAAAAGCTTACTGAGATCTTTGTCAAAAGAGGTAGGAGACACGTCGCGCCCGTCACTGATCAGGTGGAGGACGATCTCTGATGATTTCACGTCCTGGTCGAGTCGAGAGAGGAGCAGTCCAAGGTGCTCTGAGTGCGAGTGCACCCCTCCTGTACTGCAGAGTCCGACCACATGAATCCTCTTGGAAGTGGCCGTGGCTGCAAGGAATGCCCGGTATTCGGCCGATTCCGCGAGGAACGGCCCCGATAAGGCACGGCTGATCCGCAGGAGCCACTGTTCAACCTCACGTCCTGCTCCAAGGTTCAGGTGGCCAACCTCTGAATTCCCCATTTGGCCAGCGGGAAGGCCTACCCTTTCGCCATATGTTACCAGGGTCGCGTTAGGGCAGGTTCTTATGAGTTCATCGTATACGGGTTTTTTGGCGTGGTAGACTGCATTACCGCGTGGGTTGGGATTGATACCAAAGCCATCGAGGATACAGAGCAGGGTGGGTTTTTTCATGGTGCCTCTCGACCGACAATAATTAGGGGGTGGAAAGAGCCGGAGAGGGCTCAGACCGCGCAGCAGAGACCGGACTTCCGCGTGATCCGGTCGATGTTTGCTGAGGCTCGCCGAGTTCCTGCCACAGAGGGGCAGTTTCGCTGATGAGACCCAAGCGCGAGAGACACAGTCCGCTCAACGCAGTGTGAGTCTGCTTAAGCTCTCCGGTTAGCGCAACCCCCTCGCGTTCTGCAAGTGAGGGGAGATTTTTCAGTGCAGTGTGCGCATCCTCGTACTTGTGCAGGGCGAGTAGGGTCTGAGCTACGACGAGCTCGGCACGAATGCGTGCTGAGCCGGTGCTCGAACGGGTTGCGCTCCGAGCTGCGGCTAACGCACGGTCTGCTCGCTTCACGAAATCACCAGGTGCTTTCGTAAGCCACAGGTCGACCACCTTGAGCCACCTTGCCGGCTCGTCTCCCGAGGCCTTAGCTGCCTTCACCAAGAGCTCAGCGGCCTCCTCGAAGCACCCTTGAGCCATCTCGAGTTGAGCGAGCCTATCGAGGGCGTCGATACACCCGGAGTGGCGCTTTACAAATGCTTGCAAGCTCTCGCGCAGTGAGCTGTCGCTTGGCGATTGTTGAACGAGCTGGGCAAGTAGTAATCGAGTTTTGACAGCAGCAGTCGAGCCATCCGTATATCCTGCGCGCTCTATCTCGTTCTGATATTCGACTGCATCGTCGATCCTGTTCATATGTTCCGAGATATCGCGTGCGCGCTCGAGAGCACGTTTGCTCGGAAATTCGGATACTACGAGAGCGATGTTGTCACGTGCCGCTGTGTCGTTCCCCAGTTTCTGATTGAGCTCTGCGGCTTTGAATAGGATCTCGGCATTCGATCGCTTCTCCGCTCGTAGTAGGTCGAGCACCCTGAGTGCCTCTCGACTATCCCCGAGGGTATCAAGGCAGGTTGCGAGCTCTACTTTGGCGATGATGTTCTCAGGGTCCTTTCGAAGGACCTGTTCCCACACGTTTCTCGCGGCGTTCCATTCGTGTGCAGCCATGAGGTTTCTCGCCTTCACGAACAACTCAAAAAATGCTTGCCGAGTTCGCTCCATACCGATGAGGCGCCGCTCTCGCATGTAGCCTTTGAAGCCAAAGAAAAGGGCGATCATCGACGCGGCTATGCAGCCAGCGGCGAAGATGCCGAGGTATAGAACTCCCGCATTCGTAGTGATTTGGAGGGCTGGGCCGAGCTGCAGCGTCGCCCGCTCGGAATTGGTGAGTGTTATGTAGAGAGTTACTCCGATAAGTAACGCCAGGATGATGAATCTGTTGAACTGTCGAAGCATATGCACCGTCTAAGTGAAGTCCAACGACATTCTAATCCTGTCAGTGACGAGGTGTACAGATGACCAGCGGCATTTGAGCGCGGAGGCTCGTCAGGATACCAGCCGTGCGGCACTCGTCGTGAAGTCGGGCGGCGGTGGATGTGGAAATGGAAAAACCCGCAGCCTCGACTACTGTAAGGATGCGGGTTTGCTACCTAAGACGCGGGCGTGACCTAAATGTTTGATGCTGCAGCGCCCTCTGGCTCGTCCATGGTCACGGGTATCGAATTCGGAGTGGGAGACCCTACCCTTCGAACGATCACCGGCGAGTTGATAAGGAGGGTCGTAGTATCAGCGAGGCGGTGATACTTGATATCGAAACCTTCCTTGTCGATGACGAAGTACTTCTCGATAACTTTAACCATCTCTTCCCGAAATCCGGCCATCTCCTCGTTCGTCAGGCCCGTCCGATCCTGAACAAGAACGAAATGTAACCTGCTTTTTGCAACTGCTTTGCTCTCGCTGTTATCCCCGAAGAGCTTTCTCTTGAGTGTGTTGAACACGTTCTAGAACTCCATTAGTGACTCAACTGCGTTCGATTTGTTGACTTTATCCGCAAAGGGGGTCCTCGTACAGATAAAATCGGCTATGTGCTCACGCCTAATTTGCGGGTGAGGCGATCCCAGAGGGAACCACCGGCTAAATTGGGGATCGGTATCGGCTCGCCACACACACGCCCCGCAATTCTCGTAAAAGCCTGTCCCGCCTTCGATTTTGGATTATAGGTGACCGGCTCTCCACAGTTTGCGGCAACGATGATCTGCTCATCACGCTCAATGACCCCGAGGATCTCGACACCTAAGATGTCTTGGACGTCTCGAACCGAGAGCATGTCCCCACGCCGAACCATGTCGAAGTCGATCCGGTTGATGATTAGCCGGGCCTCTATGCCCTTCGAAGAGAGCAGGCCCACCACTCGGTCCGCATCGCGAATAGCAGAAACTTCGGGAGTCGTGACAACGATTGCAGAATCTGCACCAGCACAAGCATTGCGAAACCCTTGCTCGATCCCTGCCGGCGAGTCTACCAAAATGTAATGGAATTCCCGGCGGAATTGGTCGAGCACGTAGCGAACCTCTGCCTCGTCGATAACGTCCTTATCGTCAGTCTGAGACGCCGGTAACAAAAAGAGATTATTGGACTTCTTAGACTTGATTATAGCTTGGGAGGGTTTGCAGATCTTTTTGGCTACATCCACCAGGTTGAAGACGATGCGATTCTCCAGTCCCAGAATGACGTCAAGGTTTCTGAGTCCGATGTCAGCGTCTACTACCAGCGTGCGTTGTCCTCGCAAAGCTAACGCAGCGCCCAAGCTGGCGGTGGTGGTAGTTTTTCCCACTCCACCTTTCCCGGAGGTGATAACGATTACCTCTCCTAGGTCCTTTTTACCTCCGGCTCCAGAATTCCTCGTATTCATCAATTACTCCCTTCGACGTACCCAGACGGTTCGAGATTGGTATGGTTCAACAACTATCATATTGCTTTCGACGCGAGCGACCTCTGCTCCCCCACCGCGTGGCGAGGTCTCGCTGCGGTCTCCACCTGCCCCCCGCGAAATGACGAGCCCGATTCGAAGCTGCGTAGGTTGCAAATTGAGGCTAAAGATAACGCGCCCGCCACCGCTTTCATCGTAAGCGCCGGCGTGGGCGATCCCCCGGAGCGTTCCAAGGATGACGATATCCCCTCCGGCGATTACCTCTGCCCCGGAGTTCACATCACCGAAAACGACGATTGAGTGCTCAGTCTCCACCTTTTGACCCGAGCGGAGCGTTCCGTAAATGATACGTGCATCCGGCTCATCCCACAGCATCGAAGCCCCGGTATTCGAGCGGGTATCAAAGCCCTCCATGCCATCGAAGAGGCTCACGGCCTTGTCTACAGTCGGAGCAGCCTGTCGGCTGGTGGATGTGCGTGGAGTCCCTCCCACTATGGAGAGGCCTGGTTGTGGTGCCTGGGCACTTAGAGTCTGAGAGCTACTTACGTTGGGTTGTTTCGGAACAGCAGTTTTGAGTCGCGAGCTCCGTACCGAGATGGAGAACTCCGAGGAAACAAGGGCGGTGAGCTCCTGTATCGCCTCGTCATCCGGTTTCCGTCCGATCCACTCGAAGGCTACATCGTGGCCCGAAAGGAACGACCGTCTGGAATCCAGGAAGTCTCTAACCGCAACCTGAAGGTCTGCCGAAGTTACCCTTCCGTCGATTCGCAGTACTAATCCTTCGGCCGTCCCCCGAGCTGCTACAACGCTGCTGCGCTCGTCTCGGTCGTTGCTCGCTGGGTCAAGAGCACTGGAAGCAGGGGAGCTGGATGTAGAAGGAGTTGCCTGCGCTGGCTCTGACTCAAAAAATCCCTCGTCGCTCTCATTGAAGGGGTTGTCCATACTGCTCCGCTAATCAAAGAGCCGGCATTGTAGGGCTGCAGATCCGAAAAATCCAGAAGAAAGCATCTGATATCCGAGTAATCTTATCGGAAGTTCATCAAGCCTTCTGTGCAGCACCACGCCCGCTCTCTCCTCTTCACTTTACGCACGTGAGGCGTGCCCCTCGACATTAGACATCGGTCTAAGGCGCACACTCACAAGAATTCGGTCAGGTGAAGACAAATTACTTTAAGCGGTTTATAGCAAAGTGGGGGATCGTGCGTCAACAAACAAGTTTTGAGAAAATACCCCTTGCGCAGATACTTGCATTTGAGCAGGCGCTGTGTTTAGCGAGTACATTTCGACTCAAAACGAGACGATATCGCAGGCGGAGAGAAAAAGACCTCTCTCGACTGATGCCTCTTGCGTTCTCCCGAGCGGCTCACAATAGTTCCTGCATGACGACTGCTGAGGAAAAAAACGCCCCCACCATCACGTCGAGAGTGGCGAATGTGATCAGCATAGGCTTCGGAAGTGGCGCCACTGGTGCAGCTCCGGGAACCTTTGGAACCCTCGGAGCAGCATTGACGTGGTGCGCACTCCAAATCAACCTACTGTCGAGCTCTGTATTGACGCACGTTGAGCTGCTCGTTGTGGTGGTAGTTGTTGGCACCATAGCCGTCGCCGCAAGCCTCCGACAACTCTCCGAGCAGGATCCTGGCTGGATAGTCATAGATGAGTGGGCGGGCATGTGTGTAGCTCTCGTGGGTGCCAATCCGAGCAGCATTACGCAGGTGCTTTTCGCCTTCGTCGTGTTCAGGGCCTTCGATATATCGAAACTTGGGCCGGTGAGGACTGCAGAGCGGCTGCCGGGCGCATACGGAGTCATGCTGGATGACCTCGTGGCAGGTGCTTTGGCGTGGGTAGTAGTTCAGGCAGCTACGCCTATGGCTCGAGGGTATGGATTATCGTGGGGAGGTCCAGGTTTATGGTAAGAGGCAGCAGCGCAGTGTGGGTACTGTTATCGGCTGTGCTCCTTATCGGCACGGTGCTCGTGTGCACGGGATGCTCGGGTGGTTATCTGATGCGTGCAGCGTTCGAGCAGAGCAAGATCCTACTTAGTCGTAGACAGATACAGAATGTCATACATGATCCCGAAACATTACCAGAGCAGCGACAGAAGCTCGAAGTGGTGCTAGACGCGAGAAGTTTTGCGCAGGCCTTGGGCTTGGATCCGGGCGGCTCATTTATGAAATATAGCGCCGTGCAGAGAGATCCCCTTGCATGGGTCGTCGTGGGATCAAAGCGTGATGCTTTTGCTCTCCGATTATGGTGGTTTCCGATAGTCGGTCGGGTACCCTACAAGGGGTTCTTCGAAAAAGATGATGCGCTAGCCGAAGCTAGAGACCTCGAGAAGCAGGGCTTCGAGACCTCGGTTAGGGGTACGGAGGCATTCAGCACGCTTGGATGGTTCGATGATCCGGTGCTCTCCACTACTCTCAAAAATCCTCCGTCACGGATCGTGAATACTGTGATTCACGAAAGCGTGCATTCAACCGTGTGGATCAAGAACAACGTCGCATTCAACGAGAGTTTGGCTAATTTCGTAGGTACCGAGGGCGCTCTCGCCTATTTCAAGGCCAAGAGAGGTGCATGTGACGACCGGGAAAAGGGGTGTGACGACCACGCTGCCAGGTTGAAAGTTGCCGCGGGAGACAGATTGCTTCAGTACGATCTGAGCTCACTCATGGAGTCGCTCTACGGTGATTTACAGCGGTTGTATGGTGATACAGCCCTCTCTGCGGAGGAAAAAATAGAGCGACGGGCTGCGGTGTTCGAACAACACCTGCACCCGTTTCGGGAGCGGTATCCTAAGTTGCAGCTTCTCAAGGAGGTAAACAATGCCGAGATTGTGCAGCTCAAGCTTTACCTCACAGATCTCTCTTTATTTCGGCGACTCTTTGAAAGAGAGGGTAGAACGTGGGATGCTTTCCTGAAAAGGATTCGAGAGATAGAGCGAATTATCGACGAGGAGCCCCACAAGGATCCCTTCGAGGTGCTCCGTCGAATGGTGGGAGATTCTGCATGATTCCGTTCGCTGATAGGCTACAAGCCGCAATTGCTCACTCAAAGAGTGTCTTGGTGGCCGGGTGTGATCCGGTGCTCGAGTCGCTGCCAGCTTATCTTCTGGAGTCGGCGGACAAGTACGCCTCCTCAGACGCGCAGTTCATCGAGTATGTACTGGATCAATTCACTGAGATCTTCCTCGAGGCAACGAAGGGAAGAGTTGCGGCGATAAAGCCGAACATCGCCTTCTTCGAGCAGTACGGGCTTGCGGGGCTCCATTCCTTCAAGCGTTTGTGTGATGCTGCGCAGTCGGCGAGCGTGCTTCTGATCATTGATGCAAAACGCGGTGATATCGGCTCGACAGCCGCTGCATACAGTTCGGCATATCTGGGGGCTGTCAAAGTGCGAGGTCGTGCTCTGACCGCCTTCGAATGTGATGCGCTCACTATCAACCCGTTTCTGGGATTTGATACGCTTGAACCATTTCTGTCTGACTGTCAGCGAAACAACAAGGGTGTCTTCGTCTTGTTGAGGACATCAAATCCGGGTGCAAAGGACCTTCAGGGATTGAAGTGTGATGGTTTTTCCGTGACTGAGCATGTCGCCCGCTGGCTTGCTAATAACGCCGAGCGTTTGGCGGGTTCATGTGGTTGGTCGGGTCTTGGAGCGGTAGTTGGCGCCTCGTACCCGGAAGAGGCGCGCGCTCTACGTGCTATTCTGCCGGCGAATTACTTCTTGATCCCTGGGTTGGGTGCTCAGGGTGGAACGGCTGACGATTCCGTTGCAGGATTCGGCGTGCGAGATGGGTTGAAGGGCGGCGGCCTGGTAAATGTTTCGCGGGGATTAGTCGCAGGAAAGCCAAGATCTAGTGAGGAGTTTCTCGACCTGATCCGAAGCCATGCAGACGCGTTCAATAGTCAATTGCGAGAGGCGCTGGGATAAAGCATAGCTATTCGCGATTTGACAAGAAGTAGGTCGTCGCGCAGAGTACCGTCGGCATGAGTATGTTTCCAAAAGGCTCCAGTAAGGCCTCATCTCCTAAATCACCTTCCGTCGATCCCCTCGTTGGTAGCTTCGTACAATACGAGGATGAGGGGTCGATTATCCTCGGAGTAGTTACTGCTCCCAAGAAAGATCGTTATATCGTTCTGAACCTCCGCGGTCGTGAAGTCGAGCTTGGCAAGGGGAGGCTTTACCAACTGCCCGGCAGCGAAGGAAATAACTTAGGATCCACCGCAGCTCGTGTGGCTGAACTCTCCGCGCTGCACGCAAAGATAGAAGAACAAGCAAAGGCTTTCGATGTAGCAGAGCTGTGGTCTTTCGTTCACGAGGATGTACGAACTTACACGGTTCAGGAACTCAATGAGGCCTACTTCGGAAATAATGATCTCGTTAGGCACGCCGGCCTGCGTGTGGCTTTGATCCGCCAAAAGATCCACTTCAAGCGGGACAAGGATGATTTCGAGCCGAGAACGGTTGAGGTCGTCGAGGAGCTTGAGCGAGCTGAAGAGGCGAAGCGGAAGAAGCAGGCTGTCAGGGAGGCAACGCTGTGCTTCATAGACCAGAGATTGAGTGATTCTGAAGCTGTAATCCCGCGAGAGATCGAGGATAACATGCGCTTGATGGCGGAGGTTGCTTCAGGCGTCACGCACAGCGATCCCGCTCGACAGAAGGAAGGTAAGCAACTCGCTCGACTATGCGCCGAGAAGCTCGGTATTCCAGAGAACCTAGCGATCGAAAAGCAGGCTTTCGAAGCGTTGCAGCGTATCGGTCTCTTTCACCGAGATACGAACCTGTCAATTATAAGGAACGAGATCCCGGTAGCTCACAGCCTCGACGTTTTGGAGGACGCGCGGCGAATTCCCCGTGTCCGTGAAGTGCAGGATTTCGAGTCGCATGTCAGAGAGGGAAGGCTTGACCTCACCCGTAAGCGGGTCTTCACAATTGACGACGAGTCGACCAAAGACATGGACGATGCACTGAGCCTCGAACAGACCCAAGACGGTTATGAGCTCGGTATTCATATCACGGATGTAACATGGGCGGTGCTTCCTGAAACGCGGCTCGACCTGGCAGCACGGCGTCGGGCGACCTCCATTTACTGCGCGGACCAGACCGTGAACATGTTTCCGGAGGAGCTATCTGAAGAGCGGCTGAGCCTGTGTGAAGGTGCAGTGCGGCCCTGTCTTTCGGTCATCTTGCAGCTCTCTACGAGCTACGAAATTGTTTCATCGCAGATCGTTCCTTCGTTCGTCCGATCTCACAACAGATACTCGTACGATGACGTGGATCGACTACTTGAAGAGGGAGACGTAGCCCTGTTGGCGGTGCACGACATCGCGGCGGCGTGTGAAGAGCGTCGGTTGAGAAAGGGTGCGGTAAAGGTGCACCGACGAGAGGTAGTTCCGTTTCTGGAGTCTGATGGTTCGATTCGACTGCTCGAGATAGAGGAAGAAAGCCCTGCACGATCTTTGGTGGCTGAGATGATGGTGCTAGCCAACTCTGTGATGGCAGAATTTGCAGCGCAGCACCGGATCCCCGTGTTGTTCAGAGGGCAGGAGCGACCCGATAACGAGGTGGAGGACTCGGATTCAAAGGGCACTGCACCAGAAGGACCGGCAAAAGATTACAGCGCCCGAACAAAACTTAAAAAATCGACCGTTTCTTTCGAGCCTCAGCATCATTCCGGTCTGGGATTGGACGCCTATATACAGGCTTCCTCGCCTATTCGTCGATACATGGATCTGTGTCATCAACGACAGTTTCTGTCGTTCCTGCGAACCGAGAAGCCGTGGATCTCGCGTGAACAGCTCGAGGCGATTGTGTTCGAGGTGGAGAATTATCTGCAGAGCGCGAATGTCGTCAGTCGTGAAACAAAAAAGTATTGGCTCCTGCGCTATCTTGAGCAGCGTGGCAAGAAGGTCCCGATAGAGGGTACAGTGGTGCGAGTTGATACCAAGACGCCACTCGTCGAGCTCGATGAGGTGTACTTGACCGTATTTTTCAGACCAAGCAAACCTGCGAAATTGGGACAGCGCTTGACCCTGAAGGTCTCGGCTGTCGACCCGCACGCTGATTACATCCGTTTGGACGAGGTGTAGCCTAGGGAATCGAGTCAAAACCCCCCTGCTGCGAAAGCGGATCTTGGGCTGCTCCTCAATTCTCACGATGGGGAAAAATCCTCAATGTATCGCAGACTTCGGCGAGCTCAGTCGAGTCGCGGATACATCTGCGGTTTTTCCCCATCCTGAAAATTGAATATCAACCCAACCTCCACTTTCTCGCTACGGGTAGGTTTTGCCTCGCTTCCCTATGCACAAAGTGCCGTTTGGATGACGTCAAAAGCTTCCAGGGTGTCAGAGAACCAACCTGCCAAGCCGCGACGCAATCGATTAACCTCCTGATATATTTATATATATTGAGATTGTCCTCAAGCTGTCAGTGAAATCGGCCGTTCCTCCAGGTGGCGTGATTCATGCTTCTTAGAGTCGGTACTACGCGTATCTGAAGGTTTTCAGGAGCACCCATGGCTAAGGTTGACGATGAGCTTCTCGATTTGACTGAGGAACAGCTTGCCTTCGAAATGATCGAACTGACCTGTGAAGAGATGAATTCTCTGAGCCGCGCGCTGCACATGATATCGGATATGTGTCAGGAGCTAACCGAAGAGATCGTGGCTGAAGGTGTGAATACATCGGACACCACAGTGCACTGACATCGGCACAACAGTCATCCCCAGCACACAGCCCGCGAATCTGCGAGAAAGCCATTTACGGCGCGGGATGTTGCTGCTGCCACGAGGAAAAGCGTGCGCGGTTCTCGGATAGGATTTTTCTGCACACCTCTGAAGGTACCTGCGAGAAATCATCGTACCACGCTCCGACACTCGAAAAGCGATCGTCGTCGATTCTGAGTGGACACACGACACGGCATCCGAGCTGTTCGATCTCTTTGCAGCTGTGTGCGGGGCCGACCGGAAAAGCGGCGGTAACAGTATCTGGACCCAAGCTTCGCACGGCTTCGACTGCTGCCTTCATAGAGGCTCCTGTTGCCAAGCCGTCATCTACCAATATGACGGTCTTGCCCGCTACATCGAGAGGTGGGCTATCGGAGCTTCTCAAGCTCATTTCGCGCTGCTGGAGTTCTCGTTCTGCGTTATGGTGCAAGATGTCGAGCATATCGCGAGTTAGGCCGAGAGTTTCTACGATACGCATGTTCCACTGGACTAACCCACCGGATGCGATGGCACCGCATGCAAGTTCCGGATGACTCGGCGCACCGATCTTGCGTACGACCAGTATATCGAGCGGAGCTTGGAAGAGTCGAGCGACATGCTGCGCTACGGGAACACCTCCTCGTGGTAGAGCAATTACGATAACTCCCTTTGGAGTGATCGATTGTGCCACGGCGTTGGCCAACATCACTCCTGCGTGGTCTCTGTCCTTGTATCGGGTCATTTTTCTTAAAATACGGTAAGTGTTCGTAGGACAATATGAGCGCTGACATCCGCGCACGAATCGGGACGTACACCTTAGGGAAGCAGGGCAAAACACCTACCTGCTGCGAAAGTGGTTCTACCTCTCTTCCAACGCAAGTATGTGGTTTCAACCGGATCTATAGTAGTTGCCTAGACAGCGAGCTCGAGTGAAGATTTGAGGTAGAACAAGATAAGGCAAACAGGCCACCTCACACGGACGCTCCAGGTGTCCGCTGCTCGAAACGATCTTGGGCTGCTTCCTCAGTGAGGCACTGGTACCGCTTTGATCGCCAAGATCAAGCCTGAGTCATGAGAGCAATCAGTTCCCGTAAGAACGGAGTCATCGGCATCGAAGTGAATCCGTGTGTTCAAGATGTCTGTACCACTGGTATCTTTCCAATTGAGCCATACCCCCACCCGCTTATGATCCATGTACATCGGCCGAAGTGCGAGCGACTGCCCATTCGGAAGATGAAGTGTCTGTTTCTTTCTCAACAACACGTGCTCCTCCTTCGAAGCGAGCAGCTTAAACGAGGAAAAAGGTAGTTGAACGAGTTTCGGCTGTAGATCCTTGAGCGTCTGGTCAATGTGTACTACCGGGTTGTCGTTCACATCCGAAGACTCATCCTTGACTGGAGCAGTAGCTTCAATCGTTCGGACGAAAATCGTTACATCGGAAGCCTCATCCCCGCGTTCCTCGGCTCTCGAAGGAGCGGAGCACCATAAGGCACTCGCAAACCATAGAAAGGCTAGCCGTAACGAGGGGGGGCGATACCGGACGGTAGATACCATAGTCACCTATTTCGACTGGTTGAGAGGGCTTCCGTCAAGCCCCTGTTCCAGCATTGTCTGCATCGTCGGGACGGCTGGCGCAGGTTGTCGGGCATTCCGCATGCCAGCGCTAGGTTTGCGACGTACCCAGATGATCGCTGATTTACCTTGGGGGTTTTGAATGAGCGCCAGCGGACCGTTGGCTCGCATCCAATCAACTTCCATCGACGATGCGAGGGTACGAGCGCGCGCACTGGGACCGGTGAGACGGCGAGGACTAGGGTTCCCGAGCGAAACTTGAGTTACGTCGGAAGGGGGCCGAGAGCTGGACACTCCACCGCCAGCTTCGGTGAATATCGCTGCAGGTGTGGTTGAGCGGGTGATGAAAACCAATGCCAGGGCAGCGACTGCTGCGCCGGAGAGTCCTCCCATGATCGCCTGAGGAGTGTGCAGCTTGTCTATCACCCTCGCTCGAGGCGTTGATAATTCCTCTCGACGGCTACCAAGGTAAAAAGCAGCACGTTCCTCGCTCTCGATCCGTGACGATATACGTTGCCATAGATCACTGTCCGCGTCGTGGATCTGTGACCTGCTCTCCTGGCATTCGGTTCTGATGGTTGAAAGTTGATCGAAGAATCCACGAGCAGCCTGGTTACTCTCGAGAAGGCGCTTTGCAGTGTAACGTCCTAGGACGCCGCATTCTCCGTCGAAGTACCGACACAACAGAAGTTCCTGTCTCTCCGTCAAAGTTCTCGTATTCAGTTGAGACATCTCGTCACCTTATTGAGCTTCTCGTAGCCGTCGTGGTCGAAGCAGATTGCGCTTCACCTTCGTTATCCTCTATCCGCGACCCTGTTGGTTGGACAAATTCACTCAACGCTTTCTGAAGAGCTTTCCGAGCATAGTGGAGCCGACTCATTACAGTACCACGCGGCACCCCCACAGCATGAGCGATCTCGTCGTAATTCAAACCATCTACCTCGCGAAGCATTACAACCGCTCGATGCTCCTCTGAGAGCTCGCCAAGAACCTGTTGTAGCCGATGACCAGCCTCCTTGCGAACAAGAGCAGCATGTGGCCCTTCCACATTCTGTAGGTGCTCAGCTGCACCGCTAATAGCCCGAGTGACATCCCCATCATCAGTGGCTATCCTGTTGACGCCAACTGCCTCCTTGTATTCAACATGATGCCCACCGCGGCGGCCTCTCTTGCGGCGGACATCGATAGCCATGTTGCGGGCAATCCGGTACAGCCAGGTGTAGAAGGAGGACTGCCCTTTGAAATTTCGTAGGGATAAGAACGCCTTAACAAAGCTTTCCTGGACCACGTCCTCCGCATCTTCACGGTTGTTGAGGATATCTGTGACCATCATCAGGAGTCGATTCTGATAGCGCTCAACCAGCACACGGTAGGCTTCCTTGTCCCCTTCGAGGGTCTGGGAGACGAGGGTCGCATCGTCTCTTGGAGGGATATCAGGGATAGCAAGGGCTTTCATACGTGATACAGGCCGAGCTTGTTCTAAAGCTGAGGGAACTATTGGGTCGATCTCCTTAGGCTTCAAATTAATGGAACAATTGAGGATACAGCGACCGTTAGCACGGCCAGAACCGCGAAGCTGTACCGCCGGACGGTCGTTTTTGTGATCCCTGTTGAGCCATCTAATCACGATTGGGCCTCTTGCCAACTATAACCCATCCCAGCATCGACTTTGAGGGGTACCTTCAGGCTCATCACCCCCTCCATGGCTCGGCGTATAGCCTCCATAAACTTACGGTTTTGTTCAACTCCCCGGTCTTCGGCCTCGACAACCAGTTCATCGTGGATCTGCAGAATGAGGTTGGCGCGTATCCCCGAGGTTCGAACAAAGGCGTCAACGTGGATCATTGCGAGCTTGATGATATCAGCCGCTGACCCTTGAAGTGGGGCATTGATGGCGGCGCGCATGGCGAAGCCTTGGTCACGCCCACTGGTGTCGATTGAGCTGATAACCCTCTTGCGACCGAAGATGGTTTGAACCTCACCGCTCGACAGGGCTGCATCTTCGAGTTTGTTGAAGTACTCCTTCACACGCGGATACCTACTGAAGTAATTGCTAATATACTGGCTCGCCTGCTGCACCGGGATACCGAGGTCACGAGCTAAACGAAATGCGCCCATACCGTACACAATGCCGAAATTAATAGTCTTACCTATACGGCGGATGTTGTCTGGGAGTTCATCGTGAGGTGCGTACCCCATGATTTCTCGCGCAGTGTTGGCATGGATATCGAGACCCTCCTGAAAGGCTCTGATGAGATTTTCGTCA
Source organism: Bdellovibrionota bacterium (assembly GCA_040398075.1). GTDB lineage: Bacteria > Bdellovibrionota_C > UBA2361 > UBA2361 > OMII01 > OMII01. The sequence goes on along the minus strand of JBBAUR010000006.1, from coordinate 16,541 downwards.
TCACTCATGTGAGCAAGAAGTCGTAATTCGATCTGCGAGTAATCAGCCGAAATGAGAAAATTCCCTTTCTCGGCGACGAAGGCCGACCGAATCCGACGTCCCTCGGGGCTTTGCACGGGGATATTCTGCAAATTCGGGTCTGAACTCGAGAGACGACCGGTCCCAGTTATGGTCTGGTTGAACTTGGAGTGGACCCGCCCCGTGATTGGAGAGATGTCTTCAGCAAGAGCATCTGTGTACGTCGACTTCAACTTGTGCAGCATCCGGTACTCGAGCACCAGGGCGGGAAGCGGATGAATATCTGCCAGCTTTTCGAGCACCGACGAATCGGTCGACAGGCCCGTCTTCGTTTTCTTTACACCCTTAGTCGGGATCCCGAGCTGTACGAAGAGAAGGTCTGCGAGCTGCTTCGGTGAATTGATGTTGAATTCACGATCGGCGCACGCGTAAATCTTGGTTTCGAGCTCTCGAAGTAATAGCTCGAATTCCGCCGACATCTTGGAGAGAATCTCAGCATCCACTTTGATACCTACGCGTTCCATACGTGCGAGCACTGGAATGAGCGGCACTTCGAGCTGTTTGAGAACAGTAGCAAGCCCTGCCTCCTCGATACGCGGGAGGAGTTCCTTCCTGAGTAGCCATGCATAATGGGCATCCTGACCTGCGTAACGTGTTGCCGCCTCCAGCGAGACGCTGGCGAAGCTGTCGACCCCATCGGTTATTTCGTCGTATTCGATGACAGGTAGGTTTAAGAAGTCGTGCGCCAAGGCCGTCAAATTGAAGTTGCGACCGTCGGGATTGAGGAGATAGGCGGCAACCATAGAATCGAAATCTATCCCCTCGACTCTGACACCGTTCAACTCGAGAATACTGATGTCGTATTTGATGTTTTGCCCGCATTTCGTCACTGAGGGGTCGGCAAATAGAGGCCCGAGCACACGGATTACATGTTCCCATGTAACTTGATCTGCTAGGCCCAGGTGGCCAACAGGTAGGTAGTATGCGGTCGCGTCTTCCCAGCAGAAAGAGATGCCAACAATCCGAGCAGCGTGTACATCGAGCGAAGTTGTTTCAATATCGAAAGCGAACTCTTTCTGTTCGATGAGGCGTTCGCACCACGAGGGGAACTCGCGCGCAGTTATGGTTTTGTACTCAAAGGAGGACGAACTGGTAGTTTTTGCCGAAGACCGCAGAACAGATTGGAACTCTTTGAACAATGAAGTGAACTCAAATTTCTCAAACAGCTCAGCCAAGTGCTCCGCATCGACTTCGCGACGCGTGAGCACGACCTCGATGTGGGCAGCAGCATCTTCTGGGGATTTCGGGAGTTCTCCGGGGATAGCTGCCATAGCGTTCGAAGCGATCGCTGCCAAGGGGACAGTGTGATCGACCTCGACGAGCTTACGAGACAGACGCAACTGCTCGATGTTCGATTCAATCGTTTCCGCAATTTTTTTCCGATTGCGGATCTCAGAATCCTCTTTGAGCGCCGCTAGGTTGGCGATCACACCCTCGACAGAGCCGTATTTTTGGATGAGTTGTGTTGCTGTTTTGGGTCCAACCCCGTCCACTCCGGGTACGTTGTCGGAGGTGTCACCGGTTAGAGCCAAGACCTCGGTAACTTTGTCGGGGCCCACTCCGAATTTCTCGACCACGTCGGGGATGTGGAAGCGTTTATCTTTCATGGTGTCCCAGATCTCGACCCTGTCGGTAACGAGCTGCATGAGGTCCTTGTCACCCGAAACGATAGTTATCGGTTTGCCCTCAGATGTAAGCTTCGCGGTGATGGTGGCGATGATGTCGTCTGCCTCGAAGCCTGGCAGTTCGAGTACCGGTAGTCCCAGCGCGCGAGCGAGTTCGCGAAAGTAGGGCATCTGTTGAGAAAGCTCGGGAGGACACTCAGTACGGTTCGCCTTGTATTCGGGGTAGAGCTCGTTACGGAAGGTTTTACGACCAGCATCGAAGACAATGACCACGTGATCGGAGGTCGCTTGCGACATGGTCTTCAATATCATGCGCAGGAAGCCAAAGAGTGCGTTGGTCGGGAATCCATCTTTGGTAGACAGCCGTTGAATCGCGTAAAAAGCGCGAAAGATGTAGCCGGACCCGTCGATGATGTAGGTGGTTTCGTGCGCGTTGCTCATAGAGTGGCAGGTTACGCACCACACTTGCGAGCCGTCAACAGTAGGGGGAATAAACTGTCACGGGGCTCTCATCGGCCCCGTAAAATTACGCCGTCTCGTGCCAGAGAGGCGGTCTCATGCGATGTAAGGAAGAGTCAGTCCCAGGCGGGTATTCAAGGCCTTTCGGAGTCGATTCTGCACGTCAACGGGCAGAGGAGTCTCAGGCTCGCGCAGCTCTGCAGCGCTCTGAACAACGTGACGGTATGAGGCGAAGAAGGCAGCGCAATCCGGGCATGTATCGAGATGCTCTTCGACAGCCTTTCGTTCATTTCCAGCGAGTTCGTTGTCAACGAGCTCTCCGAGGCGAGCGGTTACATCTCTGCACTCGAAGCTCTCGAGTCTATCGGTGTTTGCGCTAGAATCAAAGCTCTTATCGTTCATCGTGATGGTCCTTCCGTAAGTTAAAGGGTGATACGCACTGTCGCGTTTCTTTCAGCTCCCGGGCCCCTCAAAAAAACCCTTTACCTCGACCCCACCAAATTCCGCTCTTAGGGGCAAACCGTCTAAATCAGCGAAAACAAACTGCCCGGATATGTGCACCGCGTCGTTTCATATTTGATTCACTCAGGCGAAATTCGATGCAAATTTGTTACAAATTCCTGAAAATTTTCCGACAAAGTGGCAAACATTGGTATGTTAGGTGTTAACCCCCTGAAAGAAGGTGTATTACATGTCTGGTGTCGAGCCGAGCAGCGCAACCTGGGGGAGGTCAGTCAGGTCAACGAGTGTCGAGCGACATCATCAGCTGTTAATTCGAACTAAGCCACGAACTTGTAGCCGACCCCGTGCACGGTCAGGATGTGCTGCGGCTCGTCTATGTCGTTCTCGATTTTCTGGCGCAGACGAGCTATGTGGTTATCTACGGTGCGGGTCGTTGGATAAGAGTTGTATCCCCACACTTCGTCCAGGAGCTCGTCTCGCGTTACTACCGAGCCCTGCTTTGAGACCAGGTAGCGTAGTAAGCGGTATTCACGCGCCGATAGATCGATAGGTTCTTGGTTTCGCAGCGCTCGGTATGCCTTGAAGTCTACCACTACGTTCGAGAATCGTACCTCGTCCACCGCGCTGGTGCGTTGAATGCGCCGGAGTAGGGCACGCACTCGCGCTAACAGCTCGAGCATCCCGAAGGGTTTGGCCAGGTAATCGTCAGCTCCCAGGTCGAGCCCGAGCACCTTGTCTACCTCACTGGATCGAGCAGTCAGGAGGATAAGCGGCGTGGAGATACCTGCAGTGCGGATTTCGCGGCACGCTTGCAGCCCATCCTTCCTGGGCATCATGACATCCATTATGATCAGATCGGGTTTGCGTTCCTGAATGAGGGTGATGCCTTCCTCGCCATCATTGGCCGTGAGAACCTCGAAGCCCTCGAGGCGCAGGTTCATAACGAGGCTCTTTCGGATGAGCTCCTCGTCTTCGATGACTGCAATAACGAATCCTTCTCCCCGCATCCCCTGCTTTGCGCCTAACGCCCCACGTGATTTCTCCACCTCTTCGAAGTGGATTCTTGAGGGAGTATAGCAGCAAAGAAAGGGGTGTTGATAGAGCCCATGACCTTGCTTTTCCTCGCGCTAATCGGTATCTTTGCTCCTCTGTAACTGTGACTCTAGTGCTTTCAAGTACTTAACGTCGCTAAAAGGGTTTGGCGAGGGGCAACTCATTGTCTGTTCGGCTTAGTCCGAGGGTAGCCTTGTTGGCGCTGGCGAGTATTCCCATTATCACAGGTGAGGAGGGTGGGGCCGCACCCTGAGGAGAGTGTTGTACCGGCCGGTAAAGGTGTGTGCGTTATGGCAAAGAAGCAAAATACATCGTCAGCGGCGGCATCGTCGGAGCCTCAGGTCTTCGCGGTAGTTCGCACGTGTGGAAAGCAGTACCGCGTTACCCCGGGTATGAAGATCTCGATTGATGAGCTCGAGGGAAATCCAGGTGACACAATCACCTTCTCGGATGTGCTCATGGCCGGGAAGTCTGGTGGGAGTGAGGTGAAGGTGCTGACAGCGGGTGGATCGCCCCTCGGAGTCACCGTCACAGGCCGTCTTGTCGCGCACAAGAAGGACAAGAAGGTGGTCATATTCAAGAAGCGCCTGAAGGGTGGATACACAAAGAAGCAGGGTCACAGACAGGCAAAGAGTGAAGTTTTGATTGAGAGCGTCACGCTCTAATCGAGGCGACGCGCGAGCAGAGATAGTTTGAGGTGGTTCAATGGCTCATAAGAAAGCAGTAGGAAGTACCAGAAACGGACGAGATAGCCGTGGAAAGCGTCTCGGTGTAAAGAAGTTCGGTGGTGAGGTTGTGCGAGCAGGGAACATCCTGGTTCGTCAACGTGGAAGCACCTACCATGCCGGACAGAACGTCGGCACGGGCCGTGATTACACCCTCTTCGCCCTCATCGACGGTGTCGTTGAGTTCAAGCAAGGACGGCGGCAGTACATCACGATCAAGCCTGTAGAGGCGGTCGCTTAAGGCCACACATCAGCCTTCATTAGTTTATGGTAAAAGAGGAGTGCGGAGCCACCAAAGCTCGACTCCTCTTTTTCGTTGTGAGCAGTTGCATGCGTGGCGCTCGATAAGGCGAAGATTCGGCGGGGTTATGAAGTTCATCGATGAGGCGGTAATACACGTACAGGCCGGGAAAGGTGGTGCAGGGTCTCGCCATTTCAGGCGCGAGAAGTTTGTTCCACTTGGCGGCCCAGACGGCGGTAATGGCGGACGTGGTGGTTCGGTGATACTTCGTGCGGATGGCAATATTCACACGCTACTCGATTTCAAGTTCCAAGCGGAGTGGAAGGCTGAGGACGGTAGCGCGGGTTCGGGATCTCAAAAGGATGGCAAGGCTGGTGAGGATATCGTCATAAAGCTCCCGTTAGGGACACAGATCTTTGCTAGCGCTCCGCAGTCCCAGGAGGTAGGGGACCTCGTGGTGGATCTGGATGTTGTCGGGCGCGAGTTCGTATTGGCAAAGGGCGGTCGGGGAGGAAAGGGTAACTCCTTTTTCAAGACTGCGACCAATCAAGCGCCTGAATATGCGCAGCCGGGTGAGGTTGGAGAAGAAGGCACGTATCTCTTGTCTCTCAAGCTCGTGGCAGATGTTGGGCTCGTTGGTTTCCCGAACGCGGGTAAGTCAACCTTGATATCACGAATCTCCGCCGCCAAACCCAAGATAGCCGATTATCCCTTCACCACCTTGGTCCCTAATCTGGGCGTAGTACAGGCCAAGGGTCGTCGTACCTTCGTCGTGGCGGATATTCCAGGGCTTATTCCTGGAGCGAGCGAGGGAAAGGGGTTGGGGATACGCTTTCTGAAGCATGTAGAGCGTACAAAGGTAATCGCACACCTGCTTGATCTTACCCAGCTCAAAGAGACCGGAGAGGAGGCGGACCTCGAGAAGCTCTTCGATAGTATCAACCACGAGCTGGCAAGCTTCTCCGAAGAGCTCGCGCAGCGTGAGCAGATAGTCGTTTTGACCAAGGCTGATGCTGTCTCGTCGCCAGAGCGTGTGGAGCACTACCGAGAGCTCTTCCAGCAACGGGGTTATCAGGTGGTCGTCATATCGAGTGTAGCTGGGAGGGGTATTCCTGAGCTCGTTGAGCTGCTTGCTGAAAAAGTTGAAATCGGCAGACTGGGGGAGTTTCATGGGGCGCCCGGCTCTGAGCCTAGCGTGGAGGGTTAGGCGGACTGAAGCCTCTGTTTTCTCTCATATTATCGGAAATAAAAGCCCCAAAACCTCCAATTCTCCTTGGTGTCTTTCAGAGCTGGTGATATACTCTATATATAAACTCTCGATTTGAGGAGGCGACACGATTCCCAAAACAGACAGAAGGCACGTGCTCCCGATGCTCTCGAAGCTCTGTATTTTGTGCGCCAAATTCTCCGCTTCCCATTCAATCATTTCTCTCTACGCTTCATCACAGTCTCTTTTTCCGCTAGGAACTGATCCACTTTTATCTGCGCTAAAGGAACACAAGGAGGACCCTGCAAACTATGAAGAATAACCTCGCACTGGTTGTGAAGGATGACGCCGGCTCGATACAAGTAGTAGAGCGAGTCGTGCAAGCCTGTGAGGACGTGAAAGGACAAGATATCGTGGCCCTCGATGTACGGACGATATCTGACTTTTCCGATTACTTCATCATTGTGACTGGACGATCGGATCGCCAAGTTCAAGGTATCACGAATCGTGTGATCGAAGAGCTCCTGACGATAGGAATAAAGCCCCTGTCTGTTGAAGGCTATGAACAGTCGCAGTGGGTGTTGATCGACTGTGGCGATATAGTAGTGAACGTCTTCTACGAGCCGGTGCGGGATTTCTACGATGTCGAGAGTCTTTGGATGCGCGCTCCAAAGCTCGATGTAGCCAGCCGGGCATAACGCGGGAGCTCAACCGCTCCCGTTACTTATCCAACTTGATGGTAGGCTTTTCCCAACGCATCGGCCGTTGGTTTGTTTGTTATCTTGCCATTCAAGCAGGTGAGGGCGCTGTGTAGCTCGCATGACGAGTCCACGGCACCTTGGGCGCCGCTGTTTGCCAACTTGATGATATAGGGCAGAGTGGCCGCTGTTAGCGCCATGGTCGAAGTGCGTGGAGTTTGTGCAGGCATATTGCACACGCCGTAGTGAATTACCCCTTCGGCCTCGTATACCGGCTGGTCCAGAGTGGTCGGCTTGCTAGTCTCCGAGCAACCTCCCTGGTCGATACTGATATCAACGAACACGGCTTTTGGACCGAGCGCCTTTATCATGGATCGATCGATGATGCGTGGTGTTGCAGCACCTGGAACAAGTACGGCCCCAATTAAGAGATCTGCACCGGTGCATTCACGCTCAATCGAGCCCCTGGTCGAATACACCGTACGAACTGCTGAGCCAAATCGAGTAGCGATCGATTCAAGCTTCTGGTGGCTTACGTCGAGCATCGTAACTTGAGCCCCCATTCCGACTGCCGTGGCGCACGCTGCACGTCCTGCTATGCCCGCACCTATGACGACGACCTTAGCCGGAGGCACCCCAACTGCGCCTCCCAACAGCACTCCTCGTCCTCCGTTTTGAGATAGAAGAAAGTAGGCACCGTTCAAAACCGATAGTTTGCCCGCTACCTCGCTCATGGGCTCCAGGAGCGGTAGTCTTCCGTCTGGTGTTGTGAGAGTTTCGTAGGCAAAAGCCGTAATCTTACTCTCGAGCAAGGCGTCTGCTACATCGGGTAGACTTGCGAGGTGTAGGAAGTCGAAAAGGACGAGGTCAGAGCGGAAAAGCTCGAACTCTTCCGGAGCGGGTTCTTTGACCTTCACTACAAGCTCGGCATTCGTCCACACATCGCGGAGAGTTTTCACTATGCGACAACCAACGGCTTGATATGCATCATCCGGAAACGACGATCCTAGGCCTGCGTTGGTCTCGATGAGCAGTGAATGACCGTGTTTGATGAGTTCGCGAGCGCCATCAGGCGTTATTGCGACCCGTTGTTCCAGTGTCTTGCGTTCGCGGGGTACACCTATCTGCATACGTGATAGCTCCTTTGACCGAGTTCGTCAGATCCTCGCCATGGTAAGGCATAGACCACCTGAGGCGCTTTCACAAATATATTCCGACATGCTCATTACATCAAAAGCGCGGTCGTTATGGGTTGATTACTCGCGGCAACAATCGGCGAAGGGGGGCTCCTGGAAGTGGCTCAAATGTTTACATGGACCAGGCGCTCGACTATAAGAGCTGTGCCCGATTTTAGCATGAACCCCGCCTAGTGTCGGGCTCAGTGCTCAAATCTGGCTAATCTCACGCGTATTGACGGAGTTTAGCCCATGGCCAATCCCGCCTCCGCCGACTCTGGGACCTCCCGAAGCCCCAAGGTCCTTGACGGTAAGACTCTCGCCCGGGCGGTCGCTCGAACAATCACCCAACGCGTTGAAAAGATTGTTCAAGCAATAGGTCGTCCACCCGGCCTAGCGGTAATCTTGGTAGGTGATAACCCGGCTTCTAAAACGTATGTGGCTTCCAAGCACCGATTTGCAAAGGAGTGCGGGATCGTAACCTTCGATAGCCATCTAGCTTCCACCACTCAACCCCACGAGCTGCGCGCCGTTATCGAGGGTTACAACGGTGATGAACGGGTGGATGGAATCCTTCTTCAACTTCCATTACCCGCTCCTCTTAGTGGGCCTGAATTCGTGCGCCTCATCGCCCCGGAAAAGGATTCAGATGGCCTTCATCCTACCAACCAAGGTTTGCTGCTGCAGGGAGCGCCCGCTCCGCGACCTTGTACCCCGCTAGGAGTCATGACCATGTTGGATCTCGCGCTCTGCTCCGTACAGCTGGGGCAGGAGACAACCCTCGATGATATTCCACCCGCATCGCTCGCCGGTAAGAGTGCGGTGGTTATCGGCCGTTCGCAGCTCGTCGGTAAGCCCATGGGCTTCCTGCTTCTGGAGCGTAACGCTACGGTGACCTTTGCGCACTCCAAGACGAGGGATCTGCCGGCCATCTGTCGTGCGGCGGATATCGTTGTGGCGGCGGTCGGGGTACCGCAGCTGGTGAAGAGAGACTGGGTGAAACCTGGTGCGATCGTCTTGGATGTCGGGATCAATCGTACACCTGATGGAAAGCTCGTTGGGGATGTCGATTATGTCGACGTAGCGCCGGTTGCTTCGGCTATAACGCCTGTACCAGGAGGTGTTGGGCCCATGACGGTAGCGATGCTCATGTTCAACACCGTTGATAACTGTGCGCGAAGGAAGGGTGTAAAGATATGAAGAGAACTCCTCTCTATGAAGAGCATCTACGACTCGGGGCCAAGATGGTCGAGTTTGCTGGATGGGAGATGCCGGTTCAGTATGCAGGCGTCATAGCCGAACATGTGGCGGTGCGAGAAGCAGTAGGTCTCTTCGATGTGAGTCACATGGGAGAGATCTGGGTTACCGGTCCTGACGCGCTTATGGCTCTCGAGCAGCTCACGTGCAACAGAGTCTCCGCTCTCTACGATGGAAAGGCGCAGTACAGTGCGCTCTTGAATCATCGCGGTGGAGTTGTCGACGATATCATAGTGTACCGCTTCAGCTCTGAACGATTCCTCCTGTGCGTGAATGCATCGAATGCGGATAAGGATTTCGAGTGGCTGAAAGCCAACAATCGTACCGGTGCAGTCGTCACGAACGAAAGCTCGGAGTGGGGGCAGATAGCAGTGCAAGGGCCGCGAGCGATCGAACTGGTTGCGCCGCTCGTGCGCGATCACGATCTCGCTAGTCTCAAGGGTTTTCATTTCGTAGAGTCGGAGATACTCGGCTCGTCGGTGATCGTAGCGCGAACCGGATACACAGGAGAGGACGGCGTAGAGCTGTTCGTTCGCGCTGGCAACGTAGTCAATGTATGGCGGCTCCTTCTCGAGCACGGCGCGAGTTATGGCGTGACGCCGTGCGGTCTTGGAGCGCGTGACTCACTCCGTCTCGAAGCAGCGTTGCCACTGCACGGTCACGAACTTGCAGAGGAGATAACGGCGCTCGAAAGTGGGCTGGGTTGGATAGTCAAGCTCGACAAAGGGGACTTTATCGGGCGCGACGCACTTGTGCAGCTACAGCAAGCGGGGGTGCCTGGGAAACTGGTAGGTTTTGTGCTCGACGAGGCTGGCATTGCGCGCCAAGGCGACATCGTCAGAGAAGCGGCTGGAGAGCTGGAGGTCGGTGTGGTCACGAGTGGAACGAAAACACCCACCGTTAACAAGGCTCTCGGTATGGCACTTGTATCGACCTCGTGTGCGGCGCTCGATACACACTTGAGGGTGTTCGTTCGTGGGCGCACCATAGCAGCACGTGTCGTACCGCTTCCCTTTTACAAACGTGGTAGAAAATAAACAAAGTGGGGTGAAGAATGGAATTTCCTGAGGGATACAAGTACACCAAAGAGCATGAATGGATTAAGATGGAGAAGGGTGTAGCGATCGTCGGGATCACCGCCTTCGCGCAGGCTGAGCTGGGAGACCTTGTATTCGTTGATCTCCCGGCTGTCGGTAAGGCTGTGACGGCGCACGGTACCTTGTGTGTGGTCGAGTCTACAAAGGCGGCATCAGACGTTTACTCCCCGCTAACGGGAACGGTAGTTGAGGTCAATCAAGCGCTCGTAGACGACCCCGGACTCATCAATCGTACCCCGTATACGGATGGCTGGATCGTAAAACTTTCGGGGGTATCGGAGGCGGATATCGCTGGTTTGATGTCTCCCGAGGAGTACAAGGCTCTGGTGGGCAAATAGCTTTTCGGGGGTAACTAAATGTTGGCAGAGAAGATGAAGACAGAAGGTTCACTCGAAAAGCAGACAGCACACCGGACGGGCTTCGGAGCTTCGAATTTTGCGAGGCGCCACATCGGCCCGAGCCCTCGAGAGACCGAAGAGATGGTTGCCTTTCTCGGAAAGAGCTCGCTCGAAGATGTAATCAAAACCGTCGTACCGCCAGCAGTTCAAAGTACCACGCCGCTTACCCTGTCGCGTTTTCCTGTCGCACTGACGGAATACGAAGCCCTCGAGCGACTCAAGGCGGTCGCGAGCAAGAACGTCATCGCGCGCTCCTTTATCGGCATGGGGTACTATGATTGCCTGACCCCAACGGTGATCCAGCGCAATATATTGGAGAATCCTGGTTGGTATACTCAGTACACTCCATACCAAGCAGAAATAGCCCAAGGTCGTCTCGAAGCTTTGCTCAATTACCAGACGATGGTCATGGAGTTGACCGGTATGCAGATAGCTAATGCATCGCTCCTCGATGAAGGCACGGCGGCTGCAGAAGCTATGGCGATGTCCTTGACCCTCTCGACGAAGGTAGGCTCTGCTGCGACAAAAAGAGAGTATCTCGTATCCGATGCCGTTCATCCGCAAACGCTCGGGGTTGTTACCACCCGAGCCGAAGCGCTCGGCGTTGTAGTGAAGGTGGTACCCATCAGTCAATTCGCCTTTACGTCCGAAACATTCGGCTGTCTTCTTCAGTATCCAGACACTTTGGGTACGGTGCAGGAGCTCTCGGCTATCTGTTCCGAAGCCCATAAGGCAGGTGCTCTCGTATGCGTCGCATCCGACATGCTGGCGCTCTGTATGCTTACCCCCCCAGGCAAGATGGGCGCGGATATCGTGGTTGGGTCAGCCCAGCGCTTTGGAGTACCGATGGGCTTTGGGGGCCCACATGCAGCGTTCTTCGCTACTCGCGACGATTACAAACGAAGTATGCCGGGAAGACTGGTAGGTGTATCGCGTGACTCGAGCGGAAAGCCTGCGCTTCGGCTGGCTTTGCAGACGCGCGAGCAGCACATCCGGCGAGAAAAGGCGACCAGTAACATCTGCACGGCGCAAGTGCTCTTGGCGGTTATGGCCAGTATGTATGGGGTCTATCATGGGCCTCAAGGGCTCCGGCGGATCGCCGAGCGCACGCACGCTTTCGCAAGTGCGTTCGCCGCTTTGATGACTCGTGTAGGGAGAAAGGTCGGTAGCACTACTTTCTTCGATACTGTTACGATCGATGTCGGCCCGAAGAAGGCCCCAGCCGTGGCTGAAGCTGCGGAGAAGCACGGTGTCTTGGTGCGAGTCATAGCCGATTCAAAGATAGGGGTGAGCTTTGACGAAGCCAAGGGTATCGATGACCTGCTTCAACTATGCTCCGCTCTCGGTACGACTGTTACGCGTGGGGAGTGTGAGGATGCTGTGGCTGACGCCACGCTCCAGATCCCTCAGAACTTGCGGCGCGAGGTGGATTACCTCGCACATCCCGTATTCAACAGCTATCACTCGGAAACTGAGTTTTTGCGCTATGTCAGGAAATTAGAGGCGCGTGACCTCTCTCTTGGTTTCTCCATGATTCCGCTAGGATCGTGCACGATGAAGCTCAACGCCACATCAGAGATGGTACCTGTCACGTGGCCGGAGTTCGGTGCACTGCATCCATTCGCGCCGGCACACCATAGAGCTGGGTACGCAGAGCTTTTCGCCGACCTCGAGCGCACGCTGTGTGAGATCACAGGATTCGATGGGTGCTCACTTCAGCCCAATGCTGGTTCTCAAGGTGAATATGCAGGCCTTGTCGTGATTCGGGCCTATCACGCGCATCGGAAAGAGGGACACCGAAATATATGCCTCATTCCTAAGTCCGCACACGGTACCAATCCCGCTAGTGCAGCGATGACGAGCATGGAGGTCGTACCCGTTGCTTGTGACGATGCTGGTAACGTCGACTTGGGTGATCTCGAGGAAAAGGCCGAGCAGTACAAGGATAAGCTGGCAGCACTCATGGTGACCTATCCTTCTACCCATGGAGTTTTCGAAGAGGGTATCAAGAGAGCGTGCGAGATCGTACACGCACGCGGCGGGCAAGTGTACATGGACGGCGCAAATCTCAATGCGCTCGTAGGGCTTGTTCGGCCGGGCGAGATCGGCGCAGATGTGTGCCACATCAACCTTCACAAGACTTTCTGCATCCCACATGGTGGGGGTGGACCGGGAATGGGTCCGATCTGTTGTGGAAGGCACCTTGCGCCATTTCTTCCGAATCATCCCGTGGTGGACCTGGGGAATCCCCACGGTGTAGGGCCGATATCAGCAGCTCCGTGGGGATCTGCGAGCATTCTGCCGATATCGTGGATGTACATGGCGATGATGGCAGGAAGCGGATTAACCGAGGCAACAAAGATCGCCATTCTTTCGGCTAACTACGTGGCGAAGAAGCTCCAGAACGACTACCCAGTGTACTATCGAGGAACAGCTGGTTTCGTGGCGCACGAGTGTGTCTTGAGTCTGCACCCGCTCAAAGAGGAGGCAGGTATCGAAGTCGAGGATGTAGCAAAGCGTTTGATGGATTATGGATTTCATGCCCCTACGGTGTCGTGGCCCGTTGCGGGGACACTCATGGTGGAGCCCACAGAGAGCGAATCCAAAGCTGAGCTCGATAGGTTCTGCCAAGCGCTCTCGATGATTCGCGCAGAGGTTCGGGCGATAGCCGCTGGAGAGATGGATCGAAACAACAATCCACTCAAGCAATCTCCGCATACAGCGGCAAGTGTGGTGAGTGATACCTGGGAAAGGCCGTATAGTCGGGAGTTGGCAGCGTTCCCAGCACCGTGGACCAAGGAGAGTAAGTTTTGGCCTGCCGTCGGGCGGATCGATGGGGTATACGGAGATCGGAATCTGTTCTGCTCTTGTGTGTAGAGTCCCATCTCCCATGTTGAAAATCCGCGGAAGATCCCTCGTCATTTCACTAGCCGCGTACTTACTGTTTGGGGGTAGGTCAGACTCGAGCTGTTCACCCCTTGACGATATCGTAGGGCAGCTGGGAGATGGAGCTAAAGCCGAAGCGGTTTCTGAGCGTGATCTGGAGGAAGCGCCAGGAGCAATCAAGGGGAATATGCGTACGCTCTTCCCAGAGGTACTCTTCGATTCAACACACCAAAACATCGCGAAGCTCGACAAGCATTATAGTCCGCACCTGCGTGACATTGGAGATGGTATCCAGCGGGCTGCACACATTCACGTGCGTAGCCAAGCAGGAGAGATATCCGGTGTAAACGAGGACGCTTGCCCGAAATCGAAAGCCTGGAGTCACTCAGAGCACGAAACGGCAAGCTGCTGTGGAGTGGATACCTCACGCTACGCTGCCTTAAGAGAGGATCACACCTTCAAGGCCTGTTGTGTGAGACGCGGTGAAGAGCAGCTTTCGGAGGAAGAGATCGCGTGTCGTCACCCTGATGGCACAGGATGGGCGGGGCTCTTCGAGTTTTATTTTCCGACACAGGCGCTCGAATGGGGTAGAACCGACGGTTTTTCTATGCTGGTTGACTCGGGGACGGTCGACCGTTGTATCAAAGAGGTAGCGCCCCTCGAGAAATCTCATAGCAGACTCCAAGCAGACGACGTTACACTCCGCATAAATCTTGCGACGATGGAGCACAGACATCGCGAAGAGCTTGCCAGGGATCTCTGCATGCATCCGATGCAGTTCATGAAGCTCATGGATCCCGATCCGAGTGAGGATCCGTATCAAAGAAATCCTGATGGTCACGGAACTGCCGGTGAACAGATGCTCGAAGCGATCCCTTTATGGGCAACGTACAGTACCTTCGGTGCGGTTTTGACGGCGGATCCGGCGGAGAGTTCAAAGCTTTCCAATTTCGATTCGCTCGGATATCTCGACGTTGGAGGTACCAGGGACAAAGCGACTGACCTTGCGCTCGGATACGGTCGTGGGTTCAGAGTGGACCCACAGTACTGTAAAACTTTGATGGGTGAGAGTGTGGGTGAGGCTTCGGATGGTCTCGGTGAAGCGGTGGCTGTATTTGGTAAGGGGCTCTCCTCGGAATCAAAGAATGCTAGTATCGGTTACTCTTGTAAGGAGGAGGGGGGCAGTCTGCTCCCGATGTCACCAGTTCAGAAGAGAGGCGCGGGACAAGGCTCTGACGAATCGGGCATGCGGGCATTAGCGTTCTCTATCGCTGCGGGTGTATACGCTCCCGCTATGGCAGACCAAGAGCATCGGACATCGTATTACAAGCGCTTTGAGCCGCTCAGATACTTTAGATTCATGGGCAAGCCCTTCCTTGGTAGTTTCGGATATAACGAACAAGGCGTGCAGTGCCGTATGGTGAGTGGTGAAGCCTTTTACAAGGGAACGCCTCAACCCGATCGCTGGTATACGAGCGCGCACAATTCCCCGGGTAACTATGCTGCTCCGATGCGGATCTTTGCGAGCTGTCCAAAGGGGTGGGAGCGTTGGCGAGGGCCGCACTCAGAGCTTGCATGTGGCGAGGAGAAGCTGTGGTGAAGGCACGTAGTAGGGGAGTAATCTTTGCAGACCACATACGTGATGCTATGAGTGCAGTGGTGCAGCCTCTTTCCTCCGAACAACGAGTTTTAAAATGAGTTCGTGTGCATCGATGTTGCGGAGGTATCGGACCTTCATACCCATCCTCGGTATGACTTTCGTGTTGGTATTTTCCGTGGGGCAGAGGTGTGCAGCACAGAATGTCGAAGTCGTCCGACAACAACCGAAGGAATCTTACCTGGAGCTTTACGTGAACTCCAAGGATCAGAAGCATTTCACTACCGTCATCGATCGAGTAGTTCGTTTGCAGCAGAGTGGTAAGATTCCTATTGCTACGATCTACCACATCGGTGATTTCAACGTCGTGACCCCGGAGCTCAGAGCAACGTTATGGAGAAGTAAAATCAAACTTTTCGGTTTGAGTGAAGTCCCACGAGATATGCCGATAAAGACCTCCCCAGCATGGGTTTTTGTCACTCTGAGCGGGCGTCGTATCGTAGAGGGGACTTTGGCTATTGAGAATTTCATCGACGCGCGCGGGTCATTTAGAGATGGTTCTCAGATGCAGGATCCAGTAGCAGCGTCTCCGACCTCACCGCAACAACAGATGGAAGGGTTCTAAAATGAAAAGACCTTGCAGCAGGTCCTTTGGTGTAGGTTTCCTCGTGCTGATGACTCTCTGTAGTAGTTATCGGGTGCTCGCACAGGATATCCAATCGCAACTCTCCCAAAAAATAGGGGAACTCAACGATAGGTATAAACCCGAGAGCGAAAACGAAGCGCAGCAGCGCAGGATACGAGCCGACGACCGGTTCGCGGAGCTCGAGAGTTCGGTCGAGCTCTCGAAGCTCACTTCCATCCGCGATCCTCGATTCGAGATAATTTCTCATCACCGAGCAATCGGGGGCATACCCTTTCCGGATGCAAAAGACGTGATACTCGAGCCGATACCAAATAAGCCCGCAGAATCTGATACACACGGCGCTACCGAATATTGGATAACTCCTCAGCGCGCAGTGAAACAACCTCCGCGATGCAACGAGAGTAGAACGCGCGCAGTGCAGCGACGAGATAAAGGGATCGTCGGAGAGGTGCTCTTCGATCATTTGTATGTGCCTCGAGAGTTTGCTCCACTCGATACAAGTGATATCTACGGAGTCAACACGACTGTAGAGATCTACGATGGTGACTCCGCAGCCCGGGTATCGATTCTGATGGAGGCGGATGCAGTACCTTGCGTGCCGTATAGAATACGTTTTACCGATACGCAGGCGTTCTATCATAAAGGGGAGGATGCACTTGCGAATTACGACAAGGATCCTACCGGGCCGGGGCAGTCTCATGCGTGGGTGAGGAAAAAGATTCAGGCAGGCGCTCTAGGTAGATGAACTTAGCCTCATTCGTTTTTGAAAAAATGAATGAGAATAGCTGGGCAAGCGCAATCTTGGCGTCCATGAAGATCATCAGAGGCTCGAGTTGCGCCGTAGAAGACACAAAACTCCTCTATGCTGAGCGTGTCAGATCTTTAACAGGCTGCAGAAAAATGGCTTCGTAGCGAGAAATTCGAGGTTTTGGTGATG
>JBBAUR010000005.1:0-108372 GCA_040398075.1 Bdellovibrionota bacterium | reverse complement strand
GCTGCCGATTTCGCTCATCCTCGCTACGAGGTTCATTTTTGTTACGCACTCTTAAAAGTTTTTGGATCGCTTAATAAGTTTAAGATTCTAGATCGATGTGGGTACTAGTCAGGGGGCAAGGGGGTCCAACTGATACATATCTGGGGCCAGGGCTATCAGCCGTTCTGCTCCAAACCATGCGTAAATATTCAAAATTATTGATAGACCAACGCGCCCTGGCACCGACCACCCCAACCGGGTAGGTATTACATCGACCCCTGCTCAACAAACGAGCCTTGGCCCTACGGTGCAAGCCAATGCACATCCCCTCATTCGGCTCGACCTTGAGGCTGTCGCGCGCGCAGCACAACGATAAGATCTTGCTCGCGAACCTATAGAGATGAGGGTACCGAGAACATGAACCACTGCTGATACAGGCCAAGCATCTTACCCATATTCTGGAAGATTACCGCAATCCTCGGATAGTTAGAGAAATAGAAAAAGGAGATGAACGAAGAGGCAACCACGTAGAAAACTGCAACTCTCGCTACCAGCGAGCGGAAGCTATTTGTAGAGGGGCTTCCTTCAATTATTTCTTGGGGCTGCACAGAGCGAAAAGCTCTCCTCACAATGCGCTCACATGCTTCCCAAAAATGAGCAGGTAAAAACAGTAGCCATACGATGCAACTCACCAAAGGGAATGTTCCAAGTTTTAACGTACATGCCATGCCGAGATGCAAAATACCAAAAGAGCCAACGACAAGGTATCGGAACGTGCCGCGACTCGTTAGGGGTAGAAACAAGCTCAGAGCCCCGAAGACCTCTAGAAATACGGTTGCCTTGGATAGGAAACTCAAAACATCCGGAAAAGCGGTGAGTTCGCTGGCTATCCCTGTGGCGAAGCGCGGCTTGGAGAACAACGTGTGTAATGCTGATGCTTCTACGAGCCACTCCTCATGATTTTTCGAAACACCTGCGAAGAAATAAATAATGACCGTTTGGATGACGAGCCCAACTGTGGCTGGCGAGACCGGTGCAGGGACTCCCTTAGCTCGGCGACCTTGCAGCGGCGAGTTTGGAACAAGCATCAACCAAAATAGGTAGAGATGGGCGGTGTACTCTGCGAGATCTATCCTCGCTCCGCTCGAAAAAGCTCGAGCTTTCGAGATAGCGCAGAAAACCCACGTTACTGTAATCGCTGACATGGGCCTCACCCCACAAAATAGGGCACTTGCCGATATCAGCGTAAGAATCGGCAGTAAATCAAGCCCAAAGCCAACTAAGCTATCGCTCTGAAGAATCGAGACGAATCGGGGCGAACGGAGTAGCTGTACAATAACGGCGAAGGCGAGCAATCGACGTACCGTGTATACAGCTCGTTCGTCAATCGAAAATGCACTCCTTAGAGCTGTCCGCGACTTAAAGCTCAAGCTATGTCCTCCGCTGAGTCGGCGCCCTATGATGTTTTCTGAAAGCTTGTCGCATAAAATTGCGATCCGCCCCCGCTTAGTATGATTATTTCCTATCCTCCTTCAAAAGTTCGTCATCGCCAAGAGATGATCAAGGCGTGCCACGGCGAGCTCCTTTGAATTAGTCAGAAAGCCCTCACTAATCTGGCACAATCCGGTCGCGATACTAGTAAAGGGAGTTCATCGGGTTTTGGAGTGGATAACATTCGGTGTTATCGGAACGTGCACGTACCCGGAGGAGGAGTCAAACTAACTAGTTTCCGTCCAGAAACACCGATTTCTATACGAACTCTCGCTTATATTCACTGCGAGGCAAAAAGATCTTCATTGATAATTCCGGGTCGCTGCTCGAAAATTGAGGTTTATCGCAACCTGCCAAACAGCTGGCGCGCAGCGACGAGGTCGAAGGCTGAATCACCATAGGAAGGATTTGCTCTGTCCTGCCTCGCTTTTTGGCAGGGAGGGTTCTACTTAGCGTACCCCATACTCTTTCTCGACCGCTGAGACCAGCTGACACGCCTGATTTGGGTCTGTTTGGACGAGTGCGAATGCCGGATTTATTCTGTTTGAAAAACCGGACATTCGGACTCCCACCTGCTGTTCCGTAAGACCCTGAGCCTTCAATGCGTCCGACACTTTTTGGAACGACTCAGTAACTCGCCTCGTCGCAGTCATTACATCGCACTTTCCCGATGCTGTGGCCTTAGAATCGATCACGGGCGATAATTTTTTCTGGGTAGCACCCAAATCAACGCCGTATGTGCGAGCGATCTCGTCGTATCTTCGGCACGCCTCGCCGTATTGCTTGCTTGCCAATAAATGCCCAACCATCGCTGTATCAGCGCCCATCATTGTGTACTTGCGGTTATCCTCGCCAGAATCGGCGGAATGCTCGGTATACGCCTGCTGCAGAGCACGCATCTTTTGGTGCGCTTGGTCCTTCGAGCACTCCGCCATAACTACAGCCTGCGAACACATAACCAGCACAGTTGCACACGAGAAA
Organism: Bdellovibrionota bacterium; assembly: GCA_040398075.1. Classification (GTDB taxonomy): domain Bacteria; phylum Bdellovibrionota_C; class UBA2361; order UBA2361; family OMII01; genus OMII01. The sequence goes on along the minus strand of JBBAUR010000005.1, from coordinate 105,921 downwards.
AGAGAGAGCTTCCGCATTTAGTTTTTCCTCTTTGAAATAGACGCATTCACACTTCTGTATTGCATAGCGGGATGGTCAGTCTTCTGGTAAACCATGTCCGGATAGCGCGGGAGGAGCGAATGGTCGATCATCGAAAGTGAGATAATTTTGTCGTCTGGCCATCCCCAAACCATAAAGGTTGTCGAGTTATCCTGGCGGCGCACGTCAGCCACTCGCAACCCGTGCTGTTCGAAAAATTGCGTGTAAAATCGTTCGAGAGACTCCAGAGAGCTCGAACCATGAAACACCACCTCATACTGGTAGTAATTCGCATCGTCACGCCTATTCTGATGTATCACCTTCATCTCAGGAGCAGCAGGGAGACTTTTTTCAAAAACAAAGGGCTCCTGCCCAAGGGCTGCAGTGCCCTGGGCATGTGACGACCCACTTGACTCCTCGCCCACCGAACACGCCACGTTGTGCACGGCAATCGCGATGACAAGGAGTAAAAACAGGATCCGAGTGCCTATGTGCATAGCTTGACGCGTTCGAGATTTCCGCATAGACGGTATCACGCGAGTAGTATCTCTGGCTAGACGAAGCTTGATAGCGGGATAGCTCAAGGAACCCGTTCGCAAACGACGTCGCGCCGAGCGGTCGTTCCTCTACGGATTCAACGCGTCAAGCCTTCGAAGGAAGGCCACAGCGCTGCATTTTTTAGTGCTCGGTCCTCACATCGGAGCGACGGACGGAGAAATGCTTTCCGCAGCGAGGACAAGAGATATCGAGCTCCTGATCGTCTCCGTAGAGCTCCTCCAAATCGCGTGGCGTCATGGCCTGGAAGAAGGGGATGAGCTTCTGCGGCGAGCATTCGCAGTGAAATTCGAACTTACACGTGCGCATATGGCTCCGCTCGAGAGCATCTGAAGTGCCCAACTCCTCGAAACTCACACCGCGCACCCACTCATCGTCGTACTCCGGAAGTGCTACCACCCCGAGTGCGGTATCACTATCTTCGGCAAGCTCTATGCGCAGGGGATACTGTTCACTCTGCTCGTAGAACTGCTCTACCATCCGAGGGATCACTGCGGAATCACACTGGACCATACTGTTGAAGCTTCTTCCACGATTGGTGAATTGGGCATGGATCGCATTGACCTTGGTTTCGCGAATATTGTCGGTGAGCACATTCCCAACGATAAAACCACGAGCTACCCCCGACTCATCCATATCACCGGTGCTGCCTGTGACGAAGAGCGAATACGGCGTGGCTCCAGCGAGGTGCACCGTCCATGCGTGCGTCTCCCGGGCAGTGCGTGCCGCCAGATGAACTGCGAAACAGGCGATCAGGTCTTTGAGTTTTGAATCGTGCTCCTCTCGCGTGTCTGGTGCGTACTCCTTCCGGTGTAGATAGTAGTCGATGAGGTAGTCGGACATATCTACCTTGACGAACAGCGCTTCACGCTTCGGTATGTATTCTGAAATAGCGATCAATCCGGTCGACATAAAAAGAGAGGGCTACATGTTTCCAGGTCCTGTTAATAGTATCTCACACTACCACGGCTGGGTCATATCCTTATCGAACACCCTCCCCCCTTAAAAATCGATAGCGGGGTCGTCGCGAACGGACAACATCAGGATGGCGCCGAAAGGAATCGAGTGGGTAGTGTGGCTGAAACCCTTGGCCGGATTATGCAAACAAAAAGGGGGAAATACAAAGAGAGTATGAGCACAGCGAGGGTGAGGGGCGTAGGAAAGTCGGTATGATACCCCCCCACTGACCTATCTGACCTCTTTGTTCACCTAAAGGTGCTTAAGCTAGCGCCAACTCGTCGTTCAAGGGCCAATCAGTGGACTCCTTGTGAAATACGGCACGGTGTTACCCACGCAAAATCCGGAGGTGCCATCAGGATTATCATCCGGTTGGGTGACCTCTCACCCCCCTCGAGCAGCCCGTAGCATGAGGAGACAGCCCCATCAAACCACAGACTTCTGCTTTTTTGGCATACTCGTGAGCACACCTGTGCGGACACGCGAAAAGCATGAAAATCGGGGATAATAAGCCACTAGCGTCTCCCGCCTGGGATTGGTACAACGGGTCCTAAATCGAACTTCGTCCCTCATGGAATGTATCCGCCTCCGCCCACCAACATCTCCCCTGCACGCGACCGTGAGCGCCCCTGGATCAAAGAGCTATACCAACCGTGCTCTACTCACAGCGGCGATGGCGACGGGGACGTCGCGCTTGACCCACTCCTCCCCGAGCACCGATAGCGAGGCACTCGTTACGGCGCTACGCGCTCTGGGAGTCTCGATCACGGAGGAATCGAGGTCGAGTCACGAAGGGACTGTACTCACGATCGAGGGCCGTCGAGGACAATTCGCGCCCTACCACGGGGAGATCGACGTTGGACCGGCTGGGACCACCATGCGATTCCTGTGCGCCTTATGCGCTACCATCCCCGGAGCTGATATCGTCCTGCGCGGTTCACAACGCATGCATGCCCGCCCGATAGGAGACCTGGTATCGGCGTTACGGCACCTGGGAGCTTCGATCGATTATGTCGGAGCTGATGGCTGCCCTCCGCTGAGGATACACTCGAAGACTCGCCTCACAGGCGGGTCCGTGCGGGTGCCTGGCTCAACCAGCAGCCAGTTTATCTCAGCCCTCCTTCTTACTGCGCCATTGCACTCAGGGTCGCTCAGTATAGAGATAGACGGGGATCAGATCTCCAAATCATACATCGATATGACGTTGCAGAGTATCGCTGACTTCGGGGTCACAATCGAAAACTGTGCGTACCAGCGATATCGATACGAAGTAGGTCAGGAATATTGGTCTCGTCAGTATCCGGTCGAAGGCGACGCGTCGGGCGCGTCGTATCTGTGGGCGACCGCTGCCGTGTCGGGTGGTGAAATTACGGTCGAGAATATCAACCCTCTCTCTGCACAGGGGGACATCAGGTTCCCTGAGCTCCTGGCACGCATGGGATGCTCTGTGCACCACACCGAGCGCTCTATCACTGTGGCAGGCCCCAAACAGCTCCGCGCCATAGAGGTCGACATGGCACTGATGCCCGATACAGCTCAGACGCTCGCGGTCGTGGCTGCTTGTGCACAGGGAACGACTACTATCCGCGGATTGAGCACCTTGAGGGTCAAGGAGACCGATCGTTTGTCCGCACTGCATACTGAACTGGCAAAGCTCGGCATCAGGAGCGAGGCTGGGCCCGACTACCTCGTCGTGCAAGGCGGGGCTCCCAAGGGTGCTCGGATCGCCACGTACGACGACCACCGCATGGCGATGGCGTTTGCGGTTCTCGGAGCCCGAATTCCCGATATGATCATTGAAGAACCCAAAGTAGTAAGCAAATCGTTCCCGAGTTTTTGGGATGCTCTCGAGCAGGTACTCGGAACGGGATCGGTTCTTGCGACCTAGAGCTCTCTCATGTCACCATTCTGTTAATCGTCGATCACGACGTGGAACCCCTAGGAGCTCGCCATGAAATCTCTTGTGCCCCTCGTCGCTGCTCTATGTACTTTTCAAATCTCGGCAACAGCTCAAGAGTCAGGTCCTGCTGCGGCAGCGCAGGTAGCCTACGAATATCTCCACAGCCCCGAACGCGACAAAGAGATCGAGTGGCTCAGGAGTGAGATGGTCAAAACACCCAAGAATCCTGACGAGGCGGCGCTCGATCTCGTTACGCACGAATTGACATCTGACCTGGAACGTCTGCTCACAGAGCAACGCCAACTTACCCAGTTATTAGAGGAGCCGTCTTTTTTCGACCTCAAAACTCTCACGTCCAAGGAGCTTGTCAGCTCTCGCTACGAAACCATACATCGATACGTAGAATTGATAAAAAAGAATACGGTAGGTGAATGGCAGCAGCGTGTCACGGAACGCCTCTCGCGCTCCGGCGCATCCGAGGAAGCCAAAAAGAAATTCCTGGCGAACTTCATGGCTGGCATGGAACAGAGCTTTACCGAAAGACTCACCTCGATGGGCTACGCGGACAAAGATACGTTCGGGCAAGACCTGGCGGAATCGGAGCGAGAGCTCCTCTGGTGGCAGGAGATCTTCAAGATGCTCCAGGATACCGACGGTCGCTGGCGTCTCGACCCGGCCACAAACGAGGTCGTATTCAAGTCGGAGCTCGAAACCTCGCAATTCAAAAAATTGTGGGCCAAGGTCGCGCCACAGCAGTAGCTTCACCCTCGTGGAGCACCGTCTGACCCGCTCTGAAATCCCTAGTCGTGATGCGCAGCGCTGGACACTGAAAAGTCCTGAATGGTGTACCTCGGTACCTCGCTCTCGTCAGTCTACGACTACATAGCAAGATGGCGCTCGTCACGAGAGCAAGGATGACCGGGGTGATTCGGAGCGTTATATTCTCATCGAAAAGCACGCTCGATGTGAGAACAAGAAAGACACCGGCCATCCGCCCAATGTTCAAAAAGAGCTCACGGTCAACCACGTAACGGTACGAATCGCCCTCCTCGCGCTGATCAGCGTTAATGGCATCGAGCATGATCGGGTTCGCTGCGGCTTATATGAGCTAGACCCCCAAGGTTTGCAGGATCAGGTAGACCACTGCGCCGAGCGGCGAATACCACACCGAGCGCACACCTGCGCCTACGAGCATCACTGCGAGCCCACTTGCAAGCACTAGGGTTCTGCGTTCCCCTCGCATCCAACGAGCGATACCGTACAGGAGCGCAGTGGTTCCGAGCGTGGTCAACGACTGTAACGTTCCAAGAGTTCCTTCCTGCCCGAGCAGCTGCAAAACTACGAGTGCAGGCAAAAATAGCGCACGTCACCCCCTTAAAAACCCGGAAGCGCCTTTAACGTTCAGTTACTCAAAAGGCAGTATCAGGCGCCTATTCCCTTCCCCCTCTGTGTCCTCGCTGCTCTTTTTGTAAAATTATCCTTCGAGAGAGACAGAACGCATTTGAAACCCCGCCCGGCGCGAGAGCGGGGAAGCTCTAGCCCTGACTTGCGCGTCAGGGCTAGAGCATGCTTCCTCCAGAATCATCAGTTCAGATCTGCGAGACTACGGCCCAAAGAGGCCGGCATCACCGTGCTCTGTTGAATCCTCCTCTGCGCTGAACTCCTCGCGACCTGCGCTCGTTGGTTCTCGAGGTTACTCCGCTGTCTCGGCGATCTCCCCGACGCTCCCCTCGCTCGCCCCCCTCTCGATCGCGACCTGCAGAGCCCCTATCCTCTCCGGAACGAGCGCGATTGCCCTCTTTACGTCCGGGACCTCGCTCGCCAAAACGGCTGCGTCCCCCCGCTCCTCCCCGGGAGAATCCTCGACCCTGGCCGCGCGATCGTGGCTGCGATTCGCTCCTGTCGTTTGACCTCTCGTCTGACCGAGGATAGCGCGGACGGCGTGACTCATCGCGACCTGTGGTTGGCGTGTCTGTCCTCTGGTCTGAACGACCGGCCTCGCTGCGTCTCCCAAACGAACGGCCAGTGTCTCGTGAGTAACGTCGCTCGTTCCAATCGTTGGAGAAACGCTTCTCGTCCCACTCCTTCCACTCCCGGCTGTTACCGCGATTATCGGCGCTATCACGTGGCTGCTCTGCATCGCGACCTCTGGGCTGAGAATCCCTTCCCCTGAAACCCGCATCACGCCCCCTGAAGCCCCCACTGCGAGCTCTCGAATCAGCACCACGGCTCTTGATACCGCCTCGCTCAGAGCGCGCATCGCGCTCTCGGCTGCGTCGAGGACGTGAGCGTTGCTCTTGGGCGCCATCCTCCGCACGACGAGAGCTTCGAGCTCTTCTCTCCTGCCGCTCCTCAACCTCTCCCCCGTCGTTGTTGGCCACCTCGCTGGTTGTTGATCTACCCTCGATCGACAGCGGACTCATAACCGTGAGCGAAGTACCGAGCCACTTCTCAATCGAACGGACCATCCCACGGTCTTGACGAGTTACAAAGGCGATAGCATCGCCAGCTCGCGATGCTCGCCCGGCTCGTCCTGTGCGGTGGATGTACGCATCGAGTGTGTCTGGCATATCGTAGTTCACCACGTGCGTTATCCCCTCGACATCAATTCCACGTGCTGCAATGTCCGTGGCGATCAATATGCGATAATCTCCTTGCCGAAACCCATTGAGTGCCTGCAAGCGCTTGGCCTGGGAGAGATTGCCGTGTAGCGATGTGGCCTCAAATCCGAGCTTCGAAAGCCTCTCGCTGATCTTTTTTGCGGTGTGCTTCATCTTGGTGAATACCACCACCAACGCCTCAGGGTGCTCACGCAACCACGTTGTAAGGGTCTCCATCTTATCCGCCGCATTAACGCTCAGCTGCGCGTGAGTGACGGCCGCTACAGGCGCCTCGAGATTCACTCGTACTGTTTGCGGGTCGCGCAAAACTTCTCGCGAAAGAACCTCGATCTCTTTTGGCATAGTAGCCGAGAACAGCATCGTCTGACGCTCCTCTGGTAGCTTAGCTATGATCTTTTTGATGTCTGGGAGAAATCCCATGTCCAGCATGCGATCGGCCTCGTCGAGAACGAGGTACTCAATCGTCGAAAGATTGACGGTTCTACCGCGGATATGATCGAGAAGTCGGCCAGGACAGGCTACGATGATCTCAGGATGTTGTGAGAGGTCTCGGATCTGACGTTGATGGGAAACACCCCCGTACACAGTGGTGCTCTTTACTCCCGTGCGCGGCGCCAGGAGTGTCACGACATCTCGTATCTGCTCTACCAACTCACGTGTGGGCGCGAGGACGAGCACCTTGGAGCCGCGACCCTTTGCACCACTGAGCCTCTGGAGTAGAGGTAGGACGAATGCTGCGGTTTTGCCCGTGCCAGTCTGCGCCAGGCCGATCAGGTCGTGCCCCTCTAGAAGAAGTGGGATCGCGCGAGCTTGAATCGGGGTAGGCTTCACATAGCCAACCGCTTCGATAGTTTTTGAGAGGAAGGGCGAGAGATTGAAAGCATCAAAGCCCTCTTTCTCAGCCACTGCTAGGTTGTTTGGGGGAACATTCATATACGACCTTTTATAGGGATCATTACTCGGAGAAATACTAGCAGCCGGTACGCTTGTACTTCGAACTCATGCAACGCTATTGCGCGACTTCCCCGCGTTAACGCGGGAAACTACGCAAAAGCTCGTTGCGAGGACTTGAAGATTTGAGCAAGGACAAGTGACGTCAAAGGCACCGTCTCGGTCACTCGCGTGAGTGTGGAACCGGATGATGCTCAATTCGCTGACGAAGCTCGCAAACCAAAGATTCAAGCTGTAAGTACGGACTTATACTTTCGAGAGCTTCCGTAAACTATCGCCCGGCGCGTTGTTCAGGAGGCTATCAATGCCGTACCATGCTCCGTTAGGGTGAGTCTTTGGAATGTGCGGCCTCTGGAGGAGGCACAAGTAACCAACATGTCACATCCCCTGAAAGCGAGCAGAAGCTCTCCAACGGGGTAACGGTGCTGAGGGACGATACCACACGCTGCACGACTAAGATAGGAGAGCCCAGGAATATAAAGCTCATGATATCAAACAACTACGAGGGAATGCGCGCCTTGGACTTGGGGCGTAGCAGCGGGCATATACCCGCTCTTGAACTACGCACCGTGCGATGCCTTACCTAGTTTCTGTCCAGAAACACCGATTTTCATGCGAACTCCCGCTTATACTCCCCGCGAGGCAAAAAGATCTTCATCGATAATTCCGGGTCGCTGCTCGAAAATTGAGGTTTTTCGCGTCTTCAAACAGAGTAAGCGAATGTCGCTGGTGAATATTGAATCATTTCGAGAAGCGAAAAAGGTCTTGTTTTCTTTGGTTTCTGTCCTGGCGGACAGAAACTACCTAGTTGAGATTTCGAGCCAACCAGCGCGACTCGACTATGCCAAATTCATTTTGTCGCACTTGAATGTCATGGGTCGCTACGAGCACGCCCTCGGCAGAGAGGAGCGACGAGGGGCGGCGCTGCTCCTCGATCGACAACACCGATAGCTGAAATACGCGATCCCGACTCGGACCTACGAGCCGTTTGACTCCGAGTATTGGCGCCTCATGTTTTCGCACTTCATTGAGCAGGAGTGCAAAGATAGACGAGGCTAGCGGTAAGAAATTGGTCCACGCCTGCAGGTTCTCCCTGTGCTGCACATCGAGAAACTCAGACACCTTCATCAGACGAGCTAAGGCCTGATCAAAAGCCTCCCTGGTGAGGATCAGAGCCAGGGAAAACCCCTGTGGAGCGTCGCGGTCGACGGAGACCACAACACCCGCAGCTTCGTTCAGCACCTCCACCTGTGGCATCTCAACTGGGAAGATCTGCGGAACCGGGGACGCGGTGTGGTACTTCAGAGATCCGGCCGGCAGGCCAAATTTGGTCGCGGAGGGGACCACTCCCTCTACGAGGGCAACCGCCTGTCGACCGTTAGCGGTCATCCCGCCAGTGGCACAGAATGCAGAGAGGTGCTCGGTCCCTACCGACTCTGCCGAGGAGGAATCAGGCCCTGAGTCGAAGAATCTTCCCACGCGAGTGAGAGCCGATCTCAACATCTTCCAGGCGGGTGAACTACTCCGTAATTGATGCTCCGCACCGATATGCTCTCGGTAGTTGCAAAAATCTCCGGCAAGGCACATCTCATCAATATCGAGTCTCCGTGGTGGTAGGGAATGTTCATGCGGTAAACTCGATTCGTTGTTCGGGTCCCCAGGTTGGGGACCAAGCGGCATTTCGGGCATACTTAATACTCCTGGTCGAAAAGGCTCTCGAGAGCGCGGTCGACCCCTGAAATATACAAAATAGCTGACTACCCTTTCCAGAAAAAAATGAACCTCGTACAACTGAGCGAGGAACCGAACGGTTCATGATATCTTCGCGATGACGAAGCTGGGTGGAGAGGTGGCGTCTATGAGCTTCACAAAGGAACTACTCGAGCTCTTAGTAGCGCTTAGCCCGTTGCTTATTGAGCTCATGCTGTGCTTCAGCAAGCCCAAGACTATCGCCCGCTGGGTAGCCGCTGTGCTGGCGGGAGCTAGCCTCGCTGTGATTTCGACGGGCTTCAGCATGATGCGCTTTATTGGAAAGTGCGCTGGCGAAGTACCGGTTTGCGAGCCGGAGTATAGCTTGATGCCCTGGTACCCAGGACTCATTCAACCTGCCACCCCCACGAGCTGCTTTCGCTGTGTTCCGCTCGAAGGGGACCTGATCACTACTTTGACGGCGAAGATGAACGCCTGGACACCCCAGATATCACTCATCGCGGCAGTTGCGTGTGTGCTGGCGAGTGGAGTGATACTCGTGCGATTTGCAGGCTGGAGTCGGGTCAACTATCGCCGTGGCGGAGACTGAAGCCTGTAATCGATAAAGGACCCCCGAGAGACTATCATCGCGCACCCTCGGGAAGCGAGGCAGGACCTCCTCAAGTGCTGCACAGGCGGACTTTGAGTCGCTCTATTGTTTTGAGGCGAGTTCGGTTAGCCTACCGAGGCTAGTTCGTCACGTTACATTGTTGGACGCTAACTGCATTTTTGTCATGGTCATCTGTTACCTTATTTTTGTTGCACTCCTTGCGATGATCGCGGGCTGTACCCACCGGATCGTCAGAACTGCTCTACGCTGGATCAACACTCTGGACATACCGGTGTACACGCTGTCACTCGTGCTAGGGATTCCACTCTTCCTTCTGGCTTTCTCGCTTATCGCCCGACTGGTAGCACCCTACCAGATAGCCCTACCCTTAACGTTACTAACCCTACACATCATCGGTCTCTCAGCATCGGGCGGGCTTGTGAAAGCAACGCTGCGGGTTGGCTGGGCGGATAAGGTGTGCCTTTCATTCTTGGGCGTACTCGCTGCTGCCATGTACATCCTGCGAACATACTGGCCTGCCATCCACTGGGAGAATTCGGTGCAACGGATCGGTGTGGAACGGATGTTCAATCTCTCGCTACAGCAATCCTTCCTGCACGCCAAGGGGTGGCCAGTAGAAAACCTCTGGCTGTACGGAGAGCCGCTCGACTACCACGTGCTCCTGCGAGCTCTCCCCGGTCTTACGAACTGGCTCATCCGCGCCCTGACCGGAGATACGATGTCTGGGGGGATAGTTTATCTTCTCACAGACGTTCTCTATCTGGCGCTCGCTCCGACCGCGGTAGTGGCATGTTCACTGGTAATAGTACCCCTGCTGTACCCGCAAGTAGTGCGTGTGAAAGTAGCCAGCGCCTCAACAGTCGCGGCTCTCTTTGCGTTCTTGACCCCCAACGGAAAGGCACTCAAACAGTCTCTTCAGTTTCTTTTTTTCGGCACCGGTTCGAACGATTTCTGGCTTCTGCAGCATGCAGTAGTTCCGGGGACGGTAAGTTACTTTCCATATGGACTGCTCTTGAGCGGAGAGAGTCACTCGTATGCGCAGGCACCATTTCTTAGTATTGCTTGGCTCTCACTCACCATCGTGTACGTCGTTGGTAGAAAAAATATCGCTCTCGCGGTCCTTCTCGCTGCTCTTGGCGCGATGATCACTCAGAGCCACCCCGCCACTGCGATCGTCTGCGCTTTGGTCTCCTTACCCCTCTTCGTGTGGGATGGCTTGCGTCCTTTCGTAAAACCCGAGCCACTACCGTGGAGATCTGTGGGGTACTCCCTGCTGATCGGGGGCGCAGCTCTCGTTTTTTTACTTCCCATGTATTTCGAACACCTCCCTCCAGAGATGAAGTGGGTGTTCGTATCGACATCAGTCGTCAGCTCGATCAAACCCTTCGTCGCCGTGCACCTCTTCAGTTGCATCTGTCTGGGGGTAGTAGCGCTCCTAGTTTTAACCAAACTCGAGACGCGCACATTCACACGCTCCTCACTGTTGGGATTAACGCTTATACTCACGGCAGCCCTCGCCTCATACCAGCGGCCGATCATCGCCCTCTCCGTCATATACGTGGGGCTCCTTGCGCTGCGTCTGGGCACCACCCGTATTGTGCCACTACTCGCTGTAACCGGTGCATTTTTGGTGTGGCTATTCCCCGAGGTGTTGGTTACCGACTGGGTGTACGACAACCGTACGGACTGGATACGCTTCAACACAGCGATGCGTCTGTGGCTCGAGTCGACCTACCTATTCCCACTAGCTCTGCTGCTCCTCGTTGCACCAGAGCTGATCGCCCTCCTGGAGAACCGACGTTCGCGCATTACAACCTACGGCGCATGTGCGGCCTCGTTGTGCTGCGTAGCGTTGTCACTCTTTAGCTTTACATCAGCACGTATGGATCGGGCTCCGGAACGCCCCTCCGTAGACGGTTATGCTTTTTTAAAGGAGGAGCACCCACACGATTTCGAATTGATTACCTATCTCAGCCAACTACCGATCAAGGTGGTTATAGGCGAAGCGTGCGGAGACGGCTCTCACCCACTCCTGCCGTATCATTACGCGATGCCCGGGCGGATCGCCGCTTTTTCGGGTCGTCCATCGCTGTGTGGATGGGCGCGACACACGTGGATGTTCCAGAGGCGTCTGCGGCGTGACAACATCGCCAATGAGACTATCTGGCAATCCTTCCTCTCTACTGGCGAGTGCCTCAAAGCGCTGTATCAGATAGGTGGACCAACACCTTCCGCACCCGAAGCAGTGGCTCGTTCGCTCCGCTACCTCAGGCAGCGTGGAGTTACCCACCTCGTTATCGGTGAGCTCGAGAGAGCGGTCTATCCCTCGGCGGAGCCGTACGAGATCGCTCGTAAGTTAGGAGGTAGAGTCATCTTCAATCCTGCCCCGGGAATCGGCGTGGTAGAGCTGCCGCTGCTCTCTCTGTAGCGTACATCCTGGAAGTCGGTCTCAGCCTATGGCCATGGACCGATTGAGGATGGGTCATGAATACGCTTCCGAAAAATGGCTTCGTAGAGAGAAATGCGAGCGTAAGTTAAACAACAGCAGGGCTAAACTCATTAGCCCTGCTGCTGCTGCTATTTGCGATACGCCTACTCTAGCGCCGAGCTGCGACAGCAGAAAGCCTGTACGGTAGCGAGGAACGGGGTAGCAGTGTTGACCTCTCGTCTCAAACTGACCGAAATACGGATCGGGTAGCTGCCTGAGCCTGCCCCCACAGTGCCGAAACCGATGTGCGTTGCCACCACATCGACATTGGCATTCACATCTCCACCACTTACTCCTTCGGCGCGGAAACCGTACCCTGCGAGGAACGAGTCGTAGGATACCAAGTCCGAGCAATCCACCTCGAGCCTATCGACGGCCTCTGCCGTGACTCCGCTCTCATTGGAGATCGGGAGACTCACGGTGGAATCCTCAAGCACTATGCAGCGATCCGGGAAACCACCTGGGCCAGTTGGTCCAGTTAGACCGACGGAGCCCACCGCACCAGTGGCGCCGGTTGCACCAACTGCTCCTACAGCTCCTATCGGACCAGTTGCCCCTACCGTTGAGGAGGTAACCCCCACCGCGCCGGTAGCTCCTATGAGCCCTGTGGGCCCGGCAGCGCCGGTTGCACCGATCGGACCGGTTACGGGTGAAGTCGGCCCTGTTGCGCCTAGCGGTCCTGTTACCCCTACTGCACCCGTTGCACCCACTGCACCAGTTGGACCAGTGGTACCTACTGCACCTGTGACTCCGACCAGACCTGTTGCACCGGAAGGGCCTACCGGCCCGGTAGCGCCGGTGTCACCAGCTGTAGTTGAGGCTGGTCCTGTAGGTCCGACAGAACCAGGTGCGCCTTGTGCCCCAGTTGGCCCTTGCGGTCCCGCTGCACCGGTTGCACCCACCGGACCAGTCGGCCCGGTCGATCCCTGCGGACTTGCTCCAGTTGGCCCTACAGCACCGGTTGCACCCGCTGGTCCCGAAGCTCCCACCACACCAGCCGGACCGGTTGGTCCGGTCATGCCGATAATACCAGTAGCGCCTGCTGCCCCGGTCGCTCCAGGGTCACCCTGTGGACCCACTGCGCCTGTCGAACCCACAGCGCCGACCACTCCGCTTGCACCCTGCGGACCAGTTGCACCGGCAGCGCCAGCCACTCCTTGCATACCTGTGGGACCCGTCGGGCTAATCCCTGCAACTCCCGAGGAACCGGCCGCTCCTGTCGGGCCCTGAGGTCCGGTTACACCAACGGCTCCTGAGGGTCCTGCAACCCCCGGAGAACCACTCGGCCCTGAGATACCGGATGGGCCAACGACTCCCGAAGCGCCGGCTGGACCGCTAGCGCCAACGGCACCGGTAGCACCCGCGACACCTGATGGTCCGGCAGCTCCTGTTCGGCCTGTAGGCCCCTGGGCACCCGAAGGCCCAACCGCTCCAGCATTTTCGTTAGGCCCTGCAACTACAACGCGAGTAGAACCCACGGGGCAGTTGCCCTGGCTATTCTCTTTCGCGAATGTGACCTCTTTTGTATTCGGATCAATGGCTACACAGCGGGTCTTCGACCTAGCATCCTGCGCCTCTGCCGCTAGCGGCATCAAAGCCGCGAGGAGTAACGCACAGGCCACCCCCAATAGCGCTTGCGAGGACACCGGTTGTAAACTCCGCGGCAATGGAAGGGACCATCCGGTCGACCTCTTTAGAACTCTCATAACTGAATCTTTCACCATGACATTTTCCCAGTGCTTCAAGCGAGGAGGGTAGTGCGGGCCTGAGAGGTGAATGCGACCTCCTCTCAGGCCCTCTTCCGTCTTACGTTACAGGCCCTGGGCAGCAGAACAGCTGGATGTTCAGGTTAAATGCTCCAGAACCTCCTATACGCCGAACCGATACGGACAAGCCTGTCGGATAGCTGCCGGGCAAACCCACCGTGCCAGCCGTTGTGTACTGGGCCTGAGTGATAGCCACCTGACTCGAAAGCGCTCCGCCCGAGACGTAGTAGCTCCACCCCATTACAGTGTTGCCACTCGCGCAGGCGGCCGAGGCCGAGCCCGTCGTCGAGTTTACCGCTTGCGTTGCAGTGACTACAGCGCACGAACCGATACTCACGATCGGACCGGTAGCTCCGGTCGCGCCGGTGTTACCCGTCGGGCCGGTTTGACCAGTTGCGCCTACTGGACCGGTTACACCGATGGGACCTGTTGCCCCAGTCGGACCTGCATCACCCGTTGGGCCCGTCACTCCGATAGGACCGGTTGCTCCTATAGGACCAGTCGCGCCGATAGGGCCAGTCGGACCATCAGCCCCGGTTGCACCGGTTAATCCGGTGGCACCCACTGGACCAGTTGCGCCTGTCAATCCGGTAGGACCGGTGTCTCCAGTTGGGCCGGTGTCCCCGGTTGGGCCGGTCAGACCGGTCGCACCTACTGGACCGGTCGCACCTGTTAGGCCAGTAGGACCAGCCGGCCCAGTAGCTCCCACGACACCTGTCACGCCAGTCGGACCAGTATCGCCGGTCGCTCCTATCGGGCCCGTTTGACCGACAGGTCCTGTTGGGCCGGTATCTCCGGTCGCACCAACCGGCCCGGTTGCACCTACTGGCCCCGTTACGCCGATCGGTCCGACGGCACCAGTAACTCCGATTGGACCAGTTGGACCAGTAACTCCTGTTGCACCAATAGCTCCCGCGGGACCGGATGGTCCTACAAGCCCACTAGGCCCGACGGGGCCGGTAGCACCTGTATCACCCGCCGCACCCGGCACTCCAGAAGGACCTTGAGCACCTGTTGCCCCTACATCGCCAGCTGGACCTGTCGCGCCCACCGCCCCAGTAGCACCAGGAACACCGGACGGCCCCTGCGGGCCGGTAGAACCAACTGGACCGATCGCTCCTGTGGCTCCAGCGGCTCCCGATGGGCCGGTTGCTCCTACTGCACCTGCTGCACCCGTTGCGCCCTGAGCACCGGCTGGCCCCGTTGCTCCGACTGCGCCCGTGGCGCCAGTAGCCCCGGTGGCTCCAGCGCTGCCCGCCGGACCAGTTGCACCGACCGGACCCTCTGCTCCATCGGGACCTGTTGGGCCGGATGGCCCCGCGCCTGAGCGACGCAGGACCAATTTATAACCCCTAGGGCATTTGCCATCAGCCCTTACGGCGACATCTGCAATCTTCCCGTTTACGTTTCCGATACAGATCTGCTGCTCCTGTGCCGTGGCCTCTGGCGCACCGACCAAGAACGAAAAAATGATTGCTACCGAGGCGGTAGCCGCCGCGGAATTCGACAACTTCTTGCGGAACTCAGGAACCATGAGATCTTCCTAATTCAACTAGACTAGACGGAACGGTCTAAAGATATTTCCCGACCAACGTGACATGGGAGGTAGGTGCTTCAATCAACCACGCCGAAGATCACAAAAAGTTTTGGTGATCCGGCAGGAGTTGGGGCCTCCACGCACACCCATCATTGTGTCTATCAACAGCACACAGGCTGGTCAATACAGATTTGCAGATGCCCGCAGTAGAAACTTACGCGCCTCTATCGAGCCTAAGCTTAGATGAGTAATGAACGAGGAAAGGGAGCAGTAAACACAGCACAAAGAGCGCCGCTCTCAACCGAAATGGGTGATACTCGAGAACCAACCGATGTTCTCCTTTTGAGAGCTCTGCGCCGACGAAGCCCGGCGTTACAACAAAAGATCTGTGGCGCTGACCATCCACCAGAAGCTTCCAGCGGGGATGATATCCAACTTTGAATACAACGAGCGCTGGCTCATCGAGACGCACCTCAGCCTCGACCAAAGCTTGAGTCCACGTTGCCCGAGTGACCTGCCCAGAAGCTGAGCCGGATTTGCCATTGTGCAGAGGCATCTGCATAGAACTAAAGGGCACGCCTAACCTAGATCCTGTGGGGCGCGGTACGATCTCTCCGAACACACCTCGACTGGCTACGCCGAGCGCAACCCAACGCCCCATGAAACGCGCCGTATCTGCCTTACTTCCCCAGCCTTCGAACTCTAATCGAGCGAGCCCCACCGGGCTAGCATCCGCGTATTCATAAAGGACATAACGTGTATAGCTCTTGCGCAGGGTGAGGAAGTCAGGAGGTTTCCACGAAGGAGGAGCGATGACGTACCGAACGTCGAACAGGTCGTAACGATCCTGTTTCAGCGGATCAAAATCAAACATCACGTCTCCCGCCAGGCCGAAGGGATGAAAGAGCATCCCCAACGCCGGCAGCCCTGCGACCATCACGCGATGATAGAGTGGTGTTGCATGCGCAACCTCGAGCGTGCTGCCCCAATCCCGAGCCATCCCGGCATAGACCCAACCCCGCGGCGAGCGCTGGAGCAGCGCCAGAAGATCGTGTAGGTCCTGCTCTTCATGTTCCTCGTAACGGATAGCGGAGAGCCATACGTGCCGCGCTTGGAAGGTTTCCGTGCGCTCTACCAGCACGGGATACAAAACAGCCCCGGCGAGAAGTGTTGCGACGAGGGTGGAGGGTATCTGACGAAAGATCTCGGCGAAGGCGCGCGCTGCGATGCAGATACCGAAGATGTGCACTCCGACTATGAATCTGTGCATGTGCATCGAACTCAGGCCCGGAACGGAGCCGAAGAGCCATCCCCACACCTCGTAACCGGACAGGAGCGAGAGCCAAACACAGAAACATGCTGGGACCAAAACGGCGTAAAAGCGCCCGTTACCGAGAGTGTGACCTCGCGATACCAGCCGCCCCGAGGTGCCCGTCCATAGATCGCGCGCGAGCAGCCCAACCCCCAGCAATCCCATCAGCGAGAGGATCGGTGTGCGCCCCTGATCGAAGAGCGTTCCATCCAGTAGGTGATCGTAGGTCCACTTCACCCCGTGAGAGGTAAACTTCCAACTCGGCTCGAGCACACTTTGGTGAATGATGGAGCTATCGGGGAGAAGGGTCGCGAGCTGATACGAGATCGTCGCCGCACACCCGAGACCGAGAAACACAAGCCGCTTGAAAACCTCCGCAGCGCTCGTGCGCGTGAGCAGCAAAATCACGGCAGCCGTCACCGCAGTAAATCCTATCAGGTGAACCGATAGAAGGTGCGATCCACATCCGAATAAAACCAGCATGAGAGCCTTGGGAAGTCCGGTTCCACTCCGAAGGTACTCAACCGTCCACCCAATTGCGGGCGCCACGAACACCAAAGCCCACAGCTGACTGATGATACCGTGGGTGCCCCAGCTGTAATTCTGCATCCCCATGCCGTATCCTCCGACCTCTGAAACGAGAACGGAGAGGACCCCGACAAAAGCCGCATGTATATAATCGCACCCGAGCTTGCGAGCCATGGCGTAGAACGACCAGGGCAGCAATGCCGCCAGCACGATCGTGCATGACGTCAGGATTATGGAGAGCGGCAGCGCTTGAAACAGACCCCGGTAGAGCCCATACATCACGAGGTGCGGAAGGCTCTGGTACGAGCGCACGAGGGCAAATCCGAACGGACTACCATCGAAGATGAAGTCGAATGCGCTTCCTCCAGACTGCACGGCATCGTGCATCTGCTGCAGGATCGCCAGATGGAAAGATACATCGCTGTACTGGTTTGGCCCTGCGCCCAATTCGGGGAGAAACGCCCAGAGCAACGCCCAGCTCGTCAAAGCCAGCAGGCCGATGGCCGCCCAGCGGTCGCCCCGCTTACCTTCACACTCCCCGGATGTCATGCAGGGCTTCCCTAGTTACTCTGGGAACCCATCTTGCGAATGAGCTCCTCCTGGCGCGCCCTCGCTTTCTCGTGTTGCGGGTCAACCCTGAGCAGTAGCCGCACCTGCTCGTACGCACCACGCAGGTCCCCCTGCTCCTCGAGCACAAGGCTCTGGTTGAAACGTGCTGCGTGTAAGAGGTCTTGCAATTCCGCGATAGCTCCACCGTAGAGCGCACTTGCTCGACCGCGATTGCCATCTAACTGCTCTACCCACCCAAGGCCAAAGAGCGACACCGGGTCCTTCGCATCGCCCTTCAAGGCTGCTTCGAAACTCACGCGAGCCTCCGCCCGCTTTTGAGCATCATTGGCGCCAGCGGCCATAATCGTCATACCGCGACGAGCGGACGAGACAAGCGCTGATGGACTCACCAAGCCCTTCAGATTTTCCTGAAACCCCCAACACACAGCCACTACAACGGCGAGAGTTATACCGACAACGTTCCTGAAGTTACCCCTGTTCGACATGACCAAAGAACCCCCTACACTAGGTACAATCTGCAGGGTCAACATATAAGGCCAAAGCCCGAAACTGCGCAACAGGGAGCGGCAAGCTGGTACGACAAGTCCTGCCGTTGATCCGCAACATACGCTTTTTCTCACACTCGTGAGTATCGTGCGGAGCACGTGGGAGTCTTACATTGAACAATAGGTGTCTATGGTTTCAAAAGATGTTCAGTACGGCCGTTTCACTGTTGTCTTTCACAACGCAGAGCCTTCGGAGGCTGTACGTTCTCGCGCGCAGTACCTGCTCGACAAATTACTCCACTATCAACCCAATATCATGCGCGGCACACTGACGATCGAAGGACGGCACAGACACCATCATCAAGGCAACGTGTTCCATGTCTCGCTCAATCTTCATCTGTCCGGCAAGGAGATCGTCGTAAGTCGTGACCCCGAGCGAAACCACGCTCACGAGGATGTGTATGTTGCACTTCGTGATGCCTGCGATGCCGCGCGTAAGCAACTCGATGCTCTGGAGCAGGGAAGCGGTAAAGGGGCGCGACACACGCGGCATCGACTCGAAGAGAACCCGCGTCAAGGGGAGCCGTTTTAGGAATTTCCTTCTCGAGCTGAAGGTATGGTGCAGGCCTCTGCGCCTGTGCCACACCATACGGCCAAGCGTCCATAACTGCACCGTATGCGTCAGATTTCTGCGATACCTAGCTCGCCCGATGGGGCCCAAGAATGAATCTCAGCCGCCAGTACTGCAGCAAGCGCTGAAGGTGGCCACGTAGGTCCCGCCATACCGTCGGAGAAACTCACACTCCGCTCCCCGCCACTGCCGCTTCACCGCCAATTTCGCGGTAGAGCGATCGCCGATCCCCGACTTCGAGACGAGCTTATTCGACTCTCGGGAGGCCGAATCCTGAACCCGGAATCCGCCGAATTCAGCCCTGAAGATATCCGTCAACTCGTCAGAGAGCGTCGTTCGCGACGCTAGTACACCCCTTCGAGAATCGCCTCCAAGGATTCCAAAACCGGAAACCCGTGGGCCTCCAGTCGTTGCTTACTCTCGGCCCCGCGGCACACCAGTAAACACCTTGAGCCGATCTGACGTGCCACCTCAGCATCGTGCGAGGAATCTCCAATCACTGTTATCTCGGAACCGTCAACGTCGAGGCTCTCCACGAGCACTTTACCGACATCGACCTTTCCCCTCGCATGGTGATCCGAGAGACCTCGAACCTGTTCGAAAAAATGGTCGATTCCGTGTACCCGCACGACATCTCGTAGAAGAACCTCGGGAAGCGCGGATAAAACCATCTGACGAGAACCGCGTTGCGAAAGAGTGGTCAGAGCACGAGGAACATCGTCATGGAGCGAAACGCTCGACATCCGCAGTCGATACAGATCGTGCCACTTCAGCGCCACCTCGTCGAAGGAATAGCGTTCAAGATCGAATCCGACCTCCTCGTACATCTCTTGGACGGGATGTCGATAGATCTCCTGATAGCGCTCGAAAGTGACCGTGTCATACCCGTACGTATGCATGAGTTCATTGAAGATCCCCCACAAAATAGGGGCATCGTTCAGAAGTGTGCCGTTCCAATCCCACAGTACGAGTTTCATGCTTCAGAGATACTACAGCTTGAGCGGACCAGGCAAAACTTGACCGGTTTGGGCTCGCAGCCCCTTGGTAATTACGCTCCGACCCGCTAGTATTGCGGGGACGCTTTACACCTCTCGATGTTATGAGCACGATCCCGGACAGACTCATCCTCATCGGCTTCATGGGAACCGGTAAGAGTACGGTCGCACAAGCGCTAGCGGCGCGATTGCGATTTGCGCTTCGAGAGCTCGATGCTCTGATCATCGAACGATCAGGCCGTGCCTCGATACCCGATATCTTCGAGCGCGATGGGGAGCCACGCTTCAGGGACCTGGAAACCGAGGTGTGCTCTGCTATGCGCCACGAGCACTCGGTGGTTATTTCGACTGGTGGTGGCGTGGTAGGTCGAGACATCAACATGAAACACCTCACGGCTGAGGGTGGCGTAGTGATCTTCTTGAGAACCTCGTTCGAAGAGATCCTTGCGCGAAGCTCCGAGCTCAGCGACCGACCGCTGTTCCGGAAGGGACTCCAGGCTCGAGAGCTCTTCGAGCTCAGAGCCCCGGTATACCTTTCGTGGGCTAACCTCGTCGTAGACACCGACGCAAAGAGTGTAGAGGAGATTTGTTCAGCGATCCTTTCGTCGCTAGGCTTACAATCATGACAACTATCGAAGTCACAGCTCGCTCATTCGTGTGCCTAATCATCGGCGATCCGGTGTCACACAGCCTCTCCCCTTCCATGCACAACGCCGGGTACGGCGCACTAGGACTCCCGTTCGTCATGGCGGGAGCGCATGTCCGCGCCGAGTCGCTCGGCGCCGCTGTAACGGGTTTCAAGGCGCTCGGCTTGCGCGGCCTGGCGGTCACGATGCCCCACAAAGTCTCGATCATTCCGCTCCTGGATTCCCTGGATTCGACAGCTCAGACGATCGGCGCCGTCAATACAGTCGTGTGTTCCGATTCGAAACTCACGGGGTACAATACGGATTGGTTGGGAATTCTCAATCCGCTCGAGCGCTTGACCGATTTAAAGGGGCTTCGAATAGCTCTCCTCGGCGCTGGCGGAGCGGCTCAAGCGGCCCTCTACGCATGCACCTTGCGCGGCGCGCACGTAACGATCTTCAATCGCTCGCTGGAGAAGGCTCAGGCGCTCGCCTCGCGCTGGCGCTGTAGCGCGGATAGCCTCGATGCGCTCGAGGCTCTCAGGTCGTGCGACATACTCATCAACACGACTTCGGTGGGTATGGGAGAACTGGACTCTGAATCTCCCCTACCGATCGAGTGTCTGAACAGCGATCAAATCGTCTTCGATACTATTTATTCACCTCGCTCGACACGCCTGGTGTGCGAAGCAGAGGCTTGCGGAGCGCGAGTAGTTCGCGGGATCGAGATGTTCCTGGAGCAAGGACTTGCGCAATTTGAACTGCACACAGGTGTCAAGCCCCCACATGAGGTGATGCGCGCTGCGCTCGAACTTGGTCCGAATGCGTGACCTGGTGAACCGTTTCTGGTACGCTCGAGAGCCGTCGAAATTGAGGAGAGAAAGAGACGTACCATGTGCGCTGCACGAGTCGACAACAAGTACTGCCTGCCGATTATCAAGCGCTCCTCGGCTGAGGTGCAGCAGAGCATAGAAAACCACGTCGGCCGCTTCCGCTTTCTGGAGGTATGGCTTGATTACATCGAGGACCTCGATCCTGGCTTCGCAGCATCGCTCGTGGGGCTGTATCCGCACCGTTTAATTATGGTCTTTAGGCGCCAAAACCTCGAGCCCATGAAGATGGCCCCCGAACTTCGCTCAAAGATTCTGTCGACATTGTCTCGCAAACACGTGTTGGTAGACCTGGACGTATCGGTTCAGGCCGAAGAGATCGCCCAGCTACAGGCCGACCGCGTCGCACTCAAAACGATCCTCTCGTACCACAACTATTCTTTCACGCCTTCGGATACAGAACTGCGCTCCATCACAAATCGCATGGAGAGCTGGGGGGCGCACATCGTAAAAGTTTCAACGCAATGTACGACGCAACGAGACGCCTTACGCCTCCTGTCGCTTCTGATAGACCTGCGGGAAGCGGGACGTAAGTGTATCGTCCTAGGTATGGGGAAACACGGCGTGATTACGCGCGTATTCGGAACGGTGTGGGGCAACGAGCTGACGTTTACACCTGTAGAGCTGAATAGTCGGTCGGCAGCCGGTCAGTTGACGGTCGACAAGCTCGACTCGATTATGCAGGCGTTGGGGTGAGGCACCAGACCTACACGAATTCGGCTCCTGCGAGGGGTACTCATCTCGGGATTTGGCCTGGCTTTCCCGCAGTGCTACAATGCGGGGGTGGCAGGAAACTCATTCGGCGAACTCTTCAAAATAACGACCTTCGGTGAATCTCACGGTGGAGCCGTTGGGGTGGTCATCGACGGATGCCCTCCGGGCGTATCGATAGCCGAGGAGGATATTCAGAAACAACTCGATCGACGTCGTACTGGCCAGAGCGATATCACCACCCCTCGAAAAGAGGAGGACGCAATTCACATCTTAAGCGGTGTATTCGAGGGCAAGACGACGGGAACTCCCATACTGATGTTGGCCCACAACAAGGATGCCCGCTCAGAAGACTACAACAATCTCAAAGACCTCTTTCGCCCCTCCCACGCCGATTACACCTACTTGAAGAAGTATGGGGCACGCGATTGGCGTGGAAGCGGCAGAGCCTCGGCCCGGGAAACCTTGGGAAGGGTTGCCGCCGGCGCCCTGGCGAAGAGATACCTCGAAGAGCGTCTCGGTATCGAGATCGTCAGCTATGTAGAGCAAGTCGGTACGATACGGGCATCAGTAGACTACGAGAAGGTTTCGCTGCAGGAGGTCGAAGCAACTATCGTTCGTTGCCCCGAACCCAGTGCGGCACAGAAGATGATCGAACTGATCAGAGAGGTTCAGGCCGATGGCGATTCAATCGGTGGTATAATCCGTGGAACGATCCGCAATGTACCAGCCGGTTTAGGGGAGCCTGTATTTGACAAACTGCACGCCGACCTGGGGAAAGCGATGCTCAGCATCAATGCAGCCAAGGGTTTCGAGATCGGACTTGGATTCGATTCCGTTCACCTGCGCGGCAGTCAACACAACGATCCCTTCGAGCCTGACGGTGAGGGCGGAATTCGCACTCGCTCGAACAACGCCGGTGGGGTCCTGGGCGGAATCGCGTCGGGGGAATCAATCACCTTCCGCGTGGCCTTCAAGCCTGTGGCGACGATTTCGAAGGAGCAGGACACTACGACTACTACCGGTATTGCAACCAAGCTTGCTGCATCCGGGAGACACGACCCGTGTGTTCTGCCGCGAGCAGTACCGATCGTCGACGCGATGGCTGCGATCGTGATCATGGATCACTACCTGCGCCACAAAGCGCAGAACGGGTGAAAACCTCGACTAGAGAGGAGTCGAGCCGTAAGCGGGATTCTGTTCAGAGTTCTTACGAACCGTGTGGTCATTCATCTGGGCCCACCGTTACCGTTGGGCTCGAGCGACGCTACCCGAAGGAACGACGCGGATCACGTCGTCCGTGTTGCCACGGAGCTCCTTCCTATTCGGTCTTGCTTCGACTGGGGTTTACCAAGCCACGGGGTTACCCCCGTGCTGGTGAGCTCTTACCTCACCGTTTCACGTTCGCCATCCGATGATCGTTTCCAATCACCGGATTCGGCCCCTTCTTTTCTGTGGCACTTTCCGCCGGTCACCCGGCGCCGCGGTTAACGGCCAATCTATCCTATGAAGTCCCGACTTTCCTCTCAGGGTTGCCCCCAAGCGACCACGCACTCAACTCCTCTCTACTGGAGATTCTACTAAGACGGCTCAGCAGGTAAGCTGAGTATCCGCCCGCATCCTGGACACTTTACCACATCTCCGCGCGCAATCTGAACAACCACCTGCGGCCCGAGCTTTATGTGACATCCCGAGCACATATCTCGGTTCATTACATCCACGACAGGGTTCTGCGGGAACCGCGACTGGATCCGATTGTAGACGACCAAGGCCGGATGTGCGGCGATACTGGCAGCCAATTCCACCCGCCGCGGCCGATACTCGTTCAAACGCTGCTCGAAATCAGCGAGCGTTTGCGTCGAATCCTTCTCCATGGCACTGAGCTCTTCCTGGAGGCCTGCAAGAACCCGCTCGAACTCTGCTAGATCCTTCTCCAGCAGCTCTACCTCTCGCATCATGCCAAGGACCATCTCTTCGCGCTTCCCGATCTGTTTCGCGACGAAATCAATCTCCCTCTCGGCAGCCTGTTGTACCTTGTAGTTGTTGAGCGTGCCGATCGAGCGTCTACGCTCGTTAATTCTATCCCGCTCGTTCTTTACGCCCTTTTCCTCCTTGGTGCACGCTGCGCGCTTCTCTTCGATGAGCCTGGTGCGTGCCGCCCGCTTGCTGTCGTGTGTTGTTACTACCTGTTTGCGAGCGGCCAGCTCATCGAGAATCTTTTTCTTCTGTACTTCTATTCCGAAGATGAGGACGTCGATTGAGCTCAATTCGACGAGAGTCGACAGTACAGGAGGGCTTTGTGTATCGGCCATGTATCCTCACGAGATAGATTGTACAAGAGATAGTACGGGTATACCGGAAATATTTCAATTGTACCGGGGATCTCCCGCCCTCAACCGTGATTTTGCGGCCGCTTCGAGTCGGACTTGCCAATATTCCGCGGCGGGCGCCGCTCCACCGCCCCGGCCGCGCCTGCTTCCCCCGCTGGGGTTGCACTTACCCCGTTCTAAGTTGTAAAAGAAGCGAACGATGTGGCCCTATAGCTCAGTTGGTTAGAGCGGCCGGCTCATAACCGGTAGGTCCCTGGTTCAAGTCCAGGTGGGGCCATTCACTCGAGCGCCAGCTCGAGGGAATCGACCCTCCTGGACTTCAACCAGGGATGATCCTCAAAAAACGTGAGTTAGCGAGCGTTTTCACGTGAGCAACGCGAAGGATGCACCGCGTCCGTAGCTTGGAGCGAACAGGTGATCCCTGGTTCAAGTCCAGGTGGGGCCATTCACTCGAGCGCCAGCTCCACCTGGACGAGCTTCATACTACGGGAGCAACACGTCGCTCCTCGACCTGCGCCGCAGAGTTACGATACTCACACAGCTCACACTGGTCACTGGAAGGTGGCATGCAGTCCGACTGCAACGTCGCGTACATGCGACTCACGGCACCGTCAATCCACTCGGTCTTGCCCTCGTAAGGGATGACCTTGATCGAAAAATGCAGACAGCCGTCAAAAGTCCCTCTCTTTAGGTCTCCATTGCAGTACACAAAGTATGCTGTGTCATTGACCGCAAACCCATTCTTTCGAAAGAGCCACTGGTAGACCTCAATCTGTCGTTTGTATGCGATCTGCCAATCGGCATCGAGCGAGACTTCGCCGGCTTTCGCGGTCGCTTTGTAATCGACGATCAAAAGCTCGCCACTTCGCGATTCCCATACGTCATCCACACCACCAGTAATTTCGAGATTCGTATTCGCTACAGCCGTGGAGATTCCACGCCTCAAGGAGTCACGCCATTCCTCGAGTCGCGAATGTCGGAATGGCACGGCATCTATGCCGCTTTGAACCATTAGCGGATGGGGAATTCCCCTCTCCCGATAGGAGTCGAACTCACTCTTCAACAATCCGTCAACTGCGGAATTGAGGCTGAACGGCGGCCCTGAAGGCTGAGAGACCCCCAGTCGACGATCGAGATAAAAGCACCGTGGGCACTGCAAGAAGAGGTCGAGCTTTGACCGGCTGATTCTGAAAGGTTTCGCACTCCCCGGATCATACAGATTGCGCGTTCTGAGAGGCATAAAGGCATCCTGTTGTAGCTCCGCATCGGAGCTTTTGACCTTACCACGTGCCCACGTATGAGCCTGCCGTCTCATATGCTAACGTACCTTGCAGCCTCGACCAACCCCCTACTACCGACCTAAGGAAGTGCGGCTATTCTCAGCGTCAAACGCTTGACACTCTCTACATTCCTACAAGCTCTCGATTTTTTTGGACCCAGCCTAAAAATTCGGCTTCTCTCCCTGGTTGCAAATGGGTGGAAATCACAAAGCTAACCCCTCAGAGTCCCCGGGAGCATCTTACTAATTGAAAACACAGATCTATCAACATGAAGCTCTCCTTTTTAGTCAGATCAGACGCGCTGAGGATTACCAGTGCGCTATCACGTATCTCCAAAGAGCTGGGGGATTCCCTCGAGATTTTGGCGAACGGGAGCCGCTTTACTCACCCTGGTGTCGATCCCGGAGGACAGGCTCTTGCGGCTCGCATGCAACTCGACATCCGCAAAGCGACCGCCGCCTTAACCAACGGAACCACCGGAATCGGGGTGACGAGCATGGCGATCGAAGGCATCAGTGGAGTCATTCTCGTGCTGACCCGTATGAAGGAGATAGCATCGACGGGCGCCAACGCACTCTTGCGACCCGAGCAGCGGAGCGCTCTGGCCTATGAATTCAGCCTTTTGGGCTCTGAGGCCGATCGCATAGCCGCGTCGACTGAATTTATCAGCTTCAGGCTGCTCTCCAACTCGCGCGAGCATTATGTGCAAGTGGGGATCGAGCAGGATGTGAACCAGAATACGATATTGGTTCCTCGGACTCTCGGCACATTAGAATCAGTGGGCCTACGCACCTTGGCCGGTATTTTGACGGTCAGCATCACAGGAGTTACCACAGATGCTGCGGCGGCAGCCTCTCACCTCGCAATTAATCCGATACAGGATGCCATAGACACTTTTCATCAGCGACGCTCTTTACTGTACGGAGCTGAGGGCCGCTTGGAAGCAGCGGTTGATCGCATGACCAACTTGCGCGATATCAATCGAACCGCCATGGAAAAGATCACCTCGCCGGACTATGCGCAAGAGCTTGCTCGAACTCTCAAGCTGCAGCTGCTCGCTGACGTCAACAAAGCCCTCCTCGCGCAAGCCAATTTGGATCAGGGTCGGGTGCTCCAACTTTTGGATACCAAGGGAATCTCGGGATGATACCCGCGTGAAATGGTGCCCCTAAACTCATCTTATCGGGAGACGTGCGGATCTCCAGCACATTGAATTATCTGCACGTAGCGTGGTATGACCTCTCTAAACAGTGGTTCGAATCTACCTCGCACTGCGTGATAGCGCGCGCTCCTGCAAGGCACGTTTGGCAACTCCCACTCAAAAAATATCTTACGGGGCAGCATGGGATTTACTTGTGGTATCGTCGGCCTCCCGAACGTCGGGAAATCAACTATCTTCAATGCGCTCACCTCGGCCAAAGCCGCAGCCGCTAATTTCCCTTTTTGTACCATCGAACCCAATACAGGCGCCGTCCCCGTCCCCGATCCGCGACTCGAGGTCCTGGCGAACCTCGCTAAATCAGCGAAGCTCATCCCAACGCAGATGACCTTCGTAGATATCGCTGGCCTCATTCGAGGAGCCTCCAAAGGAGAGGGTCTTGGCAACCAATTTCTCGGACACATTCGCAGCGTCGATGCGATTGCACACGTCGTGAGGTGCTTCGATGACGAAAATATTGTTCACGTCGATGGCTCGGTGAACCCCCGTCGTGACGTTGAGACGATCGACACCGAGTTGATCCTCGCGGATCTTGATGCTCTCCAAAAGTTCAAACTCAAGATCGAGAAGGCCGCCAAAACAGGGGATAAATCGGCGAAGGCTAAACTCTCTATCATCGAGTCACTCGAGGGCTGGCTCGGCCAAGGCAAGCCCGCACGCGCCTTCGACAGCGCTTCAGCTCTAGTTGGGCATGAGGAGGAATTCCGCGAGGTAATTGCACCACTCCTGACCTCCAAACCCGTTCTCTTCGTAGCAAACGTACCGGAAGAGGAGCTCCTCCACGAGCCAACACCAGGTGGCTCGCTCCCGGTTGATGATCTCGCATCGTATGCCAAAGAGATGGGCTCGCCTCTGGTTACTATCTCCGGAAAGGTAGAGTCTGAAATCGCTGAGCTTAACCTGGAGGAGCGTAAGGAGTTTCTCGCCTCCCTCGGTATGGAGACCTCAGGACTGGATCGCCTCACGGTTGCAGGGTACCGCCTACTCAATCTCATCACCTTCTTTACGGTCGGACCCAAAGAAGCGCACGCTTGGACAGCCCAGGCCGGAAGCACTGCGCCCCAGTGTGCTGGGAAGATCCACTCGGATTTCGAACGTGGGTTCATCAGAGCCGAGGTGATCTCGTATGGAGATTACGTAGAAGCCGGAAGTGAGGTCAAAGCCAAAGAGATGGGCAAGATGCGCACGGAAGGCAAGGAATACGTCACGCAGGACGGCGATATCGTACACTTCCGGTTCAACGTTTGAAACAGCTCTTCCGTCCCAAACTGAAGCTTTCAGCATCCTAGCCTTAGCAGGGTAGTGCAGCCTGAGTTTACTCCACACTGACGAAAGTCGTGTAGACGAGCAGTCTCCGCAGTGCTGAAGCGAGGTTATCATTCGGTGTCTGAACGATTCGTGTCATGCTCAATAGCTCTGATCGTTGCTGTTACCTCGGCGGCGATCGTTTGGATGGGACTCGAGCGTCTCTCGTGGGAGACCCATCGCAGCAGCCTGACTGTGGGCGACTTGAAGCTCGGTGCCAACCACTTCTCCTTCGAGACGAGTGCCAGTAAAAGCGACTGCTTCGGTGCCCTCACAGCTACCTTGAGAGACGAAGGCGCGCACTACTCGATAACCCTCCAGGGCTGGGTCAAGCTTGCCGTCTTCGGGAAGCTCTGGGTCCAGGATTTCAAGGGACAGCTCTCGTTCAATCCACTTGCACAATTGGGCGTATCGATCCTTGAAATCCCCAGCGGAGATGACACGGTCAGAATCGGAACACAAAACATCAATCCGATGACACTACTCGTATTCCGGAGTGCTAAGGACTCCAAGCCAATCCTTCAGCAGGATATACCCGGTCCCGTAGAGCTCCGCCGGGAGGGAACCGTATTCAAAATAACTGCCCCCATCCCTATCGACGGCGGGCTACGACTACCGATCACACCGATGCTTGCAGCCATGCCTTTGAGAGTCAAAAAAATACCCTCTGCTGCATGCACGACCGCGAGCAGTCGACCGCTGGATGTTACAGGTATCTTGAGCACCGTAGCCAATCTACGGACTCGATTCGTCAATCCCCTTCAACTGAACCTACCGTGATACGATGATTACCGTTCTTTTACGACCGAAACTACTGGCTGTGCGCAACCGCTGGCGACAGGGTGGCTTTAACCGCCGTCACGGGCAGGATCTTGGAATCCTCATCTTCGCCTCGCTCATGATGGTGGCGAT
Organism: Bdellovibrionota bacterium; assembly: GCA_040398075.1. Classification (GTDB taxonomy): domain Bacteria; phylum Bdellovibrionota_C; class UBA2361; order UBA2361; family OMII01; genus OMII01. The sequence continues at coordinate 77,014 of JBBAUR010000005.1, read as the reverse complement.
ATATAGCGGCACTCTGTGGGCCCTAGCAAAGATCAACGAGCTCCCCTTTCTCGTGTACCTTCCGCCCTACGTGCCGCTGAGTCTGCTTCTTATGTTACTCATAGTAATGATTACGGTCTCTGCATTTGCGACTAGCCTAGGGAGCTTCTTTTTTGCCGAGGACATCGAACTTCTGCTGGCTACTCCAACTCCTCCGCTAGGATTCTTTCTCTCGCGGTTCGCGTATGTCCTGTTGACCGTCGCGTGGATGCCCTTCGTTTTCATCTTCCCCGTATTGTTGGCGATGGGAAGTGACAGTCATTTGGGGGTAGGCTTCCTCCTTACCGCAGTACTAACCCTCATTCCCTATTTCACCATACCGGTGGCATTCTCCATCCTTGTGGCTACATTGATGATGGCAATAATCGATGCACGTTGGACAAGGTTCATCTGCTTGGTAGGAATCATCGCCGCACTTGCAGGAGTCATGTACGCCGCTGACGTCTTCGCTAAGCTCGTAGCGGAGCGAAACGATCCTGGACAGGTGCTGCGAATGGTAAAGACCTTGTCAGCCGCAAACATCTCCTGGACTCCCTACTCCTGGGCGGCATCGGTCCTTTCCGAATATGTCGTGCCGACAGGAAAAAGTATGCGACTCAGATGGGTACTACTCTATGGTAGTGCGGCGTTGTGTCTCTCGACAGCGTACCTGTGCTTTGAGCTCCTGCACAGCCGCGGATACACTCGCGCCCGATCATCCATGAGAGCCTATTCGTGGTGGGGTAGCGCGCCGATAAGGTCTCGTACCCACGCGCTCTCTCCACAAAAAGCGATGATCCGCAAGGAGTTTCGCGCAATCTTCAGGGATTTAGCTCACAGCACTCAGATCATGTTCGTGGGCGGTATCTGCCTCTTGTACTTGCTCAACATTCGCATGTTCGTGACCATCGACGCGTTTCCTGCTGATAGCCAGTACTACTGGAAGAAGGTATTCTTCGTGATGCACTGCTGCATCACGGCTTTTTTCACCTCCTCGGTCTGCACCCGTATCGTCTTCAGTTCTGTCTCACTCGAGGGTAGACAGTACTGGCTCTTACAAGTTGCTCCTCTCGAGGTTGGTCAGATTCTACGTGCTAAGTTACTCGCCTGGTATCGACCGATTGCACTGATTTCGGCTGCCCTCTTGGGGATGGGAATCTACGTTATCGAGCCGCGGTGGGAGACCGTTACCCTTTTCGTCTCGATGAGTTTCTTTGTGACCTACGGCATCGTTAGTGTGGGGATAGGCCTCGGTGCAAAGTTCGCTGATTTCTCCTGGGAGCACCCCTCTCAGCTCATCTTGTCTCTCGGAAACTTGCTATTCATGCTCGCCAGCTCCGCCTTGGTGATGATCAATATCATCCCGTTGACGATACTGCTGAGATTTAGCCTGGCTCGACTCAACAGCACTGCAGAGGACCACCTTGCTGCCGGCATTTTAGCCGTTGCTGCCGTAATCATACTCAATCTGGCTGTTGGTCGCTACGCCATGAAACTAGGGGAGCGCGGCTTGCGCGCCGGTTCCCTCACCTGAAAGTGCTCGGTTTCACCCATTTGCATCCACAGGATGACAAGCGCCTCAGGATTCCGTATACTCCGTTCGTGTATTGGCGTTTTTGCTATCAGCACCCGCCCCTGCTAAGGTAAGGGAAGCAAGTAGCCGGTCGCTAAGTTTCATATGGGCCGATAGCTCAGTCGGTAGAGCAACTGGCTTTTAACCAGGTCAGGCGCTTTCTTCAGTTCATATCTCAACGATCTTTTCCCGTTCCAGGGCGTTCCATGCTGTGTATAGCAAGCTGGAATAGTTTAAAGATCGCATCTTCGTTTCAAACCCGAAAAATATTTTTCGTACCAGGCGATTCCAAGCCGTTCCGTCTTGTTCCGTGCGTTTTGTTGACCCTTTTGTTGACACTAAATAAAGGCATGGCAACGACAACAATTACTCAAAGATCGCTATTAGGTTTAAAGACAACCCAAAAGAGTGAGTTCTTCTGGGATCAAGATTTCCGAGATGGAGCCTTCGGGGTTAGGGTATATGCAACTGGCAAGAAGGTGTTTGTCTTTGACTACCGTAATGAAGACGGCAGACAGTGCCGAGTAACCATCGGAGATGTAGATCGTATATCTCTGGCTGATGCACGAGCCAAAGCGAGAGCGATTTACGCTGATGCAAAGCGGGGCAAGGATGAGTCCGCAGAACGCCGGAAGCAGCGGGAATGCCCAACTCTGGCGGCGCTACTCGACGAATACAAGCCGCTTTGGTTCTCGAAGTTGGCACCCAAGACCGCCTATGATACGGCCAACAGAATCGATAGGTATATCCTGCCGGTGTTTGGTGATCGAAAAATTAATGAAATCTCGCGTGATGATGTCTTCGGCTTCTTGAGGAAGATTGGCTGTAATCAAGGTGCGCCTGTTCAGGCAGACCGGGTCAAGGAAACACTTCGTAAAATCTTCAACCATGCGTGTGAAAGGGGGCTCATCCACGCCAATCCAGCAGCTAAAATCGAATCGTTTCAGACCAAGGAGCAAAAGGACGGAAGGGAGCATACGCTATCTGATGCGCAGCTAATTGCGTATTGGGCAGCAACAGAGGTCGAAGAGCAGCCGATTCGCTCTTATTTCCGATTACTCTATCTTGTAGTCCAGAGGAGTGGAGAGCTGGCCAGAGCGAGGTGGAGTGATATCTCATTTGAAGAGGAGCTGTGGGAGTTCCCCAAGACTAAATCGGGAAATATGCAAGTTATTCCGCTCACACCGCTAATTATTGAAGAGTTGAAAAAGCTGAGAGCGGCCAACGAAGCGGCCCGTGCCAGGTCTCGGTTGGCAGATTCATCTCACTATTCAGAGTATCTATTCCCGTCGCCGCGCCTGGATAAGAAGGGACCGCCGCACATGCGCAACTTTGCAAAGGCGTGTGATCGAATAGAGCAAAGAATGGGCTGTAAATTCACGCCACACGATTTAAGGAGAACCGCTGCAACGGTTATGCGACGACTGAAGATTCCGTCACATGTAGTTGCCAAGGTCCTAAATCACCGTCCCAGAACCAGCCAGATGAAGTGCTTGGAGAGATACGATCGGTATGACGAGGTGCCTGAGATGAAAGAAGCTTTGCTTAAGTTGAGTGAATGGATTCAGAAGCTCATCACTCAAAAGAGCGGCTCGGATGAGAGCTAGGCCCGATTGCGACTATTCTCCCATTCGATAATCTCGCGCAATGAGAAGCCTATTCGTCCGTTCTCCTTCAGTTTGAAGGGCTTTGGAAAGTTGGCCTTCTTGACCCAGCGCCGCAAGGTCGAGCGCGAGACTCCTATGCGTTTATATACTTGACGCTCACTAAGGTAGGTTGTCTCATCCATGGCTACTCCTTTGACACAGAATTTAAAGTTTACCCTCTTTAAGATCGCAGAAATGGGGGGCTATCGAACATTACCCAATAGGGGACGGCGTACCTCTCTACGGAATATGCGTAGACGCCCTAGTCGATGCGAAGAGTAGATACTCCCGACCTAATAACCTGTGCTAAACTGAAAGCGCAGCATCTAGAGACTTCCGTTGTAGGAAGCTCCAACCGAACTTGCGGCAGTGAGTCACGGTGGGAACCCTGAGACCTTATAGGTTGCAAGGGGATGTGGACCGACCGCGGTCAAAACGTCGTAGGTGCTGGGTATAAACCAACGCAGGAGCAGCTATGACGAGTAAACCACGACAATCTAATTATCCGATCGGACGATATTTCATCACGCTCTGGAAGGAGTCAGGGTTATCAATTGCGACATTTATGACCGCCTTAGGCTATCGAAACACCTCCAAAGCAATCAAACGGTTCGACGAGTGGCTAAGGTGGGGCGTCGGGGAGGCTCACATCCTCGACAGTATCGAGCGATGGAAACCGGAGATCAAAGATGAGTTGGATAAGCAACTCAAGTTGACCTCGCAGATTATCGATATCGAGGCAGCAGAAGCGAAGAAGGTGCTGATTGCCGAGGCAAGAGCAGCCTTTAATCCCTACATTGAAGCTATCCCGGAAAACAGAGAACCATCATCTATCTGCTTCTTTGCCCTCACAGGAGGAAGTAGAAGACAACAAATGACGCTTCCCGCCGATATTCACCAACTAGACGACCCATTACGGACAGAGACCATCGCAGCGCTTATAAAAGAGCACATGGCAAAGAGCCGCGGCACAACTCTCTTTCAAGGTCGGATCGTAGCCTATCAGGCATTTTTAACATTTGATTCTCGGCCTATTACATTTACGACAGAGGGGGTCATGATCGGGGTTGATATCGATAAGACCTCGGGTCAAGCAACTCTGATGATCGGCAACAGAAAATTCCCCGGGGTCATTATGTAAAGCGCAATTAAGGGGGTGGTCGAGGCGTGAAGCGAGCCGTCAGGAACTCCTCGATACTGGCCGTCTCTCTTCTGCATAACGCCCCATTCCGACCTGTCACATAGAAAAATATCCGTTTAAGTAGCAACTCATGTAGCAGGTGATAGTGCGCCGGTGCGCTTAATTCCTCCGTAATCTCCAGGTAATTGCCGATGAGCATCTTCACGAATCCGCCCACTGGCAGCCCATGCTGCCGAGCGGCTTCTTGAATACGCGATTTGGTGGCGATATCAACGGTAATAGTGATGGTGGTCCAGCGTGATTTAGGATGATGCATAAGTTTTTCTCCCGAAAAAGTTTATTTATGGGTCATGCGTGCAGATGCGCGTATAAATAATGATCAAGTAGGTCATAAATTGACTCCAGAACCCCCAAGGGTTGTTGCGGAAGGCCCTACATCGAGTCCGGTCTAGGTCGATGATTTTTGAAAAAGTCGGACTAACGGTCGATTCAATGCGTTTGCTCCGCCCCCCCCCCCCCCACGGTAGTGGAACCACACCCTTTGGTCTTACCTTTGGGGGAAAGCCCCCAGACGTTCAAACTACGGCATCATCTCATCTCCAAAATTCATGACCGTAATATACTGACCGTCAACGATCATCATCCCTAGTTGCTCTAGTGCGGATAACCTGGCGACCGCGATTTTCGCAACGGATCGTGGAAGAACTACAATAGCTCCGTTCTTCTCGGCCTCCCAAGTAAGAGGTGGGAAGGGTCTCCCGACAGGGGCAAGAATTTGATCTACCGCGATTCGCAGCTGAGCGTCCTCCTCCTCGGACATTTCGGCCGGAAAGAGAATTACGATGATATTCTTAGCTCGCCTGCTCAGGTTGCATTGGTATGGAGACTTTGGGTGTCTCCGTCTATTCTTGCTTGCCATCTTACTTCGTCGTCGTGAATTAACTTGCTGCGATTTCTTCATACCGTTGCTCCTTACGAGAAGAGGTCTTAATTGACCATCACCAGCAAGCGTACGTGATCTGATGAGCTGCCCAGCATTACCCTTTGGGGAGTGCCCGATCTTTCAACAGTTCAAATTTGAAACACTGAAGTTATCGGCTTTTGAAGCAAGAAATATTTCAGTCAGTTCATTCCACTGCATACGAGGAGCACTAAATAACTCTTGTGAACATACCAGCCTCATAAATCATTAGGGGTGGCGACCTCCTTGCCGCCCCGAACTCCGCAGGATGTCCAATAGGGCATAAGTCACTAACTGCGGAACCCGCGCTGGCGGGATATAGTGGCAAGGGACGAAGTTCTTTGAAAATTTCCGGCTTCGGCAGGGTGCTCGATGGTCCACAGGAATCGAGAAAAAACATCCTTCTCAACATCTCGGTGTTGAAAGACTACGTAAAGGGGCGCTGGGGGCTACCCTACCTGAAAAGGTTGTGCTTGTGGACTATGAGAGGCGACGCTGGCTCCAAAAGCAGGTCGATATCGAGTAGAGCTTTCCTTGTGATGGGAAAGTTCTATTCAAAGCTCAGCTCCACCAAAGGCAAATCAAATACACAGAAGAAAATGGCGAGACCAGATGACGAGTAAAACGAGTCAGATGGACTCCCCTTCCGCGAAGCGGAAGAAATCACATCCAATAGTTAAAACCGAGTCATAGGCAGTAGAGGGAAATTTTCCGTAAAATGCAAGATTTCAGCATCTTGAGAGCTGGCATGGCTACATTCCACAAATCTTTAAATTAAGTTCGCCAACTCAAAAAGGGAATGCACCACAGTCGTTGTTCTATGCGATCCTCTCTCGTATGAAGAAGTCATATAATGCGCCTTTAAGGAGACGAGTATCTGATGAGCAAATCTTAGGACTGATCATCAGCATTGTCGCAAGATTGATATCTGAAATGCTTCACGAACGATATCCTTATTGGCAGAAGAAGCAGGAGCGCGAGAGCGAAATATTCCTTAAAATCAGAAGTCTAATAGATTTTAATCTTCCAGCGAGGAGAATCGCCCATTCTTTAGTGGAGGCAGCTTTTATCCCTAATGAAGTTAAAGAGACGCTCGCTTCTGAGATTGGCCACTCCAAGCAGAAAAGTAGCTATGAAAATGCTGGACTCAAAGACACTCAGCCAAGCGCTGTCTTCGTCTATCTTAGCCTCGTGGCGGCGTTTGAGACGTCATTGCCTTCCGAGGGCTTTGCACTTAGAGAAGCGCTTAGTGAGCGAGACGCAGCCCAAATAGTCGCCACCCGCTTCGTAGATGCCCTAAGGTGGGTTATGTCACATGGCTTCGTCGATCTCGAGCAGTGACTCCAAATGGTGAGCCCGGTATGCCATGAAACAAGAGGCCCTGTAGCCTTCTAGTTGTTGCAAAGGCACATAGCGCAGAGGTAGGGGTAGCTAGTGATGCCGCTACCGCGTTGCCTCTTCTTCTTCGTGACCTGAAATGAAAGTTGGAACTGATAGTCGGACTAGAGAGGTTCTTCGTTTGAGTGAGTTTTGAGTTCAAAGAGATTATTTGCCAGGCTGAGTCATCTTCAAATTATGCTTGGATAGTTCGCTCTGTGGAGCACTCGGGAGCGATGGCGGCGAATTTGAATAGGCTGTTTCACGTCGTGAGGCGGTAGTGCTGTCAGCTGAGACTTTTGGTCAGCCGAGTCCTCGGCAAGATGCGTGGCGCTGTGGGAAAAAGTTCATGCAACCAAGCACTTCTAGGTACTCAGCCAAAACGCAACGAAGGACGTCCGCCGGGACTGATTAGTTAGATCTGTATCATTGAGTGAGACAGGTGGGCGACCAACGCAATCCGAAATAGAAACGCGATGCGGTCGATCCGTGGGCCAGGCTATCCGAATGGATAAGCCGAAAACCTTAGCCCTTCCAACTAACTGAGAGTGTCTTACCCCTCTAATGCTGTGTCTGTGCAAGTGAGGCGCTTAAAACTAGAAACCCTCTTTGTCGCTATCGCTAACTCTTGAAAAATATGAGATTTTTATGTTCTATTAAGGGATGTTCGGCTTATAGTAAACGTCTTTCGTTTAGCTTCTGAAGGGTTTCAGATGATCTCTCTAGGCGATGCCATACAAGGTATTCAATTCTCACCCGAGGAGTGGGGGAGGATAGCCACTCTTGCCGCCAACGACGGCCTACCGGGTAAAATTCTCAGGAAGCATGCGCCTCAGACGGAGGGATTTCGAAAAATCGCGTCGCAGATGAAGATCGCTGGGTACTCTCCCGGCCGACCAGGACATACAAATAAAGCAGTAGATTTAATTATAAGTCACCTTAATGAACAGGCGGAGGGACCTCGGAGAAAGTCGTCCCGATCAATTTACCTTAACTCTGTAGTTCATTACGTCCAGGGCACCTTGCACAAGCTCAACAAACTGCTACTCGAGGTGCAGGTTGAAGACAAGAGGCACACTACTGCTGAACTTTTTTCCTTGATAGCGGATCGAGTACACGAGTATGACGTGGTCTCCTCTGAAGTTAGCGAACTATATGAGTGTTGGGGGTTCGAAAGAGATCCCTCCGTAGAGTTGATAATTAGAAAATGCAACGAAGTTAGCGTAGATGCCAAGCAGAATAAGCGTCTAAATGCCCTGGAAAACGTACTGCAGGAGCTACAAAAGAAATATACCGACCAGAGATTAGCGTTAGAGGAAAACTTACAAAGCCAGGCAGAGGAAGCGATGGCTTCCGCTAAAGTAGTAAAGCAGCTGTCGGAGCGAATCTCGGCGGTAGAATCATCTTTGTTATCGGTAGAGCAAAAGATCCGCGACTTAGAGCGAGTTGCTTCGACCATTCAAGAAAATGCTCGTTCTTTAAAATCAGAACTGCTGGAAAATGCGAAAGCGGTGAGAGGGGATCTTGAAGTGGTCCAGCGTCGAATTGCCGAGATACCTGGATCGATTACAAATCAAATCTCTTCGCTGAAGGACGAGGTCATGCGAACCCTCCGCAGCGAAAATGAGGTTGTTCAAAGTGAATCCTACCGGCGGATTAATCAAAAATTTGAGGCCATAGCCGCTCAACAACCCCGGATGCAAGGACCTCAGGAGGTTAAAGGGTTTATTTCGCCTCTCTACACAAATCCTCCTAAGTATCGCCCCCACTCATGTAAGATTACGGACGAAAATCAGTTTATAAACTTATGGAAGAGGCGGTTATTCACGGATGGCGCCCCGCTATGCTTTGAATCGGCAGCTATCTTTCACGGATTGTTCTCAAGTGGGCGCTGCTTTGTTGTCGATGACGACCGTTTTTCATCGTCCTGGTTGAAAACTTTGGGTTGGGAATCCTCACGGCTCGACCTGGTTGCTTCGCCGGCTTGGTTGAGTGAAGAAGACTGGAAGAATGGCTCCGAATTCTTGTTTAAAAGTGACGAGCAAACGGTTCCCAAATCTTTATACATTCATAATTTTGATGCAGGTGTCGTTCAAGCCTACTTAATACCAACCTTAAGGCTGTGGCATTTAAACGCGAGTCGTTTCCCGCTATCCAAGCTTTTCCTCATTCCGTGCAGTTGCGCGGACTCAACTCCTCAGGCGGAGGTTCTCGAATACGCAATTGATATTCCCGATGAAGAGGTATTGACGGATAGGGCTTTGCCTTCCACGACTAAGCTGAGAGAAGTACTGATTGGTGAGCGGGAGGCAAGTCATACAGGAGTTAAGCCGGAGGATTTTTTAGATTGGTTAGGTTTGGAACGTTCAAGCTATGAGGTAAGGAACGAGGTGGCGGAAATTTCGAGATGGAGTGGGATTAGGCTTCCGCAGAGTGTAGGAATGAGATTCTCGCGAGTGCAGCAGTCGCTTGTGCGCTTTTTTAACGAAGAGGACGCCAAGCAGATTGCAGCGTATCATTGTATCTGCCCCTGGATACGAGCGAAACTTGGGGACGATAAGAGTGACGAGTTTTATGGGTTGCTGAAGAATTTCCATTCAAAGGCGTTGAATTATTGATGAGCGAAGATACACTCCTAGATACACTCATAGACGCCCTTGCATATTTTGAACGTGGTAGCTGGCAGACCTACGACAGGTGTTGTCGAAAGACCTTCAACTATCTGGGAGTGGAGGCTTCTGACCAAGAGTATCATAGCTGGAAGTGGCAAATTCTTTCATTCCTCCGTGATTTTGCCCTTCTTGATGTCAGCTATAGACCTGCTGGGTTGCTTTGGCAGTGCTGCCCTACGGCGCTGGTAGAGGTGGATTTCGACAGTTATATCCTGATTGCCCGCAAAGCGGGACTTGAAGCTCTTGAATTAGAACTCGGTCAAGAGTTTGAGAGAGTAAAAATCCCCTGGACGGGATATTCACGAGTGCCTTTTCATCATCGGTTTATCGAATTTGCGAAGATGCCAAGGCGCTCGGTCGATGAAGTAATTCGTACAAAGTCGGTTCGGGTTAGAGTAGCGCACCAGGCGCAGTGGCGATTAATCTCTTCTTTACTTCCCCTTCGGCAAGCGCTGCCCTATTTAACCGAGAAGCTTAGTGATTCCTTCCCTTCGTTATCCACCATTGGAGTAGAGGCGCGATACGACTTCAATTCATTTGACTGGATAGAGGAGCGCTCTGAGGTTCTTAGGAGTGGTTTTTTTCGTAGGCCACATGACACTAGAAGACCGGATTTTTTGCTTCAGGAATTCAGCGTCAAGGGCACACGAAACGCGTGGCGAGTCGTCTCCGAAGAGTGGGGTCCTATCGTATCTGCCTATTTGATGGGGATTCGAATCCCCATGGTGTATCGCTCTAAAACCAGCGAACTCGGCTTTCCAGTCCGATTGCAACTTCCGACGATACTCCGCAGGATCTTAATATTAGGAAATTTTTCAAGGCCAAACCGAGAACCGGATTTTGCATGGTATGCAAAGACGAAGCCCTCTATTGTAGATCGTCTTTGTGAGGTGTGCCCGGTGTTTTTGCGAAGGACAGTATGACTGCGCTTTACGATATACTCACGCCAATTCGCGAACGCGTGCAGGAGTATCTGCACACAGCATATTGGACGAATTGTGATCAATTCAATCAAGCGCGTCATGATCTCTTAGATGACCCAAAACGCAGCCCGATGTTCAAAGACCCCGTCTTCGAGGTTATTAAGCGATATAGGACATCCGACTATTCGATTGAGGAGCTGCTGGCAAAAACATCTTTGTCTGGAGTTCTTGCCAACAACCGAGAAGCTCAAGCTATCGTTGACTTTTTCAAATCAGATGCTCTCATTCGGAGTGAGGACAAGAAGCTATTTTCGCATCAGGCGGAGGCAATCCTAGCTACCCACGCCCAAAACCTGAATGCCGTAGTGACTAGTGGAACCGGCTCCGGCAAAACTCTCGCGTTTTTGTATCCCATCCTAATTAACATAATATCAGAGGCGTTCGGAACATTTGGTCGTCCGAGATGGGATGGCTCGAATAATCAGAGTAGCCAACGAGATTGGTGGAGAAGAGATGATGGGGAGTTCGCTCCTAGTCGAGAAGGATCGCGACGAAAGGCAGCCGTGCGGTGCCTACTTATGTATCCGCTAAATGCATTGGTGCAAGACCAAGTTGAAACTTTGAGGCAGATTCTTCAATCGGAATCGGCGGAGCGCTTGTACGATGAGTTCCTAGGGAAAGAGCGCATTTATTTTGGTCAGTATAATGGTGCGACCTACGGGAAAAAATCGCCCACTGACTACTATGAGTTGCCCGAGGTTAGAAAATATCTAAGGACTATCGCTCGCGAAGCTGAATCGGTCGATGCCGAGAATCGTCACCGTGTTCAATGTCCGAATGGCTCGGAATTAATCACTCGATGGGATATCCAGAGATATCCCCCCGATATTTTGATCACAAATTACTCGATGCTCTCGGTCATGTTATGTCGAGACATTGAACGTCATATCTTTGACTCTACCCGGGAGTGGTTGAGTGAGAGTGGTGCAAATACCTTTTATTTGGTCATCGATGAGCTCCATTCATACCGGGGCACGGGAGGCACCGAGATATCGTACATCGTGAAAAATTTTCTGCAGCGCATCGGTTTAGCGCCGGAGAGTAAACAGCTGCGAATAGTCACAACTTCTGCGTCGCTGGGTACTGATCCGTTGTCCGAGAGTGACCCCCAGTTCTTACGGGATTTTTTCGGTTATACTGAGCTCAAAAAGCATTTTGCCGTAATCAGCGGGACGCATATTCCTTATGCCACCAGCAGCATTTCGTTAATAAAAAAATTTCAGGATCCTTTAAGCGAGTTGGGACGGCGCGACAACACAGATAGCCATGTGATTGAAACCGCGATTAAGGACATGGCCCAAGCCGCTGGTATGCCGATGGGTGCTGATCTCGGGGATGTCTTAAATCAACTACATATCGAGGATGCCCTGGTAGAATTGTCTCTCCGACTGAAAGTGGAAAAGGAGCAAGACGGTGTCAAACTTGATCAGCATCCAATATCCCTTGCAGCAATTGCCGAGCATTTCTTTGAGGGAGACTTGTGTGCGGCTCGCGGATTGTTGTCGCTGGCTACTTCTGAAGACCCAAGGCTTCAATCATATGTTGGCAAGTTGCGGCTACACCTGTTTATCAAGAACCTGACCGGAATTCGTCGTGCTATGCACTGCAAAGACGGTGTCTTGATACCGCCTATTCTTTATGATGGTCAGGTTGCCTACTGCGGCAAGTCAAACTCCATTACTCTTGATGTACTCTACTGCCAGGAGTGTGGGGAACTCTACTATCGTGGGTACCGGTTTCAACCAACAGGTAGTCGCACCGTATTTGTGAGCAACGAGAAACCAGTCGGCCAAACTGACGATGAGTTGCAGTACGTTTACCTGTCATTCCAAGATTTCTCGGGGGCCGAAGGGTGGGAGCCGCAGAAGTATGTTTTCAACAGTGTTACGGGTGAAATCAATGCAGCACAAAGTGCTCTGACAGCGTCATGTGCGTCAGTCAGCATTCACATATGCGATGTTGTTCGCCCACCGGAAGTTTGTCCAGCATGTGAAACAAATTGGGGGCGACGAGGAGACGATATACGTTCCCCGATACGCACGATGGGAACAGGATATCACAAGCTCAATCAAGTTGTCATTGAGGAGGTCCTCGGAGCGTTACAGGGGATTAAGGCCGACAAACTAGTTGTCTTCAGCGATAGTAGGAGAGATGCTTCTCAAGTTGCCGCGGAAATCGAATATAATCACTTCAGAGATGCGGTAAGAGCCATTGCGGAAGGGGAGTTGGGGAATCCTGATGATTGGCAGCGCGACCTAAGGGAATTTGTAGACGCACTAAAAGTTGATGTAAACGCTGACATCGAGCCGTTCCAATTTTTTAAGACCTCTCATCAGCAGGCATATCGAATTCAGCGCTATTTTCAAGGTCGTCTAACTGAAGCAAGTGATCGAGAGCAGTTCAACTTCATTCGAGGATTGATAGAGTTATCAGTTATTCAGAGAGTTAGTGTCACCGAGCTTGCTTTACGGGTGCAGGAGAAACTGGTTGCAAATGGAATTAGTCCCCATGGTATACGCAGTCTCCCAAAGGAAGCAGAGAACTGGCCTCGCCTCTTTTCCCAATCAAGTTTGACTAATAGTCCCTCTGACTTTGAGAAAGCGGAGGAGTTACGCCGCATGATCAAAGATCACCTACTCGATGAGTTGCGTCGCGTGATATCTGATTCAATGGGCAGAGATTTTGAGTCTCTTGGGTATGGATGGCTTACGTTTGATCGGTACCACCCAGCGGCGCCCCAAGAGGAGTGGGGCATACTTGCGCTCGACTGCTTGATTCGTTTCCTTTCATTTCATCCCGACTCTAGAAGCCAAGGGACGGCTTCCAAGGGTTTCGCTCATGGTATACTTCCGAAATATTTCACGGATTGGATGCGTTCTGTGTTCCCCCGACTGGGGAACGAGCGCCAAGAGGTTTCAGGCAACCTATTAGCATTAATTCGTCCCTTCCAAATAGTTGATTCGGAATTTCGTCTTGATGTAACCCGTCTTTATATCCACCCTGCGGGGCAAAGCTATTGGCTTTGCGGAACCTGCCAATCGATAAACCTTTTCAATCCCTATAACCGTTGTCGAAGAGTAAAACATCGGAGTACGTGTTCTGGTGTTCTGCAGCAACGTCCAATTGAGGAGCTTGTTAATGGCGTTAACTACTACCGAAGCTTTAGTAAGACGGGGAGACATCTCGCTCATCTGAGGACTGAAGAACTCATCGGTCACACGGACAAGGAGGATCAGCGTGAGAGACAGCTTGCATTTCAAAACGTTTTTCTCGGGAAGCTGAAGGAATTCGGGAACGGAGATGCTGAATATTTGAGGAAATATTTTTCCATCGACTTGCTAAGCGTTACAACAACAATGGAGGCCGGGGTTGATATTGGAGGATTGAAGGCCGTTTACATGGGGAACATGCCGCCGAGGCGCTTTAACTATCAGCAGCGAGTTGGACGCGCAGGGCGTCGGAAGGACAGGCTGTCTCTTGCCTTGACACTATGCAAGGGCCAAAAACATGACGAATATTATTTCGATAACAATTTGCTTATCACTGGAGAGCCATCTACTTCTCCGCGAATTGATCTGAGAAGTGATTCTATCATTCATCGAGTTGCTTTGAAGGCCATACTCAATCAGCTGTTTGCCTCTGCTCCTGAGTTAACTAGCTTGCGCTATGATGAGAGAGTGAAGTCTACCACAAGCGGGTCTCTTGGTTCGCTCCAAAGTGTCTATGCTCAGCGCGGTTTGATACTTCCCTTGTTGAGACACAGGCAGGCTGAGATGACTGCCCTTGTTGGTGGTATAGCTCGTCATCTGAATGAATCGGCACTGACCGCTCTCTACGAATCAATACATGAGAGACTTGAAAACATCCTTGAGACACTCATTCCTCGGTGGAGTCAAAAGTACGGTGATGGCAAATCGTTCAGCGAAGTTCTTGCTCGTGAAGGCTATTTCCCATTGCATGGGATGCCTGTACGAGTTAGCCACCTCGTTCATTCTGACCCAAATCGGGCACCAAACAGGGGGCATTTCCCAATTCGGTATGGAACCGTGGATCGCAATGCCGATGTGGCGTTGAATGAGTTTGCCCCGGGGCAGGAATACATCAAAGATAAACAGGTACATCGGGTTATTGGTGTCGGATGGCTTGCACCTGCTGGCAAGCGAGTGATTGCTAATGAAGTAGATAGGCCCCGAGAGCTAGTTTTGTGTCGAAGCTGCGGCGCGATTGCCTTCGGGGAGCATCAACACTGTCCCTATTGCAACGATGGCGGAACACAAGTTGTCCAATTAACAGGATGGAGTCCGGAAATTTATTGTACCAACTTCTCTGCTAAGCCATACAGTGGACGTTCTAATTCGGAACCCCAGAATGTCTCTGTTTATCCAGTTAATCCAGACAACTTACAGCCCTCTATGAATGAGGGGGCCAACTTCAAGGTGAGTTCGTTTGCTGGCAAGATTCTCCGAGTTAATAGTAATGATTTCCAGGGCTACAGGTTTAACCGTGTGATGGAAGAGAACGCTTCGCTTCGGGGCTTCTATGTTGTTGATGAGCTTGATGCCCGAAGCGGGTCAAGTGCGCCGTATGCTCATCCGGTCGGTCTAGTTACCGAGCAGAATACAGATATTTTATTAGCCACGCTCCGTGATTGGCCGGATGTGTATCGCTATGAGAATCCGAACGATGAGCTAAAAAACTCAGTAAGAGGTGCTTGGCTGTCGCTGGCTGAACTTCTAGCGAAATCCATCCTTCTCAAGGAAGATATTGAGGCAGATGAATTATCAGCTGGAATTCGACCGCAAATTGAACGCAGAGTTGGTAGCGAGCCACTTTGGAAATGGCAGGTTTTCATTGCTGATACGCTAGATAACGGGGCGGGATACTCATCGAAGTATCAAGACCCTGGGGAATTCGGGGCACTTTTAGAGTACGCAAATTCGAGACTTGTCCGGGATTTTACCAATCCTCAACATCAAGACAGTTGCGCCTCAAGCTGCTACAAATGCTTGCGGCACTACGGTAATAGATTGAGCCACAGGGAATTAGATTGGAGGCTCGCCCTTGATCTTTTACAGCTCCTACGAGCCAAGACCACTTCTCATCTTAAATTTAATGGTCATTGGAAGAACCTTCTACATGGGCGAGTTAAAGCTACCCTAGAGGAATTTTTGCGAAATAAAGTTTCGATTATAGAAGATGACGGCAATTATGTTTTCCGGGTCGATGGAATCGGCGCTGCTTTTGTTGCTTTGCCGCCGCTGGTGAACCCCAATTCTGTCCCGGCCCTTGAGTTCTTAAGCCAAGTTCAGGCTCGAGTCAACTTGACCTTAGTGCCGTTTTCTCCATTTATTCTTGAACGAACTCCCTTAATCGTAAGTCAACGCGCGAGAGAGATTCTAAGAGCTAATAGGTAGGTAGAATGGTGCAAGCGCCGGAATTAGAGTCATTTAAGCTCCAAGGTCGGTTGTCTTTTTCTCAACTTCGATGCGCCGAGCGATGTCTGTTTAGCGGAATCCCGGCTCGTAACCTTAGAACTACAAGTCCGTGGCCGATAGAAAAGCTTGGACGTGCTCAACTGATCGGCATGGTCTACCATTCTGTTCTTGAGGATATTGCGAAGTCATCTGACGACATCACTCCGGATCAGTTTTCTATCATACTCGATCATCAAATTGAGAAACATTCCGCAAAATCCGTATTCAGCAAATTTGAAATAGGACAATGGCCAGAGATCGGGGGCTTGTATCGAACCCTCTCAGAAAGAGTAATTCGAAAAGCGTCGTCTGAAGGTACACAACAGGGGATTGCGGTCTTCATCGAGAAGGAGTTCAACTCCACTGATGGTCAGTTGACAGGAAGGATTGATCACCTAGTGCTCCGCGGTGATCAGCCCTGGATGCTCACGGAGTTTAAGTCGTCGAAGTGTATGCAAGGAGATGCTCTACGGCAGGACTATGTTCGACAACTTCACTTTTATGCCGGGTTGCTGAGGGATAATTTTGGTCGATCTCCGTCAACTCTTCGGTTGATCTCGCCGCAAGACGGCAGCTTTGAGTTTGCTTGTTCAAATTCGCTTCTTGAAGAGGTGGCCTACCATGCTAGGGTGATATTTGATCTTATGAGATTTAGATTAGGGGGGCGAGGTGATTGGAAAGCTTCTCTAAAGCCGGGAAGCGCTTCCTGCCAGTCTTGCTCTAAGCGTCTTGTTTGTCCCGCATTTCGATCTCTGCAGGGTGCCGTCGTGCTTGATGGCCCAGTTCATATTGTATGGGGTCGAATTAAACGAATCGTTAGCGGGGATAGGCTTGGTCGAATTGAGCTTGATATTCAGGCCGGCTCCCTGCCTAGTGGTTTGTCATCGATTCTGGACTTTGAATCTCGGCACTACTCAGACTTTCCAATACAAGATGGGACTAGAGTTGTAATAACTGATCTTTACTCTTCCGCAGGCGCTATAAGAATGACGCCTACTTCTCAAATTTTAGAATGGGTAAAGCGAGATGACTGAGGCTTTACTCTCGAGATGGGCTAAAGCTCTTTGGTCATTATTTTTGCCGGATATCCAAAGAGGTCTGCTATTCTACCTGGCAGTCGATGAAAGCGTGCTTCAAAAGACGTTCCCTGGCGGTGAAGCCGAATTGGCAGGTAAAGGGATAGAAGATGCGTTTCATCATCTGTGCCGATCGCAATATGTGATTAAGGGGCGGTTTGCTTCGCTTAGGGCCGATGCTCTTTTACCGCAGTCTGATGGCCGTTCTTTGGCAATATGCCTCGCCGCTCAGCAAGTCGTTGTAGTGGCAAGGATGACAGAGGACGAACATTTCTCGAGGGACGAGTATTTCCCGCGGCTACGAGAATGTATTGGCCTTGCCCCTATCAATTCAAATCCGCTGCCCTTTGATCAGTTTCGTGCCATCTGGAAGACACTTGAGCAGGAGATTTTGAGTATCCCCGGAGCAGGTCCCTCGTCGATTACTTTTAGAGAGGTGGCTGGGCGGAAAGAAAAGAGTCGAGCGCTTCCGGTTTCTCAAGCTTTGCTCACTCAATACGACCTGTCCGTTATTTCTGGTTACTGGGATCCGCAGAGGGATTCCATGGATTCAGCAAGCCTCATTAGAGTTTTAGACCGTTCGCGTTTGCACCTAACCCGAAGGGGTCAACGGCTGTGTGTGCTTGAGGGGCAGCGAGGAAAAGTTATTCAGCAGGTAATAGATTTCCTCAAGCGACCTTGTGCCGCTCCTCAAGAGATTGCAGGGGTCGAGGTTCGCGGCAAAATTCCCTCGTTCGTCGTATTTATTCAGGATCTAGGGCTGGAAGAGTCAGTCGCGCTCCGCTTGATAATCGGGAAGGAGCAAGTAGAGTCTGGCCGGCGATTTAGTGAAGAGCTGGAGGTAAAACTAAAGGGGAGGCTGGGAATAATCTTCGAGGACACGGGAACATATTTTAAGGAACTCACTGAAAATCGTTTGTTGAGCCCTTTTGAGCCGATTGTGTTTTTGGGGCGAACAGACATGCGAGAGGGCATTCTTACTCGTCTCCGGGAAGCCTCAGTGCTCAGGACTCCAGAGTTGATGGTTTCCGATGTATCGAAGGACTATCAGTTCTATTACTTCCGAGACGGTCTGGGAATTGAAGTGTTGGCTAAGCATTTCGATGACCCAAATCTTGCTCAAGAGCAGTGCCCTACAGTAATGCTCACAATGATTGGAGGACTTGTAATTGATGGACGTAATAACACCTACTTGAGAGGACGGACCCCGGTGGCGGTTAAACAGGGTGATAGGGTCTTGGAAGGAGCCGAAAGGCTCTTGGTTAATGGTATCGAGACCTCGGTCGAGCAAGCTCTTGAGCGTTTTAGACAAGTTTTTGACTATGAAATATTCGAAGTTTCATTTGCAGGACGGTCCCTTGTGATTAGGGTTTCTTCTCGTCAGTCCGCATCACCCGTAAATCAATCGGGCATCGGTTTTAGGGCTGTGGGGCCTAGCCAATTTATAGGGACTTGCGAGGATCTAGACTCACGCCTCATAGGGCTGACGGGCGTAGCCTTTTGTGATCATAAGTCCGAAGGAACGCCGGCTGGTTTGCCGGCTGAAATGCTACTCTCTTTCGTCAGCGTCCCGATGCAAAAATGGGTCTCTATTACTAATGAACAGCTTTTAAAAATCGAGGCTAGACTTTCGTCCAGTTCATCTCCTGCTGCTTTGAAAAACCTTGCGATCAGCCGACTTAAGGTTACTCGGCGTGTTCCAGTAACTATTTATTCGATTATTTAGGGTAGCCCCGGGCATGAATGAGCCGTCGCTGAGATGGGCTTTTTCTCGGATTCGGATGATTGTGGAGTTGTCTTTTCGGGATCAGAGAAAGCTTAATTGAAATATTTTCACCCAGAATCTGCCTTCTTATTGCTCTCCCAAATAGTTCTCCGATCGCGCTCGGTACAGCGTTACCGATCTGTTTAAATGAGGACGTGTAAGAACTCTGAAATTTATAGTTGGAAGGAAAAGTTTGAAGTCTTGCAGCTTCCTCTATGGAGAGCTTTCGATTTTCCCAATGAAATGGTCCAGTAGCGCAGCCCGGACTCGCCTGAATGGTCCATGAGGGCTTGTCCCTGGCCAACTTCAACAAAAAGCTCCAATACCGACTCCTCCATCGAAAAATTTTCTTTCCGCCACCTTTCTCCGTATGCCAGAGATAATTTCTGCCCTCTGGTATAGACGGAAGGAGCTTAGCCCAGCGCCCACCAACTTTTAATGGTTGAGCGCTCGTTGCCGGGCGCATCATACCAATGGCTTCCTCGCACGTGGTCGCTGGCACAGTGTTTTCGCCGGGGTTTGCTTCTAGGTGATGTGTAGGAGATGGAAGAGTAAAATCGATAGCGTCTCGAATAGCGACAATAAAGACTCGCTCGCGTATTTGTGGAACGCCATACTCCGCTGCGTTGAGTTTGAAAATCTTAGGCTGGTAACGCGTTCTTTTGGTGCTATTTATCCGCTTGAATCGTCTAAGTATGTATTTGAGCCCTTGATCTTTATTCGCAAATGCGATGCCCCCAACGTTTTCTATCAAGACCACGCGAGGTAGTAGGTGCTCTATAATGTCAAAGAGGGCGTGTAAAGTTTTCGCTCGCGGATCGGCCATCCGTTTGGAGTCTCCATGCTTCCAATACCCTGATTTGGAAAAAGGTTGACATGGCGGCCCCGCAGAAAGCAGCGTTAATCGTCTCGGGGAAAGAGAGAACTCTTTTGCCAATTCGATCGGAGAGTATGAATGGATATCGCGTTTTTTAGCGATTGGCCATGCAGGGCGATTCAGTGTCAGTGTGCGGCGACAATCGTTGTCAGCCTCTACCGCCCCAACAATCTGGAATCCAGCTGCCTCCAAGCCAAGATCGAATCCCCCAGCACCTGTGAAGAGCGACAGCACTGTTAGGTTATTTTGCCCCTTTCTAGACATCTTTAATCTTACTCGGCTTTTTCTTTCTGTGTATTCGTCTCGCGCCACGTTCACTTATACGTTTTGCCTCGGACTCGATTACGTCTAAGTACTCGGAGTCCGTCATTTGCAGGTGCGCCCTCGCTATGACCCTTAAATTGATCAAGTCCTTTAAGGTAATGCGATTTGAAGCCCTGGAGAGACTGCTATAGGCAGGGAGGCTTTTCTTGAGCATTTTCGCAAATGCATATTTGCTCAAATCGAGTCGATTTCTAAAATCCTCAACAAAATCAATTGCATGCAAGTAAGGAGTGATATTCATTTTATGGTAAATATTTGTTTACCATATACCGCTATTAACTATAACGTGGTAGGGGGTATTTTAGGTAGCCCCCATTTATCAAATTAACCTTTTCACAAAAGGTAAAGTTCGCTCGGAGGTAAAATGAAGGGTGCGCGGCCTCTATCTGATGACGAGATTCAGCAGGTGCTGTCAGCTTTTGGTGGACAGTATCGCAACCGTAATGCGGCGCTCTTCGTACTGGCCCTGAAGACAGGTTTTAGGATCTCGGAACTCTTGAGCCTGCGCATTGGAGATATTTTTCAATATGGGCAGGTGGCAGACCAGGTCACGGTCAAACGCAGCTCCATGAAAAGGAGGATAGAGGGGCGCACTGTCGTGATCCACCCTGAAGCGCGGGTATACCTCAAGGAATGGATATCTGAGCTTGGTAGCCCGGCAGGCGACTTGTTCCTCTTTGTATCACGAAAAGGGGACAACCGTGCTCTTTCGCGACAGCAGGCGTGGGCTATTTTCACGGCAGCTTTCCGCGCCTCAAGGCTTACGGGGAAACTTGGTTGTCATGCCACACGAAAGACATTTGCTGCCAGGGTACATGAACGGCTGGGCCGCGACCTTTTGAAGACCCAAAGAGCCCTTGGGCACCGTAGCCTTGCTTCCACCGTCTCGTACCTATCATTCGATGAGGAAGACATTACACGGGCAATAATGGCGTTATAGGAGGTTTATGTGGGTCTTTATGAACACCGGCTTTGTGTCTGTTGTGCAGGATAGAGAGGACGGTAGTAGGCTTATTGTAAGGGCGAGGAGACCAGAGGTGCTAAAGAGCCTCTTCCCGGATGAGGGGATAGCGGTCAGCGATCATTCTGACTATCGATACAGAACCCATGTCTCACGCCCTCAATTCGTTGCAGGGATGAGCCGAGCGATTCAGGAAATAGATTATTCAAATTTCAAATCCTCGGTATCGGATTGTGAAATGCTCCAGCTGTATCATGAAATCTGGGCGCTGGGTCTCGGCTATCAACGATAAATAACGATGGAGTTCCCAAAGCACCGGTCAGAAGGCTTCGGTCCGGATGGGTATGCATATCGATGAATCCGATTGAGTTAAAAGTTGAAAATAACAGACAACCTATCCATATCCCTCAGGTTTTGACTGCCTGCGTATTGACTCGCCTGGGTAGTTTGTTTGATACTCGACCAAAGGTTTTGCATGGAGTTTCTGTCGCGGTGTTTACTTTTTGTTTACTCCGCATGACGGGGACAAGGTCTTACCCAGATAACCCTTTGAATTTGTTATTGTGGGCCGATAGCTCAGTCGGTAGAGCAACTGGCTTTTAACCAGTGGGTCGGCGGTTCGAATCCGCCTCGGCTCAAATCCCCAACTGTAAGGGGTGACGACCCTTCGACAAGCGAGAGGTCGGCCCTTTCCCCCGTGACCTGGCATCGGTGACCCGACATCGGTGATCTGGTAACATCAACCCGTGACCACTCGTATCGTACCCATCAGTGAAGCGGTAGCTCATCTGCTCGGAACGGATCAGACGGGTGAACCGATTACGGTCATCGGCACCGAATCTATCCGCTCATCCTTCGATCAGACCTGCCTCAAGCAGGCTCTCAATACCCAGCAAGCACCCGGCGTCTCACGCCTAGTCCTGAATCCTGACGCGCATGCCGGATACGGGGCACCAGTCGGGTGTGTACTCTCCTCTCCTTCACATATTTATCCCGGCCCAGTCGGGGTCGATATCAAGTGCTCGATGAGCCTCCTACAGCTCGACCTACCCGATGAGGAGATCGCGTCACGAGAGGTACGCCGTGCGGTTATAAATGCTCTTGTCGAGAGGTTACCGACGGGCGCAGGTAAGGGGCAACGCTCCGTCGCAAAAGCGCGCCACATCACCTATGAGCTGGGAAAACATGCTGCATGCGATGGAGCTACGGAATGGCTCTGCGATGAGCTCGGCATTCCACCTACCTGGAGGGAGGCATGCGAAGACGCTAGCCATACAGGTCACGACGAAACGCACGATTCGCTGCGCACGCGTCTCGAGAAGCATGAGAGCTCCAAAGGCGAAGCCTTTTTACATGCGAAGCTCCAGCAAATGGGCTCCTACGGTGGTGGCAATCACTTCGGCGAAGCAAATGCGGTATACATCCTCGACGAGCAGCGAGACGTAGCTCGACACTTCGGACTACGCGACGGCTGCGTAGCTTTTCTTTCGCACTGCGGTTCGCGGGGCTTCGGATACTACCTCGCGCAGAACCAATTCCGAGTGCTGCAGGAGCAGTTCTCCACCCGAGGCACCCCCTTCCCGGGAGGAGACAGGGAGCTGGTCTACGCACAGCTCGGCTCCCAGCAGGCGGATGATTATCTCGATGACCTCGCCCTCGGGGCGAATTTTGCGACGCTCAATCACCTCTTGATCAACAGCCTCGTACTCGAGGCTTTCGAGGAGATCTTTCCCGGGGTACATGGTCAGCTCGTCTACTTCATCAGCCACAATATTGCACGCAAGGAGCTCGTTAACGGTCGACTTGAGTGGGTGCATCGCAAGGGTGCTACGCGCGCATTTCCAGCCGGTCATCCTGCTCTTTCCGGGAGTAGGTACGCCTCTTCAGGCCATCCGATCCTCCTACCTGGAAATCCCATCGCCGGCTCTGCCGTCATGGTAGCAACGGAAGGGGCGGCAAAGAGCTGTTTTAGCGTCAATCACGGGGCGGGTCGTGCGATGAGTAGATCGCGTGCTACTCGGGAGCTTTCTCAGCGTGATGTCGACGCTCGAATGCTGGCGGCGGACATCTCCAGCAACTGCCGACACTATCCTATCGACGAGGCCCCTCAAGCCTACAAGAATTTCGATGAAGTCCTCCGCTCGGTGGAAGCGGCCGACCTCGCGCGACGCGTGGCTCGGCTGTCAGCCCGATTCGTGTTGAAGGATGGAGACACATCCAACGGCGGAGCAGCGTAGCTGTACGCGCACAACCAACTCGGGTTGTGAGTGTACACCAGACAACCTGACCCTGACTAAGGCGCGCTGCCTCTATGGAGAGAGCGAAGAAGCTGACCGTGATCTGGACTTTTCCAAATTTCCCAGTAATCTCCGTGGAGCAGCTGACAGGTATGGCGGCAGCGACGAGATTACGGGGATACGCGAGGCCATGGGTGAACGATCTGCTGGACTGAGAATCAGGGCGCTTCAACTCCTTTTGATAATACCTTTATTCTCGAGCGCCTGTGCATTCAAGATATTCCAGCCTACTGCCAATCGCTTACGAAATGAGATCGTTGACTCGCTTCAGACTCACTACTGCGCTGGATACGATTGGCCAAACAGTATGGCCGATCTGTTCAGATCTCGGAACCTCTCGCAGCAGCAGAGAGACGCCCTATCCGGCGCGGAGCGTGCACACCTCGTGGATATGGGTCTCGACACGTTCGTCGTGCTGCAGGACACCAGTCAACAGGAGATTCAGCTGGTCACGCTGCTCCGTAGGCCTTCATGCAACCGCTATGAAAATGGTATGGACCTCTCGAAGACTACGACCTGGGTCTCTTTTGAGATACCGCGGCAGTTCGCTACGCTCGGACACATCGAATCAAGCGGCACAGATACCAACAACTCAGCAGCCCGCTCACGAAAAAAACTCTTTGAAGCACCGGATAAGCAAACATCGATTTATGCACATCTCTACGAGCATGAGCCTCTCGCTCCAACCCGTCTACAACTCGATGAGGGACGACGTGTAATCAAGCGAACTCTGCCGGCGGTATTCCACAACATCGAATGGATCCGGGATAGCTCGAAACTATACCGTAGGATACCAAGGACGATATTGATCTTTCTAGCAGATAATACCGCTGCGAGGGGTGCCCCCGAAGCAGGGCAGCGATCGGTACTGGCAACCCTTACCATGCGGCTCGGCGAGCAGCTTTTTGGCATTGACGCTCGAGCTCCAGTATCTCAACAGCGAGAGATTGAAAAACTAGTAGAAGGCATCGAAAGTTCAGTCGAATTTGGGGGAGTCACAGGGCAACGCGGCTTATGTCTGTCTCGCCATAGCCTTGGCGAGGGAGGGTAATAAACCCAGCCTCATTCATTTTTGAGAAAAATGAATGAGAATCGCTCGGCGAGCGCAGAAGCTCGCGAGGGGATATCATACTGGGGTTTTTATGCTCCTCTCCCTCGCTGCGCCCCCGTTCTGTTTGTGCTCCCTTCGTTTTTGGATACCCCCTGCCGGGCGCTGGGCCACACTACCTACTGGATTTCTTGAAGCGCCAATTTTATTACCATCTGATGAGGGGCAGCGCTGACCCGCGCTCAGCTGGGTTTTGGAAACAACACCTCGAACCTTCTCGCTAATTCCCCGTGCGAGCTCGTATCGTTCAACAACCGAAGAGCGGCTGGGTCGCCTGGTGGTTCGAAGTTCGACATAATACGGAAGGCGTAATCAGGAGCGATTGAATCGGCGCGTGTAGCCAACCGCTGTCGGAGGATCTCCACCGGAGCATCGATCCACACGAACTTAATCTCAGGATGACACTGAGATATCTTCATACGATGGCGCTCTTTATAGGCGCCCTGGGTGAGCACGAGTCGCGGGTACACCGCTACGAGCTCCGTGATTCTGCTTTCCACCACATCGAAGAACTCGTCACGCATCTGCTCTGTAAATGCGATACGATCCGCTATCGCCCTTCGCATCGCGGGCGTCAGATCACTGTCGAGGTCATACGCTGCATACCCGAATCGCTCTGCGAGCACGCGTCCGACGTAACTCTTACCGACGCCGGCAAGACCGAACAAAAATACGAGATTGGGGATTCCAGATTTCAAATGATCTCCGCTTCCGTGAGGCTGCGACCTTCATACGCTCAGACTCCATTAAGGTCAACGTATAGACCGTGCTTGCACGAGAAATTGGATGTGTTGACAACAGCACAACCACCCGCCCAGCGCAGCGAAGAACCGCTTTCCCCTCCAGAGCGCATGCCCTCTATTGGTGGCAGACCACGTGCCCTATCCATGACAAGACTCATAGAGCTTTGCAAACGAGCACACGATAATCCCCGGATGTTCGTCAACACTTTATTAGAGGAGACATGTCATGGCTGTAACAGCTAAGCGAAAAACAATGAAGAAGTCCGCAAATCGCTCACGTCAGATCAGTCGAGCGAGCAACGCCCGCGGCCGCGGCAGTGTAGCTACCGCTGGTGGACAGGAAACCGCTACTCAAAAAAGGGGGAAATCTGCGATAGGTGGCACACCGAGTGCTAAATCACCGCAAGCCCGTGCTAAAACTCAGAAGATCGAGACTCGCTCGAGTACACGTACTGGTGGCAGTCAACAGGCATCCGCAAAAACGAAAAAGCCAGCTCGTGGCAATCAACGCAGACAAACTGGAAAGGCTCGCTTCAAAGCTTCCACCGCGCTGCTGGAAGGAAACGGATTGGGTGCTACAAATTGGTAAAATTTCACCTCGAACGCGCGACAAAACCCCTCCCTGCCAGGAGAGTTTTTGTTGCGCACTCGCGCCTCAATAGCCTACACGCTAATTGAGTAGGCAGTTTATACATCCGAAGGATACATCGATCTGCTCCTTTTCGAGCACACTGACATTTGCTTCTCCGCTATAGGTAGCCTCGGCTCCAGGCTCCAGGGTGTCAGGCCCTGAGAGTAAAATATCGCGGGTTCTCACATGAATCGCCGTCTGTACACCCAGGGCTGGGGCACTACCAACGTTTTTCACCTTGATCGTAGCAGACTTTAAGTGGCTAGCCGTCCCCTCTTTCCATACCTTAGCCGGTCCAAAGGTCAAAATGAGGCGGGTCTTAGGCTGCTCTGTCGGAGGAACACCCCCCGATATGTTGAACAAAAGTCTGACGGGCAATCCGAAAAGCACGATCAAACCCACTATTCCGACCCATCCCAAACGCTCCTCGAGCCACACCGGCAGGAACTTACGACGCTTGCGATGGCGTGCAAGTCCCACCTCTAGCGACTCCTCGGAACGCCTCTTTCCTTTGTCCGGTGGTAGTACCACGCTTACAGCTCTCTAAGATCGATAATCCAATCGAGTAAAGCCCAGAGTAGTCTTCACCCTCATGCAATGAATAACACGGGCGGCGCGGTTCCAACACTCCCCCTACTCCAGCCCCAGCTACACAACCTCGCGTACTGGGATTTACCTCTCATTTAGCAGCCTGGCATGGGGCATCGGCTCGGCTCTTTGTCCGGCTCTGGTCCCGGCTGCTCGTTGGGGTCCGGCGCAGGATTGGGCTTGGCGGGAGGAGCTGCGGGAGTGGTATTCGGTTTGGTAGGTACTGGCGGCGCCACCGGTGCAGCTGGCGACATCGTGGTTGGGATGATCAATTCATCTGCCCAATTGTTCGTACCCGGCGTGATTGTTGGTCCTGTCATACTCTAATCTCCTATAGCTTCGGTAGGGGCACATCGGTTTGAGAGCTCTGAACATACTGCCGCGGCAAGAGTAGTAGCGTCGTTTCTTTTTCAATCACGTCGCGCTGCCCGAGCCGGTCGGCGATTCGCGGCATAACGTACTTCATCCACGCACCAAGCTCCTGCGCACCCGTTCCTCGCGATCGCGGCGGGAGAGCGAGCCTTTTGCCATCACCCACGAACATCTCGAGAGTTGCGGTATCGAGGAGCGCCTCGGGTGACTTCGACCAATCATACCTGTCAGCGAGGCACAACAATGGGTATGCATCGAGGTCGGCGTTACGTTCCTGTAATTTGTCATGCCACCGGTACGCCTCGACCAACATACGGGGGGAGAGGCTCTCGATGGGGCTGAGGTCGCATTTCCACGCATCATAGCGCGCCATGAAGAGATCGAGGAGATCGAGGAGCCCTTTGGCAACCCCTGCCACTTTGTGACAGCACTCACCCAGCGGACGGAGCAATTCGATGCGCTCCTGCGTCCCCGAGCCTTGCGAAATGGCCGGGTTGCCGGCACGCACGTACCACGCATGGTGCACCCGCTCGAGTACGTCTCGCCAAGCATTTGACGATGCTGATTTGTCGAGTTCGATTTCCCAGCTGTAGAAGGGTTCGGAATTCCTCGGATAGCCTGCTACATTACCCCCGAACACCGTAGAGATATTTGCCAACATGATGGCTGGCAACCCCGCCTTTTCACACGCAGTGACGAGGCTAGCCAGATTGAACCCCGGAACCGAGATATCACGTGGCGCCGGATCGTCAGAAGTCGGGACCAGTGACGAGAGAGACGGCATCAGATAATGCTTGAGAATTGAGACGGGAATCAACGCCGCAAGTTCATAACTTCCTGAAAAATGATTGTTTGCCACGAGCAACGTGAACAGCTCGTTACGTTGCACAGGCCGCGACGGCCCTACAGGTAGGCGATATTCAAGCGCAGGATGATACACTACAATCGCGCCCCGCATAAAAAAGAAGCTGGCCTCGGAGAGCTGCTCCAGCGCCTTGCCATAGTGCGCGTAGTCACGCGCATACGTGCCGTCTCGGAGAAACTTCCGAAAAAAAAGCTGCTCCATGCGAGCCTCGCTGAGGTAGTACCCCCGCCCTGGCGTCCGTTCGATTGATGAGCCGAAAACCGCTCTGCAGTCATCGAAGCAGTCCTCCCCAAACTTTGCCAGCAGGCTCTCTTCACCCACTGCAGCTCTTCGCGTCTCTCCGCTCAGACGCTCGAAATTAAGTGCATATTTGCGGACTCTCCACGCCGTCCTAATCGCTTTTGCCTTCACCTCACGGCGCTCTTCCCGAAACTGCTCCGAATCCAAAAATGGGAGATCGTTGTGTCCTCCGGTCTGATGTAGAAAGTTCCGTGCCTCCCGTTGCTCTACCGCGTCCGCACTACCGAGGTATCGAACCAACTGAGAATCAACTTGTACGAGGGTGAACCGCCGACCTAAAACCTGGTCAAGCGAGCCCGCTTCGAAGGTCCCCTGCTGAAGGTTACGATCCTCGAGCAGTGCTAGCACCAATTTCCTGTATGCATTGATAGTGGCGTTGTCCGGCGCAGGTGACCTATCTCGGAACCAGTCTGAGAGTAACCTGAGATGGTTCACCAAGGGACCTGCGGCATCAAGTCCGGCAGGTTCGGTCAACAACAGCAAGGCGCGGGTTCCGAGGAGCTTGGCGTCCTGAGGCAACACAGCCATCAGCGACTGAAAATCTCCGAACGGAGAGGTCCGATGGTATCGCCTGGAAGGGGATTGCCTGGCTATCAACCCAACCGAGCTCAAAAACTCTTTCGACGCAGGGGTTAATCTCGTCCAAAGACCTTGCTCGATCACGGGTATAGCATCGATGATAAACTGCGCCCGGGCGTTGTGGTCATCGGGAGCCAACGCACCCGCATCGAGCATTACATGCGATCGTTTAGATGCTGGTCGGTCGAGATTTTCGAATTTGTCAGGCTGTCGGCTTTCCGGATTCAGCATAGCGTCTCATTCTTCTAGCCCATTAAGCACCTCGGCGAAATAT
Source organism: Bdellovibrionota bacterium (assembly GCA_040398075.1). Taxonomy (GTDB): domain Bacteria; phylum Bdellovibrionota_C; class UBA2361; order UBA2361; family OMII01; genus OMII01. The sequence goes on along the minus strand of JBBAUR010000005.1, from coordinate 48,409 downwards.
GAGAAGTGTCATTGAGGATACACAAAGCCCCTCGGCGGTCCCGTCGGCTCTACACCAATCCGGCTTGCGCAGACCGCTATGGCCGCACACTATCTGTGTATGGCGACACGCTTCCTTCTGTGTATCTCAGCAATCGTAGGGCTCGTACTCAGTTGGTACCCCGCGCGTACGCCGCGTGGCTCTTTGTTGGTGAAACTCGTGCTCGTCTGCACCGGAGCAGCCGGTATCGCCTCCTGGTGGCTCTCGAGCAACGATCCGTCCAGGCTCCATACTTGGGAGTTTTATCACCACTATCTAGGCGCGCGATATTATACAGAGCTACGCTACGACGGCTTGTACCTCTGCTCGTTAGCAGCCTTGGAACAGCGCGAGCCTTCCAGCCTTTCCGATATACAGGCGGTGAGAGATCTAGCGACAAACAACTTGACCTCGGTAGCCGCTATCTTGCCCCTCGCCAAGTCGTGCGCGCAACGTTTCACTCCCTCGACATGGCAGGCATTCACCGATGATGTAGTCTTTTTCAAGCACCTACTCGGAGAGAACTGGGCTGGGCTCTTTCGTGATCACGGATTCAACCCTTCACCAATCTGGGTCCTCGTCGCTCGTTCGTTGATCCCCGATGGCCCTGCATCCTCGAACATCTTACGAATCCTCTCGATGGTGGACATTGGACTGCTCGCTGCGATGTGGTTGGTGGTCCTGCGGTGCTTTCCACCAGCGGCTTTCGCGGTTGCCGCAGTCTTTTGGGGAACCAATGGGTTGGGCTCCTTTGCATGGACAGGAGGTGCGTTTCTCCGACACGACTGGCTCTTCGCTACGGTTGTGACGATCTGCTCTCTGCGGAAAGGATACTGGTCGATCGCAGGCGCTCTTGCCGCGTACGCCACGGGCGTGCGTATTTTTCCCGCCCTGCTCTCGCTGGGGGTGGGCGTAGCAGCTGTCGGTCGTAGCGAACGACGGACCGCGGCTCTGAGCTTTGCGCGTAGCTTCATCCTAACGGGCATGGCACTCCTGGCAATCTCGGTAGCAACGCTGGGTAGCGATTCGTGGCGATACTTCGGCGAAAATATACGCAAACACGTGGACACTCGCGCAGGTAATATGGTTGGACTCCCAAGCCTTGTTGATAACATCTTGGAGTGCCGGATGGCCGGGCTCGGGAAACCGGATGGAACCTGTGAACCCTCCGAGCGGATGAGTGACTCGAAGTTTGGGTGGCTTCGGCGAGGTGTGATACTGGCGACAAGTTTGGCCTTTCTGACATGGCTGCGTTGGATATCACGCCGGATAAAGCTGTACGAGGCCGCGATCCTCACCTTGGGCTTTTTGCCTTTGGCAACCAGTGCATCGAGTTACTACTTCGAGGTCTTTTTGGTGTTCGGACTGCTCTGTGAGCAGCGATGGATTTCGGTAGGTCTTCTCACTTTAGGGCTAGCACTCGATGCGGCGGTTCTTTCAATCTCGCCCCCCAACAAGATCTATCTGGTTGCTGGTCTTCTGGTAGTACAGTTCGTTTTGTTGTTGCCGGTGCTCTTTCGTCGAACGCGCATAGCGTTGCGTGAAAGCCCTTCTTGAAACATCCAAGGTGCAGCTCATATTGGCTCTTCGTGAAATCGAGTGGGTAGTGTGTCCCAACCCCTAGGGAGGCGAGGGGGAGAGACATATAGAAACCTATATGATACCCACCCCTCGGCTACCTCTCTGTCCTCTTTGTTCACTTCAAGCGCTTGAGCCAGGCTCAACTCCCCGCTCAAAGGCCCGATCACCAGGCTGCTTGTGAAAAACATCGCATGTCACCCACTTAAAAACCCGGAAGCGCCCTATTTTGGAAGGAGTTTTCGTTATTCCTGACCTCGCTGCCACCCACTCGATTCCACGATGAGCCGCAAGAAGTTATGCTCTCTCAGTGCTCGTGACCAGCCAGTTGATTCCAGCTTGAGCCATATTCCTTTACCATGCACCAGAGACGTCATTCATGGCCGGTCACATTCTGAATCCTTGTCCACCTCTCATTCCAACTCAGTCGGCTATACCTTTACCCCCGGGAGGCTCTGTTGTCAGAGTAAGATGAGAGCAACGCGGAGCCGTAGTTACAACGCGAGAGGAAAAAATATGCTACAGCCAGAACGAACACAGCCCCGTAACGCCCCTGCCGAGGTCGTTCATGAGTCCACTACCCCCTCACACTGACGATCACGCAGGAACAGATGGAAGAGCTGCGTACATCGGCACAGACGCTTGCGTCGACCGATCCGACGTTTCGGACGGCGCTCCTCCGCAGTCCCAGGGGTACGCTGCTGGGGGTAATTGAACAGACTTCAGGGGCGCGCTACGAGTTGCCCAAGGAGATTAAGGTCGTAGCGCTTGAGCAACCCGAGGGCATCATGCTGGTGGTGGTCCCATCGCCTGACAAGGCGGCAGCTTCAAACACAGAGCTCGCGAAGCTTTCACTGGAGGTGCTAAGGAATCCTGAACTTCGCGCCTCGCTCACCATATCACCCCGCGAGACTCTCGAGGCATTTTTAGGAGCTAACGGAAGCTCGGGCGCCTCTCTACCAGAGGACAAAATTATCAAGGTTATCGTCGAGGAAAGTGAAGAATGTATTGTGGTTGTGTCCCCGTCGAAGTCGTCATCGACTCTGTTGGTTGCGAACGCAGAGCTCTCAGCAGAGCAAGCTAGGGATCGCATGATGTGGTGCACTTATGATCACATAGACTCCCCCCACTTTACTCTTAATTGCTTCATGACTGTCGACTGCAATTGGTCTACAGTTCGATGTCAGTAAAGTATGCCCCGTGTCGCGTCTTACGGCTGGAGCAGCCTTCAGCAAGCGCCCCACTAGGCTCACTCCGAAGGCTCAGTCCAACCTCCGATAGCTCCCCGACTTTTGCGCTATAGGTGGGTTTCGTTTGGCCTTCCTAGAAACTCTCTGCATATCGTGAAAACCTGACAAGCAGAGGTCTTGAGCTATCTGAATCCATCTCCATCAGCACTCGCGCCCAAGTTGGCTATATTTTCGACGTCGCGAGGCTTCGTCATCAAAGTATGAAGACGCTCAAGCCATGCGACTAATCGAAAATTGATAGGAGAATACTATGTTGCTAACAGAGCGAGTCCAGCCTACCGAGGCTAATGCAGCGGTCGCTGCGCAGTCGACGGACAGGCCCACATTGACCATTACACCTGAACAAATGAATGAACTACGAGCAACAGCGCAGATGCTTGCCTCGACTGACCCGGCGTTTCGGGATGCGCTCGTCCAAAATCCGAGAGATACGCTCGCCGCGCTGATTGAGATGAACTCAGGGGCGGCCTACGAGCTCCAAGAAACGATTGATGTCGTCACGCTCGAACAAGCAGAAAATACGGTACTCGTCGTGGTCCCATCGCCTGACAAGGCGATAGCTCTGAACACCGAGCTTGCGAAACTTTCCTTGGAAGTGGCGAATAGTCCTGAAGCTCGCTCCGCCCTCATGGCGTCACCGCGTGAAGTACTCGAGAGCTTTCTCGAGGCCAACGGAAGCTCAGCTGTTACACTTCCAGCAGACAAGGAGGTCAAGGTTCGCCTCGAGGATGGCGGAGAATTGATCGTAGTAGTGCCGCAAGCGAGTTCGTCACCAGGTATGTCGGTAGCAACCGGAGAGCTGCTCTCAGCGAGCGCACTCGAGATGCACATGTCGTGCCTTACTTGTCACTGTACCACCGCGGCATCGTGCACCACTGGCGGCTGTTGTACGGCTTCAGGATGCTCAACGTGGTCATCAAGTTGTAGATAAAGCTGCTCTCTGGGCGCCCTCTTGTTCGAACAGGCATCGACGTATGAGCACCTATACGTTTGGTGACCCAGAAAAGAGGGCGCTTTTTGGGAGACTTCTCCTGAAGAAGTTCTTGGCACCCGCATACGTTCGATTATCAAGATACAACGGAATCACATGAGATCGGTAGTCTCACACGCAACAAACGTACCTCACAGACAACATGCTCTGCCGCTCAAAGCTCAAAGTCTTTGGGAACGCATCGAAGCGATGAAGGTGGGAGTTGCGAGCTCGTGCGACCCCCGCCTCTTCGAGCAGTGGCGCGAGAAAGTGGCAGTGACGAACGGGAGGGCCTTCGCTCGACGGCTCAAGTTGATGCAGCTTGATACGTTAGTCGTTGCACATGCGCGTAGCGCTTCCTCTGCCCGACCTGGTTTTGATCTGGGCCTACCCCTCAAACGGCCGACATCTTCGAATCGAGTAGGAGCGCCTATCGATGGCGAAAAGCGCCGAGCCGAGGAGATAGATAGCTTTATTACGAAGCTCATAGACGAAGAGACCCGGACTATTCTCGGATCGATCGCGAATATCAGAGGATGTAGTCAGCACACAACACATTCAGTCAGAGCCTCACTCTCCCAACGAGTGATGAAGATTACCTACCAAGTACTGGCACATGAGTTCAAGTTGTACGCGCTGCGAGCGACTGCAGGCTCTATCGTAAGAGAGATAGCTCTTCTGACCGATGCGCAGCTATCCTCGCTAGCGGATGATTTTCTTGACGCGCTCTCTTTGCTTCCTCTCGAAACAATCTCTCTTCATTACCCCGTATGGGGCCGCCTTCGAGAGCTTGAATTGAAGCGATGGAGGGCACAAACCATCACTATGTTCGAGCGACTTGGACGAGACCGTGTGAGTTTAGCTCGCTCCTTTGGTATCGATGTCGACGATCCCGTGGTAGGAGTCGGCGATAGCGGTGACACGCATCGAGGCGGAAGAAGTGTTCATATTCTTACCTTCTCGAGCGGGAAGAAGATTGTGTACAAGCCACGCTCGGGATGCGTTGATGTGTGGTACAGAGAGCTGCTTCGTTGGATATCAGAGATGCCGGGAGTATCTTTGGGCCTCGATGCTCCGGTAGTGATAGACAATGACGACTATAGCTGGGTCGAGTTTATCCCACACCAAAAGAGTGAGGATCCAGAGATAGAGCTTCGATTCTACCAACGCATGGGTATGCTGCTGGCTCTCTGGGGTCTTTTCGGTGGGAGCGATGGACACTTCGAGAACGTGATTGCCCGGGGCGATATTCCCTATGTCGTCGATACTGAAACCCTCTTTGATGGTCATGGCTTAATAGCACAGCACACAGAGGGGAAGAGCGGCGCTCAGATCAGCGCAGAGCGGCTTGTCAACTCGGTCCGAAGGGTCGGATTTCTTCCGTTGTACATGAAGCCGAATGACGGAGTTGAGTATTTCGATATGAGTGCGATCGGGCTTCGAACCTCGATTCCAGCTCCATTTTATGCCGAGGATGCAGAGGAGCGCATCTGTCGTCACCTCGGAATCATGGGTTCCTCGAGGGCAGAGCTTGCGCCGCAGGGAAATGTTCCGAGGGAGCGGACAGGGCCGCTCGGCACGGCGCTCGTCGCCGCAATCGAGAAGGGTTATTGCGAAATGTACGATGTGCTCCATCTCAATAGAGGAGCCGTAGTGCGTCGGATCCGTGCGCTCGCCAAGAACCCGAGAGCCAGGGTTCGCCTGGTACCTCGCCCCACACACCTGTACTCGCGGCTTCTCAGCGAGAGTTTGTCCGCCCAATGTCTCAAGGATGGCGCACGGCGAAGTATCGAGATTGACAGGCTGAGTATCAAATTCACCGATCGACTCCCAAGCCGATTCGATGGTGACGTTCTTGCGGCGGAGATTGAGGCCTTGGAGAATCTCGATATCCCTCTCTTTGATCTGCCCCTTGGTTCTGGTGCTAGGGGCCCACGATCCTGTGATCTGCAGGGGCGGATCTCTCGGCGGCGATACGGAAGCCCTGCCCAAGCGGCGATAGCTTCTCTGAAAGGCTCTTCTGCTGAGGATAAGGCGTTTCAGCTCCGGATTGTACGAGAGTCACTACTGCTAGACGATGCCCTACGGACGACTACAGTGACGTCGCGCGAGCGCGAAACAATCATCGAGTGGCCGAATAGCGCCCCCAAAGCCGATGATGTGTGGGCTCACATCACTCGGATTGAGCAGATGGTTTCGGAATCCGCGTTCACCGGCTCAGACAACTCACTTGGATGGGTAGCGCCCTTGCCTCTCTCCAACAAGGGACACTACCAACATCAATCTACTGGCGAGGGGCTTTACAGTGGCGGTAGTGGTGTAGCACTTTTTTACGCTGCGCTCTTCAGAGTGAGCGGCGATCCAGCCTTCCGTGCGAAGGCGCTCAACAGCATCGCCCCGATTGTTCGTTCTTTGCAGACAGTCAAAAGAGCAACCTCAGACGTGGTTGGGCTTCATCTTCGCGAACTCTATCCCTTGATGTTGTGCAGCCACCTGCTGAATGCGCCGTTTCTTCTCGACGTCGTTCAATCGGCGCTGAGTCGTGCCACTGCGAAGACATTCTCAACAGATACCGCCTTCGACGTTATCGGGGGCTCTGCTGGGGCGATCCTTAGTCTCCTCTCTGTCTGGAGGGAAACGGGCAGTGGGCTCTCTTTGGCGATTGCTACCCAGGCTGGGGACCACTTGCTTGAGAAGCGTAGCAAGACGTCCGGTGGTTTCAGGGCTTGGGAAACCCTCGATGCTCCTCTCGCTGGATTTGCGCACGGAGTCGCAGGGATCGCTCTCTCCCTCGAAAGATTGAGCGTTGCAAGCGGAAAGCTTCGTTTTCGCGATGCTTCCCAGGAGGCTCTTGCGTATGAGCGAACTCTCTACGACCCAGCTCACAGGAACTGGGCCGACCTGCGACCTACCGCCACGGGTGGTCCCGCCACATATTACCCTTCGGCTTGGTGTCACGGCGCAACCGGCATCGGCATGGCCTACTTGGGGATCTCTGCAGTGCGGTCGGATACAGCACTTACAGAGAGCCTCTCCCTTGCTCGGCAGGCTACCATCTCATTGCCAGCAGTTCAGGGAGATACTGTATGCTGCGGAATGTTCGGCCGCGCCGCGTTCTTCGACCTTTTGGCACGTCGTCGGGGAGATGCAGAAGCTGGCGCAATGCGCGATCGCATCGTGACTGACTTTTTGCAACGTGGACCTCAACGGGCGAGGCTTGTCGAAGGAGTTCCTGATTTCATCGACTCGACGGGCTTCTTCAATGGACTCTCCGGAGTCGGATACGAGCTCATACGTATGTATCTTGATCCGACACTCCCGCCCGTGATGCTATGGGAATAGTGTTCTACCGCTATCGAGGGTTACGGCTTTTGAGTTGCGCAGATAGCCGGTCAGAGCGGTTATTTGAGGTAGAACAAAACAAGGCAATCGGACCACCTTACGCTGGCACTCCAGGTGTCCGCTGCTCGAAACGTTGTCCAGGACTACGGATTGGTCAGCGGCCTTGGTGCTCGCATACAGATTTATGCTTTCGTAATTAAGGAGGTAAAGATCTCCGAAACAGCAACTACGCTGCGAGGGTCAACCCACTCTCGATTGGTATGACTACCTGCTCCGATCGGTCCAAGCGTTACCGTCGGGATCCCGAGCACCGCAACCCGATTCTCGTCGGCAACAGAGCGTCCGATCCTGAAAGAGTGTTCTGGCGCGTGAAGCTCGACCGCCGCAATCAGCCGCTGTACCTCTGGGTGCTCTGGAGAAAATACATATGGACGACACGGGGAGGTGGGCCGTAGCCGCAATCCAACCGTAATTTTTGCTCGTGAGTCAATCCGTCCTTCGTGCTGGAGCGAGGAAACGAACTCGCGCAGTCGGGTCAGCTCGAGCTCCGGCGACTCATCGGGCAAAAGAGTTCTATCGAGTACAAACGAAGCCTTGTCGGGTACGCTGAGCATCGCCTCACCTCCACGGTGAAAACTTATGTACGCCGAATTGAGGACGCACGCCCCGTGTGCCGCAAACTCCCGCTTGACCGCAGCACAATCATCGATGAGCGCTACCTGAAGCTTCGCTAACTCGTGAACTGCATTGATTGCCTCTGGATGAATGAACGCGTCGGCGCCGTGACATGCCCGTCCCGTAACCTCGAAATCGTACTCGACTCGGCCGAGGCGACCAATTCCGATCGCTTGATGAAATACATGACCGAGATGTTCACCCCCACTCGTATCACCTATCTCTGGTGCAATCGCTAAGACCACGTCGGATAGAAAATCTGAGCGACACATCAGGTCGGCGCCGAAGGAGTAGAACTCCTCGTCAACGACGAACGCCACCTTTATTGCATACTCGCTCGCTTGTGCATGGCGTATCGCGTGCAAAACCGCTGCGAGCCCTCCCTTCATGTCGTTGACACCCAATCCGAACCATAACTCTCGTCCGTCCACGGTTAGCCGCGTTACCGAGAATGGATCACTCTCCCAGCCGAGCTTTGCATCTACGGTATCGGTGTGACCAAAGAGCAAGATGGATTTGCCGTTCCACGTACCCTTTGGATAGCGTATCCCCAACACGTTCCAGCGTGCAGGAATCTCGAGCATCACTCCGTCGACAGCTATTTTTTCGTGGGGATGAAGCATCTGACGAGTGACCTCGAACCCCGCGTCATGCAGCTGCTGTTCGACGAAGATGTTCATCTCCGTCTCAGCTCCAAGACCAACGAAGCCGCTTCCATCTGGCCGACCAAAATATCTAAAAGGATTAACCGATGGGATTCGCACCATCGACTCAAGTATATCGAGTGCGCTCATTATTTTCCCCCTTGGTTCCTGCTTGCTCAAAGCTCCAAGAGGATCGCTGCTATCAACGGAAAGACGATCGTGGCATCGCTCTGAATGATCGTGTACTGACTATCGACACTCAACTTGTCCCAGGTAATCTTCTCTTTTCCACCTGCTCCACTGTACGAACCGAACGACATTGGAGATGAGCCAATTTCGGTGAAATTCGCCCAGTCTCTTACATCCGCCAAACGTAGATCGTGTTTCAACGATGGAACCACGCAGATCGGAAAGTCGCCCGCGATACCCCCACCGAGCTGCAAGAATCCGATACCCGGCTGCCGTGCGTTCGTGCTGTACCAATCGTACATGGAGTGCATGTACGAGATCCCACTCTTCATCACCGCTGCGTCGATATACTCGTCGTCTTTGGCTTTGAGCGGCCCGGAGTACGAATACGAAGCAAAGATATTCCCCATCGTACTGTCTTCGAATCCGGGAACTACGACGTGCACCCCCTTCTCCCACGCGGCAAGAGCCCAACAGTTGCGCGGATCACCCGCTGGGTCAGGCTTGATCAGCTTCTCACTGAAGAGCCTGAAAAAATACTCGTGCGGAAGGTAGCTCTCTCCTTTCTTCATGGCATCCTTCCACATAGCAGCGAGGTGCGGCTCCATGATTCGAACGCTCTCTTCCTCAGGCAGGAAGGTATCGGTGATCCGACGATACCCTGCACGACGAAGCTCGTCCTCTTGCGCCGGAGTGAGCTCAGTGTACCGTGGGATATATCGATAGTGCGAATGCGCGACGTAGCGGTAGAGCGACTCCTCGAAGTTGGCCGCAGTACTCGAGACCCCGTGAATCTTGTCTTGACGAATCAACTCAGCCAGCATTCGGCCGACCTGGAAGGAACTCATCGCTCCAGCGAGAGTGACGAAGAGCTTTCCGCCTCGAGCCACATGATCTCGCAACAGATACGCCGCAGCCACGGCCGCACCAGCGTTACAATGCTTGAGTGCGAAGGCGCAGAAGTCCGATATCGGCTGCGAACTCGCCCGAAATGACATCTGCTTCCCAGCCCCAAAGGGATCGAACGCATTATATGTGGGCTCTTCAGTTATGAAACCTTGCAAATCAGCGCTCAAATCTTTCATACACAGGTTCTCCCAGAGTGATTCCCCCGGTATTGTGCAATCTTTGTTCAATGATCTCAATACTCACGGAGTTCTTCCGCGGCGATAAAACACCCTTCGATCACACCCCAGCATGGGAACAGGGAGTCATCCTACGCTGTGTGCAAGCCACTGCGCCTCAATATGGCATCGTAGGTAGTATAAACCCTGCGCAAGAGATTTGCTGATTTGAGAGGGAGCGATGTTTGAGCTTCTTTGATAACGTAACACAGTACCGTTTTAACAGGCTGCGGAAAATGGCTTCGCAGCGATAAATTCGAGGTCTTGGGTATGGCCGAAAGATCAGATTTCGCAGCACACGAGCATCTTCCGCTGCCCGTTAAGAGCTAGAGCCACTCATGACCCTTTCATTTCCACACGCTTGGCATAGAGGAGTTTGCTGTCTTCTACGGCACTACATGGCCTCTGATGCTCTTCATGGGCGCCAAGATTGCGCTCGCCCAGCGGTTCTCCCTGATTTTTCAAAAATGAATGAGGCTGGTTTATGATTGATAGCCCGCTCCAAGGTAGCTCTCGCAGATGGATACTTTCACTTGTACCGTATCTCATGGTCTGTGCAGCGTTTGCGCAGCAATCGCTCCCGCTCCCGGCTCGCTCTCCAGGGAGTAGCTCGGCTCTAATCGCGGATATAGACGGTGACCCCTCCAACGGTCAGGAGCTAGCGATCGGAACACGTGATGGACGTGTACACGTGCTACGAGCAGACGGCTCGCTATTATGGTCACGCGACCTTCCAAATCGGAGCTGTGCGCTGACCAACGACAAGGATAAACTGTACTCCTCTCCGGCTGTGGGTAACCTCTTCGGTGGGAGCACCCCATACGTGGTGATCGGATACGGCGGATACAAGGGCCAAGGATGCGACGGGGGCGTAGCGGCCTTTCGGGGGGCTGACGGATCTCCCGCGTGGACATTCAGCATTCGCAGCTTTTCACGACGCGAGCGGTTCTTCGCTTTTCGGCATGCAGTGGTTAGCACCCCTGCTCTTGCAGACACAGACGGTGACGGTCGCCTCGAAGTCGGTTTCGGAGCGCTCGATCGCTCGATATACCTATTGAACTCCGACGGCAAGGTGCGCTGGTACACCCAAGCAGCCGATACGGTCTTCTCCTCGGCGGCCTTCTTCGACGTTGATGGAGACGGCTCCAAGGAGATGATCATCGGGACGGATATCTCCCAAAACCTCCGATTGAAGCCGCCAACCCCCAACGGTGGTTATCTGTACGCGCTCAGGTCAGCCCCACTGGCGACGAGCCGCACCAGATTTTTTCCGTTTCGAGACCCTCGCCTGGCCGTGTGGCGCACCGAGTTCGATCAGGTCATCCAATCCTCTCCAGTAGTGGCCGAACTGCTCCCCGACAATCCAGGCCAAGAGATTGTGGTCGGAAGCGGGTGCTTCTTTCCTCAGGGCACTGGCGAACGGCGCGGCAGATGGTTCAAGATCGTCGCTGCCACGAGCGGTCGCGTCTTGAAAACGATCCCCACCTCGGAATGCTCGCCCTCCTCTGCCGCAGTGGCTGACCTCGACAACGATGGCCTCAATGAAGTTGTGATAAGCACGAATGCCCCATCGAGTGGGGCTCCCAGTCACCTACTAGCGTGGAAGCCGACCACCGACACAGCGCTCTGGGATCTTCCACTCCAGGTAGCAGGACGAAGCGACAGATACGGTGCACAGTTCAATCGCTCGCCGATTATCGCGGATCTCGATGGCAACGGCTCTCTGGAGGTCGCCGTAGCTCACGCCGTAGGGATCGTGGTCGTAGCAGGCGCAGACGGGCGCCCGCTCTCGTGTACGACGTCACGCTGCCAGGAAGTGCTCCTGCGCATCCCGGTTACCGCTGAGGGAACGCCGGCGTTCGGCGATTCGAATGGAGATGGAATCCCCGAGCTGTATTTGGGCGGAACATTTCGGGGTAGCGGTGCTCTGTTTCGATGGAGCTCAGAGCTTGCACAGCTCCGCTCCGAATCCTCCTCCAGTACCCCATACGCTTCCCCATGGCCGATGAGCCGCGGCGGTGCGCTGCGCGTAGGTAGACCCGTAGAGCCTTGATTCAAACGCTCGGCCGAGTATTGATAAGCCCGCGACGATTCGGGCCTTTTCCCGGCTTCACTCCCCGAAAATCCGTCCTTCACAGTGCTGTTGACGATTTGATAAAAAGCTCCGCATCTGAGATACTTACCGGGTTGGCTCGTCCCATGAATACCAAAGGCCTCGTCAAACTCCTTCTTAGCGCCGTCATGGTGTTCTTGGTCGTCAAGGCCGTAGATCTCTCTACGCTCAGAGGGACCTTGGCGGCGATCCCGCTTACCACGGTGATCATCGTCATAACCGGATACTCAATCGGTCAGCTGCTCAGCTCTCTCAAATGGTGGACGATCGCACGCACGGGCGGGATAGCGGTTCCCTATACGACCGTTCTCAAGGCCTACTTCATCGGTATGTTCGTAAACTGCTTCGGGTTCGGCATGGTCGGTGGGGATGTTGCTCGCGGCATACTGGTCGCGCAGGGGCTTCCCAAAAAAACGGAGGGGATAGCATCCGTAATAGCTGACCGCATCCACGGCCTCACTGTCTTGAGCTGTATAGCTCTCCTTACGGGGCTTGTTCTCGGGAGCGATCGGGTACCTACAGAACTCGTACAATTACTCGGCATACTCACCGCCGGGTTTGTGGCCGGGTGGATTATCGGTCCGTGGGTGCTGAGTAACATACCTTTCTTCAAGCACACAAAGTTGGCCCTGAAGATGAAGCAGGTGGCCGCGATATTTCCACGCGATGCCAAGACCTTGGTGATTATCACGGCCCTCTCCGCGGTGTTCCACACCGTTCAAATTCTGCTTCATGGCGCTATGGCTGTTGGGGTAGGCGCTGAGATTCCCTGGGCTACGCTCTTCATCGTTATTCCCCTGGTCAACATCGTAAGCAGCCTTCCGATCAGCTGGAACGGTCTCGGCGTGCGCGAGAAGTCCTACATCTACTTTCTAACAGCAGCTCCGGCGATCGTAACAACGGAGCAGGCAGTAGCCTTTGGAGCCATGTGGCTCATGGCCGTAACGGTGACGAGTGCCATCGGCGGTATCGTAGCGTTGTGCTCGGGAGACTTGAAGCTGCTCAAAGCGGAGCGGGAAGCTAACTCTGCGACAGCTGTTTTGGCTCAGGAGACCTGAGCAAGCCGACTCGAGCATGTGTCAGGTTCTGTTCGTATCGGTATGTTTCTCACCCCGTTAACGCCCCTTGGCTCGTAAACAGATCGCCACGATTGACAGCTGCGCCGAGAAGGGAGAGAAGAAATCCTTCCTAGAAGTCTGAAAGCACTAGTTTCACATGAGAGACCCTCAGCACGGCCGTCAACACTCCCCGGACCATCTCAATAACTCGAAGGTTCTCGAGATCCTAAAAAAGGGAATCCAAGTAAACTCACATACAGAGATTGTGAGCCTCGGAAATAAATCAGACTTGCTGGTCCGGAAGGTCGTTTCGGACGATCCGAACGCGCTGTCAGCAGACGGTTGGTCAGCTCTTTCGAAGGCCTTCTCCCTCTCGTGTATAAACGGGCCAAAACAGCTGATTGAAATCGCGAAGACCTTTGTTGCAAAGGGCCGCAATCAGCCGCTTAGCTCACAAAGCATGCACGGTATCGATACAGTCATGTCCGAGATAACGGGCAATCATTCAGACCTGACCTTCCGCGATCTAGCAACCTTGTGTTCCTTTATCGTAAGTCTTGGGCGCCACGATTTTATGAACGGACATCAGGCGATCCAAGCTGTAGGAAAGCTCCTGACTTCCGTTGGGACCGCGCAGCTCACGAAGCAATCAGTTCTGGGCATGGCCATGGCCTACCTAAATCTTCCTCAAGGTACCCCCTTAGTTCATGCAGAGGCTTTCAGGAGGCGCCTACGAACTGCCCTACAAACCGGTGACGAGGCATCCCCCGCCAGCGCCGCTCTCTTTTACTTGGAAACATCAGAACTACCCGAGGAGCAGCGTGCGGTATTCAGACAGGCCTGGGACCGCATAGCGTGTCAGTTCGACAATCCAGCCGGTGTCTTTCAACAGGTTGCAAGCTCCATCCAGGAACTAAAGAAGATAAATGCGCACTTTCGGGCGCTCTCAAGCACCCTGAACACTCCGGAGACCGTGGCGCGAGCGATCACGGGCCAATTCAAGAATCTTCAGCAAGTCTCGAGCATCTTTGTTCCGCACCAAGAGCATCTGCGCTTGTCTGGCTCTGATTCGGACGTGGCACTCGCAAAGCTCGAGCAAGGAGTAGACCCTTCACAGCTCAGAAATCTGATAGAGTTCTCACGACAGTCTCAGATTCCACTGAAAGATGTTCCCTACATCATGAGCATGGTGCCTTCAGACGCGCAACAGCTTCTCTGGGGGGCGCAGGCTGCCCCTACTCCAGATTTCGCGCAAGTACCGACCCAAACTATTCGGCCCTCTCCTGAAGCGATGGATGCCATAGAGCTAATCTCCCCGCTGATCACAGCAGGCGAGACCGACACAAGGGTGCTTCGGGGCTTCATGGAGCTGAGCAGGCGCGCTGAATTAGCCCAGCATCTCTTAGATACTGAACTCACGACGCGCTTTGCTCGACGCTGCACGAAGAAGGAGCCCTCGAGGGTCGATGTAAAAGATGTGAACGAGCTGCGTATAGCTTCGGCGCTACGTCATGAACTTATCGAAGCCGGGCACTCTGTCGAGCAGTCTCGTCAGATCGCGTGGGTGTACGCGGCTGACAATCACTATCGCGTGCCAGAATTCGACGGGCTGATCCGCGCTCTATCCGAACCGTCTCCGAGAGAGTCGTTCACCGCAGCGATGCGAAAGATAGCAGACAACCGAGGGATTAAAGACAGTCAATTTCGGCGAGCGCTGGCTTTCGCAGCCAAAGCCCTTCCGGAGGATTGGGGGCTTATACGCGCGCTCTATCATTCCTGGACGTGGAGAGGAGCGTTCTCGGTGTCCAGTCTGAGGGAAGCGATTAGGAGCTCCCTCGAGGTACGCCCGAACGAACTACACATGGAGCTCTTCCGCTCTGTCGAATCACGTCAGATACACCAGGTTCGCGAGTACCTTTTGGCCTTTGTCCAGTCCTCGGATTCGGAGGAAGACTCGTATAAGAAGCAGCAAGCATTGAACACTTTGAACTCCATCTACCATCTGGACCTAGGACCGTATCCCGTATACCAGGGTAGCGGGTCTGCTATACATCCCGATTACCTGCAAATGATGACTGAGGTACGGGAAGTCTACAGGGCTTGCTTCGACATGCACTACGGCTTCGGACACTCCACCTTCGAGTGTATGACTCCACCCGGAGCCGCTGATTGGATGCTCATTCGTTTCGGCTTTGATCTCGCGGTACGGGTCGATCGCCTGCATTCGACCAACAAAGATGAGTATCCAGGGCCAGGATGCCTCCTTTCCGGATGGAAGCTCGACCGCATCTTCGCCAAAAACCCCTCTACCCCACATGACGCGTACTCTTCGTTCAAGGATGCATGGCCATGGGCTGCCAATGAGTTCGAGGACCTCGCTCAAACGCGCCTGCTCGTAGCAAGGGGCGTTAAGGCGCTCATAGCACCCCAGCATGATAAGTATCATCTTGATGGCACTCATTACTCCGTAATGGCTTGGCCCGACCACTTTCTGAACCCGAATCTCGACGCTGTAGCACTCGTACCGACGGAGGTGCTCATGACTGCCTTGCGCGGCAAGCACAGCCCGATCGATGAACCTGGCCAAAGACCCACAATCACGCCGAAGAATTCGGTGCACGACGACGCTCTCAGCTTTCCCCGGATAGTAGCGGAGAGCTCAGCCCGCGGGCTCAATGTACTCAACCTGGGCTGGGTATCAAATCTTGGAGGACTTTGTAATTCTTATTTACCACTCTCTACCCCTCACTTTGAATGGGAGCGCAAACTTCTTGGGCACTCACAGGATCGAGCTGGCCACGTCCACAAATCCCACATCACTGGAAGTTATGTCAGCAAGATTAACGAGTCGACTGAGCGACTACTTGCACCGTTGCGTACAGCTCACAAATCGGTATACCGAGTAGCTACCGCCTATTTCAACTTATACGACCTGCATAGAATCTCCCTGGCGATGTGGCACAAAGGGCTCACAGTGGTCGAAGGAATGGGGGAGATGACGGAGCCTCAATTCACGCAAGAAAGCGGTCAGCAACTCAACCCTCACGAGCTACGAATGCTTCACGAAGCATACCTATGGCACGGACTCCACGAGCGCGGAGTCACCGACAAGGATGCGTTTCCGATCCTTTGTATCGCGCCAACGCTCGACAACTGGTCAAAGGTCCGCTCCCCCCTCATCTTGGATACCTTTGATCTGAGCCTGCGCGCAGCAGGCCATGAGGCCGTGCAGCTCCCTGACGGGACGGGTGGACACGGCACGTTCGAAGCTGGGGTTTGGGCTACCGTGGTGAAGCCGCTCTATTTTACGGATTACAATCTCGACCTGCGATTTCTACACCGGAGGAGTATTACCGATGATATTACAACCTAAAACCTCTAATAACTGCCACGCAGCTGGAGTAATCGCTACTCCGGCTTTGACATCAGCTCCGACGAAAGAGCCGACTCCCGCTCCGACCAGGGAACCGCTTCCTGTTCCTAAACCGGAGCCGACACGCCAGCCGCCCCCGAAACCGATCACACCACCTCGGGAAGACCCAAAACCGATTGAGCCTGTCCCGGGTTTCTGCCCCTTGAGGAACGACTCGTTCGGGAGCCTCATACTACCTCGACATGCGCTCTAAAACCAAACATCCTTGAACACTTCACTGTTGTCCAAGCACCGGCCGGCCCCTTCCGCAACGACCGCGAGAGGGTCGGCAGGAATCGTGACCTCCATCTCTAGCTCCTCAGAGAGTCGTTTGTCGAGACCACGGATCAGCGCACCACCCCCCGCTATTGCAATACCACGGTGGATGATGTCAGCAGAGAGTTCGGGCGGGGTACTTTCGAGCGTTTGACGGATTGCTACCACGATCTGCGAGAGCACTTCACTCATCGCTTCGCGGATCTCACCCCCTGTAATGGTCATCGATGTTGGAGTACTGTGAATGAGCGATCTCCCGCGCACCTCCATCGTCTCTTCATCATAATCGGGGTGGGCAGTTCCAACCGACTTTTTTATCTGCTCCGCGGTTGACTCTCCAATCAGCAGGTGATGGCGTCGACGCATGTGGCTGATGATAGCGTCATCGAGCGCATCCCCACCCTGCCGTACAGACAACGAGCACACGATATCTTTGAGGCTCACGACCGCTATGTCTGTCGTACCGCCGCCGATATCGACGACCAGACTTCCGGTTGCTTCCGTAACGGGAAGATTGCACCCTATGGCTGCCGCCATCGCTTCGTCGATCAGCCGAACTTCACGCGCCTGGTCCTCGACCGCCTCTCTGATGGCGCGCTTCTCGACCTCGGTAATTCCACATGGCACACCAACCATGACGCGTGGCTTCATGACGCTCCACGAAAGAGCTCTCACACGCGAGATGAAGTGTCTGAGCATCAGGCTTGCGACCTCGAAGTCTGCTATCACCCCAGTACGTACAGGACGGATAACCTCGACCCCCTCGGGGGTCTTTCCGAGCATCGCTTTGGCCTCTGCCCCGAAAGCAACCGGTTCGCGACGGCCCCCCACGTCCTTGAGAGCCACCATCGATGGTTCATTCAGAAGGATACCGCGCCCCTTCTCGTAAATCAGGGTATTCGCGGTTCCCAAATCGATCGCGAGGTCTCGGGCAAGAAGGCGCATCATAATACTGCTCACTGAATCAGAAAACGCTCGCTCCAAGCGGCGTTTCCGTATGGTGACATATTTCCTTTCCGGTGTACAAATGAGGCGCATTCGCCGCGCGTTCCGACCGGAGCACGGTACGCTACCGCACGGGGCAGGATGTTCAAAGAATATTCTATACGGTGAGGATATATGGGCGAAATTCGAACGGTTGGGGTTATCGGGGCCGGGCAGATGGGGGGCGGAATAGCCCAGGTAGCAGCCGCTTCCGGGTACTCTACCATCCTGTGGGACGCTAATCCGGCGGCTCTCGAGCACGGCCACCGAGCGATACAGGCTCGCCTGGAACAGGGGGTCGCGAAGGGTAAAATCGAGGCCGGGGCTCGCGATGCGACCCTGGGTAAGCTTTCGGCAGCCTCTTCTTTGAAAGACTTCAGCCGCTGCGATCTCGTGATAGAGGCCGTCATCGAACAGTTTGAGGCCAAAGCTGCGCTGTTCAAAGGGATTGATGCTGTGCTAGCACCACACGCTCTGATTGCGAGCAACACCTCCTCGATATCGATCACTCGGATGGCTGCATCGACCTCGCGCCCCGAGAAGTTCATGGGTGTGCATTTCATGAATCCTGTTCCTGTCATGAAACTGGTTGAGCTGATCAGAGCCCTACAAACCAGTGACGACACGTACTCTATGCTCCATACGTTCTGTTCTTCACTCGGGAAGACCACGGTGTTAGCCATCGATACACCCGGCTTCGTCGTAAATCGCATCCTGTGCCCGATGATCAACGAGGCTATCTTCCTGGTCCAAGAGGGGGTCAAGCCAGAAGATATAGACACAGCTATGAAGCTCGGTACCAATCAACCCATGGGTCCGTTGACCCTCGCTGACTTTGTGGGATTGGACACCTTGTTGTACATACTGCAGGTGTTGCATCGGGAACTGGGCGAGGACAAGTACCGCCCCTGCCCACTTCTGGTGAAATACGTGGAGGCCGGATGGTACGGGAAGAAGTCCGGGCGCGGGTTTTACACGTACTAAATGAGGGCTCATCGTGGAATCGAGTGGGCGGTAACGAGGCTAGAGACAACGTAAGTCCGAGTTTGGCCCATACATCGCGCCTTTCCACGTGAACGTGCTCGTGCGTGTCGAGACAACACCCAGTCCTACCCACTCGGTTTCACGAAGAGCTTAAATTAAAAGGGGTCATGCAGTTGACTACTCAGGGAAGCAAGGTAAAACCTAACCGTAGCGAGAAAGTAGAGATTGGGTTGATGTTCGATTTTCGTGACGGGGAAAAACCGCATCCGACTCCGCCAAGACCACGTCGGGCCCGATAGTATCAAGGCCTCGCCGAGGTGTTAGCGTAGGCGGTGATGTATCCGCGACTCGACTACAGCTCGCCGAAGTCTGCGATATATTGAGGATTTTTCCTTGTTGCAAAAATGTAAGGATCAACCCGAGATCTACTTTCGCAGCAGGGAGGGGTTTTGCTCCGCTTCTTTAGGATCGAGAATCTCGGTGATGCGGACACCATAGTGATCGTTTACTGCTATGACCTCCCCCCGAGCACAAGGGTTGCCGTGTATCCGCACAAGGAGTGAATCCCCTTGATGTCCGTCCAATTCGAGCACTGAACCGACGTTCAGGGTCAAGAGTTTGTGGATAGTGATCTCCGTCAAACCGAATTCAACCGTAAGACCGAGAGGGACCTCTGCGAAGAACTCGAGGGAATGGGGCTCCCTCGGTGCGGCTTGTGAATTCTCTGGCTGAGACATGAAAAGGTCATCGGATCATCGCCCACCAAACTTGACGTATTACCGATATCGCCTGGCAATCCCGCACAAACACAGCACTTAGGCGGGCAGCCATATCGGGAAATTACTCTGTTTTGCGCATCCAGCTCATGCGCTATTCTCATCAGATAGTACCCGAACAACGCTGGTGATCACTATGTCCCTACACAAACGTCGCGCGCTCCTCCGCCAGACAACCTTTATAGCCGCAGTTATTCTCGTGGCGGGCGTTGTGTATCAGACCTCAATCGCCCCTACACCAGCTCCTCCACACGAGGCGATCAATCAGGTGCTTGCCAGTACCGATCTAGCGGGCGATGCCTTGGAGGAGCGCCGTGCAAGTTTGGCGATCGAATATTTTATCAAGGATCGCAAGCGCCCCCCCTCCTCACTCGATGCTCTCGTTCCGCACTACTTGGCAAAGGTTCCTCGGTCCGCTGAGTCCGGCGAGCCCCTTTCCTTTGTGATTCAAGGGAACGCTGCTCTTGTAGGACAAGCCGCTCAGGCCGCGCTGAAGGCAGCCCAAGATTCCGCTCGGCAAACTCCTTCGGCGTCGGCTGTTCGGGATGAACCTTTCAAGTACCCTGCCTCCAATCGTAGAGACCCCTTCGAACCTTACGAGATCTCCTCAGCAGAGCCGGAGGACGACGGTGATCGACCTCCCCTCGAACGATACGAACTCTCGGAGCTCAAGCTCACTGCTATCGTTGCCGCTGGCGACCTCTCCTCGGCTACTGTCGAGGATGCCAAAGGTCGCGGATTTATCGTGCGTAAGGGGAGTCGTATCGGACGTAATAAAGGCGAGATTACGGAGATACTGACCGATAGGCTAACCGTGGTCGAGATCGTGACGGACAGTACCGGTCGCCAAAAAACGAACTCCGTGACCTTCACATTACGAACAAAGGAGCAGGAAGAGGCCCTCCAGCGCAGCCGTCGGTAAGTCTCGATAAGCCAGGTTGGCAAACCGACCCGTGACGAGAACCTACCGTGAGCTATACTCTCTCCGTCGAAGGGCTATTCACCCTCGAAGCCCCACTCCCCCGTTGTGTACCACGTTTGCCAACCTTTCGAGGGAGCGGTAGGACACCGCTTCTGCTACGATCTCGTCGTTGATCTGATCGATCCCTTCGAGATCTGCTATCGTGCGGGATACTCGTAATACCCGTACGTAACCCCGAGCACTCATGCCCAGACGCCGGATAGCCTCACTGAGCAGGGTACGCGCAGAGTGCGCGACCTGTGATTCGGTCCTGATCCACACCTCGGATACCTCACTGTTGAGCACACCTTGGCGCTGAATTTGAGCCTCCCGAGCTGCCCGCACTACTTCTTCCGCGCCGCTTGCGCGCGGTGAGCTACGCTGCGGAGATGACCACACCAGTTCCTCAACTGAGACGGCCTCCAATTCCACGTGCAGGTCGATGCGATCCAAGATCGGCTGCGAGAGTCGCGAGAGGTACTCACGCACTGCATAGTGAGGACACCGGCACACCCCCTGTTTGGATCCGAAGCGCCCACACGGGCAGGGATTCATCGCTGCAACCAACTGGAAGCGAGCAGGGAAATTTACTGAGGCTTTGGCTCGCGCTACCTGTACACAACCGGTCTCTAGTGGCGCTCTGAGCGCCTCTATCGTGCTCCGTCTGAACTCTGGGAACTCATCGAGGAAGAGCACTCCACGGTGAGCAAGGCTTACCTCTCCGGGGCGTGGCCCCGCGCCTCCACCGATCAGGCCTGCATCGCTTACCACATGGTGTGGCGATCGAAATGGCCTTGCGCCCGACAGGATCCCTGTAATCGGCAGCCCTGCCACGCTATGGATCTGGAGCACCTCGAGAAGCTCGGCCTGCGAGAGCTCTGGAAGTAGCCCCGCGAGCCTCTCTGCCAACATACTCTTGCCACATCCGGGCGGTCCGATCATGAGCATGTTGTGCCCCCCCGCTGCTGCGATGGTGAGGGCTCGTTTGGCAGCCTCCTGCCCCATCACATCATCGAGCGACACTGCTGATTGGCGACTCTGCAGCGATGCACGTTCTCGGATCTCGGGGCGGTGTTGGCCGTTCAAGATACGGATCGCCTCTGATAGCGACCCTACCCCGATAACCTTGACACCCGAGATGACTGCAGCATCAGCGCTACTCTCTTCGGGCACCATGACGAATTCGAAGCCGTTCTGTGCAGCGCTCACGGCATGCGCTACTACACCGGGGCTCCCCTTGACCTCACCGGTAAGTGAGAGCTCTCCACAGATCGCCATACGTTGCAATGCAGCACTGGAGACTCCCCCCATGGCGCACACGATCGCCAGGGCTATTGGGAGATCAAAGGCCGCGCTCTCTTTACGCACCTCAGCCGGGGCAAGATTGACCAGGATCACCTCAGGCGGATCAAAACCTGCATGGCGGAGGGCTGCCAGGATCCGATCGCGCGACTCGCGCACGGCAGCGCCCCCGAGCCCCAGGATGGTAAAACGCTCTGTGCCGCTACGGAGAGTGACCTCGACCTCCACGGGGACGGCGTCTAGGCCGACGATACAGCTTGAATGGCTCGATGCGAACATACTTGATGTTCGGCAGAGGCAAAAAAAAGTTTCGAATCCCTCGAGAGGATTAGGCATGCAGTACGTTACGAGCGCTCCGCTTTTCAGCCAGATTGGAGGAGGACAGCCACTCGGTATGAGATGTGCTTACTATCTGGTACTACGATAATAGCTGCCCGGAGTCGAAGAGATTTCGGCTATTTATCGTTTCGGCTAGGCAATTTTTTCCCGGTATCCCATGGCAGCTACGGCAGGGCTAAAAGGCGACGACTCATATGTTGATATCTGGAGGCGGGTTCCCCCTGAGGAGAAACTCGAACTCATGGCTCGCGCTCAATCACGCGGAGTCGCAGCTAGTGTAGTCATCTTGATCATTACAGGTACCATGGCCGTAGGCCTTCGAATGCCTTGGGTTTTTTGGGCAGCTTTTGTCACCATCCCCTTTGCCTTCCAGTTTGCCTCGGCGCGAGCTTGGCGCGATATCAAGCCCCGAACGATGCTGGAATATCTCGCGGCTCGCTCAGCAGCACGCCGGTATGCATACGGGGCTCAGGCCAAGGACCTCACGGTGGACCTCATGTTCAAAGGGACACTCCAAAGGGATTTTGCCCCGTTGGGCGAGAGCGAGGAGCTCGATGCACGGATTGAGGAGCGAGATAAAGTTGCCGTGTGGGTATCGATATTTCCGGATACGATGGTCGTTATGTCGGAACGCCCCGGAGGCGCCAAGCTCGAGATGATCCACAGCATTCTCGACCGCCTTGCAGTCACTGCTGAAGGTTTCGAGGACTCGAGCTCTGAGTCAAGAAGGCTCGTGGTTGATGTTGAGCTGCGCAAGGGAGAGTTTGAGCGTTGGTTCCTGACGAGCCCATATCCAGCTGCGCTCCTCGTCTGCGAACGAAAGATTAAACGCGCTATCGAAGAGAACAAAATTCATCTGGAACGGCAGCAACTAGCCACCAAGGGGCTTTACAGCCGGGAGAGCATTTCGGAGGAAAGCTTCTCGTTCGACTAAAAGGGAAGATGGTTTTGAGTGGAATCGAATCCGAGGGCAGGAATCCCACAGAACGTCTCCGCATAACGCCGTGTTGGCTTCAAGGCTTGGTTCTTACGGCGCTGTAGGCCGCTCTATCAAGTAGTCTAGCGCCGGCGGTAGATTTAGGGCATCTATAACTTCAATAACAGCGTGAGACTTCAGGAATTGGGGGCGTAGCAGCAGTGCGTGAACGGGTGGCGCGGCAGTTGAGTGTGCTGGCAGTATTTTTGGTGGCACTCATGCCTACCCGAGAGCTCGTAGCCCAGCCGTTTTCCAAGAAAATAGCTGTGGAGTCACCTAGGAGCAGCGTCTCGCTTGGCTCTGCGACCATCACGATTGAAAAGACGGAGCTAGCAACGGTCGTCAGGCTTTCCGCTCCTACAGAGATAACGGCCAACGCCTTCTATATCGGTAATCCCGCACGCGTTGTAGTTGATGTTTCTGGGTGCAAGACCCGTCGCTCAGAGAACTTCCGCGTATCTACACACTCTCTTGTGTCGAGTGTGCGGGTCGGAGCGCATGCAGACAAGCTTCGTATCGTGCTTGATCTGACCAGGCAAACCGAGCCGGGCTTCGATGTGGTCGTTAGTCGTCGTGATATCACCGTGACTATTAAGGATGGCGTTCAGGAGGAAGCGAGGCTCGAACAAGCCGCGCCAACCGCTCAACCCACCATGCTGCCGACAACGGCTGCTCCGATGCTTCCAACAACTCAGCCTACTACACTGCCTACTGTAGCTGCTGCTCCCAACATCGCAAGCGAGCCGACAGCTGTGCCGAGTCCAGGTGCTCCAATTGCCCCGACGACTGAGTCTACCCCGGCAGCACCTACACCAGCCCCTTCACCGCTGCCAGCACTGACCACAGGGACGGCGATTCCTACAGTGATGAGTGCCGAGAATACGGCTGCGCCGGTTTTACCCACCCCTCTGGAGAGCCCTAAGCCGACTGTGGGACCAGCCGTCCCTGGGGTGACCCCCCAAGTTGGTGCGCCAGTGGCGACCAAAGGAGTTGCAACTGCTGCTCCAGCGAACGCTGCAGCACCTCAGATTCGGGGACCGATTGCATATCTGGTCACAGGCTATCGCTTCGAGTACTTGGAGCCTGGAAGGGTCCCCATTTTAAAGATTCTCCTCAATAAACCCCGAGCCAACGCCCAGATCAGCAAGGTCGGAGCCAAAGCTTACAAGATAGTAATACCGAGCTGCGGACTTGGAGCCAAGGGTCTTGAACTACCGCAATTTCCACCAGGTGATTTCTTGGGCTTCGTGATGATAGCATCCAAGGTAGTTGACAACAAAACCGAGATTACCGTTAGCGTGGAGCAAGGGGTTACTCTCGGGACTTTTGTCCGACAGAACGAAATCTGGGTCAAAAGGCTATAGGCTCCGGTGCACTCATTGCCGGGCCGATGTCGGCTCCCTGGCTATTGTGAAATAACTACCCCCTATCCGAGCATCGAGCCAGGTTGTAGGATTTAGGAGCGTTTCCCCCAATGAGCACTGCCCTCCCATCAGGTATGACGGCGCGGTTTCATGCAATTCGAATTAGATGCCTCTTGCTCCTCGTCATAACCGCACTCTCGTTTGCTACCTTTTTTAGAGGCTACTCCGAACCATCTCAACTCCTCTGGGATGAGGCCTACTCCATCCCTAATGCCCAGAAATATCTAAACCGCATCTTCTTCATCCATGAACACCCGCCTCTCGGTAAACTCTTGATAGCATTGGGCGAAGATATCATGAATGCTAACCTCGCCGACGATCAGTTGATTGGAAGGTCGAAAGCAAAGGGCACACCCGGCGAGCTCTCCCTCGCCGGGTATCGCCTCTTTCCAGCCTTATGCGCGTGGCTCAGCGCGCCTCTCCTCTTCCTCCTGGTTCTATCGCTCACCGAGTCCCCTGCGCGTGCATTCCTCGTCGCCCTTGCCTACTCGCTTCAGAACGCTCTTGTCGTACATCTTCGACTAGCCGTGCTCGACGGTGTTCAAATATTCTGTATGCTCTGCACGCTTTGTGCGCTTGCGGTCGCCCACAGGCGTGCGCAGGCCTCCTTGCCCTTGGGCATCGCGCCTCTTTTTGCGGGGATCTTCTTTTCTGCGGCGTTAGCCACCAAGGTCACCGCGCTCATCGTTGCTCTCGCTTTCATGCCGCTCTTTTTGGTCACCAGAGGCACACCTCGCAGATTGGTAGTGTGCGCCCTTCAGATCACGCTCGGGTTCGTCGTCACACACTACATCATATGGCAGCTTCACTTCTCGCTTGGACAACACATACACCCCAGTTTGCCTAATCACGGCTTTTATTCAGCATCCGCGAGATACCGCGAAATTCTGCTTACAGGAGCTCAGAATCACGTGAGTTCATTCCCCACCATGCTGCGTGAGGCACTATCTTACCTTATGACTCCGCACGAGATGGCACCTGCGCTCAACCTCTGTAAGCCTGACGAGAACGGAAGCCCAACATGGTCGTGGCCCTTCGGTGGTCGGAGTATTTCGTACTCTTGGTACGATCAGGGTAACCAGTTGAGACCTCGTGTACTGCAAGTCAACCCCATCTCTTGGATGATCGGCTTAGCTGGAGTCATTTTCGCGGGCGCCCTAGTACTTGGTAGGCGTTTTCTGGACAAAGATTGCGACCGAGAACGGCCTATATGGCTGTATACCTACCTAGCGATGTGGATCGGATACATGACCGCGCTCTCTTCACTCAACCGGGTATTCTACTTGTATCACTACTTCATCCCCTTTCTGTTCTCTCTTATTTTAGCTGTACTCGTCTGGCCGTACATTCGGCTCTCCGCGCAGGAGCCTCAAACTCGCCGAATACTGCCATGGGTCAACTATGGAGCACTGATACAGGCGATGCTCTGCTCCTTTCTTTTCTTTGCGCCCATGACCTATGGCTCTCTCATGACCAAAGAGGAGATTAATGCCCGCGGCCTCCTCTCTCTCTGGGACCTGCGGTGCCCTGGCTGTCCTATTACGAACAGATTCACCAACCCCTTAGTGACCCGAGCTCAGCTCGATCTTCTATCGGTACGTATCGGCAAACTCAAAGCTCTGGGTGGTTGGCAACAGTTTGGCTCTCCCCAGGTTGGAAAGACTGTGCTCAGTGAGCCGATTGTCGTACGGGGAGTTACAGCTAAAAACGGTATCAATACACTGGCTGCTTCGAGCTTCGCCTTCCCACTCAATCGGAACTACAAGCTCTTCACCGGCAAAGTTGGCCTCCCGGATTACTCGCTATCGAATCCTCGAGTACAACCGTCCCTGAGGTTCCTCATCCGTCTGGATTCTACCGACACCTGGCAGTCCGAGCCAATTACCGTAGACAATCAGTCAGGTGAATTTAGTGTATCCGTAGCTGGGGCAGCGCTACTCGAGATCGCGGTTGAGAGCACCGCAAACTCAACTCTCAATGCACACGCTGTATGGTTCGACCTCGCTCTCGAGTAGGCCACTATACCCGCTCTATTTTGAGAGAATCCCCGATAATTTTGAGGAGTGAACCTTTACCATTGATACTCGTCTCGAGTACCACCTCGCGCTCCCACAGTCGGGCGACATGCTTGAGGGTGTGCTCGGCATACTCGAGCTGGAGATCTCGGCCGTCGTGATAGTGCTTCAAGTAAAGGGTCCGATTACGCCCGAAATCGGCGTCCTCGACCTTTATGACCGGAATGGAGCCCGTTCCCACGCCCTTAATCAGCGTGTCACGAAGATCCTTCCAGTTCTCCTCGTCTGCGACCTTGGTGATCACACGCTCCTTACCACGACGCTCATGCTGAAAGAGATTGAGCTCCTCCATCAATTCACGTGTCAGGAAGCGCCTCAAAAATGACTGGTCACGATCCGACTCGCGAACCTCGAAGATCTTCTTGCGCCCCGGGGTGTCGTTCTCATCCTGCGTCTTAGGATCGATTGCTGGCGTATCGTCGGTCCATTCACGACCCGTATTACCCTCGTTCCACCGGCGCTCGATATCGTGCCAAAGAACGAACCCAAGGTGATACGGATTCAAGCCTCCTGGGTGCGGCCGGAGCACCTGGTTGTGGCGCACGAGAAACTCGAGGTGCATACCTTGTGGCAGGTCGAGGCTGTTGAGGATTTTATGATGCCAATAGCTCGCCCACCCCTCGTTCATTATCTTCGTTTCCATCTGGGGCATGAAATACTGAGTCTGTTTGTCGACGATCTGCAGGATGTCGCGCTTCCATTCAGGAAGGTAGGGATTGTAGCGCGCTATGAATTCGAGCAGATTCTCTACTGGCTCAACCGGCGTCTTGGACAGATTAGGCTCTATGTACACCTGAGCGGGATGAATATCGCGCCATGGATCTGGCGTAGGCTGCGCTCTCTCCCAGGCACGGATACGCTGCTCCTCGTTGGACAGCTGCTGAATCGCGAGATTTCTCGAGCGCTGGTAACACACGGCGTGGGCATGGTCGATGACACTCTCGACCTCTTCGATACCGATCGACGGATCCTCCATGTACGAGCTTATGCGTCGGCCGTGACTCTTGAAGTTTTCCAGCACGTGCTTCGCATCGGTACCGCTCGTAAAGGTGAAATTGTTGGCGAAGAAATCGTTGTGTCCATACACATGCGCTATGGTGAGTACCTGCAAGAGCAGGGTATTGTCGCGCATCAGATAGGCGAGACACGGATTGGAATTGATCACCATCTCGTACGGCAAGCCCGACACACCGTAATCGTACATCGTCTTCTGCCGTTCGTACGATTTCCCGTACGACCAGTGCGGGTAGTGGGATGGCATGCCGGTGTAGGCCATGTAACCCAACATCTCGTGATGGTCACACACCTCGAACTCTTGCGGATAGCACTTGAGACCAAAGCGCTCTACCCACTCGAGGATCGTCTCATCCCATTTCGCAAGCTCGTCGATATCAAATGACATACGCTCCTACGGTGCAGCCGAAGCCGCGCCCTCGCTACCACCAAATACCTTACCGTGAGCTGAAACCCCACTCACCTTGTCCTTCATCAGGAAGCTCCGGAATCCCTCCCAGAGATCCTCCTTCTTCTCTATCGTAATCATGTGGAAGTTCTCGGCCTTGAGCTGCCCGAACACCTCCAACATGCTGCCGCTGTAATAGGCGCTACCCGAGGGTTTTATCTCTCCGTAGCCGAAGAGATTACACACCTTACACAGCTCGTCCGCTGCTTGCAGCGCTCGCTCGTTGTCGGAGTAAAAATTGTCTCCATCAGAGCAGTGGAAGGCATAAATGTTCCACAGGGAGGGGTGATAACGATCCTCGATGATCTCGAGAGCCTTTCGGTAACCCGACGAGATATAGGTACCTCCCGACTCTACCTTGTGAAAAAAATCCTCCTCGGTAACCTCCTTAGCTTCGGTATGGTGTGCGATGAAGACCACTTCGACATTCGTGTACTTCTGACGTACAAACTGAAAAAGCAGGAAGTAAAAGCTCCGTGCCAGATATTTCTTCACCGTCCCCATCGAGCCCGAAGTGTCCATAATGCAGAACACTACAGCGTTGGAAGCCTCCTTGGTGGTTGGAACGATATGAAAGTAGCTCATATCGTCCTTGTGAAAGGGGAAGCGCTTCTCTTTGTCGTTCTCCTGTGGCTCCTCTCGCCTGTGGGTCGACAATTTACGCCGCACTCGATTACGCGCCGTAGCACGTTTATCGAGGCGTGGCCGGATACCGGCTTTACGATGCCCTTTGCGCTTTCGGGCATCATCCGACATGACCTGCTTGATAGCTTTTCTTTCGAGCTCTGGTAGTTCGAGATCATCGAACATGATCGCTATCAACTCTTCGAGCGTGACATCGGTCTCGAAGGCATCGACACCAGGTTGATTTCCACCCCCTTGACCCTGACCCTGTCCATCGGGGCTACCGGGGTCGACTACATCGCCGGGCTTCTGCTCCCCGTTACCTTGTGCAGCACCCGGCGCATTTTCCCCATAAATGAAGCGATATTCTTTCACTGAGCGGATCGGGATCTTTATGATCTTGTCCCGATCGCGCCCAATAATCGACTCCTCTGCGAGGATATCTCCGATGTTGTCACGGATAGAATCCTTGATCTTCTGCCGATGCCTCAATCTATCGCGGGCACTCCGATCCGAACGTTGGGAGGTCGGTGTGTAGGGGCGAAAGATCGTCGACATCAGCGTTTCTCAAACTCGGAAATACGTATCTGTTAGTCCTTCCAAAGATTGTTCGCAGCGTACTTGAGGATCACATCCACACAACTTGCTGGGTATCCGTTCCGTATGAGCTGCTCGACCATACGACCATACTTCTTCTGCTGGTCATCGTCTCTGGTACGCGCCTTCGTGATGATACGCGATACATCTCGCACACTCATCATGAGCTTCTTCTCGATCGCTTCCTTGAGCGGCTCGTAGCTCTCGTAACTGACCTTTTCTCCACGACGTCCAGCTGACCACAGGTATGCAATCACCTCTTGGCGGAACCCATCACACGCGGTTCCGATGATGGCGATCTGTTCCTCTATAGACTTCATGAAGCCCTCGTCGGGCTCGAGTACCTCTCCGGTGCTTCTGTCCTTGAACTTCTTCTTGGTAACGTACGATTCCGCGTGATCGAGGTAGTTTTGGAAGAGCGACTCGGCCTGCTCTTGGTACGAATAGACAAAGGCTTTCGTAATCTCCTTCTCCAGCACCTCGAGGTACTCCTTGTGCAGGGTATCCTGGAGGAATTCCAAATAACGCTTCTTCACATCGTCCGCAAAGTCAGCCTCCTTGACCATGTGGACGAGCGACTCACGCACTGAGATCGGATGGATCGCGTTCATCTCGATGTTATCAGAGAGCGCATTGTCGAGAGCTTTCATGATGAAGCGCGTCGAGATGCCGTTCATGCCCTCGCTCTTCGCCTCTTCGCGCAACTCCACCACGTCGATCTTCTTGGTCTTACCCTTCTCGACGACCTCTTCTCCGTTGTAGAGCTTGAGCTTCGTCATCAGATCGCACTTGTTGGTCGGCTCGAGACGAGACAGGATCGCAAACATCGAGGCGATCTCGATGGTGTGCGGAGCGATATCTGCCGTAAACTGAGACTGCCGGATGATCTTCTTGTAGATCTTCACCTCTTCGGAGAGCCTCATGTTGTAGGGCACTTTAACCGTCACGATACGATCGAGGATCGCCTCGTTGGTGTGGTCGCTCTTGAACTTCTTCCACTCTGCTTCGTTCGAGTGCGCCACGATACAGGTATCGACGTAGATCATTCCGTGCCGCCCGGGAGCCGGTATCGACTTCTCTTGAGTCGCCGTGATCATGGCATGCAGGTACTCCGTCTCGTTCTTGAACACTTCGATGAACTCGACCATTCCTCGATTGCCGACGTTGAGCGCTCCGGTGAGATCGAGTACTCTCGGATCCCCCTCGGAGTAGATATCGAGCTTGGAAATATCTTCACCGCCGATCAGCACACTCGTGTCCTGGTTGTTCGGATCGACGGGCGGAACCACGCCGATACCGCGCTTGGCACGTATGCTGAAATCGTAGGTACGTACCGGAACCTCCTCCCATTTGCCTTGAAAATCCTCTTTTAGGCGATACCGACATACTGGACAGAGATCGCCCTCAATCTCTGTCCCGAGCATCTTGGAGAACTCCTTACGAAGGTGTCGAGGAACCAGGTGCAACGGCTCCTCAAACATTGGGCACCCTTCGATCGAGTGAATCGCCGAAAGCTGTTCGAGTCCCTTCTTGAGACGCTCAACGAGCGAACTCTTACCGGAACCTACCGGACCAACCAAGTACAACACTTGGCGGCTCTCCTCTCCCTTGAGGGATGCAGAGTGAAAGTAGCGCACGATCTGATTGATCGTTTTCTCCATACCGAAGAACTCATCGGCGAAGAAATTGAATACGCGCAGCTTTTCACCCTTGAAGATCCGCTTCAGTCGTGGGTTCTGCTCGAGGTCGACCTCGACCGTTCCTTGGTCGTTAATCATATCGTAGAGCCGCTTGTGTGCGAGCTTGTGCGTTCCTGGATTCTCGCGGACGAGCTCCAGGTACTCGAGCATCGTCCCCTTCCACGCTGACTTCTTACGGGTTTCGCGATCTTCCTGGATCAGCTTCTGAAAATCACTGTGACCATTATTCCCCATGGGACGTTCTCCTCGCTACTCGCTGCTCGATACTCGAAAACACCGCTCCGATACCATGAGAACCCAGCCTCATCGTTCAGTGGTTCTGCCCCTCTAAGGCAACCGGATTGTGTGCTGCTCTCTATCTACGGTAAACGATCCGAGCTCATACCGACAATCGGAATAAACTATCTACTTTTAAGTAGCTACAGACTTTTACCCGTTACTAGTTTGATGTCGGAGACCGAAATTTGATTGCGGAATCGTGCGCTATCTTCAAGAAAAATGGAGGCTTAAGGAAACAGCGTACCATTCGAGCAGGTGCTGAAACGAAATATACATCAACACCTTACCCCGACACGACCAGGGTCCGTGCTGCCCACTCTCAGGCACTCATGTATCCTCGTAGCTGTCGCGTATACACTTCCAGGTGGAGCCTTGTGTTTACTCTACGGGGCCCTTTCCAAGCTTACCAAGGACCTGCCATCCGGGGCGACGATTTCGAAGATGCAGCGCCTGGGGGTCACTTCGGGCACCGACCCGCTCAACTCCTGCCGAAGCTCCTCCGAATTCACGACTACAACAGTGCACTGCCGTGAGGATGCTCCAGACTCTTTGGGATTCAAAACCGGACGGAAAACCGCATCTGAATTTTTTAGTACCATAGACGCGTCTCCTCGCTGCCAAGATCAACTGGTGTTTTCCGATTATACCCTACATTGTTGGACCTGGTAAGGCTAATTTCCGGCATCCTGTAAGGAGTCCAAAAGATTGAGTGTGGCCACGGTCAGGTATACACTCGCCCCATCCGTTTCGAGGAAACATCATTATGACAGCGACCCCACCCTGGCGCCGAACCGTAACCCTCGCCGATGCCACGAGTCACGGCCTCAAACCAAATGAATTCGAAGCTATAACGAAGGCATTAGGGCGTGACATCAATATGGTTGAGCTCGGCATATGTTCAGCTCTGTTCTCCGAGCACTGTTCGTACAAGAGCACTAAGGTGCACCTACGGAACCTACCAAGCAAGGGACCCAAAGTTATCATCGGGCCGGGCGAAAATGCTGGCGTCATCGATATCGGCGATAATCAAGCAGTGGTCTTCAAGGTCGAAAGCCACAACCATCCGAGCTTCATCGAGCCCTTTCAAGGAGCGGCGACGGGTGTGGGTGGCATATTGCGCGACGTCTTCACGATGGGAGCTCGCCCGGTAGCTTTGCTCAACTCACTCCGATTCGGAGATCCCGCGTTACCCAAGAGCCGCTACTTACTGCGGCGCGCAGTAAATGGAATAGGTTTTTACGGCAACTGCATGGGGATCCCGACCGTGGGTGGAGAGCTGTCGTTTCACCGTTCGT
The DNA here is from genome assembly GCA_040398075.1 of Bdellovibrionota bacterium. GTDB lineage: Bacteria > Bdellovibrionota_C > UBA2361 > UBA2361 > OMII01 > OMII01. The sequence continues at coordinate 15,982 of JBBAUR010000005.1, read as the reverse complement.
TCAACGGCAACTGCCTGGTGAACGCTTTTGCTCTCGGCGTACTCGACAAAGACGAGATATTTTTGGGGACGGCTGCCGGAGTTGGCAACGTCGTTTTGTATGTTGGTTCCAAGACAGGCCGCGACGGCATTCATGGAGCCAGCATGTCATCAGAGGCTTTTGGAGATGATTCAGAAGCCAAGCGCCCCACGGTCCAGGTCGGTGACCCTTTCCAGGAGAAACTCCTGCTGGAGGCATGCCTAGAAGCTTTCAAAAGCGGTCGGGTCGTAGGGGTACAAGACATGGGAGCAGCGGGACTAACCAGCTCCTCATTCGAGATGGCGGATCGAGGTAAAACCGGAGTTCGTATCCACCTCGACAGAGTGCCACAACGGGAAACCGGGATGAACCCTTACGAGATCATGCTGTCGGAATCTCAGGAGCGCATGCTGTTCATCGTCGAAGCCGGACACGAACAGGAGCTGATCGAGATCTTCGAGCGTTGGGAGCTCGATGCCGTCGCTATCGGAGAGGTCGTCGAAGGGGAGAACGTGGAGCTCTTCTGGCACGGAACACTCGTATCGTCGATCCCGGCGAGACTCCTCACGAGCGCAGTGCCCGAGTACACGTGGCCTACGACCCCTCCGGCAGATCCATCGCTGACAGCACCTATTGAGCTCGCTACGATCTCGGCTCCCGACGACCTCAATTGCACCTGGCTTGCGATGCTCTCATCACCAAACCTTTGCTCACGCCACGATGTCTACAACCAGTACGACTCCACGGTGCGTGGAGACACAGTCGTGCATCCAGGTAGCGATGCTGGCGTAGTACGTATCAAGGCTCCTAACGGAACTACGAAGGGCGTGGCGATTAGCCTCGACTGCAATTCACGCTTCTGTGCGATCGATCCACGTCGCGGAACTGCGCTTTCACTAGCCGAGTGCTTGAGAAACATCTCTGCCACAGGAGCTTCCCCGCTCGGGATATCGGATTGTTTGAACATGCCGAGCCCTGAACGCCCAGAGACGATGTGGCAGATAGCAGAGAGCATCGCGGGGCTGGGAGAGGCTGCGCGAGCCTTTGATATCCCCGTCATCAGCGGAAACGTGAGCCTCTACAACGAGACAAATGGCGAAGGAATTCAACCCACCCCACTCCTAGCGCTCGTTGGCGTGATAGAGGATGTCTCTACCAGTATCCCATCTCATTTTCAGGAGGAGGGTGATGTCATTTTTCTTATCGGAACGACAGACGAACAGGAGCTCGGTGGCAGCGCTTACCTCGCCGAGATTCACGGACAGGAACGTGGCGCACTCCCCGCCCTCGACTATGACCTAGAGCTCTCAACGTGCCGCAGCGTAACGACTCTCGCGTCCAGAGGCCTTCTCAGGTCGTGTCACGACCTCTCGCAGGGCGGATTAGGGGTAGCTTTAGCCGAGTGTTGCTTTAGGGAGTACGATAAACCTCTGGGAGCGAGCCTGTCTGTGTTACAATCGTTCAACCGGCCCGATGCCTTCCTGTTTTCGGAGAGTGGAGCGCGTTTCATCGTGAGCTGCTCTGCAAAGAAAGCGGGTGAGGTCAAGGGAGCGTGTGCTGAACTGGGCCTCGTGATATCTGCCGAGGGCACCGTTGGAGGCACAACCATCGTCGTCAAAGGGGTGGGCGAGCTCGATGCAACCACCGCCTTCGATGCATGGTTCCGAGGGCTAACGGAGTTATTCGAGGCGTAGCGATGATTACCTTGGACAAGTTCCACGACGAGTGCGGTCTGATGGGGGTGTGGAAGCATGCCGAGGCAGCGAACATTACCTACCTCGGCCTCTATGCCCAACAACACCGTGGGCAAGAGGGTGCCGGGGTAGTGTCACTCAACGGGACAGCCGACCGCCCGCACTTCCACGTTCACAAGGGCCTTGGCCTTGTCGCTGACGTCTTCGGAGACTTCGATTTTACTCGGCTTCCCGGCGACGTTGCGATCGGACACGTGCGTTACACCACAGCCGGAGGGAACAAGCTTGCAAACGTGCAACCCTTCGTCGCAGAGATCTCCCTCGGACACACTGGGATCGCACACAACGGCAACCTTATCAACGCCGATGAGCTCCGCCGTGAGCTGATTGAGCAGGGGGCGATTTTCGGCTCCACCTCGGATACAGAGGCGATACTGCACCTTCTGGCACGCGAAGATGGCGACAAGCCACTCGTTGAATCGGTCATAGCAGCGCTTGGCCGACTCAAAGGGGCCTTCTCACTACTTCTGCTCTTCGAAAATAGGATGATGGCCGTCCGCGATATTCATGGACTCAGACCTCTTGCTATCGGAGAGCTCGATGGAGCAACTGTATTCGCGTCAGAAACGTGCGCATTCGACCTGGTCGGGGCCACCTACGTGCGAGACGTACAACCAGGAGAGCTGATCGAGGTGTTCCCCGACGGCACCACCAAGAGCTATTACCCCTTCGGATTTGCGCGAGAAGCACCGTGTATCTTCGAGTTCGTTTACTTCGCGCGTCCAGATTCCAACGTCTTTGGAAAGAATGTATACCAACTTCGAAAGAATATGGGAGCGGAGCTGGCGCGAGAAAACCCTGTGAACGCTGACATCGTCACCGCGGTACCGGACTCGGGCGTAGCGGCCGCCATAGGATATGCCGAAGCTGCCAAGATACCCTACGAAATGGGTCTGGTGAGAAATCACTACGTCGGTAGAACCTTCATTGAACCGAAACAAGCGATTCGTGACTTCGGCGTGAAGATTAAGCTGAACGCAAACCCCGCCGTTTTGAAGGGAAAATCGATCGTTGTGGTCGACGACTCAATCGTGCGCGGAACCACGAGCCGTAAACTTGTCTCGATGCTGCGACAGGCCGGCGCCAAGGAGATCCATCTACGTATCTCTTCGCCTCCGACCACCGATCCATGTTACTACGGTATCGATACCCCCGAAAAAAGCGAGCTCATCGCCTCACACAATTCTATCGAAGAGATAGCGAAGTTTATAGGTGTCGACAGCTTGGCCTACCTGTCCCTCGACGGACTCTATCGCGCGGTCGACTCTACTCCTGGTAAGTTCTGCGATGCATGCTTCAGCGGTAACTATCCGGCTGGAACGCCGGTGACGATAACACCCAAGAAGCAGCAGCGGCTCTTCGAAGAGTAGGACCTTACAAATAGCCCTAATCATCATTCACACGAACGGGCTGCGTAGAAGGCAGCCGTGGTACGCTCCGTCACCTCTGTAGGGGCGGAGGTACTAAAGCTCCACAATCCCCATCGCAGCTCGAGCTTCCTTGAGGGTCGCTTGTACTACACCTCGGGCGCGCTCGGTGCCCTCTTTCAAGAGACGGAGGACCTCTCCTCGCTCCTTTGCATACTCCTCACGGCGCCTGCGGATAGGCTCCAGGAAGGCCTCGAGTACATCGATTAACCTTGCCTTTACGACTCCATCTGCCAAACCACCCCGCTGGTAGTGTTCCTTTAGTCGAGCGACCTCGGCTGTATCTGGGTCGAACTGATCAAGGTACGAGAATACGACATTGCCTTCGATGTGCCCCGGGTCCTCCACACGCAGATGCTTCGGGTCGGTGTACATACTCTTGACCTTCTTCGCCACGACGTTCGAAGGGTCCGAGAGATAGAGGGCGTTACCGAGCGACTTACTCATCTTGGTGTTGCCATCGGTGCCAGGCAACAAGCCTGCGCTGGAGGTGAGCGCTTTACACTCACGAAATACCTCCTTTTTGTAGAGTCTGTTGAAGGCGCGCACGATATCGTTTCCAAGCTCCAAGATCGGAACCTGATCCTGACCAACAGGAACGATGGTAGCCTTGAATTGAGCGATATCGGCCGCCTGGTTGACAGGATAGGCCCAAAAGCCAGCAGGCACCTCATCCCCGAACCCACGTTGCTGAATCTCATTTTTCACCGTGGGATTTCGCGAGAGCCGTCCGACACCTACGAGGTTGAGAAAATACATCGTAAGCTCCGCAGTTTCAGGGATAGCGGACTGCAGGTAGATCGTCGATTTATGCGGAGAGATACCTACTGCGAGATAATCGAGCATCACCTCGAGCACATTATCTCTGACCTTCTCTGGCTTATCTGCGTTATCGGTGAGCGCCTGCATATCGGCGATAAGAACGTACTGCTTGCACACATCCTGAAGCTCCACGCGCGCTTTGAGGGAGCCAACATAGTGACCAACATGAAGCGGCCCAGTCGGGCGATCGCCAGTCAGGATAACATCGCGTGCGGAGACCACCGAGCGATCGCATATTATTTTTGAAGAGGACCGTTCACTCATGACTAGAGCTATAGCATAGCAGACTCCTTTCCCCAAGAAGTACGCCGATGCTCAATTCAGGGCTAGCAACCCTCCGACGCCGTGCCGTTGATACAAACAAACCACCACTAACAGCGGCTCAATTTATGAAGAACGCATAGAGCATCCCATCGCCCCTCAAGAATCGAAAGAGTCCCCGGCTCTCGTCTATTATCTTCTCAGGTGGTGCGGTCACCAAATACCTGCGAAGGTGGGGTTGTGGTTGGAGACTCAAGGGCATTGGATCCTCGAACAGCTTGCGCACATTCAACCCTAGGCCCTGCTCATCGTAATATATCGACTGCTTGAGAAAGGCTTCACCCTCCAAGAGCAATCGAAGATCCTGAGCAAAGCTCTTCCACTCATTCCACCTCGCCTCGCTGATCGAGAGCGCAGTGACGGAGGTCTGGGTTGCCGATGGTATCCACTCGCGGTCATTGTCGGTCTCGAGCGCGAGCGCCTTCATAGTTGCTTCGTTCAAGTCGAGAACCTTGAGGAATCCACGCCGCGCACTCTCACCGAGCGACCGGTCCGAAACTGCCAGCGAAGCAGAAGAGATGTATCCGATGTCTCCGTGTGTCGGGGACTTATCCTCAACGCTTGCGAAGATCTCCCCCGCGACTGCCTGGTACAATTCACTCCAGTCATACACCAGGATTATATCGAGAACAGCCGGCACCAGCTGGCAGTATCCTGCAAGCCACAGAGAGTCAGCGGCGTCAGCCGCTATTTCGAATTTTTCGGGCTGAACGGGCTCGGCGCTCCTCAATGCGCGTTGAAGTCCAAAGTCAGCCACCTCCCCTATCCCTTCAGAGGCAGCGACGGTTCCATCTTGATTCAGGTCGACCTTGATCATCAGTGGACGAACCACTGATTTCCATGATCCTGATCCACCTAACTCGAGATGCCCAGAGGCCTCTCTCAAATTATCCCTCAAGCCAGCAAGCATGGAACGCAGACGTTGGTAGGTTACTGGCTTGCTGCGGTTGCTGAGAAAAGGGGCGGCCTGTTGTCGATATTCCTGCTTTACATAACTCGCCAATTCCCCCGAGAACCTCGACAGTGCGTCTACGACCAGAAGAACTCCGCGCTCAAACTCAGCCTGAGGCTCCCTGTTACTGGATTCGTATGCCTTGAGCCCCTCGGTAATACGACCTTGCGATAGATAAGCATCGAGCGGATCGCGCGGCGGCGTAGACTTACAGGAGATGAGCACGACACAGAGAAGGGTAGCGATGCAGGATTTGCCCATAGTTGACTCACTCGTCCGATTGTTGCGGAGACTTCGCAGACCCCGAGTCTATAGAGTTTTTACTCGCTGTGGCTAGCCCAAATTGAGAAATTTGCCCCGACGTCGATAGCGTCCCGGCACGTGGCTTGAAAGCCCACCCAACTCCAAGAAGATCCACGCGAGAGATTAAGAGTGCGTAACAAAAATGCTCCTCTGCTTCGGATGGCTGCAATCGGCAGCTCCTTCGTCTTCGGCAAAAAAGGTGCTCAACGTGCCGCAAAGGGCACGTCTCCGCGCCTTTTTAGCCTGCATCCTCGTCGCTACCGATTTCGCTCATCCTCGCTACGAGGTTCATTTTTGTTACGCACTCTAATTCATATCCTGTGGGTGGTACGAGTTTCTGTATTTTTACCGTTATTCTTAGCTGCTATTTGGCATCTCATGCGCGGCTGGTCCTTGCTGCTTTTGCGCTATCCCGCTACCGTGAAAAGTGGCTAGTCTATAGTACTCAGTTTTATACCAACAGCTCAGCTCTTGAAACATGACCATAACCGGACGGATACTATGGAACGCCTGTGCCAGCCTGACGCTATGCCTCGTCATGTACGCTTTCAGGGTACCTTTCATAGACGATGCATACATATCGTTCCGTTACTCGCAGCGCTTGGCTGACCTCGGCTCCTTATCGTGGAACGAGGCAGGGAGTCCCGTTTTAGGGACAACGTCGGTTGCTTGGACCCTTCTTGTGTCAGCACTCTATTCGTTGGGTATCTCGATTGAGAACGCCGCTCTCCTGCTAACCGTACTTATCGTGTGGTTGCTCCTGTTTTCACTGCATGAAATCGTCACGCAGATCATCGAGCAGACAGCCGACCAAGCAATCCAGGTAGCGGTTATCAGCACCGCGCTGATAACGATCGCCACCGTCAACATGCCGTGCAGAATGGGGCTCTTTTCGGGGATGGAGACTGCTTTGTACTGCCTGCTCGTACTCAGAGGTATCGTGTCCCTGTATGCAGGAGGCCCTCTGGCGGGAGTGTATGCAGGGCTCGCAACATTAACCCGACCAGATGGAGTGCTCCTCTTAATCGTGAGCTTCCTGTTTGGCAGGGGCCGAAGGCTTCTTTATGTGAGTAGCTTTCTTGCGGTGACCACACCTTGGTTCGTCTATTCGTACGGGGCATACGGAGAGCTTCTACCCGGCTCCGTCGAGGCCAAGCGACTTCTGTATCCCTCACCGTGGCTTCGCAACTTTCTGATGCTCTTCGAAGCTCACAGCCCCAATCCGCCAGCAGCCGTGCTTTTTTGCCTCGCTGGAGCCGGCTTACTAGGAGGATTATCGATCCCTGCAGTGAGGCCCTTTCTACTGTGGCTATCGTTGTACGCGGGGGGCATAACGTTCTCTGGGATTAAACCGATCTTCTTTTGGTACTTCACCCCTACGTGGCTCTTTGGGACAGCGCTCGGCGGAGCTGCTGGGATTGCGTGGTTGCTCAAGAAAGCTCGCTTCTCATCGATTCAGCTCTGTAGCATTTTGGCTATCATGGCTTGCCTTCTCGTTGCTTACTCGCTGTCGCAAGATGTCCGCCATGAGAGCTCGTTTCTGCGAGAGCTTCGATATCGAGAGATCGTCCAGCAATTTCGCAACGAAATAACCTCAGCCGACCGTATTTTAGCCGGAGAGGTGGGGATCATCGGTTTTGGCTTTCCCGAGAACGAGGTCATAGACTCCTCGGGTATCAACAGCCGTGAGGTGCGGGCTATCCTCAATGACTTCAGGAATAGCCTCGATATCGATGATAAGCACCCTCAGTTCGTCGATCTACAGGGTTGGAACCGAGTCCTGATTGAACATTTCAAACCTACGGTCATCATCGCAGCACGGAGTAGATTTGGCCTCGATATCCTCGAAAGCGAGCCTTGGTTCAAAGAACTGTACGAAGTACGGAAGATCCTCCCTGCCGATCATGTTCGAGGCATCGGTGTCTATCAACAGAAATTTCGATGACGAGCCTCAATTGCATTTAGCGTCTCGAGAGGAAACGCACCGTTGTTCAATAATACGCCGCGCCTTCTCCCAGAATGGAAAGAACCCCTTCGTGGCCCAGGGATAGAGAAGCTCATCCCACTCACGCATGAAAGCGCCCGCACCTGGCCGTCGTTTTCGTATTGCGCTGAGCCAAAAGCCCTCGGGCCCGGTGGGGGGTGGTACCATGATCAAAGCTGCATCTCCGAGGGAGTGAATCCATTCCTCTAGCTGCTCTTCCGTCGTAACTCGCGCGACATTGTGCGGACCACGCCATTCGACCAGCCGCTGCTCCGCATCGCTCATGGCTTCTGCAAGGTATGCAGCCACATGAGCCTCCCTCTGTTCACTTGCACATGGGGAGAGTAGCGCAACAGACGCCGCAGAGTAGAGACTCTCAGCCTGTTGCTCGATTGAAAGATCCTCAGCGCACACCACCAGCGCGAAGTGCTCCTTCGGGATACGGGTTGGTAGCGGAAGAACACTCTCGTGCTCGGTGCTGATCGAGCAGTCCGCAATCTTGATAGCCTCTCGAGCCAGATCTTGAGCTCGCGGTGTCCAGCGCCCCTCAGAGTATTTTGCGATATTGTCGGCACGTGCGAGGTATACCTTTCCTGGAGTCTGTAGTCCGCCCACCCAACGCCACGAGAGAGTATTCGATGCTGGATCACCGTCGAGTAAATTCCGATACATGAAGTGAGCACCAAGTTGCCACGGCAACTTGAGCGTAAAGATCCACACACTCGCAAACCACATACGGGTGTGGTTATGAAGGTAGCCTGTTGAGCGTAGCTCTCCCACCCAATCGTTGAAAAACTCCAGCTCCGTTTGGCCGGTGACGGCCTGTTTGTAACGATCACTCCACGGGGCTTCCTCGACAGTCACCTGAAGATGTTTCACCTCTGCCAGGTACGCGCTCCACACTCCCGGACGCTGCTCGAGCCACCCTTTCCAATACGTACGCCACGCGATCTCCTGCAGAAACTTCTCGGCCTCAGCGAATGACCAGTGCCGTAAAACCTCTCGCGTAACCTCTTCCTCCGAGATCAGTCGTCGTCGTAGATACGGAGATAACCGCGAAACCTCGCCGTGCCCAACCCGGTCGAAATTCCGCTCGTACACATAGGCCGGTATGCGCGGCAAAAACTCCTCAAGCGCGCGCAGAGCCGCAGTACGAGTGGCAGGTCTTGAACTGATTGCAGAGGAATTCATGATCACCTCGCACTATAGCTTCGAAGGATGTGACCAGCAACGAAGTACCGACCGGGAGTACAAGCGACTCAATGAGGTCGACGAGGCGCTCGAAGCACGATCCTGCTCCGAGGTCGCCCTTGCTACCGATGGCATGCTACTCCAAGGACATAATAGGAGCGTCGACGAGACTATCGGCCGTCACGAGATCGTTATCCCAGATTCGTGGGCTCCTGAACCCACCCCAATTCACGGGCAACCGGCCGTACGAACTGCTCTGCCCCACATCCACCGGGTGACCCTCCAGCGAGGCCTACTACCTCCTCGAGTAAGACCTTCGATGCACTTTGTTGAAGTACTGTCCACCGTTCCATGCAGCGCTTTACCCCGGTCAGATTGTCATGAAACAGACTAGCAAGCCTTTCGGCAATGAGGAGTACATCACTCTCGGATGCGACGAACTCACGCCCTCGCCGGCCGACTGCGTCGAGTGTGGAATCATTCAATGACCCAAGCAGCTGCTTGAGTTCGGCCGACTCGGTAAGCCCCGGAGAAACACGAAAGACGCAATTTTCGGGGAGATACGCTCCCTCGGCAGCGTCGGAAACAACGACTGACACCCCAGCTGCAAGAGAACATTGAACGTACGGGGCTAGATGCCCGAACGGGCTGCGGTGCATGTGTAGAGCGATATCGGTTGTATCGAGGATCTCGCGCCATTTCTGAACTGAACGCCCCTCGGCGAGAGTAACGCGCTGTTGCACCGCAAACTCCTCTAGGAGCTCCCTTGCCCGCGTTAGCTCGTTACCATCAACGAGCCAGGTGAGGTGACATTCGCACGGCGCATCCCTGAGAGCTGGAAGGATCTTGTACGCGCGATCTTCGACATTCACAGTTCCCAAACTGGCGAGGCGTAATGTACTCGAGCTGATTCGGCCAGCAGCTGGCTCATGTAGTTTCACCGGCACGGACAGGAAATCGACCCGTTGGCCGCCTGGATACGGCTCAATCCGCTCGGAGAGGAGGGTACCAAAATCCCTCATCGCCCACCTCGAACTAAATAAAACTACGGGCGCAAGGGCTACCTCCCGACACGCTCGCGGCCACAACTGATGAGGTGCATCCGAGCGCTCGAAGAATGGAACATTACCGTCACGGAATTGAGCGACCGTGCGCTCCCACGGGCTCGTATAAAGGCCCTCAGGACCATGATCGAGGAGGAACAGGTCGTGTACCCAGACGACCCCGGGCATCAAACCGAGATGCATGCGCGCGAAACGCCCGTGTTTTCCATCCTCGAGTTGATAAAAGAAGAGATCAAAGGGCGCCTCGCGGTGGCGACGATACGCAGTCAAGTAGTGATGCACGGGAAGGCCCTCGGAGCTCAGGCGAACTGCATCCGTGAAGAGTTCTATCTCGAAACGTGAGTGGAGAAGCGGTAGGAGAAGCTGAGAGCAGTACGAGGATAGAGACTGCGAATCAAGTGAGTCGACAAACCAAGCGATGCGGGGACGACTCGGAAGCGCCGTCATGCCGCTACCTGTGAGGCTTTTTTGACCGGAACCGTCTCGAGAGGAGAGAGCAGTGCGTTCAACACATGGTCCCACCCGGTTGTCATCATTCCCGCCTTTTCGATACGCGCTCGGCCCGTAGCTCCCAATCGCACACCGAGTTCAGGATCCCTCACAACAGCGTTGACAGCTTCGGAGATACCCTCCGGTGTGGGGTCAGTGACGAATCCATTCTCACCGTTTGTGACGAACTCCAAGGTGCCTCCGCTGTCACGTGCCGTGACTATTGGTCGACCACTGGCCATTCCTTCGAGCGTTACGTAGCCGTAATCCTCGTCGTACGGGGCATAGTATACCGCTGTGGCGTGCGCATAGAGCTCCAAAAGTTCCTCGTCCCCTACACGGCCCAAAAATTCCACTCGGCTCTGCAATTCATGCTTGGCGATCTCGTTGTTCAAATACTCCATCATACCAGGCTCGTCGGGCAGGCCTACGATCTTGAGCTTTATCTTCGAATCGATCAGCGGCAAGGCGTTGATAGCGAGCGCAATACGTTTAATTCTGCATAACCGCCCTACTGAGAGGATATATGGATGTGCCTCCCCACTCCTATACCGATCTCCCTGTGGTAGAGGTGGATACAGCACCGTCGAATCGAGACCGTTGTACAGCTTGAGACGATCAGACACATTCTTCGAGATCGTACTGATGAAAGCGCTCTCTCCTATCGTCTTGGTATCGCTGTCCATGAGCATACGTCGCAACTGTTCGTCCCGAGGATCGTCTCCAACGCTCGAAAATGAGCCTCCGTACAAGTCGTAGAAAGCGCGCAACTGATGCACGAGCCACACACTCTTGCGCGGATGACGCGCAAAGTAACTCGGAAACTTGGTAGCTATCACAAGGTCTATCGGCTGTCCTGCATACTCGGATAGGTCGAGCGACCTCCACATTGCAGCCTGAAGCAAGATGCTCTCCTTCGGGATCGGATTGAACGGAAGTTCAACCACGTCAGCCTCGTGCCCGCGGGCCTTGAGGCCCTTTATCAGGCTACCTACCAATACTTCCTGCCCACCGTGGGTAAACGGAACCTTGACACCGAGTACCAAGATACGCGCCATGCTTACATCACCTCGAGAATCAAGCAGTAATCCTGAAATCCGTACAGCAGGGTATTGAGCTGTCTAATGTTGGCATTCAAACGCTGCACGGCGTCCGCGAGTGGAGCAGAGTATGTCGAGTCTACCGGCACCTCCTTGAGGAGGTGCGATACTGCAACAGGCGATAGATATCTGGTTTCGACGACCCTCAAGCCCGCCAAGGTCGCTATGTAACCCAGGGTATCAGGGTGCATCGGCCAGACGTGCGTGGGATCTCGGAAGTAGTTCGACGATAGCGCAAGTACTGACTGCGGATTGATAGTTTCGAAAACGATTCTACCCCCGGCTTCTACCTTCCTTTCGGCGAGCTCGCACAACTCCCTGAGCTGCTCGCGAGTCAAGTGCTCCACGACTTGCACAGCGATGATACCGCCCAGTGAATTGTCTGCAAGGCTACGGAGGTGTGCAATTCCGTCACCGTACTGCGTACTACATCCGTTCGCATTTGCGACATTCACCATCACAACATCGAGATCCACCCCATACGAATCCAGGTTGGACTGCTTGAACAACCGCTGAAGCTCTCCACGACCGGAGCCGATTTCGAGGATACGACCCGGAGCGCCTCGGAAGATTTCGGGGTAAATAGAGATCCTGCGCGCGATCTCGTCCTCTCCTCCTCTGTAGCGATTCTCCAACAATAGGTACGAAAGATCTCCCACCGGGGCACCTGCATCACTGGTAGATGCAAGCGGAGGTGTGGCGTCTCTGTACTGCGGGAGGTTTGCCACTATCCCCTCTAACCCTCGTACCATCGTATCGACCAACCCTATGCGGTTGACCAGATCCTTCGCTGCAGCTTCGCTCTGATTACCAAGCGCGAAGATCGCAGCGCTCTTCTCATCATCGACACGCGTCAGACCTTCACGCAGCCGACCTACATCGGTATCGATCTTGCGGATGAGCTCAACGAAGATGTGTGTATCTCTCGCGTCGATGTAACGACCCACCTCGTTTAAGTACCTCACAAGGCGTTCGTTGAACGCACGCTCAGAGGTCAGATACTCGTTCAGAAACGCATTACGAAGAAAAGAAACAAACCTTCTCTTGAGCTTGACTATTATCTTCCCGAGCAAGCCACTGCGATGCGTTACGATCGCATTTGGCGAGACCTTGGTCTCGTATGCGTAGTTGAGGTTCAGGAATCGTAGATCCTCGGAGTGCTGGAGATCCCCCGCACGCCGAGCCCGATCGTCAGAGAATCGTGCAGCTACCGGGGTTATCGGAGATCGCTTATCACGGTTGTTCTCCACATCAGCCTTGATACGCTCACGGATCTGAGCCATGAGGGTCGGGATATCCACCTCTTCTCCTTTCTCTTCGGGCAGCGACCGTACCGGCTGTGACATCCTTTTCCCTCGTATGAGACCAGCTACACAGGAACGTGAGTGCGGAGTCTCCTCCGCAGCGACAACCCCGATAGCCGCACCTGTTTTTATAGCGGGATCCTATCGGAGAGGCCAAGAGCCTAGCAAATACAACGCTTTAGGCAAGCTCTAGCGAAGCAAGACGAAACCGCTCCCAGCGCTAAAAGGGGCTTGTTGGGTCGCTCTATACTTCTTGATACCGTGCGCTTTGGCCCGACGGGCTCTGCGGGTCGTCTTACAAGCCGTTTTTATTGGGTAATTTCCGTTCTTTCGGGAGTGCACCCCCTTCTTCTTGAAAAAAACATCCTGTGCAGAGTCGACACCGCTGCGGTGCCCGTACCGATCCGCTACGCGACCTCAAGAGCCCGAGTCCGAGATACCCTTCGCTATCCCTCTTCCAGTAACAGCTCCGCATACAAGGGCGCATGATCCGAGAGATTCTCCCACGGCGGCCGACTCAACACGTCGCCGCCCAGCGGCTCCAAGCCTCGGGCATAGATGCGGTCCAACCTGAGCACTGGGAATCGACTCGGATATGTAGGGGCGTGCTCTCCGTTGAGATCGAGGAAGACCTCACTCAATCCGATCCCTTTGAAGAGGAAATCCGAGGCATCTTCCCGCCAGTCGTTGAAATCCCCCGCCACCAAAAGCGGTTCGTACCGCGGCACGCTCCGCACTACTCGTCGACACAGATGCTTAAGCTGAGTTTCTCGGCCTCGTCGCAGCATATTGAGATGTACACACATGCAGTGCACCGGGGCAGGAGAGCCAGGAACATCAATAACGGCGTGCAATATCCCCCTCGACTCGAATGCATTTGTCGAAACATCTAGATTCTCGAACCCCACAATCGGGTACTTACTGAGAATCGCATTACCATGGTGACCATGTGAATACATCGCGTTCTTTCCGTATGCAACGTGCGGCCATAACCCGGCAGCCAAGAACTCACTCTGTGGAAGGGTCGGCCATTCCTCGAAGCGCCCCGCATGTCGGTCGTGTTTGCCCAGCACCTCCTGTAAAAAAACGATATCCGGCTGAAGAGCCGCGAGCGCAGTGCGGATAGCTGGCAAGATGAAAGCCCGATTGCCGAGGCTCAATCCCTTATGGATATTGTACGAAAGAATTCGGAGAACGAGCCCTTCACTCATAACTCTTCACAACAGATAGCGAAACGCCAACAGGATCGTTCCCAAGGCTCGTTCCATAAATGGTCGAGCTCGCCAATTTTCTCGGGTAATCTGCAGTGACACCTCGAGGTCGAGCAGAAACTGGCTCTCGAGTGCCTCACATGCCTTTTCATCGGATAAGACTACATCGACCTCGAGGTCGTGCAAGAGGCTTCGATGGTTCAAATTACTGGAGCCAACAAGCCCCCAGTCGTCGATTAGCATGGTCTTCGCATGCAGAATCGATCGCTGATATTCGAAGACTTTGACCCCTGCTCGCAGTAAACCGAGGTGAAATGCAGATGCAATCCACGGCATGAAAACGACGTCGGAAAACCGAGGAACGAGAATCCGAACGTCGACCCCGGCTCGGGCGGCTATCGCCACCGCCCGAAGAATAGATCCATCGGGCACGAAGTACGCGTTGGTTATCCAGACTCTCTGACGCGCTCGAACGATCCGTATCAACAAATCGAGATAATTGGCTTGGCGCTGTTTATGGCGTATGTTGAGCCTGACAAGGTCGCTGGATTGTACCCGTGTTTTCTTCAGACGCCGTCGCAGGCGCCGCCAAGAGCCGGCCCATATCTCTTCGAATGAGTTTGCCAACACCGCGACATCGGGGCCTTCCACCATCACGCCGGTGTCTCGCCATGCTTCATCTCGCACCACGGAGCGTAGGTGGCAAGCAGCGACATTCATACTACCGACAAATGCCCTAGTTCCGTCGATGATGCACACTTTGCGATGATTACGTACGTTAATGCGGCGTAAAACGGCACTCAGCTTCCTGCGACCAGGGCCTGCTCGACCACCGCGCCACCACCGCTCCCACGGGAGTTCGTGATATACTTTGAAAAGGATACGCCCGTCGGTCGCTCTTTGGCGTAGCGCTCTGGTCCACGTGCTCGAACCTATCCCATCGACCGCTAGACGAACACGAACACCCCGGGCCGTTGCCTCTGTAAGCGCATTCAGAACTCTCTCACCCGCGTTATCGAGCATGAAGATGTAGCTCTCGATGTCGATAGAGCCCTGAGCTCCCCGCACGGCACTCTCAAGTGCTTCGAAGAAAAGGTCTCCATCGTGGTACACCTCGATACACTCCCACCGTTTGCTATGGAGAGATGGCGTGTTCACTGGCGCCCAGGGAATTTTCATGAGTGATCTAAAAAAACACAGGTGTCGTATACCAAAGCACTTCTAATTATCTGATCTTACTACAGGCCCGCGCTGAACACCCGCGTCGTGCGACAGTCCCACAAAAAACACCATACATTTCAATATAATAGTACTTGGCAACAACTTTGCATTCACCGTAAGTCAAAACGCTCAAACGAACCAAGGATGGTTCCCCCCGAGCGAGCCCGATGGGGAAGAAGGGGACTGATACGGTAAATAGAGACAACTTAATACGAACAACAGCCTGGTTAAGCCAGGCTCTCGGTGACTACAATTACGCGACGGATAGCGCGGGTTCGAAAAGCAATGCAACAGAGCGAGAGGAAGTATGAATAACCTTGATCAAAAGGTTTCGAGAAACCTCTCTGCTGGAGGTCTCGCTAGTTGCAGAAAATGGTTACACGGAAATAAGGACAGCAACACGCCTAGAGACACAGGGAGAAAAGGAAATGGAGTCTAATATCATCGAACGTCTTTTCGAATCCTTCACAGAGCTCGAGTCTGCTATTTCGAAAGCTCGCACCACTTTGAACACTAGGGAGTCGGTTCCATCTGGTGTTCTTCGGAGGCTCGAGTCATATGACACTATTTTGGCCAAACAACGCTCACTCGCCGTCGCCCTGTGCGAAGCCATCGCCAAGAAAGATTGGGACGATGTAACGCGTAATGTATCACTCATCAACGGCCTCTCTGCAATGATCCGAGATGACGCAAAAGCTATACTCGAAGCGATCTCGACCAACACCGATGGACTTACCGACACAGAAACCGAAAACTTCTGCTGAGGACTTAGAGTGCGTAACAAAAATGAACCTCGTAGCGAGGATGAGCGAAATCGGCAG